>CAYVOK010000025.1:30776-41987 GCA_964453335.1 uncultured Acidimicrobiaceae bacterium
CGTCGTGGGTCGGCGTGGCGAACGCGATGGCATTCACCTCGTGGTTGCCGAGCACCATCCGGGCAGTTCCTGCCTCGACCATCGCCCGTGCGATCCCGACCGTCCGGACCTGCTCCTTCCCCCGGTCGATGAGGTCGCCGACGAAGACGACCCGCCGCCCGGCGGGATGCCGGAACACCCCCGTCGCGTCGTCGTACCCGAGCTTGCGGAGCAGTTCCGTGAGGCGGGTCGCGTGCCCGTGCACGTCACCGATCACGTCGTAACCGTCAGGGGACACCGTGGTGGACATGGCACGACCTCCACGAAGGATCGTACCGGCCCCCTGGGACAGCTTCCCGGGGACCGGGTCGCCCGCGGTAGGGTCGGCGCACGCACCGGTCGGGGGGCCGGGAGCCGGGGGAGGACCAGCAATGGCAGCGATCACCGTCGACCCGCAGTCGGGCCGCAAGATCTTCGACACCCGCGCCGCGAAGGCGTCGGACCGCATCGTCGGCGGCGGCTACGGCGTCACGAACGACGAGACGCTCAAGACCCTGCCGCCCCAGCCCGTCGGCGCCGTCTTCAACGCCGAGGAACAGCAGCGGTACCTCCAGTACAAGGAGGCCCGTCGCGGCGCGGCGGACTACATGCCGATGGAGGGCGAGTTCGCCCGCTACCTCAAGGACGTGCACTCCGCACCCCCCATCGAGCGTGAGGCACTCACCGACGAGTGCGACATCCTCGTCGTCGGCGCCGGGTTCGCCGGCCTGCTGCTGTGGCACAAGCTGTCCGAGGCCGGGTTCGACGACGTGCGCTTCTGCGAGAAGGGCGGCGACGTCGGCGGCACCTGGTACTGGAACCGGTACCCGGGCATCGCGTGCGACGTCGAGTCCTACAGCTACTTCCCTCTGCTCGAGGAGATGGGCTACTTCCCGACGATGAAGTTCGCGTCGGGCTTCGAGATCTTCGAGTACTGCCAGAAGATGGCGGAGAGGTTCCGCTTCTACGACCAGTGCCTGTTCCACACCACCGTCGAACGGACCGAGTGGGACGAGACCGCCGCCCGCTGGACGGTGTACACCGACCGCGGCGACGCGATGCGCGCCCGCGTCGTGATCCTCGCGAACGGCATTCTCACCACCCCGAAGCTCGCCCGGATCTCGGGCATGGAGACCTTCGCAGGGCAGTCCTTCCACACGTCACGTTGGGACTACGACGTCGACCTCAAGGGCAAGCGGGTCGGCATCATCGGCACCGGGGCGACGGCCGTGCAGGTCATCCCCGAACTCGCGAAGGTCGCCGGCGAGCTGTACGTGTTCCAGCGCACCCCCTCGACCATCGACGTGCGCGACCAGCGGGCGACCTCCGAGGAGGAGATCGCCACGTGGAGCCAGGAGGAGAACTGGGCCCGCAAGCGGCGGGAACGCTTCGCCCGGATCGCCGAAGGACGCACCGCCATCAAGGCGAACGACGACTACCTGTCGGGCAAGGTCGACGACTACAAGGAGCGCAAGAAGCACGAGGGTGACCTCTCCATGGAGGAACTCGTGCAGCGCCAGCTCGACACGAACTTCCGGATCATGGAGCAGATCCGGGCGCGCGTCGACGCCATCGTGCAGGACCCGAAGACCGCGGCGGCGCTCAAGCCGTACTACCCCTACGGGTGCAAGCGGCCGACGTTCCACGACGAGTTCCTGCCCACCTTCAACCTGCCGCACGTGCACCTCGTCGACACCGCTCCCACCGGCGTGAGCGAGATCAACGAGCGCGGTGTCGTCCACGACGGGGTCGAGTACCCCCTCGACGTGCTCATCTACGCGACCGGGTTCCAGTGGATGGCCACCTCGACGTTCAACATGATCGTCGGACGGGGCGGCCGGGGTCTCAGCGACAAGTGGAAGGCCGAGGGCACGAAGACGTTCCTCGGGATCCACTCACAGGGCTTCCCGAACCTGTTCATCATGACCGGCCCCCAGGGCGGTGGCGGCAGCTTCAACTTCACCGACGCCATCGACTCCCACGGTGACTACGCCGTCTGGATGCTGCAGCAGATGCGGGAACGCGGTGCCGACATCATCGACGTCACCTCCGAGTCGGAACAGGAATACGCAGAGCACTGCAAGCAGGCGGACATCGCCACCGCCCCGCTACGGGACTGCCTCTCGTACTACAACGGCCACGGCGACGCCGAGCCCGGATCGCTCGCCTACTACGGCGGGGGACGGTGGCACCGGTTCCGTCGGGACGCGCAGGAGAGCCTCGCTCCCTACGTGTTCGGTCGCGCCTGAGCCGAGGACGATCAGCGCAGCCGCACCGGGACCCGGTGCGGGCTGCGGATCTGCTCACCCGTCCAGGTGACGTCTGCGCCGGGCTGCAGGTGGAACCCGGGGAAGCGTTCGAGCCAAGCGCCGATCGCGACCTGGAGTTCCATGCGCGCCAGGTTCGAGCCGATGCAGCGGTGGATGCCGACCCCGAACGCGAGGTGGCGGTTCTCGGTGCGGTCGATGTCGACCTCGTCGGGCCGGTCGAAGTGCTCCGGATCACGGTTCGCCGCGCCGAAGACGAGCAGCACCCGGCTCCCCGCGGAGACCGGGCAACCGGCGATCTCGGCGTCGCGGGTGGCGATGCGCGCCTGGGTGACCGGGGCGAACGCCCGCAGGAACTCCTCGCACGCCTGGGGCAGGAGCGACGGGTCGGCGACGAGCCGGTCCCGGTCGGCGGGTGTGCGGGCCAGGTGCGCCAGGCTCGACGCGATCATGCTCCACGTCGTGTCGATACCGGCGAGGAGCAGGAGGGCGCAGGTGCCCTGCAGGTGCTTGTCGGTCAGGGGTGCCCCGTCGAGTTCCGCATCGAGGAGTGCGCTCACCAGGTCGTCGCCCGGCTCGAGGCGACGTCGGGCGACGACCGCGCCGAAGTAGTCGAGCAGCTCACGGGTCGCCGTCGCCCTGGTGCGCTCGGTGTCGGGGCCGGTGTCCTGCAGCACCCGCACCACCCAGTCGGTGAACCGTGGCTCGTCGTCCTCGGGGATGCCGAGGAGGTGGGCGATCACCCGGACGGGGACGTGCTCGGCGAAATCCGCAGCGGCGTCGGCGACGTCACGGCCCTCGAGCCTGTCGAGCAGATCGGCGACGATCTCCCGGGTGCGGGCCTCGAGCCGGGCGACCGCCGCGAGACCGAAACGGGGGAGCAGGATCCGACGGGCCTCGGCGTGGAACGGCGGATCGCTCGTGATCGGTGGGGCGACGAAGGGTGACGACCCCGGCGGGCGGGGGAAGACCGCCGTGTCCACGGAGGAGAACGTCGCCGTGTCGTGCGCGACGGCGACGACGTCGTCGTACCGGGTCGGCAGCACCGACCCGCCGAGACGGTCCGTGGTCGCGACCGGGCAACGCCCCCGGAGGTCGCGCCAGATGTCGTAGGGGGCGGTCACATAGGCGGGATCGCGCAGGTCGTACTCCTGCGCCCAGTCCGTGACCGGTGGGTTGCGAGGGGTCGCGTCGGTCACGCGTCGTCGCCCTCGGCCTCGTCGTCCGCAGCGTCGAACCCTGCGGCCGCGAGGCGTTCGAGCAGCTCGTCGCGGATGCTGCGCCCCGGCTCACGCGCCTTGTCGCCCGCGATGCGCCAACCGAGCCTCGAGGAGTACAGCAGCGGGGCCTCACGCAATCGGCCGTTTCCGACCTCCTCGACACGGGCGAAAAACAGGTCGTGGTCGGCGACCCTCGTGATCTCGAACGTGCGACAGCGGAGCCAGGCGATGCAGTTGCGCACGACGGGGAGCGACGTGCCCGGGATCGTCTCGAGGTACTCGTCCGCGATGTGGCGGAACTTCCGGCCCGGGTAGCTGAAGTACTGGCCGACGTCGACCTGGTCGCCCGCGAGCATCGACACGGTGAACTCACCGCTGTCGACCATGAGCGGGTACGTGTCGTGGCGTGGGGAGACGCTGGCCATCACGATCGGTTCCTCGAACGCGACCTGGGAGACCCAGTGGCTGCAGAACGCCCGGGTGACACCGTCGTGATGGGCGCCGACGATCTCGACCCCCTTCATCATCTGACCGAGACAGCGCTTGAGGACGGGATCGATCATGGTCGCAGTCTGTCCGGCGACCGTTCCCCCCGTCACGTCGGTGCGCGCCGGTGAGCACCGACGTCGCGGTCCGCACCCGGGGTCTGACCAAACGCTTCGGTGCCACGACGGCGCTCGCCGACCTCGACCTCGACATCCCGGCGGGATGCACCTTCGGGTACCTCGGACCGAACGGGGCCGGGAAGTCGACCACGCTGCGGCTCCTCGTGGGCCTGCTGCGGCCCAGTGCAGGAACGGCGGAGGTGCTCGGCCACGACGTCGGTCGCGACCACGCACGGATCCGGACCCGGATCGGGTACCTCGCCGGCGACTTCCGCGCCCCGGCCGCCCTCACCGGACGGCGGTACCTCGACGACCTGGCCGCCCTGCGGGGCTGCGCAGGGACCGGTGCCGCCGACCGACTCGCCGAACGGCTCGGCATCGACCTCGACCGACGCATCGGATCGCTGTCGCACGGCAACCGGCAGAAGATCGGGATCATCCAGGCCTTCCAGCACGACCCGGCGGTCCTGGTCCTCGACGAACCGACGACCGGCCTCGACCCGATCGTGCAACGGACCTTCCTCACGATGCTCCGCGAGACGACCGCAGCGGGGCGCACCGTCGTCCTGTCCTCGCACGTGCTGTCCGAGGTCGACGCAGTCGCCGACGTGGTCGCCATCGTCCGAGCCGGACGATTGGTGGTCGTCGACACCGTCGCACGCCTCGAGGCGCGGACCCGCCGCCACATCGACCTGCGCTTCGACGGACCGGCACCCCTCGACGAGCTCCGGAGGACCCCGGGCGTCGTCGAGGTCGCAGCCGGCGACGGCACGGTACGGGTCACCGTCGAGGGATCGACCGTCGACCTCGTGCGGGTTCTCGGCCACCACGACGTGGTCGATCTCGTCTCCCACGAGGTCGACCTCGGTGAGATCTTCCTCGAGCACTACGAAGGGACGACCTGAATGGGTGCCACCGTGTTCCGGTCGACGATGCGCGACGGTCGACGTGGCCTGCTCGGGTGGGGGAGCGGGATCGTGCTCCTCGTCGGGATCATGGCGGGACTGTGGCCGTCGGTCCGGGACGTGTACGACACCGAACTCCTCGAGGCCTACCCCGAGGCCATGCGCGAACTGTTCGACATCGACGCCATGGCGAGCGGGACCGGCTACCTCGACGTCGAACTGTTCAGCATCGTCCTCCCGGCGATGTTCCTCCTCGCCGCCGTCGGGCGGGGGGCCAGGGCGATCGCCGGTGAGGAACAGGACGGCCTGCTCGACGTCGTGCTCCTCGGTCGACCGTCACGGGCACGGGTGCTCGTCGAGAAGGCGGCCGGTCTCACCGCCGGTGTGGTCGCGCTCGGCGGCGCGCTGTGGTGCTCGATCGCGATCCTCGGACCGATCGTCGACCTCGACGTCGACCTCGTGGCGCTCACAGTCGGTTCGGCGGCGATGGTGCTGCTCGGCGTCCTCCACGGGCTGCTCGCCCTCGCTGCCGGCGCCGCGACTGGTCGGCGCACCCGGGCCCTCGTCGTCGCCGGGACGGTCGCGGTGGCCGGGTACGTGCTCCACGTCGTCGGCGCGCTCGTCGACGCCGTCGAGCCGTGGCGACCGCTCTCGCCGTTCACGCAGGCGATCGTCAACGGGCCCATTTCCCGGGACGTCCCCGTCGGGTTCGCGTCGCTCGCGGCGACGTCGCTCGCCGTGACCGTCGTCGGTGCGTTCCGTTTCGCCCGTCGGGACATCGGCATCGGCTGAACGCGGCCCGACCACCGGGAACGTCGCGGGGGACCACCGCCACGGCGCTCCGACCGCTACCGTTCCCCGGGCCGGGGGTGACGATGACGACAGCGGATGCTGCAGGGGTGGCACGGGCTCCGATCCCGCGGCGCGCCTGGAAGGCGCTCGCCGTCAGCGGGCTCGGCTACTCCCTGATGTCGTTCAACACGACCGCGACGAACCTGGCGTTCGGCCGGATCTCCGACACGTTCTCCTCCGCACGACCGACGACGTTGTCGTGGGTGGCGTCGGTGTTCTTCATCGGCCTCGCGAGCCTGCTGCCCGTCTCCGGACGCCTCGCGGACCGCGTCGGCCGACGGCGGGTGTTCCGCATCGGGCTCGGGATCTTCGCCGTCGGGTCGCTGCTGTCCGCGTTCGCGCCGTTCGCTGCCTTCCTCATCGGCGCACGGTTCGTGACCGCGATCGGCGGCGCGCTGATCCTCCCGTCGTCGCTCGCCGCTGTGCTCCCGGAGTTCCCGAAGGAACGCCACTACACGGCGGTGGCGGTCTGGGCGGCGTGCGGGCCGATCGCGTCGGCCGCCGCGCCGGCGCTGTCCGCGTTCGTGCTCGCGGTGACCAGTTGGCGGGTGCTGTTCGCGCTGTCGACACCGATCGCGCTCCTCGCCCTCGTCGGCGGCTGGCGGGCGATCGGGGAGTCGAGCGCAGACGGACCGCACGGACGACTCGACTGGGCCGGGGTGGTCGTGGGGACCGCAGCGATCGCGTCGATGGTGTTCGCCGCAGGGCAGGGTCCGGCGCTCGGCTGGACGGCGCCGGCGGTGCTCGGGGCGTACGTCGGCATCGCCGTGCTCAGCCCACTGTTCCTCATCCGTTGCGCCCGGCACCCCGAACCGCTGCTGAACCTCGCCGTGTTCCGGATCAGGCCGGTCTGGGTCGCGAACCTGGCGAACTTCGTGCTGAACCTCGCAGGTATGGGCACCTGGCTCGTGTGGCCGCTGTGGTTCGCACGGGTGTGGGACTACGACGCCGTGCAGACCGGGTTCGCGCTCATGCCCGGACCGGTGCTGTCGGGGATCCTCACCACGCTCGGCGGACGCGTCGCCGAGAAACGGGGGCACGAGACGATCGTGCGGACCGGTGCGGTCGTGACGGTCGTCGCGATGGCGCTCCCGATCGTGACGCTCTCGGCCGTGCCGAACTACCTGACGGGTGCGTTCGCTGCATGTGCCCTCGCCGGCGGGGGTTGGGCGATGACCCAGCCGCCGCTGAACTCGGGGGTGCTCTCCCGGGTCGGGGCGGACTACTACGCCGAGGTGAACGCGTCGTTCAACACCGTCCGGAACATCTCCGGTGCACTCGGTGTGGCGATCGCGATCGCAATCATCGGTGACGCCGACCGCCCCGACGTCCTCGCCGCGTACGACCGGGTGTGGTGGACGTTCTTCGGCGTGGCGGTCACGCTCGCCGTCATCGTGTTCGTCCTCTACCCGCGCAGCGCCGGTCGACAGGGCGCAGCTCGCGGTCGCACGTGACCACGGTCGGCGTGCTCGGCGCCGGGGTCGCCGGGATCGCTGTCGGGATGGCGTTGCGGGCGGCGGGCATCGACGACGTGGTCCTCTACGACCGCAACGACGACGTCGGTGGTCTGTGGCACACGACGGACTATCCCGGTCTGCGCTGCGATATCCCGTCGCACCTGTTCAGCTACACGGCCGACCCGAATCCCGCCTGGTCGCACCGGTACGCGACCGGGGCGGAGATCGCGGCGTACCTGCGCTCCTGCGCCGACCGGTGGGGACTGCGGGAACGGATCCGGTTCGCGACGACGGTCGAGCGGGCGACCTTCGATGCTGTGGCGGGGATGTGGACCGTCGAGCTCGCGGACGGGACGACCGCGCAGCATCGGGTGCTCGTGTCGGCTACCGGCGGACTGACCGCACCCTCGATTCCCCGGATCGACGGCCTCGACCGCTTCGGCGGGCCGTGGTGGCACGCGTCGCGGTGGCGCCACGACGTGTCGTTGGCGGGGCGGTCCGTCGCCGTCGTCGGGAGTGCGGCGAGCGCCGTGCAGGTCGTACCCGCCGTGGCCGAGGTCGCTGCGTCGGTAACGGTGTACGCCCGGACACCGAACTGGGTGGTGCCGCGTGCGGACGCCGCGTACGACGAGGCGACGCTGGATTCGTTCGGCGACGATGTGGCACGGCGCCGACATTGGCGGACCCTCTACCGCGAGTCGCTGCTCTGGCACCGGGTGTTCGACCGCCGACCCGATGCCGTCGAGGAGCTCCGGTCGACGGCGCTGGCCAACATGCACCGCCACATCTCGGATCCGGGACTCCGTGCAGCGCTCACCCCGGATTTCGACCCGGGCTGCAAGCGGATCCTGGTGTCGGACGACTACTACCCGGCGCTTGCCCGACCACACGTCCGGCTCGTGCCGAGGGCGGTCACCGGTCTGAGCGAGACCGGTGTGATCGAGGCCGGAGGCGATGAGATCCCGGCCGACGTGGTCGTGTTCTGCACCGGCTACCGGCTCGGCGCACGGGAGGACGGTCGACCGAACGTCGACGTCGTCGCGCCCGACGGACGGTCGTTCCGCGCGGCGATGGCGGCCCGGCCGGAGGCGTACCTCGGGATCGTCGTGCCCGGGTTCCCGAACTACTTCGTCGTCGGCGGGGTGAACGGATCGAGCGGCTACGGGCCGTTCTTCCTCACCGCGGAGATCGCTGCGGAGTTCATCGCCCGCCAGACGACACGGATCGTGACCGAGGAGCTGCGCAGCCTCGAGGTCCGACCCGATGTCACAGAGCAGTACAACGTCGAGATCCAACGGCGGCTCGGACGCATGAGCTGGACAGGGGACTGCCCGAACTTCTACCGGGACGCGACCGGGCGGATCGTGTCGTTCTTCCCGGGCACGTTCGGTGAACTGCGGCGGCGCTGCCGGACCGCACCCGCCGACGACTTCCTGGTCAGCGCCCAGGCCTGACACGCCGGGTGGGCGCGTCGGTTCGGGGCGACCACAAGCGGTCACCGAGGCCGGAAGCCCGTGCCACCGGGCGCCCGATGGCATCCCCGATCCGTGCGCGATCGCCGACGAGGGTGAGCCGTTGCCGGGCACGGGTGACGGCGGTGTAGAGCAGTTCCCTCGAGAGCATCTCCACCCGCGGGCTGTCGAAGCAGACGACGACGTGGTCGAACTCCGAACCCTGCGACTTGTGGATCGTCATCGACCACCACGTGGCGACATCGGGGAGGTTCACCGTGCGGACGAGCCGCTCCGTCGACGGGTCGTCGATCGCCACGAGGCGCCTGCCGTCGACCTCGACGGTGACCCCGGTGTCGCCGTTGAACAGGCCGGTGCCACGGTCGTTCTTCGTGATCATCACCGGTCGACCGACGTACCACGTGTCACCGCGGCGTACGTGCAGCGCGGACTCGACGCGCTCCCGCCATGCGTCGACGCCGACCTCACCGTGGTGGGTGGCCGAGAGGACCTTCAGCGCGCGCTGGGCTGTCGCTCTGTCGGCGGGCGTGCCGTTCCGTGCTGCGTCGAGGACCGCCCGGGCGGCCCCGACGACCTCGGCCTCGAGCGCGGTGCGCGCCCGGGGCTCGGCGAGATCGACGAAGCGGACGTCGCCGCCTGCGTCGAGCACCCGGTCGACCTCGTCGACGTCGCCGGCGCGGATCGCGTCGGCGAGTGCCGCGATCGCAGAGTCGGCGCTGAAACGATGGCCGCGGACGAGGCGGATCACCGAGGACCGCAGGGGCGCCGAATCGACCGCGGGACCGTCGGACCCACCTCGAGCTCCGACGATGTCCCCGAGCACCGTGCCCACCTCGACGCTGGTGAGCTGGTCGGGATCGCCGACGAGGATCAGCCGTGCGTCGGGCCGGAGCGCGTCGAGCAGGCGGGCCATGAGCGGGAGGTCGACCATGGAGGTCTCGTCGACCACGACGACGCGGTGGGGGAGCGGGTGCTGGCGGTCGTAGGTGACCGACGTGCCGCCACGACTGCCGAGGAGACGGTGGATCGTGGTGCCGGTGAGGGCCGCGAGCGCCTCGATGGTCGAGGGCTGCACGACATCGCCGAGACCCCCGACGGCCTGGCGCACCGACTCCGTCAACCGCGCCGCGGCCTTGCCCGTCGGGGCGGCGATCGCGACGGCCTGGGGGAGCAGTACGGGGTCGAGCTCGAACAGGGCGGCGAGGATACGCGCCACCGTGTACGTCTTCCCGGTACCCGGACCGCCGGCGAGGACGGTGAGGCGTCGGCGCAGGGCGGTGCCCACAGCGTCGGCCTGCGCGCCGCCGTCGGGGAGGAGTCTCGTGATCGTTGCATCGATCGACCCGTCGTCGGCGACGGCGGCGGGCTCGGTCGCTGCGCTGCTGAGACGTTCGGCGACAGTGGCCTCGTGGCACCAGTAGCGGTGCAGGCTGATGCGTCCGTTCTCGAGGACGATCGGCCGCATGGTCACGAGGGGCGACGTCGCAGGGTCGTCCGTCGGCAGCACGGTGACGAGATCCGACGCACGCAGCTCGGCCTCCCACCGTGCGAGGTCCGGCCACACCGGACCCACGGCGAGCGCGTCCTCGGTCGCCTCGTCGTCGACGGGGGTGAGGTGTAGCGCCTCGGCGAGCGTCATGCAGGAGTGCCCGAGGCGAACCCTGCGGAGCAGGAGTGCTGCTGCGAGGAGCACGGAGGTCGGTGTGGCCGGGGCGAGGCGGGCGAGCGTCGCGGCGAGATGGACGCCGGCGGCATCGATGTGTCGTGCCACGAGGTACGGCCGTAGTTCGTCGACCGAGGGCGGGATCAGCGGGGTGGGCATCGTGCCGGTCATCGGGTTCCACCCTCCGTACCGCCGGCGAGGAGATCGCTCAGATCGGTGACGAGTGCGGCCGGCGGTCGCCAGCAGAAGACGCCGTCGGGCACGCCGTCGACCATCGGCGTGTCCGGGCCGACCATGCCGCGGACGAACAGGTAGGCGATACCCCCGAGATGGGTTCCCGGGTCGTACCCGGCAAGGCGCAGACGCAGGAACCGGTGCAACGCCACGCTGTAGAGCAGAGCCTGGAGCTGGTAGTCGTGCTCGGCCATCGCGACGGGGAGCCGATGCGCCATGTACGGGCGCTCGCCGTCGGGGAGGGTGCCGGAGGCGCGGGTCAGGTCGTTCGTCTTGTAGTCGACGATGACGAAGCGCTGCGGCGCACCGAGCCGCGTGACGAGATCGATCGAGCCGGTGAGCTGTCCGGCGAGGTCGAGCGTGCTCGTGCGGAGTCGTTCTGCGACCCGGCGGTTGGGGTCGTCGGCGGGAAGGTGATCGAGGATGAGCTCGCCCACCGTGCGCACGGCGACGGGACGAGACCCGGTGGCGAGGCCGAGATCGAAGCGCATCTCGTCCCGGCGGTCGGACTGGCTGAA
>CAYVOK010000026.1:0-40847 GCA_964453335.1 uncultured Acidimicrobiaceae bacterium
TCCACATGGGGCTCGCCGACGGCCCGACCGAGGTCCACAAGGCGACGCTCGCCCGGCTCGTGCTCTCGGAGTACGCACCGGCGCCCGGCATGTTCCCGACCGGCCACCTCCCGACGTTGCGGGAGCAGGCGTTGGCGCGCTTCGCAGCGGTCCTCGAGGCCGAGGTCACCGCCGGATGACCGACGCCGCGGCGCTCCCGCCGACCCTGGCGGCGCTCGGCGTCGAGGTGGGCGGCCTCCTGCGGGCGCAGGGAGCGACGGTGGCGGTGTGCGAGTCGGCGGTCGGCGGCCTCGCTGCTGCGGCGCTCGTCGCGGTGCCGGGCTGTTCGGCGTTCTTCGTCGGCGGTGCGGTCGTGTACACGCTCGCCGCGTCGCGGGCGCTGCTCGGTGGTGCGATCGAGGCACCGAAGGGGATGCGTGGCGCGACCGAGGAGTTCGCGCGGTACCAGGCGACGGCGATCCGCCTCCGTCTCGACGCCGACTGGGGGATCGGGGAGACGGGCGCGACCGGCCCGGACGGCAACCCCTACGGGGATCCGCCCGGGCACGGTTGGGTCGCCGCCGTCGGGCCGGACGGTGTCGCCCGGACCCGTCACCTCCGGACCGGGTCCGCCGATCGCACGGCGAACATGGTCGCGTTCGCCGAGGCCTCCCTCGGGAACCTCCGCGACGCGCTGCGCGCCTGAGACGCGCGCCCGCTCAGCGCTTCGCCTGCGCCCGGATCCGCTCGGCGCCCGACGGGTCGACGATCATCCCGAAGCGCTGCGAGTTGTGGGAGTGGCCGAGGTGGTGCAGCCCGAACGCGGCCTGGATGGAGTTCCACATGCCCATGTTCTCCTGCGCCTGGTTCACGCTCATCTTGGCGAGCTTCAGACCCATTAGCGGCTGCTGGGCGATGCGGCCGGCCATGTCGAGGGTGAAGGACTCGAGGTCGTCGCGTGCGACGACCTCGTTCACCATGCCGAGACGGTGCGCCTCGGCGGCGGTCATCGCCTCGCCGGTGAACAGCATCTGCTTCGCCTTGCGGGAACCGACCTCGAAGGGGTGGGTGAAGTACTCGTGGCCGTTCACCCCGAACGCGACGACCGGATCGGCGAACGTCGCGTCGTCGGCGGCGATGACGATGTCGAAGGGCCACACGAGCATGAGGCCGCCGGCGATGACCTTGCCCTGCACGGCGACGATCGTCGGCTTGGGCAGGTTGCGCCAGCGCCAGCAGAAGCCGAGGTAGTACTCCTGCTCCGCCGCCATGTAGCCCTCCTGGCCCGGGGCGTCGAAGGTGCCGTAGGGCCCGACCGTGTTGAACGCGGTCAGCGACTCGGTGTCGCGCAGGTCGTGCCCGGAGGAGAAGTGGCGCCCGTCCGCGGCGAGCACGATGACGCGCACGTCGTCGTCGCGACTCGCGATGTCGAAGGCGTCGTTGAGTTCGTAGAGCATCCGCCGGTCCTGCGCGTTCGCCGCCTCGGGGCGCGCGAGGGTGACACGGGCGACACCGTCCACCGGACGGTCGTAGCGGATGCGGGTGAAGTCGGAGATCTCGGCCATGGCTGCGATTGTGGCCGATCGCCGGGTCAGGCGCCCGTCCGCCGCAGTTCACCGACGCGCGGGGCGTCCCGGTCGATCATGCCGGAGGTACGGAACGCCAACATGTCGTGCGTCCCCGCTCCCCAGGGGCCCTGCACCCCGCCGAGGGTGCGCCACACCCGGAACCCGAGGAGGGTCCGGCACTCGTCGTCCATGTCGGCGAGGGCGTCGGGGTGGGTGGAGACGGTGAAGTTCTCCTGTGGCCGCAGCCACGGCCGGCAGAAGTAGGTGAGGACACCGGTCCGGCGTTCGTCGGCCGTGGTGTTCGCGCCCGTGCCGTGCCAGATACGACCGTCGAAGACGAGCACCGTGCCGGCGGGTCCGGTGCCGGCGAGCGTCGGCACGTCGGTGCTGCGCGGCGGTTCGGCGAGGAGTCGGTGTGAGCCGGGGATGACCCGCGTCGCCCCGTTCTCCTCCGTGAAGTCCGACACCATCCACATGAAGTTCACCGCGAGCGCGATGGGGAGATGCCGCGGTGCGTAGCCCTGGTCGGAGTGGAGGACCATCGCCTCGCCGCCCGGGCCGGCGATGTTCGCCGTATGGCTCGACAGGCAGTAGTCGCCCTCGAGGACGTGCCTCGCCAGGGTGCGCACGAGCGGGTGGGTGAGGAGGTCGCGGTACACGCGCCCCTTCGACGGCAGGTTCCACAGCCGCTGGTTCGCGCCACCGGCGTCGTGGAACGCGATCCCGGCCTCCTCCTCGGCGGCGGCCTGTTCCTCGGTGCGGCGGCGCAGCGCAGCGACCGTGTCGGCGTCGAGCGCGTGCGCGATGCGGGTGACGCCGTAGCGGTCGAGGTCGGCGCGGGCGTCGTCGACGTCGGAGCGGATCGGCGGGAGGGAGTCGACGATGTCGATCTCGGCGAGCGTGGTCGGGCCCATGGCCGCACCGTAGCGGTCGGGCCGCGGCGACGACGGGCGACTCAGCGGTCGAAGTGGAACGGCACGGCGGGCGGACCGTCACGGAGCACGGACCGGATGGCGTCGACGAGTGCGACCGGTGCGGTGCGCACGGCGTCGCCGAGTCGTCCGGCGAGTTCGTCCACGTGCCACCAGGCGATGGCCCCCACGAACTCGGCGCGGAGCTGTTCCCAGGTGAGCGCCGGGGTGGGCTCGAACCGGGCGGTGCGCACGAGGTGGACGGTGTCACGCTGACCGTCCCAGCCGTGGTCGGGCATCGGGCGCAGGATCGTGCGTGTCCACAGGTGCGGGCCGATCTCGGGGTCGTGCAGCCCGACCTCCTCGACGAGCTCCCGTCGGAGGGCGGTCTCGACGGTCTCACCGGCCTCGATCCCGCCGCCCGGCGTCGCCCACACGTGCCGACCCGGCATGTCGAAGCGGACGAGGAGGACGTGGTCGTCCGGGTCGACGATCAACGCCCGTGCCGCTGGTCGGAGTCGGAGCGGGGTCGCCACGGGTTCGTCGGCGTCGGGCACGGCCCGATCTTCGCACCGTCGCAGGGGTAGCGTGCGACCCGGGCACACAGGACCGCCGGGGGGCGACATGGCGTGGGATTTCCAGACCGAGCCGGAGTTCGAGGAAAAGCTCGCGTGGATGCGCGGCTTCGTGCGGGACGAGATCATCCCGCTCGAGACCCTCGAGGACCACTGGCGTGGACCGGGTGGGCAGGAACGCTTCGCCGCGGTGACCGCACCGCTGAAGGAGGAGGTCAAGCGGCAGGGGCTGTGGGCCGCTCACCTCCCGCCCGACATGGGCGGCCTCGGGTTCGGCCAGGTGAAGCTCGGTCTGATGCACGAGATCCTCGGCGCGTGCGCCTACGCGCCGGCGATCTTCGGCAACAACGCCCCCGACTCGGGCAATGCCGAGCTGCTCGCCGTCGGCGGGACGCCCGAGCAGAAGGAGCGGTGGATGCAGCCGCTCCTCGACGGCAAGTTCCGCAGCTGTTTCTCGATGACCGAACCAGGTGCGGGTGCCGATCCGACCCTGCTGTCCACGACCGCGGTGCGTGACGGCGACGAGTGGGTGATCAACGGTCACAAGTGGTTCAGCTCGAACGCATCGATCGCCGAGCTGCTCATCGTCATGTGCCGGACCGCCGATCCCGCCGAGGTCGGTCCGTACAAGGCGTTCTCGATGATCCTCGTCCCGAAGGGCACGCCGGGGGTGGACATCCTGCGGGACGTCCCGACGATGAGTCACCCGGACCATCGCACGGGCGAACCGGGTGGTCACGCCGAGATCGTCTACGACAACGTCCGCGTCCCGCTCGACAGCGTCGTGGGCGGGTTCCCCGACGGTGTCGGTCAGGGGTTCGCCCTCGCGCAGAAGCGCCTCGGCCCGGGCCGGATCCACCACGCGATGCGCTGGCTCGGCCAGTCGCAGCGGGCGTTCGACATGCTGTGCGAGCGCGCGCTGTCGCGCTACAGCCACGGGTCCGTCCTCGCCGACAAGCAGATGATCCAGCAGTGGATCGCGGACTCCTACGCCGACATGCAGGCGGCACGGCTGCTCACGTTGCAGGCGGCGTGGACGATGGACCGGTTGCACGACGCTGGTCGGCACTACTCCGACGCCCGGACCGAGATCGCGGTCATCAAGTTCTGGGGTGCGAAGGTGCTCTACGAGGTGATCGACCGTGCGATCCAGATCCACGGTTCGCTCGGGTACACGACCGACCTCCCGCTCGAGCAGATGTACCGGTCGGCGCGTGCCGCGCGCATCTACGACGGCCCCGACGAGGTGCACCGGGTGACCGTCGCCCGCCAGCTCCTCAAGCGGTACCGGGCGAGCGACGTGCCGACCGAGCACGTCCCGACGCGGCGACGTGCGGCGCTCGAGAAGTTCGCCGAGTACCTCGACCACGAGGCGGTCGCCGCCGGCTGACGCCGCGGTCGCCGGGGTGCTCAGCCGAGGAGCGCGAACGCCGACCTCGTGGCGGTGTAGACCGCCACGGCGACGAGCAGCCCGACGAACGCCCGGGTGAGCGTGGCGGCGGGCAGGTGGTCGGCGATCCGCTTGCCGACCGCCGAGCCGAGCAGACCGGCGACGAGGAACGGCAGCGCGACCCGCCACTCGACGCCGACGGTGCCGACGCGCCCGGCGAAGGCGTACGCCGAGTTGAGTCCGATGACGAGCAGCGAGGTGCCGACCGCCTCGGGCATCGGGAGCCGGAGTGCGAGGACGAGCGCAGGCACGATCACGAACCCGCCGCCCACGCCGAAGAACCCGGTGAGGAACCCGACGAAGCTGCCGGCGATCACGATCTTCGTGATCGTCTCCGTGGTCCACTGCGTCCCGGTGGGGTCCGGCGCGGCGCCCGCCCCCAGCTTCTTGTTGCCCACCCACATGCGCCAGGCGGCGATGACCATCACGCCGGCGAACGCAAGGAGGAGCACCTGCGGGTCGACGGACCGGTTGAGCATCGTGCCGAGGGTCGACCCCGCTGTACCGACGGCGGCGAACACGATCCCGGTGCCCACGCGCACGCGTCCGGCGCGCAGGTGGGTGACCATGCTGCTGAGCGCCGTCAGCCCGACGACGAGGAGCGAGGTCGTGGTCGCGGCGCGGGGCTGCTGCCCGGCGGCGTAGACGAGCGCGGGGACGGCGAGGATCGACCCGCCGCCGCCGAGCGCGCCGAGGGACACACCGATGAGGAACCCGAGTGGCGAGGCGATGAGCCCGCGGAACTCCTCCACCGGTCAGCCGGCGGCGGGTGTGAAGGTCGTGGTGGGGAGCTCGGCAGCGGCCCAGGCCGCGTAGCCGCCGAGGAGGTCGGAGACGTCGGTGAACCCGTTGGCCCGCAGCACGCTCGTCCCGATGGAGGACCGGTAGCCACCGGCGCAGTGCACGACCGTCGGCGCGCCCCGGTCGAGCTCGTCGAGGCGGGCGAGGAGCCGGGCGAGCGGGATGACGACGGCGCCGGGGATCATGCCGAGCCGTGCCTCGCCCTCGTTGCGGATGTCGACGACCTGCAGGCGGTCGAGTTCGCTGCTGCGCGCCGCGAGTTCGGTGGCGCTGATGCGTGCCGACTGCTCGACGAGGTCGGGCCGACGGAGGAACGACGCAATGGGGTCGGCGAGCGCGCCGAGCACCCGGTCGAACCCGATCCGCGCGAGGCGGACCTTCGCCTCGGTCTCCGTGCCGTCCTCGCCGACGACGACGACCGCCTGGTCGGGCCGGATCACGTCACCGGCGTACTCGGCGAAGCGCCCTTCGAGGCCCACGTTCACCGAACCGCGCAGATGGCCGAGCGCGAAGTCGGCGGGCGGCCGCGTGTCGAGGACGAGGGCGCCGGCGGCCTGCAGCCGCAGCACCTCCTCGAGCGGGATGGCGACCGGGGCGTGATCCTCCTCGAGGAGGGGTCGGGCCTGCTTGTTCCGTGCGGCCGAGAACGCGAAGTACAACGGCGCGGCGGGCTGCCCCTCGGTGACCGCCGCCACGAACGCCTCTTCGCTCATCGGTTGCAGGGCGTAGTTCGTGCGCCGCTGCTCACCCATCGTCGAGGTGGTCTCGGTCGACAGGTTCTTGCCGCAGGCCGAGCCGGCACCGTGGGCGGGGAACACCCGGGTGTCGTCGGGCAGCGTCAGCAGCTTGTCGTGCAGCGACCGGTACAGGCTGCGGGCGAGCTCGTCGCCGCTCACGCCGACTGAGGTGAGCAGGTCGGGCCGACCCACGTCGCCGATGAAGAGGGTGTCCCCGGTGAGTACGCCGTAGGGCACGGTGTCGTCGGCGTGTTCGTAGACGACGATGCTGATCGATTCCGGCGTGTGTCCCGGCGTCGCCCGTGCCTCGAGGACGACGTCGCCGAGCACGATCCGCTCACCGTCGGCGAGCGGACGGATCGGGAACTCGGCGATGCCGACGGCGGCTTCGCCGTAGCGGATCTCCGCACCGGTCGCCTCGGCGAGCTCGAGGTGGCCGGACAGGAAGTCGGCGTGGAAGTGGGTCTCGACGACCGCCTCGATCCGGAGGCCGTTCGCCTCGGCGTCGGCGAGGTACTGCGCGATGTCCCGCTGGGGGTCGACGACGACCGCCCGCCCCGTCGTGCGGTCGCCGACGAGGTAGGACGCGTGGCTCAGGCAGGCGAGGTAGTACTGCTGGAAGAACATGGGCACAGTGTATACCCCCTGGGGTATCAGGGTTCGGCCCGGAAGGTGCACCCCGTCGGGTCAGGATCCGGCGAATCCACCCATCGAGGCGACCGTGTCGGCGACCCCCGCCGATTCGAGGACCTTCGCCTTCGTCGACGGTGTCTGGTTCGTGATGAGCCGGTACGCCTCGGTGTCGACCTCGGCGAGCTCGATCTCGCCCGCGAGCACCTTCGCCTTCCATGCCTGGTGCTCCGGTTCGCGCTCGACGAACTCGGGCATGACCTCGCGGGCGAACAGTTCGAGCGAGGAGCAGATGTCCTCGTGCGTGTTCTTCCCCGCCTGGTTCAGCAGGATCACCTGGTCGATGTTCGACGCCTCGAACTTCCGCAGCCGCTCCCGGAGCTGCTCCGGCGTCCCGATCATCGCCCGGGCCCGACCGGCGCGCTCGCCCTCCGGCGTCGATCGCCACGCCTGGTACTCGTCCCAGAGGCTGATCGAGTTCGGCTCGACCGGACCGTGGGTGTTGTAGAAGCGCAGCGCGAACTGGAAGAAGGTCGAACCGTCGGCACGCCGCACCGCCTCCTCCTCGGTCTCGCAGCACATGAACGGAGCGACCACGGCGATGTTCGGGTTCGTGGCGTAGTCGGCGAGCTTCTGCTGTCGCTTCAGGAACGAGTTGTAGTAGGCGTGCACCCACGCCTGCGCCGCCTCGGCGGACACGAAGCTGAAGCCGAGTGCGCCCATCCCGCAGCGGCCGGCGTACTCGATGGTCTCGAGCTGGCTGCAGGCCACCCACAGCGGCGGATGCGGCTTCTGCCGGGGCTTCGGCAGCACGTTGCGAGCCGGGAAGTCGAAGAACTCGCCGTGGTACTCCCAGTTGTGCTCGCTGAACATGGGCATGAGACAGCGGACGGCGTCCTCCCAGATGGCCCGCTTGTCGCGGAAGCGGCGGTCGAAGGGGTGCAGCTCGGTGACGGAGGAACCCTCGCCGATGCCGAGCTCCACCCGGCCGTGCGAGAGCAGGTCGAGGGTCGAGACACGCTCGGCGACCCGGGCCGGGTGGTTCGTCGTGAGCTGCACGATGCCGTGTCCGAGACGGATCTGCTTCGTCCGCTGCGATGCCGCAGCGAGGAACACCTCGGGTGCCGCGGAGTGCGAGTACTCCTCGAGGAAGTGGTGCTCGACCTCCCATGCGTAGTGGTAGCCGAGCCTGTCGGCGAGCTCGATCTGGTCGAGCGAGTTGTTGAACAGTTCGTACTCGCTGTCCGCCGTCCACGGACGTGGGAGCTGGTGCTCGTAGAAGATGCCGAACTTCATGGTGCGTGAACCCCCCCGGATCGCAACGTCGTCCGCATCGTAGAGTGCGACGGCGGGGCGCGGGTACGGCCGTTGGTCCCGAACACGGGAGGGGACCGGGATGACGACGAACGACGTGACGGTGGAACGGCACGGTGCGACCGCGGCGACGGTGCGCCTCGATCGGCCGGCCAACCGCAACGGCATCACCAACCGGATGATGGTGCAGCTCCACGCCGCCCTCCTCGATCTGGCCGCCGACCCGGACCTCCTCGTCGTGGTGCTCACCGGGGCCGGCAAGGACTTCTGCGTCGGCGCCGACCTCAAGCACTACTCGGCCGGTGAGATCGACGATCCGTTGCCCCTCTCGGCGTTCGAGCTCACGCGGCTCCTCCACGAGATGCCGGCGGTCACGGTCGCCGCCATCAACGGTGCGGCCGCCGGTGCGGGACTCGGCTGGGCCGCAGCGTGCGATCTCCGGTTCGCCGCCCGGTCCGCGGTCTTCACGAGCGCGTTCCTGAAGGTCGCTGCGGCCGGGGACATGGGTGGTCCGTGGACGTTGTCCCGCCTGCTCGGCGCAGCGAAGGCCCGCGAGCTGTACTTCCTGCCGGAGCGTTTCGACGCGGCGGAGGCCCACCGCATCGGCCTCGTGTCCGCGGTGTTCGACGACGACGCGTTCGCCGCCGAGACCGCGGCGATCCGTGACCGGCTCGCCGCCTCGGCGCCGTTGGCGCTGCGGGGGATGAAGGCGAACTTCCTCGCCGCCGAACGGACGACCTTTGCCGACTACCTCGACCTCGAGTCGGAGCGGCACATGCGGATCATGCGGTCCGACGACACCCGTGAGGCGTTCCTCGCGTTCATCGAGAAGCGCGAGGCCCGCTTCACCGGGCGCTGACCGCCGCGGGGTTCGTTCAGGCGATCCGGTAGGTGCGGCGCGCCGTGCCGGCGAACAGCTCGGCCCTCTCGGCCGGGCTCGCGTCGGCCGCGATCCGCTTGAACGTGTTCCACAGCACGGCGTAGCTGACCGACCGGCCGTCGACGGGGAAGTTCGACTCGAACATGCACCGGTCGGCCCCGAACAGGTCGATGCAGAACCGGATCTCGTCCCCCCAGGCGGCGGCGAGTTCGGCCGAGGTCGGTGCGGTCGGTCGCCGGTGCCAGTCCATCCCGTAGGACGTCATGCCGATGCCGCCGACCTTCAGCACGACGTTCGGGCACGCCGCCAGCTCGGTCATCTGCGGCCGCCATGCGGCGAGCACCTCGTCGCGTCGCCCCGCGTAGGGGCCGATGCCGATCGGTCCGCCGAGGTGGTCGCAGATGATCGTCGCCTCGGGGAACGCGCGTGCGAGGTCGGTGAGCTCGTGGATCTGCGGGTGGTACAGCCACGCGTCGTAGGTGAAGCCGAGGCGGCTCAGGGTGGCGAAGCCCTCCCGGAACGCCGCGGTGCCCATGAGCCCGGGCCCGGGGCGGGTGTGCGTCTCGTGGATCGCAGGGTCGGCGTCCCACGCCGTCGCGTGGCGGATCCCCCGGAACTTGCCGTCACCGGCGGCGTCGTGCGCGAGGAGGAGCTCCTCGACCGCAGCACCCGCCGTCAGGTCGGCACGCGACACGATTGCCGCGATCTCGGCGCCACCCGCGGCGACCGACGCCCGTGCCTCGGCGGCGACGTGTTCGGTCTCACCGACGAGGCGCAGGTGCTCCGGCCCGTCGGTCCGGTAGCCCCAGGTGCACTCGACGAACACCGTCTGGGTGACGTTGTGGCCCGAACCGGTGTCGGCGTGCAGGTGGGCGAGCCGGTACGGGTTCGTCGGGAAGTCCCAGAGATGGTGGTGGGGATCGACGATCTCGAGGGAGGGTTCGAGGATCTCCTCGACGGTGGTGCTGAGCCACTCGGCGTGCGACATGGACGACATGGGCGCATCCTCGCACGAGCGGACCCGGCCGCGCGTCGACTACGGGCGGCGGCCGATCGCCTCGCCGTGCACGAAGCAGAAGTACGCGTCCGGGTGTTCGGCCCACGCCCGCCATGCAGCGGCGAGCTCGTCGAGATCGTCCCGGGTGGCGAGGCCCGCGTCGATCGCGTGGTCGGCGAACGCCCCAGCGGTGATGCGGACCGCCCACAGCTCGCCCCACGACCGGCACGCCTCCGGGTCGGCGTAGGTCCACGTGCTCGACGTGGCGACGACGTCGACGAACCCGGCGTGCCGGAGCCATCCGTAGAGGTACCGACCGGCGTCGGCCTCGCCGCCGTTGCGTCGCGCCACCTCGTGGTAGAGGTCCCGCCACCGGTCGAGACGCGGGTCGTGGGGGGCGTGGACCATGGTCCCGTAGTCGGCGTCGCGCACCGCCACGATGCCGCCCGGTCGGAGCACCCGGCGCATCTCGGCGAGGGCGGCGGCGGGGTCGGCGAGGTGCTGGAGCACCTGGTGTGCGTGGACGACGTCGACGGTGCCTTCACCCTGCGGCAACGCGTACGCGCTGCCCTCCACGAAGGTCACGTTCGTCGTGCCGCGACGCTCGGCGGCGGCGGTGGCCTCCGCGAGCACGGCCGGCACGTTGTCGATGCCCACCACGGTCGCAGGTGCGACGAGGTCGGCGAGATCGAGTGTGATCGATCCGGGCCCGCAACCGACGTCGAGGAGCGTCGCCCCCGGCCGGAGGTGCGGGACCAGGTACGCAGCCGAGTTCGCCGCCGTCCGCGACGCGTGCGCGGCGACGACGGTCGGGTGGTGGCCGTGGGTGTACCGCTCGTTCGATTGCACCCCGCCATCCTGCCGCGTCGGGGGGATCGGCCGACAGCGGCGGCACTAGCCTCCCGTCGGTCGACGCGGGCGCGTCGACGGCGGATCGGGGGATCGACATGGGTCTGATGACGGGGGACCAGTACCGGGCGTCGCTCGACGACGGGCGGGCGACCTTCTTCGAGGGTGAGCGGGTGGACGACCTCCCCGGCCACCCGATCCTCGGCATCGCCGTCGACCGTGTGGCGGAGGGGTACGACTGGCTGGCGGGACAGGCCGTCGACGGGGTGAGCCCGGTGATGGGGGTGCCGACGTCGGCCGAGGAACTGCGTTCGAAGGTGGAGGTCGTCCACCACGCGGGGATGATGGCGCACGTCACCTACACGTCGCTCATGACGCTCGCCACCGCGGCGGGCCGGATCGCGGATGTCGCCCCGGCCTACGTCGAACGGATCCAGGCCTTCGTCGACGACGCGACGGCGCGCGACCTGCGCATCACGCAGTGCATCACCGACGCCAAGGGTGACCGGTCGCGTCCCCCGGCAAAGCAGGACGACCCGGATGCGTACGTCCACGTCGTCGACCGGACGGCCGACGGGGTCGTGCTACGCGGCGCGAAGTTGCACATCACCGGTGCGTCGCTCGGCCACGAGCTCCTCACGATCCCCACGAAGTCGATGAAGGCGGGCGAGGAGGAGTACTCGATCGCCTGCGTCGTGCCGGTGAACGCACCCGGCGTGAAGATCGTGAACACGACCTATGCGCCGCGGGGACACGACCCGCGGGACTTCCCGATCTCGGGAGCCGACCACTACCCCGAGGGTTTCGTGCTCTTCGACGACGTGTTCGTCCCGAACGGTCGGGTCTTCCTCGACGGTGAGACGACGCTCGCCGGGACCTTCGCCCACTGCCTCGGGCTCTGGGAGCGGCTCGGCGGCCTCGCCGCGATGGCCGACGGTGCCGACCTGCTCGTCGGGTTCGCGCAGCTGGTCGCCGAGGCGAACGGCCTCGCCGGCGAGGGGCACATCCGGGAGAAGATCTCCGAGATGATCATCCACGCCACGGTGATCCGGGCGTGTCTCGAGGCAGCGCTGTCCCACGCCGAGGCGGGTGTCTTCGGGGCGGTGTTCCCCTCGGAGCTCTACACGAACGCCGGCAAGTACACCGGTGCGGCGAACTACAACCTGATGCTCCGCCATCTCCACGACATCGCAGGCGGCGCGGTCGTCACGGCGCCGTCGATGAGCGACCTCGAGAACGCCGAGACCGGCGAACTGCTGCGGAAGTACATGGGGACCCGGCGCGGTGTCGACGGTGAGTACCGCACCCGGCTGTTCCACGCGATCCGCGACTTCAGCGCCGACGCCTACGGCGGGTGGTCGCAGGTGACCAACATCCAGGCAGGCGGTGGTCTCTACGCCCAGCGGATCGTGACCCGCAAGCACTACGACCTCGAGGGGGCGAAGCGTTCGGCGCTCCGCCTCGCCGGGATCCCCGAGACCGAGGCGCCCTGATCAGCTGCGGCGGGCCCGCAGCGCCGGGGCGACCTCGGTCGCGAACCGTTCGAGGCTCATGGTCATCCGGTCCGGGTCGACACCCGGCGGCACGCCCCAGAGCACGACGTCGGTGATGCCGTACTCGTCGATGAACGCGCCGAACTCGGCGATGCACTCCTCGACGGTGCCCACGAACCAGCCCTGCGGGATCGAGGCGACGTTGCGGTCGAACGCGGTCAGGCGGTCCTTCGTCTCGTTGAAGAACCGGCCGTACACGCTCATCCGGTACCGCTCCCCGTCCTTGATCGCCGCCCAGTCGCGCTCGGGGTCGTCGGTGACGAGGCACGACCGGATGATGCCGACGCGGTAGTTCCCCGGGTCGCGTCCCGAGGCGACGAGGTCGGCCCGCCACGGGTCGAGGACGACCTCGCGGCTGCCCTGGGGCAGCAGGTGCGTGTCGAAGCGTGCGGCCCGGTGCGCCCCGCCCTCGCTCATCGCGGCGATCCACAGCGGCGGACCGCCGGGCTGGACCGGGGTCGGGGTGACGAGCAGGTCCTCGTACGTGTAGCGCTTGCCCCGGAACGTGAACCGCTCCCCCGACCATGCGAGTCGCAGGATCTGCACGAGTTCCTCGGTGAGGGACACGCGCCGCGACACGGGGATGCCGAACCCGGCGAACTCGTGGGGGGCGTACCCCATCCCGAGTCCGAGCTCCATGCGCCCGCCCGAGATGAGGTCGAGCACGGCGACGTCCTCGGCGAGGCGGATCGGGTTGTAGAACGGCGCGAGTGCGATGTCGGTCGACAGGCGCACGTTCGTCGTCCGTGCGGCGATCGCACCGGCAATCGGCACGAAGCTCGGCAGGTGCCCGTCCTCGAGGAAGTGGTGCTCGGTGAACCAGATCTGGTCGTACCCGAGCCGGTCGACCAGCACCGCCTGTTCGATGGTGCGGGCGTACACGTCCTGCAGCGGGATGTCGCTGCCGGGCGGCGAGCGGAAGTCGTAGACGACGCCGAGACGGAGCGGGGGTGCCATGGGGCCGACCATAACGCCGCGGCGGATGCGGCGTGGGGCGGCCCGGCCTACGATCGACGACGTGGAACCCGTGAAGTACGTCGAACGTCTCGCCCACCGCTACGGGAAGATGGGCTTCCCCGCCTACGAGTGGACGATCAACTCCGAGGCTCCGTTGACGCCGCTCCGTCGGCCCCTCGCCGAGTGCCGCGTGGCGATGCTCACCTCGGGCGGGGTGTCCCGCTGCGCAGCGCCTGCGTGGGACCCCGACGCCCGGAACGACTTCCGCCTCGACGTCATCGAGGCCGACGCACCTGCGGACGACTTCCAGGTGCACGACAGCTACTACGAGACGGACTCGGCGGTCGAGGACATCAACTGTGTGTTCCCGATCGAACGTCTGCGTGAGTTCGCTGCCGAGGGTGTGATCGGCTCGGTCGCGGACCGCCAGTGGAGCGGCTTCATGGGGCGCATCTACAAGCGCCAGCACGTCCTCGAGGTCGCCGCTCCGGCGTTCGCCGCCGAACTCGGTCGCGACGAGGTCGACCTCGCCCTGCTCGTACCCGCTTGACCGCTCGACCACCAGACGGTCGGTCTGGTCGCACGGGTCGTCGAAGAAGCGGGCATCCCCACGGTGCTGCTCTCCACCGGTCTCGATCTCACCCAGCAGGTCCTCCCACCCCGTTCCCTCTTCGTGCACCACCCGATGGGGAACCCATTCGGGCGCCCCGGTGACCGCGAGCAGCAGCGTCGCATCCTGCGGGCCGTGCTGGGTCTCGCCGAGACGGTGACGGTGCCGGGCACGATCGTGCACTGGGACGAGCCGTGGGGGGAGGACTTCGGCCACGTGGTCGACCGCACGCTCGGGGCGATGGGACCATCGTGACCGCGTCGGGCGACCTGTCCACCTACCACAAGGACCACTGGGTCGAGATCGAGCCGGACCGGTTCGAACGTTACGACCAACTGTTCCGGATCGACCCCCGTTTCGCCGAGCGCATGCTCGGTCCGGTCGGTGTGCAGGCCGGTGAGACCGTGGTCGACTTCGGGTGTGGTCCGGGGTACGTGGCGGTCGAACTCGCCCGTCTCGGCGGTCCGGGGACCACGGTGCACGCGGTCGACGTCAACGCCGACTTCGTGGAGCGTGCCCGGGTCGTGGTCGCCGAGGCCGGGATGGCGGACACGGTGACGGTCCACCACGTGACGGACGAGCGGTTGCCGTTCGCGGACGCCTCCGTCGACCGGGTGTACGCGAAGAACGTGCTCGAGTACGTGCCGGATCTCGCGGCGACGCTGACCGAACTGGCACGGGTGCTGCGGCCGGGTGGGACGCTCGTGGCGTCGGACTCCGACTTCGGTTTCGTCGTCGTCGAACCGCTCGACGTCGCCGAGGTGCGTGAACTCTTCGACGCAGCGTCACCGGCGTTCAAGGAGCCGAACGTCGGCAGGAAGCTGCGCAACGCCTACCGGCGGGCCGGCCTCGTCGACGTGAAGGTCGACGTCGCGGTCACGCCGGACACCCGCGGCACCCTGCGCGGCGTGCTCGAGAACATGCTCGGGTACGGCACGAAGTTCGGTCGGATGACCGACGCGCGGGCGGACGAGCTGCGGGCCCGTCTCGACACGGCGATCGCCGACGGCGACTTCTTCATGGCCCTGCCCCAGTGGTGGGTGCGCGGCACCCGCGCCTGAGCGCTCAGGCTCCCGTCGCCCGCCTGGTCGCGTGGGCCTCCTCGAGGAGCGGGCGCAGCACGTCGCGGACCGACACGACACCGGTGGCGGTCCCGTGCGGTTCGACGAGCACAACGTGACGTACCTCGGCGTCGGCCATGAGCTCGGCGACGTTGAGGACCGGGTCGTCCGGCGACGCCGTGAGCACCACCCGGCTCATGACGTCGGTCGCCCACTCGGCGTCGGGGTGACCGCCCTCGGCGACGGCGAGGAGCACGTCACGTTCGGTGACGATGCCGATCTCCCCGTCGCGACGCCGCACGACGAGCGCGCCGCCGTGCGCGTCACGCATGCGGGCGGCCATGACCCGCAGGCTGTCCTGGGGGCGCGCCCACACGACGGGTGTGGTCGCGACGGTGCGGATGGCGTCGTCCGGGGTGCTCATGGACGCATGTTCCCCGTCGACGCGTGCGACGGTGCAGGGCCCAAGGGCCCGAACCCAGGGGTCTACCGACCCCGGAAGTTCGGTTCGCGCTTCTCCTGGAACGCCTTGACGGCCTCGATGTTGTCCTCGGTGCCGAAGCAGGCGATCTCGCGTCCGAGCGAGATCGGCATGATCGTCGCCGACACCTGCCGGAGCCAGGTGTTGATCGCGACCTTCGAGGCGGCGATCGCAACCGACGGTCCGCTCGCGAGGCGGATCGCGATCTCGAGGGCCTTGGCGTCGAGCTCGTCGTCGGGGACGACGAAGTTCACGAGGCCGATGCGCTCCGCCTCGACGGCGGGGACCCGGTCGCCGGTCATGAGGAAGAACTTCGCCCGGTTCACGCCCACGAGGAACGGCCAGATGAGCTGGCCGCCGTCACCGGCACCGATCCCCATCTTCACGTGGGTGTCCGCGAAGAACGCCGACTCGCCGGCGACGACCACGTCGCAGAGGAGCGCGATCGTCGCGCCGAGCCCCATCGCCGGGCCGCGGACGGCGGAGACGACGGGCTTCTCGCACTCGAGCAGGTGGTCGACGATCCGCCGTGCCTCCTCCATGAGCCCGCCGCCACGGGAGCCCATCGGTTCGTCGGCCGCGCCGCCGAAGTCGCCGCCCGCGCAGAACGCGCGGCCCTCGCCGCGCAGCAGCGCTGCGCGGACCGACGGGTCGTTCTGGATGTCGCGCGGCAGGTTCGCGAGCTCACGGTGCATGGCCGAGTTCACGGCGTTGAGGCGTTCCGGCCGATTGAGCGTGCACACGGCGACACCGTCGTCGCGCTTGTCGATGCGGATCGTTTCGTACGCAGCGGGATCGAGCATGGACGAACCCTAGATCGGGCGGGCATCGGCGGCCGCCGCTACCGTGCGCGCATGGCCGCACCGCTCGCCCTCGGGGTGTTCAACATCAACATGCACGTGTGCAGCGAACCGGACGCGATCGCCCGGGTCGCCCGGGCGGCGGAGGACGCCGGATTCGAGTCGTTGTGGACGGGGGAGCACGTGGTGCTGCCCGATCCGCAGGTGCCGCCGTCGCCGCTCCCACCGCAGAGCCGTCTCCTCGACCCGGCCGTGGCGCTGACGTGGGCGGCGGCGCACACCTCGCGGGTGAAGCTCGGTACGGGAATCGTGATCCTCCCGCAGCGGAACCCGCTCGTGCTGGCGAAGGAGCTTGCGTCGGTCGACGTGTTGTCCGGTGGCCGTCTCCTCTTCGGGGTCGGGGTCGGGTACCTCGAGCCCGAGTTCGCGGCGCTCGGCGTGCCGTTCGACGATCGTGACGGCCGCACGCTCGACGCCCTCGCTGCGATGCGCGCGATCTGGTCGAGCGACGCACCGGTGCACGACGGCCCCTACTGGCGGTTCTCCGGCGTGCAGGCGCAGCCGCGTCCGGTGCAGCAGCCCGGTCCGCCGGTGATCATGGGCGGGCACAGTGCGGCGGCACACCGCCGGGC
Source organism: uncultured Acidimicrobiaceae bacterium (assembly GCA_964453335.1). GTDB lineage: Bacteria > Actinomycetota > Acidimicrobiia > Acidimicrobiales > CAIXPF01 > VGBO01. The sequence continues at coordinate 16,786 of CAYVOK010000026.1, forward strand.
GGTCACGACGTGCGAAGGCTGGTACGGGTTCGCGCTCGACGTCGACGGGACGGCGGAGCAGATCGCGGGTCTGCGCCGGGCGGCCGAACGGTACGAGCGACCGGCCGGACTCGGGCGGCTCGAGGTCACGGTGACCCCGCGGGGTCGCGTCGACGCAGCGATGGTCGAGCGGTTCGCGGAGCTCGGCGTGGACCGGCTCGTCCTCACGCCGCGGGGTGATGACGTCGACGCGTGGCTCGCCACGATCGACGGCTGGGCGACAGCGCTGCTCGGAGCCTGAGACCCCAGCGGCGCAACCGGATCGCGGCGGTCGTCGGCGCGATGTCGGGTATCCGCGTTCATTCAACGAACCATAAATACTATCAGCGATCTGTAGGAGGCCGTTCCCGCGTGGCGCGGCCCGGATCACATGCAGGTCGGGATGCGACAGACACGATGCATCGGTTCGGTTGTCCTGGTGACCTCCCTCGCCGTGGCGGCACTCGTCCCGGCCATCGGTCGGTCGGCCGATGTCGCCTTCGCGGCTGCGGGCTCCGTGGCCGGCAAGGTCTTCGACGACAAGGACATGAACGGTTCGATGAATGGCACCGAGGCCGGGGTGCAGGGCGTGACCGTGTCCGCCTACGACGCCACCGGAACGTCGGTCGGTACCACCACGACGGGGGCCGGCGGCACCTACACGCTGACCGTCGCATCGGCGTCGACCACCGCCGTCCGCGTCGAGTTCACGACTCCGGTCGGGTACGAGCCGAGCATGGTCGGCACCGGGAACGCCACCTCGATCCAGTTCGTGACCCTCGGCGCGACGAACGTCGACTACGCGGTGCAGATACCGGCGGCGTACTGCGACAACAACAACGCGACCATGAGCCTCGCCGCCGCATGCATCCGACCCGGGACGACGAGCGGATCGGCTTCCTCGGTGGGCTCGGTCTCGAGCATCGGCTGGACCTCTCGCACCGCCGGCACCATGACGAACTTCAGCAACACCGGCGCCATCTGGGGGCTCGGGAGCGACCGGACCCGCGGGGCGCTGTGGGCGTCGGCGGTCGTTCGTCGTCACGCCGGTCTCGGCCCGGCGGGCCTTGGTGGGCTCTACGTCCTCCGTCAGAGCAGCACGGCCGGCGTCGTGGCCTCGTTCGACCTGACGGCCGCGCCGTACAACCTCGCCTTTGCTGCCACCCCGGGTTCGTTCACCGACGCAGCTCGCGGCATAACGAATTCCAGTCTCCTGTCGCTCGACGCCGCCGGCTACAGCGGTGTCGGTCGTGCGGGGATCGGCGACATCGACGTCTCGACGGACGGTCAGTACCTGTTCGTGACCAATCTCCACACCCGACAGATCCATCGCTTCGCCCTGGGTGGGACTGCCGCTGCACCGACACTCGGAGCGCTCACGACCTACGACCTCCCGTCGTCGGCGTGTCCGGGCACCACGGCGCGCCCGTGGGCGCTCAACGCCACCGCCCAGGCCGGTCATGTGCTCGTCGGCGTCGTGTGCACCGGAGAGGAAGGAGCGTTCAGCGCGACGTCGGATGCGGACGGGGGTCGGATCCTCGACCTCGACACGGCATCGTCGACCTGGTCGACGAAGGCGACCGTGGACTTCGGGTACCCGCGAGGTTTCGAACGGTGCACGGCGTCGACCGGGATCGGCGGCGAACCGCGCAGGTGCGAGCCGGTCCAGTGGCACGACTGGACCGACGATTTCGCATCGATCCGTGCCGCCAGAGTCGCCGGGACGCTCGAGTCGGTGACGGAGGGTGGTGAGGATCTCTTCTGGTTCTCGCAGCCGATGATCGTCGACATCGAGAACCTCGTCGACGGGTCGCTGGTCATCGGGATCTCGGACCGCTTCAACTACCAGATCGGTTCGGCCAACATCGCGCCGGACGAGACGAACGTGAACTCGCCGACGTTCAACTACCTCACGTCACGTGTCGCCGGTGACGTCCTCCTCCTGTGCGCGACCGGTTCGGGTCTCGCTCAGGAGTTCGACGGATCGTGTGCGGGGAGCACGACGTACACGGGCGCGACCCGTCCGTACAGCACCGTCGGCCTGGCCAGCGAGGTCGGTTACCGCGAGTTCTTCGACGACAACGTCGGTGGCACGTTCGCCGGTGCCCACCAGGAGATCGCGATCGGGGGGCTGGCGGTCTACCCGTCGTCGGGGACCCAGCTCATCGCGCTGTCCGCCATGGATGCCGACAACAACCTGAACTCGAACGGCGTGCGTTGGCTCAATCTGACGGACGGCTCCATGAACGGGTCGGGGGTCCGTTTGACGAGCGGTGACGTCGATTCCTTCGAGAAGTCGGTCTCGATGGGGGACCTCGAGCTCATCTGCGACGCAGCACCTCTCCAGATCGGCAACCGGATCTGGTACGACATGAATCGCAACGGCATCCAGGACGCCGGAGAGGGTCCCGCCGTCGGGGTCGTCGTCGAGCTCTACACGACCGGCGGGACGAAGCGCGGTACGGCCGTGACCGACGCCAACGGGACCTATTACTTCACCTCGACCCTGAGCGAGAGCGCCGGTGGGAACGGCGACAACCGCGGTGGCGGGCTGGCCGCATATACCTCCTACGAGATCCGGGTCGGCAGCTTCTCGAACTACACCGGCGGGTCGTCCGCGCCGCTCGACTACACGAAGTGGCAGTGGACGACGAGCAACGCCACCGACGCAGCGACCCTCCTCGACGACGCCGTCGACTCCGATGCGACGCTGACGAACGTCAGTGGACTCTTCAACCAGGCCCGCTACACGACGTCACCGCTCGCACCCGGTCAGGTCAACCACACGTTCGACTTCGGCGTGGCACCCCGCCCGGCATCTGTCGGCAGCCGCGTCTGGTACGAAGTGCCGAACGACTTCGGGGACGACGGAACCCAGAACGACATCGATTCCTCGGGCAGCGCTGCCGAGGCGCCGGCCGTCGGCGTCACGGTCCGTCTGACCGACGTGGACGGGAATCCGGTCACCGACGCGAACGGCAATGTCGTCGGGCCCAAGGTGACCGATTCGAGCGGTAACTACCTGTTCTCGAACCTGCCGCCCGGACAGGCCTACCGCGTCTCCATCGAGTACCCGAGCGGGTTCGGACCGGCGCCGCTCGCGAACCCGGACTGGTACGACCGGACGGTCGACACCTCGAGTTGGTCGGAGGTGACCGACGTCCTCGACCCCGGTGAGGCCGACCTGACCTTGGACTTCGGCATGGTTCCTGCGGTCGAGGTCGGCGACTTCGTGTGGATCGATACCGACCAGGACGGTATCCAGGACGCCGGCGAGCCCGGTCTCGCCGGCGTGACGATCACGCTCACCGATCCGCGGGGCAATCCTGTGGTGGACACCTCCGGGCTCCCGGTTGGCCCGCGTACCACCGATGCCGACGGGCGCTACCTGTTCAACGGACTGCCGTCCGGCACGTACAACGCCCGCATCACCTATCCGGCCGGGTACGGGCCGACGAAGGTCGAGCAGGGAGCCGACGTGGCCGTGGATTCCTCCGGGCGGGTCGCAGTGTCGATGGCGCTCGTCGCAGGGAACTCATCGCTCGATGCCGACATGCGACTCGACTTCGGTGTGGTGCCGATGCAAACGCAGCCCGTCGCAGTCGGCGACTTGGTGTGGAACGACCTCGACGGCGACGGCCTGCAGGACGCGAACGAGCCCGGCGTCGCCGGAGTGACCGTGACGCTCACCGACACGAACGGGACGGCGGTCCGCGACCGGTGGGGGGTGGTGGTCGCACCGAAGCAGACCGGTCCGACCGGCCAGTACCTGTTCGACGGTCTGAACCCCGGCACGTACAAGGTCTGGGTCACGTATCCGGACGGCTACGGACCCACGACAGGCGGGGCCGGGTCGGACGGTGCGGTCGACTCGTCGACCTCGGTGGCGACGTCGGTCACCCTGGCGGGCGGGCAGGCGGACCTCACACTCGACTTCGGCATCCGCCAGGGCGTCCCCACGCCGCCACCACCGACGACGAATCCACCGCCGACCACGTCGACGCCGACGACCTCGACGCCGACCACGTCGACGCCGACCACGTCCACGTCGACGACGTCCACACCTGGGTCCGGACCGACGCCGACCTCACCGACCCCGGGCCTCTCGGAGAGCGGCTCCTCGGTGCGACCCGGCTACCCGGGCACCTTCGAGGGCGGCTCGGGGCACGGGAGCGGCGCGAACGACACGCCCGTGTGGAACGGCAGCGATCTCGCCCCCTCCAGCATCGGCGTGAACGTCGGCGGCTACGTCTGGCTCGACGGCCGGCAGGACGGCAGGCAGGAGGGGAGCGAACGCGGGCTCACGGGGGTCATCCTTTCGCTCGTCGACGGAGCGGGGAACCCGGCACGGGACGTCGACGGCAACATCGTCCCGGACACCGTGACCGACCCGACCGGCCACTACCTGTTCCCTCGCCTCGCTCCCGGCACCTATCGGGTCGTCATCCGGGAGCCCGCCGGCTACGAGCCGACCGTGCCCGGTTCCGGCACCTGGATCGGGGACTCGTCGAGCGGCTCGGCGCTGAGCCTGCAGCTGACGGGCGACGGCGATTTCGACCTGACGCTCGACTTCGGTTTCGTGCCCGTGACAGGTCTGCCACGCACAGGGGCGGATCCGTGGCGGGCGGTGCCGTTCGCCGTTGTGCTGTTCGCCGCGGGAGTGGTTGCGCTCGTCCTCGACCGGCGACTGCGCTCCGAGCGCTGAGCGCAGGTCGTCAGCCGCGCAGCCGGCGGATCCGGTCGAGCAGCGCCGCCGTCGACGCGTCGTGCCGTGCCGGGTCGACGGTGGCGTCGGGGCGGACGTCGGCGACGAGCCGTGCGGCGAGCACCTTGCCGAGCTCGACCCCCCACTGGTCGAAGCTGTCGATCCCGAGCAGGTACCCGGCGACGGCTGTCCGGTGCTCGTGGTGGGCGAGCAACTGGCCGAGCCGGAACGGTGTCAGCTCGTCGAGCAGCACGGTGGTCGACGGCTGGTTCCCGGGGAACGTGCGATGGGCGACGAGATCGGGTGTGACACCGTCGGCGGCCACTTCGGCAGCGGTGCGGCCGAAGGCGAGTGCCGCGGTCTGGGCGAGGGCGTTCGCGACGAGCTGGTCGTGGTGCCCGGCGAGCCCGTGACCCGCCCGGGCGGCGACGACCACGTCGACCGGAACGAGGTGTGTGCCCTGGTGCAGCAGCTGGAAATAGGCGTGCTGACCGTCGGTTCCGGTGCTGCCCCACACGATCGGGGCGGTCGGCGTATCGACCGGTCGTCCCCCCCGGTCGACCCGCTTGCCGTTCGACTCCATCTCGAGCTGCTGGAGCCATGCCGGCAGAAGCGCGAGGTCGTCCGCGTAGGGGACCACCGCCCACGACGTCGCGCCGAGCAGGGCGGAGTTCCACAGGCCGATCAGCGCTGCGAGCACCGGTGCGTTCCGGCGGAGCGGTGAGGTCCGGACGTGACGGTCCGTCGCACGCATCCCGTCGAGCAGTTCGTCGAAGCGGTCGGGACCGATCGCGATCGCTGCGGCGAGACCCACGGCGGACGACAGGGAGAACCGTCCGCCGACCCACTCCCAGAACTCGAGGATGTCCTCCGCTGCGATCCCGAAGGCGGCGGCGGTCGCAGGCGCTGCAGTGACCGCCACGACCTGACGCCGGGCTGCGGCGTCGCCGAGTGCGGCGACGAGCCAGCCGAGCGCCGTGCGCGCGTTGGTCATCGTCTCGATCGTCGTGAACGTCTTGGACACGACCACGACGAGCGTGGTCGCAGGATCGCAGACCTCGAGCACGTGGCCGAGGGCCGCACCGTCGACGTTCGACACGAAGTGGACGCGTGGCCCGCGGCCGTCCGCGAGCGCCCGTGCCACGAGCGCGGGACCGAGGTCGGAGCCCCCGATGCCGAGGTTCACGACGTCGGTGATCGGCAGGCCCGTGGCGCCGACGCGCTCGCCCGACCGGACCGCACGCGCGCACGCCCTCACCGAGGCCCGCACAGCGCGGACGGCAGGGACGACGTCGACCCCGTCGAGGACCACCCGCTCCTCGCCGCCGGCGCGCAGCGCGGTGTGGAGGACGGCCCGGCCCTCGGTGGTGTTCACCCGGGAACCCTCGAACTGGGCGGCGAGCGCCCCGACGACGTCGGTCGCCTCGGCGAGGCGCTCGAGCAGGTCGATCGTGCGCGTCGTGACGCGCTGCTTCGAGAAGTCGACGGTGATCCCGTCGAGGTCGACGGTGAGGCGTTCGACGCGCCCGGGGTCTGAAGCGAAGAGATCGCGCAGGTGTCGGGCGCGGATCTCGGTCGCGTGCTCCTGCAGGTCGCGCCAGACCGGGAGATCGACGGTACGCGGGGCTGCGGGAGCGCCGGGCACGGTCACAGCGCCTCGGTCGTCGCACGCGGTGCGCAACGACCCCAACCGGGTGCGTTCCGCACGGTTCCGTCCGCGTAGGCGATCTCCCCGCGGGTGAGGACGACGTGCGGCCAGCCGGTGACGTCCCAGCCGTCGTAGGGCGACCATCCGGCGAGGGAGTGCATGGCGGTCCCGTCGATCCGTCGTGTGCGCTCGTCGTCCCAGATCACGAGGTCGGCGTCGGCGCCGACGGCGATCGTCCCCTTGCGGGGGTACAGGCCGAACAGTTTCGCCGGGTTCGTGGCGGTCACCTCGACGAACCGGGAGAGCGACATGCGGCCGGTGCGCACGCCCGACCACCACAGCATCGGGAGCATCGTCTCGAGCTCCGCCATGCCGAGCCGCAGCGAGGTGGCGTCGAGGGTCGGGTCGAGCTTGGCGTCGAGCGCCCATGGCGCGTGGTCCGTCGCCACCGTTGCGACCGTGCCCTGCGCGATCGCCGCCCACAGCGCGTCGACATCGGCGGGATCGCGCAGCGGCGGTGCGCCTGCGTACTTCGCGCCGTCCTGTTCCTCGAACCGTGCGCGGGTGAGGAACAGGTAGATGGGTCGGGTCTCGACGTACACGGCGACCCCACGGGCCTGACCGGCACGGCAGCGGTCGAGCGCCTCGGCGGAGGAGAGGTGCACGACGTAGACGGGACAGCCGGTGACCTCACCCATGGTCACGGCACGTTCGGTGGCCGACCGCTCGGCGGCGACGGGCCGCGCCTCGGGGAAGTGGCGCGCTTCGGTGCGTCCTTCGGCGCGCAGCATCCCGCAGCAGCACTCCATCACTGCGACGTCCTCGCAGTGCAGCAGTGCGAGCCCGCCCGCGGCGCCGACCCGGCGCATCGCCTCGAGATACCCCTCGACGTTGTGGTCGAAGCGACGGAACGACAGGAAGATCTTCACGCTCGGGTGCCCGTTCCGCACGAGCGACTCGAGCGCGTCGAGCTCGTCGGGCACGGGGTTCATGAGCACGGGGTGCAGGAAGAAGTCGCAGCGGCTCGTCGACGAACCGAGGGCCAGGTCGCGGGCGATGGCGTCGGCGACCGACTCACCCGAGCCGGGATGGCACATGTTCCCGACCGTGGTGATGCCACCGGCGAGCGCGGCGGCAGTGCCCGCCGGGAAGTCGTCGATCCAGCGCCAGGAGTGCGGTCCGGTGCCCGCGGGGGTGAGGTGCACGTGTCCGTCGACCCCGCCGGGCAACACGTACCGCCCGGTCGCGTCGATCTCGATCGGTGCCGACATCGTGCCGCCGAGTTGGGCGATGCGACCGGCCTCGATCCCGATGTCGGTGAACTGCACCGATCCGGCGGTCACGACGGTGCCCCCGCGTACGACGACGTCCATGGCGCCCTACGGTATCGGTCGGTGCAACGGGGCGACGACGGTGTCGCCGGGACGAGGGGGATCGACATGGCGGGTGGACGGAACGCAGGGCGTGTGATCGCGGTGACGGGTGCCGGTTCGGGCATCGGCCGCGCCGCGGTCGAACGGCTCGTCGACGAGGGTGCGTCGGTCGTCGCCGTCGACCTGACGGCGGAGAGCCTCGCCTGGTGTGCCGACGCACCGGGTGCCGACCGGATCGCGACGGTGGTCGGCAGCGTGACCGAGGAGTCGACGAACGACGAGATGGTCGCCGTCGCCGTGCAGCGGTTCGGCGCCCTCCACGGTGTGTTCCTCAACGCCGGTGTGGGGACGTTCGGCGTGATCCAGAGCACGTCGATGGAGATGCTCGACCGGGCGCTCGAGGTGAATGTGCGTGGTGTCGCACTCGGCATCAAGGCCGCCATCCCCGAACTGCGCAAGGTCGACGGCGGGGCGATCGTCGTCACCGGCTCGACGTCCGGCCTCGCCGCCGACCCGGGGAACTGGTCGTACAACGCGTCGAAGGCTGCGGTGATCAACATGGCGCGCGGCGCGGCGATCGACCTCGCGACGCTCGGGATCCGGGTGAACGCCGTGTGCCCGGGGCCGACCCGCACGAACATGACGAAGTCGATGATCGACCGCGGTGGCGACAAGCAGGTGCGGCGCAGCGTCCCGATGGGGCGCTGGGGTGAGCCGTCCGAGCTCGCAGCTGCGGCGTCGTTCCTGCTGTCGAAGGACGCAAGCTTCATCACCGGGGTGGCACTGCCCGTCGACGGCGGGCTCAGTGCCGACAGCGGCGCGATCCAGCTCTACGGCGCCCGCCTCGTCGACCGGGAGGGCTGACGGTGCTCGAGGGGATCCGGGTCCTCGACCTCACGCAGTACCTTTCCGGTCCGACGTGCACGCTGCTGCTCGCCGGTCTGGGCGCCGACGTGATCAAGGTCGAACCCGGTCCCCGCGGCGACGCCAGCCGGCTGCTGCCCGTCGTCTCCGGTGACACGAGCTCGTACTTCGTGCAGCAGAACCGGGGGAAGCGCAGCGTCTGCATCGACCTCGACCGGCCCGACGGTCAGGAGCTCGTCGCCGAGCTCGCCGGCCGGTGCGACGTGCTCGTGGAGAACTTCGGGCACGGGGTCCTCGAGCGGCGGGGGCTCGACCATGCGACGCTGCGCGCCCGGTTCCCCCGCCTCGTCTACTGCTCGATCTCGGCGTTCGGTCGCACCGGCCCGTTGCGCGAGCGCCCGGGTTTCGACCTGATCGCCCAGGCGTACGCCGGCGCGATCGCGATCACCGGTGAACCCGGCCACATCCCGATCGCCTCGGGTGTGCCGATGGGCGACTGCGGTGCGGGGACGCTCGCATTCGGGGCGATCGGGCACGCACTGTTCCATCGGGACCGCACCGGGGAAGGCCAGCTCATCGACATCTCGATGGTCGAGGCGATCTTCCACATGCATCCCTTCGCCGTCCAGGGGCCGTCGGTGAGCGACGGCAAGCTGCGGCTCCGGCCGAGCGGACGGCACTTCGGGGCCGTGCCACCTGCCGGCACCTACCAGGGCCCGCAGGGCCACCTCGTGCTGCAGGTCCTCGACGCGCAGTGGCCGCGGCTCTGCGAGGCGGTGGCTGCGACCGGTCACCACGACCTCGCCGGCGACGCCCGGTTCGCCACGGCCAAGGACCGTGCCGACCATCGTCACGCCCTCGTCGATCTCCTCGAGGGCTGGATGCAGACCTTCGCCACCGACGCCGACCTGCTCGCGCATCTCGACCGGTTCCGGCTCCCCGCCGCACCGGTGGTCGACCCGGCCGACGCCCACCTCGAGCCCTTCTACCGGGAGCGGCGCGCGGTCGTGGAGGTCGACGACCCGACGATGGGGACGGTCCGGGTACCCGGGTTCCCGATCCACTCGAGCGCGGTCGACGAGCGGTCCGTCGAACCCGCTGCGCCGAGACTCGGCGAGCACAACCGCGCGGTGCTGCGCGATCTGCTCGGCTACGACGACGCACGGGTCGACGCGCTCCACGCCGCGGGGACCCTGCGCGGGGACGGTTGAGGGAACGTACGATCCGGCCGTGCTCCACGGCCTGAACATGGACCGGCAGCTCCTGCTGTCGGGTCTGCTCGACTACGCCTCCCGGTTCCACGGCACGACACCGGTCGTCTCCTGCGACAGCGCCGGTGCGGTCGTGCGCACCGACTACCGCAGCCTCGGCGACCGGGCGCGACGGTTCGCCACGGTGCTGCGGTCCCTCGGCATCGAACCGGGCGACCGGGTCGGAACGCTCGCGTGGAACGATCACCGGCACTTCACCGCCTACTACGGCATCACCGGTGTCGGGGCGGTGCTACACACCATCAACCCGAGGCTCTTCGACGACCAGCTCGTCTACGTCGTCGGGCACGCGGCCGACCGTGTCGTGCTGTTCGACCCGTCCTTCGCCGAGACCGTCGAGCGGCTCCGACCGTCGTGCCCCCACGTCGAACACTGGATCGCCCTCGACCCCGCCTTCGACGCCCTCCTCGACGCGCACGAACCGATCGAGGCATGGCCGGAGTTCGACGAACGGAGCGCGGCGGCGCTCTGCTACACGTCGGGCACGACGGGGAACCCCAAGGGCGTCCTCTACCACCATCGGGGGCTCGTGCTGCAGAGCTTCGCCGTGTGCACGGGCGACGGGCACGGTGTCTCGTCGCGCGAGACGGTGCTGCTCGTCGTGCCGATGTTCCACGTCAACGGCTGGGCGTTGCCGTTCGCGTGCGCGCACTCGGGGGCGCGCCTCGTGCTGCCCGGACCCGACGTCGGTCCGGAGGCCGTGCACCGCTGGATCACCGAGGAACGCGTCACGTTCTCCGCCGGTGTCCCGACGGTGTGGCTCGGACTCGCCCAGTACCTCGACCGCAACGATCTCGACGTGCCGACGCTGCAACGGGTGGCGATCGGCGGGTCGGCGGCACCGCTGTCGCTCATCGAGACGCTCGAGGACCGCTACGGCGTGACCGTGAGCCACGTGTGGGGGATGACCGAGATGACCCTCGGTTCGTCGGGCATGCCGACGGCTGCGACGGTCGAGCGTCCCGTCGCAGAGCGGCGCGCCCGGCAGATGAAGGCGGGGCGGGTGCTCTACGGCGTGGAGCTCGACGTGGTCGGCGACGACGGTCGCCCCGTACCGCACGACGGTGCGAGCCGAGGCGAGCTCGTCGCCCGGGGACCGTGGGTCGCCGGCAGCTACTACCTCGGTGAGGAGGGTGGCGGGACGAGCCACACCCCCGACGGCTGGCTGCGGACCGGTGACATCGCGACCATCGATCCGGAGGGCTATCTCGAACTCGTCGACCGGGCGAAGGACGTGATCAAGAGCGGTGGCGAGTGGATCAGCTCGATCACCCTCGAGAACGAGGCGGTCGGTTGCGTCGGCGTCGCCGAGGCGGCGGTCATCGGTCTGCCGCACCCGCGCTGGCAGGAACGTCCGCTCCTCGTCTGCGTGCGTGCCGCCGGATCGACGGTCACCGCAGCGGACGTGCTCGACCACCTCGCCGGTCGGGTCGCGAAGTGGTGGCTGCCCGACGAGGTCGTCTTCGTCGACGAGCTCCCGCACACCGGCACAGGCAAGATCCAGAAGACCGCGCTGCGGGAGCGTTTCGCCGGGCACGTGCTCCCCACATCCGGGGACTGACGACACGGTCGGCGACTACCCTTCGCCCCATCGCACGACGACGAGGGGGAGCGGGATGACCGACGTGATGGGGCGGCCCGACGCCGCGAGCGACCTCGACGCGAAGTACGCCACGCGTGAGGGGCAGTTCTTCTACACCGGGATCCAGGCCCTCGTCCGCGTGCTGTTCGACCAGCTCCGGGCCGACCGCAGCGGTGGGCTGCGGACCGCCGCGTTCGTGTCGGGGTACCAGGGCTCGCCACTCGGCGGGTACGACCGGGAACTGATCGCGCACCGGCGCCTGCTCGACGAGCTCGACATCGTGCACACCCCGGGCCTCAACGAGGAGCTCGGTGCGACCGCGGTCATGGGCAGCCAGCTCGCCTCGACGTTCCCCGGTCAGCGCCACGACGGTGTCGTGGGTGTCTGGTACGGCAAGGCCCCCGGTCTCGACCGCGCCGGCGACGCGATCCGTCACGCCAACTACGCGGGCACGTCCGCCAACGGCGGCGTCCTCGCCCTCACGGGTGACGATCCGGCGTCGAAGTCCTCGACCCTCCCCTCGGCGTCGGAGGGGACGCTGGCCGACCTCCACGTGCCGGTGCTGCACCCGGGCAACGTGCAGGAGATCCTCGATCTCGGCCGACACGGCGTGCACCTGTCCCGTGCCGCCGGTCTGTGGGCCGGCCTCAAGATCGTGACCGCCGTCGCCGACGGCGCCGGGACCGCAGAAGTCGGACCCGACCGCATCCGTCCGGTCGTCCCGACGATCGAGTGGCGCGGCAAGCCGTACCGGCCCACCGTCACCGGCAACCTGGTGACCCCGTACTCGAACGCGATCGAGCAGGAGATCTACGAGGCCCGCCTCGAGCTCGCACTGCGGTACGGCCAGGAGAACGGGCTCAACGAGATCACGGTGGCGCCGACCGACGCGTGGCTCGGCATCGTCGCGTCGGGGCGCGTGTACTACGAGGTCGTCGAGGCACTGCGGAAGCTCGGCCTCGACCAGGACGCGATCGCCCGCAACGGCATCCGCCTGCTGCGGGTCGGGATGATGTTCCCCTTCGACGGGGTGATCGCACGACGGTTCGCGGACGGCCTCGCCGAGGTGCTCGTCGTCGAGGAGAAGCGCCCGTTCCTCGAGACGGCGGTGCGCGACGCGCTCTACGGCATGCCCGATGCCCCGCGTGTCGTCGGCAAGCGCGACCCCGACCGTGAGGTCCTCGTGCCGGCGTACGGCGCGCTCGACGCCGACGCCCTCGTCGAGCCGCTGCGGCGTCGTCTGCTCACCCGCATCGACGCCGGCCGGCTCACCCCGTCCGCGCCCGCCCCGGCGCTGGCGTTCAAGCGGAAGGTCGAGCTGCTGCCGGCGCGGACCCCGTACTTCTGCTCCGGCTGCCCGCACTCCACGGGCACGAAGGTCCCCGACGGGTCGCTCGTCGGTGCTGGCATCGGGTGCTCCGGGATGGCGATGTTCATGGACCCCGAACGGGTCGGCACGATCACCGGCATCACCCAGATGGGCGGCGAGGGCACCCAGTGGATCGGGATCGGGCCGTTCGTCGAGAGCGACCACTTCATCCAGAACATCGGTGACGGCACGTTCTTCCACTCGGGATCGCTGTCGCTGCGTGCCGCGGTCGCGGCCGGGGCGCACATGACCTTCAAGGTCCTCTACAACGGCGCCGTGGCGATGACCGGCGGCCAGGACGCCGCCGGGGCGATGCCGATCCCCGAGCTCACCGCGTGGCTGCGCAGCGAGGGTGTGCGGCGGGTGATCGTCACCACCGACGACACCGACCGCTACCGCGGGGTCGACCTCGCACCCGGCACCGAGGTGTGGGGTCGGGAGCGGATCATCGAGGCGCAGGAGACGCTGCGTTCCGAGCCCGGTGTGACGGTGCTCGTGCACGACCAGATGTGCGCGGCCGAGAAGCGGCGCGACCGCAAGCGCGGCCTGCTCGTCGAACCGCCCGAGCGCATCGTCATCAACGAGCGTGTCTGCGAGGGTTGCGGCGACTGCGGTGTGAAGTCGAACTGCCTGTCCGTGCAGCCGGTCGACACGGAGTTCGGCCGCAAGACGCGCATCCACCAGTCGTCGTGCAACAAGGACTACTCGTGCCTCCAGGGCGAGTGCCCGTCGTTCCTCACGGTCGTGCCGCGCAAGCGGCCGAAGGCGGGTTCGCGGGCCGAGGGCGGCGCACGTCGTCGACCGGCGATCGACGTCGCCGAACTGCCCGAGCCCACGCTCCGCATCCCTGCGGACGACGCCACGATCCGCATGCCCGGTATCGGTGGCACCGGCGTCGTGACGGTCTCGCAGATCCTCGGCACGGCGGCCACCGTCGACGGCCGGTACGTGTGGGGTCTCGACCAGACCGGTCTGTCGCAGAAGGCCGGCCCGGTGGTGTCGGACCTGCGCATCACGACCGAGCCGGTGGAGGGCACGAACAAGGTCACCGCAGGGTCGGTCGACACCTACCTCGTGTTCGACCTGCTCGTCGGGCTGTCGACGAACCAGTTGCTCGCCACGTCACCCGATCGCACGTTCGCGCTCGTGTCGACGGCGCGCACCCCCACGGGTGAGATGGTCACGAAGGTCGACGCCCGCTACCCCGACGAGGACCTCCTCGAGGCCGACCTCCGCGCCGCGACGCGGGACGCCTGGTTCCTCGACGCCTCGTCGGTCGCCGAGGGTCTCTTCGGTGAGACCACGACGGCGAACGTGCTGCAGCTCGGCGCCGCATACCAGCTCGGGTTGCTGCCGGTGAGCGCCGCGGCGATCGAGCAGGCGATCGAGCTGAACGGCGCCGCCGTCGAGGCGAACCGCCTCGCGTTCCGTTGGGGCCGAATGTGGGCGATCGACCCGGACCGGGTCCGGGCGGCCTCGGTGTTCGCCGAGGACCACCTGCCTCGGGCATCCGCCGGTCTCGAGGCCGAGATCGTCGGTCGCGGGCTCGGCGACGGCGAGCTCGGTCGGATGCTGCGGATCCGTGCCGCCGACCTCGCGGCCTTCCAGGACGAGAAGTACGCGAGCCGGTACCTCGGCACGGTCGCCACCGCCGCCGCCACGGGCGACGAGCGGTTCACGCTTGCCGTCGCCCACCACCTGCACCGGCTGATGGCGTACAAGGACGAGTACGAGGTCGCACGTCTTCATCTCGAGGAGGCGGCGAAGCTCACGGTCCAGAACGCCGTGGGCACCGACGTGAAGGTGTACTGGAATCTGCAGCCCCCGGCGTTCCGTTCGCTCGGCATCGACCGGAAGGTCAAGGTCGGCGCCTGGTTCCGGCCGGTGTTCGTCGCCCTGCGCGCCGGACGCCGCCTGCGGGGAACGCCGCTCGATCCGTTCGGCTGGACGTCGATGCGACGGATGGAACGCTCCCTCGCGCGCGAGTACCGCCGCGCCGTCGAGGCCGTCGCCGCCCGCTACGACGACGTCGACGCCGCCGATGCGCTGCGGCTCGCCGAACTGCCCGACGTGGTGCGGGGCTACGAGTCCGTGAAGTTGCGCAACGTCGAGCGTTACCACGCCGAGCTCGCACCGTTGCGACGTCGGCTCGGGGTCTGACGTGGACCTCGACCTGACCGGGCGCCGGGCGCTCGTCACGGGCGGCTCGCGGGGCATCGGCAAGGCCGTCGCACGCGCGCTCGCCGATGAGGGTGTGCACGTGGCGATCGCCGCACGCGATCTCGCGACGCTCGGCGCGACCGCGTCGGAGCTGAGCGAGATGACGGGCGGCCGGGTCGTGCCGGTACGCATCGACACGGGCGACACCGCGTCGGTCGAGGCCGGCGTCGCCGAGGCCGTCGATCTCCTCGGTGGGCTCGACATCCTCGTGAACAACGCCGCTGCGCCGGCCGGGCAGTCGACGCCGCCACGGCTCGCCGAGCTGAGCGACGACGTCTTCTGGGACGACGTGAACGTGAAGGTGCTCGGCTACCTCCGCTGCGCCCGTGCGGCCGAGCCGCACCTGCGGGCGAACGGCTGGGGTCGCATCGTCAACATCTCCGGCCTCGCTGCCCGCACCACCGGCTCCACGGTGTCGTCCATGCGCAACGTCGCCGTCGCCGCGTTGACGAAGAACCTTGCGGACGAGTTCGGCGGGTCCGGGGTGAACGTGACCTGCGTGCACCCGGGGCTGACCCGCACGGAACGCACCCCCGGCGTCGTCGCAGCCCGTGCCGCCGCGGCCGGCGTCGACCCGGTGGAGGCCGAGCGCCGGATGGCGTCCGCCAGCGCGATCGGTCGGCTCGTCGACGCCGAGGAGGTGGCGTGGCTCGTGGCGTTCCTCGCCTCGCCACGCTCGGTCGCCGTCAACGGCGACGCCATCGCGTGCGGCGGCGGCCAGGTCGGCAGCATCCACTACTGAGTCGGCGCTACGGTCGCCCCATGCTGCAGGGTGCGTACCAGGGTTTCCGTGTCGAGGTCGGCGACCTCGGCGTCGTCACCGTCACGTTCGACCGTCCCGAACGGATGAACGGCATGACGGTCGGGATGAAGCGTGATCTCATCGAGCTGTGCACGCAGATCCAGCTCGACGAGAAGGTGCGCGTCGTCGTCTTCACCGGTGAGGGCCGCGCGTTCTGCGCGGGCGACGACCTCACCGGCGGCTACGGGTCGGACGCGAACGCGCCGACGTCGGTGCCGATGGTGCATCCCGGGCACACGAACGCCATCGGGACCTACAACGGTCTGCGCACCGTGTCCCAGGCGGTCAACCGCGCGGTCCGCGAGCTCGACAAGCTGACGATCGCCGCGCTGAACGGGTTCGCCATCCAGACCGGTTTCTCGCTCGCGTTGTCGTGTGACTTCCGCATCGCGTCCACCGACGCCCGGCTGGGCTCCGCGACCCTGCGGTTCGGTCTGCTGCCCGACGAGGGCGGCCAGTACCTGCTCGTGCAGCACATCGGTCTCGCGAAGGCCCTCGACTTCACGATGCGGAAGCGGATCGTGTCTGCCACCGAGGCCCTCGAGCTCGGGCTCGTGCACGAGGTGTGCGCGCCGGCCGAGCTCGCCGATCGGACCGCCGCGCTCGCCACCGAGCTGGCGTCGGGCCCCCAGGTCGCGATGCGGCTGTTGAAGCGTTCGCTCTACGCAGCGGCCGAACTCGGGTGGGCCCAGGCGTGCGACGAGATCGCCGCGAAGACGGCGATCACCGACTGGCACCCTGATGCGAAGGAAGGCGAGATGTCCTTCCGGGAGAAGCGCACCCCGCGCTTCAACGCCTGGCTCGAGGACTGAGCCGGCGCCGTTTGCGTCAGCCGATCTCGGCGACGAGGTCGCCGAGCCGCTGCTCACCCTCGGGCGTCTGACCGCCCTGTTCGAGGAAGCGCTCCATGCGCGCCCGCACGTGGGGGAGGGGGTGGAGGCGGTTGAACCCGTGTTGTTCGGCGATGATCGCATCGACGATCGCACCGTCGGCGAGGTTCACGAGCGCTTTCGACTCGGCCACGGCCTCCGGGGGGAACGAGGCGATCCGCCGGGCGAGACGGTCGACGAACGGCCACAGCTCCTCGGGTGGGAGCGCCCGGTTCACCCAGCCGTACCGCTCCGCGGTCACGGCGTCGAAGTCGTCGCTGCCGAGGATGATCTCGAGCGCCCGGCTGCGGCCGGCGAGGCGGGCGAGACGCTGTGTGCCGGTACCGCCCGGCAGGATCCCGAGCCCGACCTCGGGCTGGTTGAACACGGCGCGTCCGACTGCGGCGAACCGCATGTCGCACGACAGTGCGAACTCGCTCCCACCGCCGCCGACCCGACCCTCGATCACGGCGATCGTCGCCTTCGGCATCGTGCGGAACCGGTCGACCATGCCGCTGAACCCGCTGAGCTTCGTGGCCGGTGGCAGGTCGGCGGGGATGTCGAGGATGCCGCCGACGTCGGCGTGGGCGATGAAGAAGTCGGGGTTCGCCGACCGGAACACGACGACCCGGACGTCGTCGTCCGACTCGACCATCCGCCCGAGCTGTGCGAACTCACGCATCTGGGCGGCGTCGAAGAGGTTCACCGGCGGATGGTCGATGACGACGGTCGCCACCCCGTCGGCGACGTCCACGTGCAGCAGTTCGAGGGATCGGTAGTCGGCCACGGCCGGACGCTACCGCGGCGGGTGCAGGCACCGACGGGCGGTCCGGTCACCCCCTACGATGCGCCGCCATGGGGGATCACGATCGCAACGACCTGTTGAGCGGCATCCGCGTGCTCGACCTGACGCAGTACCTGTCGGGTCCGTGCTGCACCCGGATGATGGCCGAGCTCGGTGCGGACGTGATCAAGGTCGAGCTCGCCCCGGGCGGTGACCCGGCTCGTGGGCTGCCGGCGATCAGGAACGGCCGCAGCGCGTACTTCGTGCAGCAGAACCGTGGGAAGCGCAGCCTCTGCGTCGACTTCGGCGATCCTGCGGCGCTCGATCTCATCCGGGACCTGGCGCGCCACGTCGACGTCGTGGTGGAGAACTTCGGTCCGGGCGTCGTCGAGCGGAAGGGCCTCACCTACGACGTGCTCGCCGCCGACCGCCCCGATCTGATCGTCGTGTCGATCACCGGGTTCGGCCGTGAGGGCTGCCGCTCGGACAAGGTCGCGTTCGATCTCGTCGGCCAGGCGTACGCCGGGCTGATGCACATGACGGGCGACCCGGACGGTCCGCCGTACTTCGTCTCCGCGGCGATCGCCGACCAGACGACGGGCCTGCACGCGTTCGCAGCGATCTCGACGGCGCTGTTCGCTCGTTCACGGACGGGGCGGGGCCAGCACATCGAGCTGTCGCTCGTCGACTCGCTCTACTGGATGCACGAGGTCAACGTGCAGGCCGCCTCGGTCGACGGCAGCGACCCGGTCCGCGCCGGCCGTGACCACCCGGCCGTCTCCCCGGCCGGTACGTATCGCGGTCCGGAGGGGTGGATCGTGGTGCTGTGCCTCGAACGGCAGTGGTCCGGTCTCTGCGAGGCGCTCGGACGGCCCGACCTGCTCACCGACCCGGACTTCGCCACCCCGGCGGCGCGGGTCGCGAACCGTCCGGCGCTCAACGCATTGATCGAGGCGTGGATGGCCACGTTCCGGACCGACGCCGAGGTCCTCGAGATCCTCGACCGGTGCCGGGTGCCGAACTCGCCCGTGCTCACCCCGAAGGCCACGCTCACCGACCCGTACTTCGTCGAGCGCGGCATGGTGCGCACGATCTCCGATCCGATCGTCGGTGACTTCGCAGCACCGGGGTTCCCGTTCCGGTTCACCGGCCGTCCGGATGGGGTCGACACGAACCCGGAGCTGTGGGCGCCGCTGCTCGGCCAGCACAACGCCGAGGTGCTCACCGAGGTGCTCGGCCTCGACGAGGCGACCGTTCGGGCACTCGAGGAACGGGGCGTGCTCCAGCACGCCGACCACTAGGGTCCGGCCCGTGATCAAGCTCACGTTCTGCCTGCGTCGTCGGCCGGATCTCTCCGTCGAGGAGTTCCACCGGTACTGGAAGGACGTCCACGGCCCGCTCGTCGCCGCCCGGGCGGAGGTGCTCGGGATCCGCCGCTACCAGCAGATCCACACGCTCGACCTCGACGGGCTGCACGGGGCGTTGCAGGCCCGCAACGGTGGTGCACCGGCACCGTTCGACGGCATCGCCGAGATCTGGATCGACTCCCTCGAGGACTTCACCGCCGGCAGCCCCGAGGCGCGGCGGGCCGGCGCCGAGCTGCTCGAGGACGAGCGCCGGTTCATCGATCTCCCCAATTCCCCGATGTGGCTCGGCGAGACGCACGTGTTCGTCGACCGGACAGGAGCATGACCATGAAGATCTCCATGAGCATGGGGTTCTACGAGGGCGATCCGGAGAAGTTCGCCCGCCACGCCGCCGACCTCGAGTCGGCGGGCGTCGACCTGCTGTGGGGCGGTGAGATCTACGGGTTCGACCTCGGGTCGTCACTCGCCTACCTCGCGGCGCGCACGTCGCGGGTCGAGCTGATGTCGGGCATCTTCCCGGTGTACAGCCGCACCCCGGCCCTCATCGCGCAGGTCGCCGCGACGATCGACTCGCTCTCGCAGGGGCGGTTCCACCTCGGGCTCGGGACCTCGGGTCCGCAGGTGATCGAGGGTTGGCACGGTGTCCGTTACGACAAGCCGCTGCAGCGCACCCGTGAGGTCATCGACATCTGCCGCAAGGTGTGGAGCGGTGAGGCGCTCGTGCACGACGGCCCGAACTACCACCTCCCCCTCGACGCCGAGCACGGCGGTTCGGGGCTCGGCAAGCCGCTGAAGTTCATGGGGCGACCGTTCCGCAGCGACATCCCGGTGTGGATCGCCGCGATCGGCCCGAAGAACGTCGAGCTCGCCGCCGAGGTGGCGGACGGGTGGCAGCCGATCTTCTTCGTCCCCGACAAGTTCCGTGACGTGTGGGGGGACTCGCTCGCCGCAGGTTCGGCCCGCCGTGCCGCCGGTCTGGCCCCCCTGCAGATCATGGGTGGCGGTCCGGTCGCGATCGGCGCCAAGGACGACAAGCACGTGCGCGACGCACGCGACCGTGCCCGGGGCAGTGCCGGGTTCTACGTCGGCGGCATGGGCGCGCGCTCGAAGAACTTCTACAACGACCTGTTCTGCCGGTACGGCTGGGAGGCCGAGGCGAAGGAGATCCAGGATCTCTTCCTGTCGGGCAAGCGCGCCGAGGCCTTCGGGAAGGTCCCCGAGGAGTACCTCGACATGGCGACGCTGTGCGGCGATCCCGGTTTCGTGCGGGAACGGATCGCCGTCTACAAGGAGGTCGGTGTGACCTACCTCAACATCGAGCCGGTCGGCGACGACCCGTTGAAGGTCGTCGAGCAGGTCAAGGCGTGGGCCGAGTGAGCGCGGACGGCTAGGTTCCCTCTCATGGCTGACGAGACTCCTGTCCTGACCGAGCAGCGCGGCAAGGTCCTGCTCATCACCCTCAACCGGCCCGAGCAGCGCAACTCGGTGAACCGGGCACTCGCCGAGGCACTCGCCGCGGCCCTCGACCGGCTCGACAGCGACCCCGGTCTCGCCGTCGGCGTCCTCACCGGCAACGGGAAGGGCTTCTCGGCCGGCATGGACCTGAAGGCGTTCCTCGACGGCGGCATGCCGAACCTGCCGGGTCGCGGGTTCGCCGGCATCGTCGAACGTGGCGCCCGCAAGCCGTTGATCGCCGCGGTCGAGGGCTTCGCGCTCGCCGGCGGTCTCGAGATCGCGCTGTCGTGCGACCTCGTCGTCGCGGCGAAGGGGTCGAAGCTCGGCGTGCCCGAGGTCGGTGTCGGCCTGTTCGCCGGCGCCGGTGCCCTGCTGCGCCTGCCCCGCCAGCTTCCCTACAGCCTCGCGATGGAGATGGCACTCACCGCCGATCCGATCACCGCGGAGCGTGCCTACGAGCTCGGCATGGTGAACCGTCTCGCCGAGCCGGGGGGCGCGGTCGACGCGGCCATGGAGCTCGCCGAGCGGATGACCCGCAACGCGCCGCTCGGTATGGCCGCCTCCAAGGAGATCATCCGCGAGTGCTGGGGCCGGACCGAAGCCGAGTTCTGGGCGTTCCAGAACACGCTGCTCGACTCGGTGTTCAGCAGCGAGGACGCCCGCGAGGGTGCCTCGGCGTTCGCGGAGAAGCGTTCGCCGAACTGGCAGGGTCGCTGAGTCCGGCCGATGGCCGCCGTGGGGGGAGTGCGATGAGCTGGCAGGCCGAGGTCGACGAACTGCACGAACGGCGGCGCCTCGCCGCCGAGATGGGCGGTGCCGAGCGGGTCGAGCGGCAGCGCGCCGCGGGCAAGCTGACGATCCGGGATCGCCTCGACGCCATGTGCGACGAGGGTTCGTTCCACGAGATCGGGTCGACGTCGGGCGTCGGCACCTACGACGAGGAGGGTCGCCTCCTGTCGTTCATGCCGGCGAACCTGGTCTGCGGTGTCGCCGAGATCGACGGCCGTCCGGTCGTCATCTCCGGCGACGACTTCACGGTCCGGGGCGGTTCGGCAGAAGCGACGATCCCGGCGAAGCGTGACTTCGCCGAGAGCATCGCCATCGAGCTGGGCCTCCCGCACGTGCGGCTCGTCGACGGCATGGGCGGCGGCGGGTCGGTGAAGTCGATCGAGATCAAGGGTCGCACCCTCATCCCGCAGGTCGCCGGCTGGGAGACCGTCGTCGGCCACCTCGGTGTCGCGCCGTCGGTCGCGCTCGCCCTCGGCTCGGTCGCCGGAATCGGGGCGGCCCGGGTCACGACGTCGCACTACTCGGTGATCGTGGCCGAGACCGCCCAGATGATGATCGCCGGGCCTGCGCTCGTCGATCAGGCCTCACTCGGCGACGTCTCGAAGGAGGAGCTCGGCCACGCCCGGATCCACACCTCGAACGGTGCGATCGACGACATGGTCGCCACCGAGGAGGAGGCCTTCGAGCGGGCCCGCCGGTTCCTGTCGTACCTGCCGGCGAACGTGAACGAGCTGCCCCCGCGGGGCCCCGTGGTCGACGACCCGCAGCGCCGCGAGGAGAAGCTGCTGTCGATCGTCCCCCGCGAGCAGCGGCGCGTGTACAAGATGCGCGACGTCATCGCGGCGGTCGTCGACACCGACAGCTTCTTCGAGATGGGCCGTGGTTGGGGCAAGTCGATCATCACCGGGTTCGCCCGGCTCGACGGCTGGCCGGTCGCCATCTTCGCCGAGGACCCCTACGTCTACGGCGGGGCCTGGACGGCCGACGCGTCCCGCAAGGTCACGCGCTTCATCGACCTCGCGTCGACGTTCCACCTGCCGCTCATCCACCTCGAGGACTGTCCCGGCTTCCTGATCGGCAAGCAGTCCGAGGAGGAGTGCACCATCCGCTACGGGTCGGTGGCACTCGCCGCGCTCGGCCAGTCGACGTCGCCGTTCGCGTGCGTCGTGATCCGCAAGGCGTTCGGCGTCGCCGGTGCAGCGAACCGGAAGCCCGGTACGACGCACTTCCGGTACTCGTGGCCGTCGGGCGACTGGGGTTCGCTCCCCATCGAGGGCGGGCTCGAGGTCGCCTACAAGGCGGAGCTCGCCGAGTTCGAGGGTGAGGCACGGGCGGCCGAGATCGACAAGATCCGTGAGCGGCTGAACCGCTACCGCAGCCCGTTCCGCGCCGCCGAGGTCTTCGAGATCGAAGAGGTCATCGACCCGCGCGACACGCGGCCGCTGCTGTGTCGTTGGGCGAACCTCGTCGCGCCGATGCGCCGCCCCGGCGCGATGGCGTGGACCTACCGCCCCTGAACGGCGACGACGGCGATCTCGAGTTTCCACGCCGGCTGCGCGAGCCGGGGCACGACGACGAGCGTCGACGCAGCGAGGTGTCCGTCGAGGAACGCGTCCCGCGCCGCCATGACGGTGGCGAGCTCGCCGGCGTGGTCGTCGACCACGTAGGTCGTCACCGACACGATGTCCTGCGGTGCGAACCCGGCGTCGTCGAGCAGCGCCCCGATGGTCGACCAGACCGTGCGGGCCTGCGCCGCCACGCCGTCGGGCACCGTGCCGTCGGGCGCGGTCGGCACGACCCCCGAGGTGTGCAGCATCCGACCCGGTGACTCCGACACGACGGCGTGCGCGTAGCGCGCTGCGGGCGGGGCGATGGCAGGGGGTGCGACGACGTGGTTGGTCACGGCGCGGACGCTACCCGCGGCCTCGGCGCGGTGTGGGAAGGTGTCGCCCATGCGCGCATCCACGTCCACGGCGCGGCTCGACTGGTTCGGCTGCGCGACGTTCCGCCTGACGTTGCCCGTCCCCGGGCCGAACGGCACCGACGACACCGTCGTGTTCCTCGACGCGTATCTCGACCGTGTGGACGGTGCGGCCGGCCCGCAACCCCCGGTGCGACCCGAGGACATCGACCGGTGCGACTGGATCGTCGTCGGGCACTCGCACTTCGACCACCTGTGGGGGGCGGAGCGGATCGTCGAGCGCACCGGTGCGACGGTGATCGGGTCCCACGAGACGGTCCGGGTCCTCGAGGCCGCCGGGGTGCCGCTCGACCGGCTGCTCCCGGTGGCCGGTGGCGAACGGATCCGTCTCGCCCCGGGGGTGGACTGCTGCGTCTACCCGAGCCTGCACTCCTGCGTGTGGTCCCACCTCGGGATGCCCGCCGCCGACGAGGTGTGCCTCGGTGACCTGTTCGTCACCCAGCAGGAGCGGCACGAGCGCTTCGGTGAACTCGCTCGCTGGATCGGCGGGCTCGGCGAGGACACCCTCGTCCACCTCCGGGCCGACGGGCAGCAGCCCCGTGGTGACGGGCACACGCTGCTCTTCATGTTCGAGACTCCGGAGGGGTCCCTCCTGTTCCAGGACACCTCGGGCCACTGGTCGGGCATCGTGCGCGACCTCCGGCCCGACGTGGCGATCATCGCCGCGGCCGGCCGCGGCAACGTCGACGGCGAACCCGTGCAGGGTTCGCTCGCCGACTTCGTCGCCCGGCAGACCTCGTTGCTCGCGCCGCGCCGCGTGATCCTGTCGCACCACGACGACTGGCTCCCCGGGTTCTCGATCGCGACCGACGTCGCGCCGATCCGTTCGGCACTCGGACGCTGGGCGCCGCGCACCGAACTCGTCGAGATCGGCTACGTCGACGGTTCGGCGGTCTTCGCAGGCTTGCGCTGAGCGGTCGCCCGTCGCTTCGGTGCCGGCGTCTCGGCCGGTGCCTCGGCGGGTG
>CAYVOK010000027.1:0-2483 GCA_964453335.1 uncultured Acidimicrobiaceae bacterium
GTGCCGATCAGCATCGCGCCGGTTGCGGCGATCGGATGACCGAGCGCCATCGCGCCGCCGTTGACGTTCACCTTCTCCCGGTCGAGGTCGAGGTCGCGCTGGAACTTCTCGGCGACGACGGAGAACGCCTCGTTGATCTCCCACACGTCGATGTCCTCCTTGCGGAGGCCGGCGCGGGCGAGCACCTTGCGTGCGGCGGGCACCGGCGCGTTCAGCATCAGCGTCGGGTCGTCGCCGATGTTCGCCATCGCGACGATGCGGGCCCGCGGCTTCCAACCACGCGCCTTCGCGGCGTCGGGGCTCGCATAGAGAATCGCAGCAGCACCGTCGACGACACCGGAGCTGTTGCCGGCGTGGTGGACGTGCTCGATGTCGAGACCGGGGTAGCGGGCGAGGACCATCGACCGCAGTGTCGTGCCGGCATCGTCGAGCGGTACGTCGGCCATCGCCTCGAACGACGGGCCGAGCTTCGCGAGCCCCTCGAGGGTCGTTCCCGGGCGGGGGAACTCCTCACGGTCGAGCGCGAGGCGACCGTCCTCGTGGTACACGGGGACGAGGCTGCGCTCGAAGCGACCCTCGGCGATCGCACGGGCGGCACGGACCTGCGACTCGACGGCGAGCTCGTCGAGCGCCTGGCGGGAGATGCCCTCGAGGGTGGCGATCGCATCGGCGGCGACACCCTGGTGGGTCTGGGGGTGCTGCGCCCGAAGGCGCAGGTTCCCGGCGTCCATCAGCGCACCGCGCACGCCGAGCTGGATCTCCCCGAGCATCGGGTGCAGCGACATCATCTCGCAGCCGCCGGCGATGACGACGTCCTCGTACCCCGCTGCGATCGCCGCAGCGGCCATGTTCGTCGTCGTGATGCCGGACCCGCAGAAGCGGTCGATGGTCACGCCCGACGCCTTGATGTCGTAGCCGGCGTCGAGCGCGGCCATGCGGGCGAGATCGCCCGCCTGCGGGCCGACCTGCATGCTGGTGCCGAAGATGATGTCGTCCACGTCCGCGGTGTCGAGACCGTTGCGGTCACGCAGCGCAGCGAGCACGGTCGCACCGAGCTGCTGGGGGTGGATGTCGGCGAGGGCACCCTTGCCCTGCTTGCCGATGCCGCGCGGTGTGCGGCAGGCGTCGATGATCCAGGCCTCGGACATGTGGGGACCTTCCTGCGGGTGTTCGTCGGGACGACCTGACCCTACACAGCCTCGGCTGGCCCGGTCCCGGACCACGTGCGCTCGTACCCCTCCGCAAGGGCAGAACGACCGCCCTCGCCGAGCCACAGCGGGGCGAACGTGTCCACCATCACCGCGAGCTCGTCGACGG
Organism: uncultured Acidimicrobiaceae bacterium; assembly: GCA_964453335.1. Classification (GTDB taxonomy): domain Bacteria; phylum Actinomycetota; class Acidimicrobiia; order Acidimicrobiales; family CAIXPF01; genus VGBO01. The sequence continues at coordinate 1,318 of CAYVOK010000027.1, forward strand.
CCTCGACCCCGATGGAGCGCTCGTACGCGCCTGGGTGCGGACCGTGGGTGTGCCCGCCCGGATGCAGGCTCAGCGATCCCTGTCCGATCCCTGACCCACGCCGGGCGGCGTAGTTGCCCCCGGCGTAGAAGATGACCTCGTCCGAGTCGACGTTGGCGTGGTAGTAGGGCGCGGGGATCGCGAGCGGGTGGTAGTCCACCTTGCGGGGCACGAAGTTGCACACGACGAACCGGTCGGCCTCGAACACCTGGTGCGACGGGGGTGGCTGGTGGATCCGCCCAGTGATCGGCTCGTAGTCGTGCACGGAGAACGCGTACGGGTACCGGCAGCCGTCCCAGCCGACGACGTCGAAGGGATGGTGGGCGAGCGTGTACACGGTCCCCGTCACACCCCCGCGCCCGGCACCCCGGTGCTTCACGTGCACGGTCGTCGGGCCGTCGTCGACGATGCGCGGGGCGGTCGGAGGGCGGAGGTCGCGTTCGCAGTAGGGGGCGTGCTCGAGGAACTGTCCGGTCGGGGAGAGGAAGCGTCGGGGCGGTCGGATGCGGGATGACGACTCGATGACGTAGCAGCGGAGCGGCCCGGCCCCCGTCGGCAGGATCCGGTGGTCGGTGCCCCGCGGGATCACCACGTAGTCGCCGGCGCCGACGGCGAGATCGCCGAACGTGGTCTCGATGAGTGCGGCGCCGTCCTCGACGAAGAGGCACTCGTCGCCGATCGCGTTCCGGTACAGGGAGCTCGGGGCCGTCGCGGCGACGTAGCAGAGTCGCACGTCGTCGTTGCCGAGGAGCAGTCTCCGGCCGTTCACCGCGTCGACGGCGGTGCCGTCGGGGAACAGCGTGTGGGTGCGCACGTGGCGCGGCAGGAAGGGCTCGTTCGGGTGCAGCGACTGGTCGCCGAGGTCCCAGGGGGCGACGTCGAGCAGCTGCGACGGCTGGTGCAGGTGGTAGAGGAGACTCGAGTCCGAGGAGAACCCGTCGGAACCGGTCAGTTCCTCGTAGAGCAGCGTGCCGTCGGCACGGCGGTGCTGCGTGTGGCGCTTGGGCGGGATCGAACCGACGGATCGGTAGTACGGCACGCGCGGATCCTCCTGTCGGACCGATGACGTCAGTCTCGCCGATGTTCGGGTCGGACGCCGGGCTGATGCCGTAACGGATTACCATCGG
>CAYVOK010000027.1:2583-6539 GCA_964453335.1 uncultured Acidimicrobiaceae bacterium
CGCTGCCGGGCACGATTCGCCCGGTTCGCCACCGATGTCCGCACGCTGCGGCACGCCGGCCCGCGCAGTTCGGGTGGCCGCGCGGCGGTCGCTGCGATGATCTCCCCCGACGAGGAGCTGACCACGGCGATCGAGCTTCTCGTGGCCGCTCCGAGGGTCGACGAGCTCGCCGACATCGTCCCCGACCAGCTGGTCGCCGATCTCGTGGCGGCGGGGTACGACCGCGCAGGCGCGACACCTGAGGGTGTCACCGACCTCGGCACCCTGATCGCGGCAGTCGGCGTGGCGGCACTCCGGCGGGCGCCCGGGCTCCCTCGGCCCGACCGTGCTGCGCTCGCCGCGCTGCTCTGCGGACCGCTCGTCGTACCGACCGCAGCCGTTCCCGAGGCGTTCGCGCCGACCGCCGAGCTGATCGGCGACCCCGACGACGAGGTCCGCGACGCGCTGCTGCGCGGCGTGCAGGTCGTGATCGCCCGCAGTGGGGTGACACGGGCGACGATGTCGCGGATCGGGCGGGCCGCGGGGCTGACACCGAGCGCGCTCTACGGCCGCTACACCGATCGGACGGCGCTCGTCTGCGATCTGTTGGACCGGGCGCAGCACCGGGCGATCGAGCCGGGCCGGCGGGCGTTGCTGGCCACCGACCCGTTCGTGGCCGCTGCGGCGTGGCGGGCGTGGGGGAGCCCGGCCGGGCGTGTCCGACGACGCATCTTCATCGAGGTGACGCTCGCCGCCGCCCACGACCCGGTCCTCGCCGCACAGTTCGCGAAGATCGAGGGCGGGACGTTGCGCGCTGCGGCCGACCTCGTCGCCGACCGGTTCCCGTCACCAGCCGTTGCGCTCACGAAACTGTGCCTCGTGCACTCGGTCGGTGCCGGGGCCAGCGTGCTCGTCGACGTGCTCGGCCTGCCCGACTCGATCGACTGGCGGGCATTCACCGCAATGGTGGACGGGGTCGTCGACCGCTGATCATCCGTTGTCGGGCGCCCGGCCGCGTGGTCAGCAGGCGTACGCGGGTGCGACGGCACGTTGCGGTGCGATGCGCACGACCGCGAGGTCGGCGGTGGCAGTGAACCCCGCCGTGCCGACCACGAGGATCGACCCGTCCGCAGCCACCACGATGTCCATGGGATCGATCGCCTGCGGGCCGAGGCCGACGAGCCCGCCCGGCGCGAAGGACTCGTCGGGGATGCCGGCGTCGGTCAGAGCGAGCACGAACCCGTAGAACCGTGTGCCGTCCCGGTACCGGCCGGCGACGAACAGTCGACCGTCCGAACTGCGGGCGACGGCCGTTGCCGAGGCCAGACCTGGCACCGGGTCGATCTGCAGGTCGACGACGCCGCTGCCGAACGTCGGGTCGACGTCGCCGTTCGCCAGGGTGCGCTGGGCGAAGAGACGGGTGGTCCCGCCGTAGCCCGAGAAGCCCACGACGACAGCGCGCCCTGTGGGATCGACGACGAGTCCGGAGGGACCGCCGCTGCTCGACGTCGTGGCGAAGTACGTCTCGTAGCCGCAGAGACCCCAGGCCCGGTCGAGGTCGCCGTTCGGTTGGAGGACGAACGTGTGTGCGCTCGCACCGGACGTATAGCTCGACCCCGCTGCGATGAGCGTGCCGTCGGGGCGGCGTGCGAGCGCCTCCGTGATGTCGGTGCCGGTGAGGACGGCGGCGTGGAGTCCACCGCTCCCGAACCCGGCGTCGAGCAACCCGGCGGACGTCAGGCGAGCCACCATGAACCAGAGACCCGTCGAGACCGAGGTCGTCCCGCCGATCGTGATGCTGTCGTCGGTGCCGATCACGGCCGACCTCGCGTACCCGACGGTCCCGTTCTGGTACTGGACGACCGTCATACCAGCGGTCCCGAACGCCGGGTCGAGCGAGCCGTCGGTGAGCAGGCGGACCACCAACGATCGGCCGACGCCGCCGGGTGCCACGGTCTGTCCGACGACGACGATGCGACCCTGCGAGTCGATGGCGACCTCGAACGCCTTCTCGTCGGCACCGAGGTCGATCACCGCGGACCCACCGATCCCGAAGCTCGTGTCCGGCGTACCGTTGGCGAGGAACCGGCTCACGAGCATGTCGTAGGTCGTGCCGCTCGTCGACGACGCCGTCACGATGCGACCGTCGGCCAGCAGGGCGATACCGCAGGAGATCGTGCTGGTCACATCCGCCGTGAAGACGCAACCGTCCTCGCCACCGAAGTCGATGGTTGCGATGCCGTCGCCGCCACCGAAGGTGGGGTCGACCGCGTGCGGCACGACGGGCGTGGCGACCGCGTCGGCCACAGAACCCGACGCAGCGACGGCGGTCGCGAGGAGCGCGGTCAGCAGCGCGGCGAGACGGGGACGGGTGGGCCGGAGCACGGCGGGCACGCTACCGCCCGGGACCGGTGATCCGGCCGACGTGCAACGACTCCTCGTCCTACACTCCGCGCCGTGCACGGGGGGCGGGCACTCGTCGTCGGCGGGGGGATCGGCGGACTGACCGCGGCGGCGACGCTGCGGTCAGTCGGCTGGGACGTCACCGTCCTCGAGCAGGCACGTGCCCTTGCGCAGGTGGGGGCCGGTATCCAGGTGGCGTCGAACGCGTCGCGGGTCTTCGCCGGCCTCGGGCTCGATGACGCCCTCGCCGAACGGGCCGTCGAACCGACGGGGATCGACGTGCGGTCGGCGCGCACCGGTCGCCTGCTCCACCACACCCCGCTCGGCACCTTCGCCCGCGACACCTATGGTGCGCCGTACTTCCACCTGCACCGGGCCGACCTCCTCGACGTGCTCGTCGCCGCGGTGCCCGCCGACGTGATCCGGCTCCGATCCGTCGTCACCGCTGTCGACGACCGTGGCGACGGGGTCACGGTCACCCTCGACGACGGCACGACCCTCGACGCCGACGTGGTCGTCGCCGCTGACGGCATCCACTCCCCGATCCGCGCACTCCTGCACGGTCCGGCGACCTCGCAGTTCTCCGGGATGGTGTGCTGGCGCGGGTTGATCCCCGCCGAACGGGTCGCCCACCTCGACCTCGCTCGCATCTGTCACGTCTGGTACGGCCCCGACGCATCAGTCGTTGCGTACTGGGTGCGGGGCGGCGAACTCTTCAACGTCGTCGGCATCGTGCCCGGCGGTCCGGAGGCGCAGGAGAGCTGGTCGGCCCGCGGCGATCGCGACCGGCTCCGTGCCGACTTCGCCGCGTTCGAACCGACCGTGCGCGGTTTCATGGCCGAGATCGACGACCCGTTCCTGTGGGCGATCCACGACCGCGACCCGCTCCCGTGGTGGACGCGGGGACGGGTCACGCTGCTCGGTGACGCCGCCCATCCGATGCTCCCCTACATGGCGCAGGGCGCGTGCCAGGCGATCGAGGACGCCGCCGTGCTCGCCCGCTGCCTCGGCGACGTCGACCCGTCGTGCACCGACGACGTGGTGGCTGCACTCGGACGCTACGAAGCGATCCGACGTCCCCGCACCACCGAGGTGCAGCAGCAGTCACGCGCCGGGGCGACCGTGTTCCACCTGCGGGACTGGCGGTCGGTGTGGCGCCGCAACCAGCAGTTGCGGGCGGCGATGCGCGCCGACCCTGCGGTGACCGCCCGCACGTGGCTCTACGGCTACGACGCCGACCGGGCGGTCGACGACCACGTCGACGGCACACCCGACGGGATGGCCGCTGCAGCGGCACCGTCGACGAGCGGTGCGACGACCGTTGCCGACCACTGGTCGCGGCCCGTCAGCGGGCGGTGAGTGTCGCCCTGGTCCGGCGTCGCGCCTCCGGATCGTGGTCGAACTCGACTGCGACGAGATCGGTCGCGCCCGCAGCGGCGATCCGGTCGAGGGCGGCACGCACGGTGGCCTCGTCGCCGATGATCGCCGCGTCCTCCGGTCGTTCCCAGCCCTCGCGGTCGAGCATCGCCCGGTACGACGGCATCCGTCCGTAGACGGCGAACGTCTTCGCGGCG
>CAYVOK010000027.1:6639-37089 GCA_964453335.1 uncultured Acidimicrobiaceae bacterium
GTCCACTGGTCGCCGTTCAGATGCACGGTCGACCCGCCGAGCAGGCCCTCGAGGACCTCGAGGTACTCCTCGGTGTTGCGCACCGGTCGGTCGAACCGGTACCCGAAGGTCCGTTCGATCACCGGCTTGTGCGACGGGCCGACACCGAGGGTGAACCGCCCACCCGTTGCGACGCCGACCGACACGGCCGCACCGGCGAGGTCGGCGGGGTGGCGCGTGTAGGTGCGGACGACTGCGGTGCCGAGCTCGATCCGGTCGGTGCGCGCGCCGGCGAGGGCGAGCGCGACGAGCGGGTCGTGACCCGAGATCCAGGGGAGCCAGTACCCGGCGAACCCGTCGGCCTCGGCGTCGACCGCCCCCTGCACGAGGTCGTCGAGCGCGGTCGGTCCGGTGACGTCGCCGGCGAAGACGCCGATGCGCATGGCGGCGGCGGTCGGGTCGGCGCTCAACCCTTCAGCATCTTCATGAACATGCCGTTGTCGAAGTAGTCGCGCCAGAACGTGATCCGGCCGTCGTGCACCTCGAACACCCCGGCGACGGGCAGGGCGATCTCCTTGCCCTTCATCGTGAACCGGTCGATGCGTTCGTTCATCACCATGTCGCCCGACGCGGTCTGCCGGACGATCTCGAACGCGACGGGACCGTCACCGCCGACCATGGGGGTGAGGAAGTCGCGCATGGCGGCGGCGCCGCGCATGTCACCGATCGGGACGTTGTCGTAGTACAGGTCGTCGGCGACGAGCGCGACGGCTGCGTCGAGGTCCTTGCGGCCGATGGCGGCGATGAACTCGTTCACGGTTTCTTCGGGAGTGCGCACGCCGACAGTGGTACCACGTCCGGCGACGCGCCGCGGACTGACCGGCCGGCGCGTCAGATCTCCACGGTCGTCCCGACCTCGAAGACACGGTCGGCCGGCAGGTGGAAGAACCGCCCAGCACTCGCCGCCGTGCGGGTCTGCAGCACGAAGAGCCGCTCCCGCCACGGGGCCATGTTCGGCTTCGGCGCCGCCACGATCGATTCGCGCCCGAGGAAGTACGTGACCGTGTCGAGGTCGAGTCCGGCGAGGCCGTCGGGTAGGGACCGCAACGCCTCGGGGATGTTCGGCTCGTCACGGAACCCGAACCGGAGCACGACCTGCCAAACGCCGTCACCGATCGGCGTGACGCTGTAGCGGTCGTCACCGACGACGTGAGACGTCGGTTCGGTCACGATCGACAAGAGGACGACGCGTTCGTGGAGCACCCGGTTGTGCTGCACGTTCACGAGTAGTGCCGGCGGCGCCGTTCCCGCCTCCTTGAACAGGAACACAGCGGTCCCGTGCACGCGGTGCACCTCGTCACGGTCGAGTTCGGCCATGAACGTGGCGAGCGGCGTCTCACCGCGGTGGATCGAACGGGCGAGGATCCGACGACCCGTGTTCCACGTGGTCATCAGTACGAACTGGCCGACACCGACGGCGAGCGCGAACCAGCCGCCCTTGGGGATCTTCACGACCTGGGCGGCGACGAACGCCACGTCGACGGCGAGGAGCGGCAGACCGAACAGCAGGGTGAGCGACCGTGGCCAGCGCCACCGTTCGATGGCGACGCCCATGAGCAGGGTCGTGGTGATCGCCATCGTGATCGTGACCGCGATGCCGTATGCCGCAGCGAGGTTGCCCGACGTGCGGAACCCCAGGACGAGCCCGACGCAGGAGATCATCAGCAGCCAGTTCACGATCGGTACGTACACCTGGCCCATGTGGCTCTCGGACGTGTGCTGCACCTTCACACGCGGCAGGTAGTCGGACTGCATGGCCTGCGTGGTGAGCGAGAACGCCCCCGAGATGAGCGCCTGCGAGGCGATGACGGTCGCCGACGTCGCGAGGATCACGAGCGGCCAGATCGACCAGCTCGGCGCGAGCAGGAAGAACGGCTGCTCGATCGCGTGCGGATCACGGAGCAGGAGAGCACCCTGGCCGAAGTAGTTGAGTACGAGCGCAGGGAGTACGAGCGTGAACCAACCGAACTTGATCGGCTTGCGACCGAAGTGGCCCATGTCGGCGTAGAGCGCCTCGCCACCGGTGACGACGAGGAAGATCGACCCGAGCGACCAGAACCCCTCCCACCCGTACTCCGAGAAGAACCGCAGCGCGTACACCGGGTTGAGCGCTGCGATCACGTCGGGGGTGCGCACGATCTGGCGCACGCCGAGCACACCGAGGACGCTGAACCACACGAGCATGATCGGACCGAAGACCCGCGCGATGCCCGCCGTCCCGCGCCGTTGCACGAGGAACAGTGCGACGAGGATCGCGACGGCGATCGGGATGATGAAGTCCTCCATGCTCGTCGTCGCGACCTTGAGACCCTCGACGGCGGAGAGCACCGAGATCGCCGGCGTGATCATCCCGTCGCCGTAGAGCATCGCCGTGCCGAAGATGCCGGCCGCCAGGAACACGATCATGATCCGGCCGTGGTCGCGTCCCGGCAGCAGCGAGGTGAGGGCCAGGATGCCGCCCTCGCCGCGCTGGTCGGCGCGCATCACGACCAGCAGGTACTTCACCGTGATGATCAGCATCAGCGCCCAGAACGCGAGCGAGCAGGCACCGAGCACACCGTCGCGGGTGACCTCGAGATGATGGCCCTCGAAGGTCTCACGGAACGCGTAGAGGGGACTCGTGCCGATGTCGCCGTAGACGATGCCGAGCGCACCGACGGCGAGGCCGGTCAGTCCGAGCGCACCACGTCGACCGTGTCCGTGGTCGTCGGTGCCGTGCTCGGCGGGGGAGGTCGTCGATGCCGACATGCGGAGTCCGATCGTAGTTGGGGCCCCGGCCGCTTCGGGGATCGGGTCAGCCGCCCGCCCGCACCCGTTCGACCTGCGCGTTCCAGGTGCGGAACGTGTCCTCGGTGTACGCCGCCTCGGGGTCGGCGCGGACGAGCTCGTCGATGATGTGCGCGTCCTCGCCGACGAGGATCCGCCAACGATCGGCGCGGACGCCGTCGAGGATGATCCGGGCCGCATCCGCCGCGCTCGTGAGCGCCGTGTCCCGGAACCGTTCCCCCCGGCGTTCCATGCGGGCGAGCATCTCCTCGGGGCTGAGCCGGTCGGGGTCGAGTCCGGCACCGATGTAGCGGGCCCGCAACTTCTCGGGGTCGTCGAGGCCGAGGAGCTTGTCGGAGTTGGTCGAGATCGCCGTGCCGATGTGGCCGGGCATGACGACCGACGCATGGACGTGCGGGGCGTTGACGGCGAAGTCCGTGATGAGCGCCTCGGTGAAACCCTTCACGGCGAACTTCGCCGCGCTGTAGGGGGAGTGCGGGATCGTCGGGCCGACCGACGCCCAGAACCCGTTCACCGAGCTGGTGTTGACCACGTGCGCGACATCGGCGCGCAGCAGCTGCGGGAGGAACGTGATCGTCGAGTAGTAGACGCCGTACCAGCAGACGTCGAAGACGCGCTCCCACTGGGCGCGTTCGCCGTTGACGATCGACACCGATCCGCCGATGCCCGCGTTGTTGAACAGCAGGTGAACGGCGGGGCGCCATGCGCCCACGGCGTCGGCGAAGGCGCGCACGTCGTCCTCCGAGGACACGTCGGCGCGGTGCACGAGCACCTCGCCCCGGTTCCCGTCCGCCCGGCAGAGCTCTCTCGTGGCCTCGGCGTTGTCGATCAGCACGTCGCAGGTCGCGACGTCGCAGCCGTCCGCGGTGAGCTGTCGCACGAGTTCGCGCCCCATGCCCGTCCCGCCGCCGGTGACCACGGCGACCCGCCCTGCGAAGCCCTCCCGGAACCGTTCCGTCATCGTCCAACCCCTCGGATCGTCCCGGTCCGACCGGGTTCCCGCATTCTGCCCGGCCCACTACCGTGCTGTCGTGCGCATCGTCTCCCTCCTGCCGTCGGCCACCGAGATCGTGTGTGCGCTCGGACGGGCGGAGGAACTCGTCGGTGTGACCTTCGAATGCGATCACCCGGTCGGGGTGCGCGCCGGGCGCGGCATCGTCGTCGGCGGCCTGCACACCGAGGGGCTCGACGCCGCGGCGATCGACGAGCTGGTGCGGGCGCGCGTCGCCGCCGGAGCGGACCTCTACGAGCTCGACCGTGTCGTCTTCCGGACGCTCGACCCGACGGTCGTGCTCACCCAGGACCTGTGTCGGGTCTGTGCCCTGCCGAGCGACGACGTCGCCGATGCGCTCGACGCGCTCGGCTGCACCGCCGAGGTCGTCACCCTCGATCCGCACACGCTCGACGACGTGCTCGGCGACGTGCTGACGGTCGGCCGGGCGATCGACGCGTCGTCGGCCGCGACGGCACTCGTCGACGACGCCCGACGGCGGCTCGACGCGGTGGCTCGAGCGGTCGCCGGTCGACGGCGGCCGACCGTGTTGGTGCTCGAGTGGCCCGATCCGCCCTACATCGCCGGGCACTGGGTGCCCGAGCTCGTCGAACGGGCCGGCGGTGATCCGGTGCTGTGCCGACCGGGCGAACGTTCGGTGCCGACCACGTGGGACGCCGTCGCCGGCTGCGGTGCCGAGGTGGTGCTCGTGGCGTCGTGCGGATTCGACGTGGCTGGTGCCGCGGCGCATGCCCGCGACCTGCTCGACCGGCTGCCCGCGGAGGCAGCCGTGTGGGCACTCGACGCGAACGGTGTGGTCGTGCGCCCCGGGCCACGGCTCGTCGACGGGGTCGAGGTCCTCGCAGCACTGCTGCACGGCACCGGAGAACCCGACCCGGCGTCGGCGGTCCGGGTGCGATGACGACACCGGCTGTGTGGACCCGGGCCTACCGGGGTGGGTCGGTCGTCGCCGAGGGGTTCCCCCTCGCCGATGTCGCGGCGCATCTCGACCTCGACGGCACCGTGGTGTGGGTCGACGTCCTCGCCCCCGTCGACGGTGACCTCGCCGACCTCGCCGGTCTGTTCGACCTGCACCCGCTCGCCGTCGAGGACGCACTCGGCCCGCACCAGCGCCCGAAGATCGACCGCTACCCGGGGCACCTGTTCCTCGCCGCGCACGCCGTCGAGGTCGACGCCGCGGTCGGGCGTCTCCACCTCACCGAGGTCGACGCGTTCGTCGGGTCGCGCTGGCTCGTCAGCGTCCGCAAGGACGAACGGTTCGATCTCGCGCCGGTGCTGGCGCGGCTCGACGGGTCGTCGGAGCTCGCGCACGGTGGTGTCGGGTTCCTCCTGCACGGCCTGCTCGACGCGGCGGTCGACACCTACTTCGACGCGGTGGTGGAGTTCGACGCCTACTACGACGACGTGAGCGAGGGTCTGTTCGCCGACGTCCCGCTCGATCCGACCGAGCAGCGGCACTGGTTCCACATGCGCCGCTCGCTCGTCCACCTGCACCGGGTCGTCGCTCCTCTGCGCGAGGTGGTGAGCAGCCTCGTCCGTGGTGAGCACCACGGGATCGACGACCCGCTCGTCCCGTACTTCGGCGACCTCTACGACCACGTGCTGCGGGTGTCGGAGTCGATCGACTCGCTGCGCGATCTCGCCACGTCGATCGTGGAGACGAACCTGAGCCTGCGCGACTACCGCCAGAACCTGGTGATGAAGAAGATCACGAGCTGGGCGGGCATCATCGCCGTGCCGACACTCGTGACGGGGTTCTACGGGATGAACGTCCCGTTCCCCGGGCAGGGGACGGCCGCCGGTGTCGCAACGGCCGTCGTGCTCATGCTCGTGCCTTCGGTCGCGCTGTACGCCGTGTTCCGCCGCCGCGAGTGGCTCTGACCTTGGCGGTCGGCCGGTTGCGGGTCGCGCCGTTGCGCGAGGGGGCGGGGTCGGCAGGGTCACGGCGGGCGAAGAGCAGCGGCGCACGGCCCCGGCCGTGGTGGTCGGGCACGGTGCCGAGGCGGGTGAGGCGGCGTTCGGCCTCGAGCTCGGCGAGCGCCTTGCGGACGGTGACGGGGCTGCCGCCGAGTTCCGCCTCGATGTCGGCGAGGGTGAACGGCTTCGACCGGCCGAGCACCCAGGTGGCGATCTGGCCGGTGGTGACCTTGGACCGACCGCTGCTGGCCCGGCCGGCGCGGCGCGACCCGGGGAGCAGGCCGGCCTCGACGAGGACCTCACGGGGCACGCCGAGCTCGAGGAACGCGTTCGGCGCGATGCCCTCCGCCTCGGCCCAGGCCCGTGCATGTCGGACGAACCCCTGGCGGAGTGCGCTCCCGTCGACGGTGCGGGCGCGTTCGAGGGCGGTGATGGCGCGGAGGCGGTCGAGCGGGTCGGTCGTGCGGGAGACCTCGGCCTCGAGTTCGCGGACGCGGGTCTGGTCGACGGAGGCGGAGGGGTCCGCGAGGTGCTGGAGATAGAGGCGCACGGCGTGCTCGTCGTTCATGGCGCATGTGTACCACGCGACATGCCCGCGTAGACATTCCCGAACTGTCGACAACGGCGGGCTGTCAGACACCCGTCAGAACACGCCGGTCGCAAGGGCTACGAGGGTGATCGTGCCGACCCCGATCCGGTACCAACCGAACGGTGCCAGACCACGGCGTGTCAGGAAACCGAGGAACAATCGCACGGTCACCGCAGCCGACACCAGTGCGACCACGATGCCGAGCGCCGGCGCCACGACACCGAGGTCGTCGAGCAACGTCGACCGGGCCGAGAACGCCTCGACGGTGGCTGCGGCTGCGAGCGTCACCGCACCGAGCAGGAAGCTGAACTCGACCGCGGCGCGCACCCCGAGCCCGACGGCGAGCGCCGCGAGGATCGTGACGAGCGACCGCGACACCCCCGGCCACAGCGCCAGGCACTGCGCCGCACCGATCAGCGCAGCACGCCCCGACGTCAGGGTGGCGAGCGACGCGCCGTCGACGTCACGGGGCCGGCGCCGTTCGGCGACGAGCATCGCCACCCCGCCGACGATCCACGCGACCGCGACCGGTCCCACCTCGAAGAGCCGGTCCTTGATCGTCGAACCGGCGACGAGTCCGATCACCGCTGCGGGAAGGAACGCGGCGAGCAGGCAGCCGACGAGTCGTCGTCCCTCGTCGTCACGGCCGGCGAGGCCGACGAGCATCGAGCGGATCCGGTCCCGGTACAGACCGACGACCGCAGCGATCGCCCCCACCTGCACGATGATCTCGAAGGAGGTGACCCCAGACCCCTCGAGGCCCAACAGGCGTGACGTGACGAGCAGGTGCCCGGTCGAGGACACCGGCAGGAACTCCGTCACCCCCTCGACGAGACCGAGCACCGCCGCCTCGACGGCGGACAGGGCGGTCACTCGGTCACCGTGTCGGGGCGTCGACGACGGTCGAAGCGGCGCAACCGGAGGCTGTTCGACACGACGAACACGCTCGAGCACGCCATCGCGAGACCGGCGATCATCGGGTTCAGCCAGCCCGCCGCCGCAACGGGGAGGGCGGCGACGTTGTACGCGAACGCCCAGAACAGGTTCCCCTCGATCGTGCGCAACGTCCGACGGCACAGGCGGACCGCGTCGACCGCGTCCGCGAGATCGGCCCGCACGAGCGTCAGGTCGGCCGCCTCGATCGCGACGTCGGTCCCGCCGCCCATCGCGATCCCGAGGTCGGCGCGAGCGAGGGCTGCGGCGTCATTCACCCCGTCGCCGATCATGGCGACGACCCGGCCCGCCGCCTGCAGTGCCTCGACGTGGGCGAGCTTGTCGGCGGGCAGCATCCCCGCCACCACGTCCGCCGGGTCGACGCCGACTGCGGCGGCGACGTGCGCCGCAGCCGGGGCGGCGTCGCCGGTGAGCAGTACCGGCCGCAATCCGAGCGCCCGCAGCTCGGTGATCGCCGCACGACTCGACGGACGGATCCGGTCGGCGACGACGAGGACCGCGCGTGGTGCACCGTCCCACGAGGCGCACACCACCGTCCGTCCTGCGGCGGCGGCGACCGCACACGCATCGGCGAGCGGCGGCGGGAGCTCGGCGGGATCGCCCGGTCGCCCGACCGACACGACCACCCCGTCGACGATACCCTCGACCCCGACCCCGGCCGTCGCCGTGAACGCGGACGGGACGTCGAGCGGCCCGGCGGCGGCCGCGGACTCGGCGATCGCGCGGGCGATCGGGTGCTCCGACGCCGCCTCGAGCGAACCGGCCCGGCGCAACGCGAGCGCCGGGTCGACGCCGTCGGCGACGGCGACCTCGACGAGGTGCATGCGGCCCGTCGTGACCGTGCCCGTCTTGTCGAGCACGACCGTGTCGATCCGGCGCGTCGACTCGAGCACCTCGGGTCCGCGGATGAGGATCCCGAGCTGCGCACCTCGTCCCGTGCCGACGAGCAACGCCGTCGGGGTCGCGAGCCCCAGTGCGCACGGGCAGGCGATGATCAGCACCGCGACCGCTGCCGTCCCGGCGAACGTCGCGTCACCGGTGTTCCCGAGCCAGAACCCGAACGTCGCCGCGGCGAGCAGCAGGACGACCGGGACGAAGACGCCCGCGATCCGGTCGGCGAGACGCTGCACCGGTGCCCGGCCGGTCTGCGCGGCCTCCACGAGACGCGTCACCCGGGCGAGCTGCGTGTCGGCCCCGACGCGCGTCGCCTCCACGACGAGGCGACCACCGGTCGCGACCGTGCCGCCGACGACCCGGTCGCCCACGGTCACCTCCACGGGGACGGACTCGCCGGTCATCATCGACGTGTCGACGGCGGCGGAACCGTGCACGACCCGACCGTCGGTCGCGACACGCTCGCCCGGGCGGACGACGAACCGGTCCCCGACGGCGAGACGCTCGACGGGCACGGCGTGCTCGACCCCGGCGGCGTCGAGAACGGTCGCCTCCCGGGCGCCGAGGGTGGCGAGCGCCCGCACGGCGGCACCGGCGCGCCGTCGGGCCCGCAGTTCGGCGGAGCGACCGGCGAGGAGGAACAGCGTCACCGCTGCGGCGACCTCGAGGTAGAGATGCTCGTCCGACCCCGGCTCGACGACGAGCTGGAACCCCATGCGCATGCCGGGCATGCCGGCGTCGCCGAGGAACAACGCACGCAGCGACCACAGGAACGCCGCGAGGACACCGATCGAGACGAGGGTGTCCATCGTCGCTGCGCCCTGGCGCAGGTTCTTCACGGCCGCCCGGTGGAACGGGTACGCACCCCACGTCGCGACCGGGGCGGCGAGCGTGAGGGCGAGCCACTGCCAGTTGTCGAACTGCAGCGGCGGCACCATCGACAGCGCGAGCACGGGCAGGGTGAGCACCGTCACCCCGATCAGCCGGTGGCGCGCCGCCGTCTCGGCGAGCGCTGCGGCGTCGGTGGCGCCCGCGGCGGAGGTGTCGTCGGCCGGCGCGGCGACCGGGAGCGAGGCGTCGTACCCGAGCGAACGGACAGTGTCGAGCAGCACGGCCGGGTCGACGAGGTCGGGATCGAAGTCGACCGCCGCGCGTTCGGTCGCGTAGTTCACCTGCGCCACGACGCCGGTGACACGGTTCAGCTTCTTCTCGATACGTGCCGCGCAGGCCGTGCACGTCATCCCGTCGATCAGCAGGTCGACGTGCGCGGACGGTCCCCGGGCCTCGCTCCCGGGGACGACCACGTCGGTCACGACGTCCCGCCGTGTCCGGCCGGGTCGTGCGGCTCCTCGACGGTCGGTCCACCGTCGGCACCACGCACCGGGGCGATCCCCCCGCCGACGAGCGCGCCGACGAGCGTCACGGCGACCAGCGCCGCGGCGAAGACCACCAGGCGCACCGGTGCCGACGTCGTCAACGGGCGACCTCGAACCCGGCATCGTCGACCGCCGCGTCGACCGCGGCGGGATCGAGGTCGGTGCCGGTGACCACCACGACCTTGGAGTCCAGGTCGACCGACACGCCGTCGACGCCGGCCAGCGCGGCGATGCCGTCGTGCACGGCCTGCACGCAGTGGCCGCACGTCATGTCCGGGACCGTGAAACGCAGCTCGTCCATCCCCCGAGGATACGCCCGGCGGGGCCCCGGCGAACCCCGGCCCCCGGGCCGACGCGGTACCGTCCGACGATGCCCGTCCGTGCCGCCCGCCGCTCGACCCCCGCCGAGGCCGTCGCCGCCATCCCGAACGGTGCGCGCTGCTTCGTGAACGCCACCAGCGGGACGCCGTTCGGCCTGCTCGACGAGGTCGCCGCCCAGGCGCACCGCTTCAGTTCGCTCGAGCTGGTCGCCGGGTACCTGCTGCGCGCTCCCGCCCCGTACGCGCTCGCCGGAGGGGACGGTCCGTTCCGGATCACGACGACGCAGGCGTCCGGTGCGACGCGGACGCTCGCCCGGTCGGGTGCGCTCCGGATCGTCCCGGCGAAGTACTCCGACTACGCCTGGCTGTTCTGCCCGCCGTCACCGCTCGCGTGCGACGTGGCACTCGTGCAGGTGAGCATCCCGGGTCCGGACGGGCGGGTGAGCCTCGGCGCGACCGTCGGTGCGGCCGTCGAGGTCGTGCGCACGGCTGCGCTCGTCATCGCCCAGGTGAACCCGCAGATGCCGTACACCTTCGGCGACGGCGAACTGCCGCTCGACGCGTTCGACCACCTCGTCGACATCGACGAACCGCTCGCCGTCCTGCCCGCCGCCACTGCGGACGACGTCACCCGTCGGGTGGCCGAGCACGCGGCCTCGCTCGTGTCCGACGGGGCGACGATCCAGTTCGGCATCGGTGCCCTCCCCGAGGCGATCCTCGGTCTCCTCGGTGACCGCCGCGGGTTGCGCGTGCACTCGGGCATGATCGCCGGGTCGTGCGCCGACCTGGTCGCGCGTGGTGCGATCGACGGCGAACTCGTCGCCGCCGAGGTGATCGGGGACCGCGACCTCCTCGACTGGGTGGATCGCAACCCGAGGGTGCGGCTCGTGCGCGCCGCGGTCTCGCACGGCTTGGCGGGGCTGTCCCGCGTGGAGGGTCTCGTCGGCATCAACTCCACGGTCGAGGTCGCGCTCGACGGGTCGGCGAACTCCGAGGTCGTCAACGGTGAGGTGATCTCGGGTCCCGGCGGTGCACCCGACTACGCGTTCGGCGCGGCATCGGGCATCCTCGCCCTTCCGTCGACCGCAGCGGGCGGCACGGTCTCGCGGATCGTCCGCCGGCTCGAACCGCCGGCACGCACGACGATCCCCGGCTACCTCGTCGACCGGGTCGTGACCGAGCACGGCGTGGCAGCGCTGCGGGGGCTGCCGCTCGGTGCGCGCGCCGAGGCACTCGCCGCGATCGCCGCACCGGCGTTCCGCGACGCACTCCTCGCCGACTGAGCTCCCGTCCGGACCGACGCGACGACTCAGGCGTCGGCGGCGACGGCCGGCACGCGGCGGTGCCAGTCGGTGCGCGCCTGGTAGGCCGCACCGGCGCGCAGCACGGTCGGGTCCGCGAACGCCGGCCCCACGATCTGCAGGCCGACCGGGAGCCCGTCGACGAAACCCATCGGCACCGACAGCGCCGGCAGGCCGAGCGAGTTGAACGGCGGGGTGAACAACGACCGCAACCGTTGGTCCCGGTCCATCCCCGGTGCACCGAAGCGCGGGGCGGGGCGACCGGTCGTCGGCATGACGAGCAGGTCGACCTCGGCGAACAGTGCGGTCATCGCCCGGCGGCCGATCTCCCGCACCCGCTGCAACTGCACGTAGTCGCCGCCGGTGACGAGGGCGCCCTGCGCGATGCCGAGGCGCGTGTCGAAGCCGTAGTCGTCCCACGCCCGGGCGAGGTGCGGTCGGTGCCAGGCGAACGCCTCCGCGTACAGGCCGAGGAAACAGGCGTCGTGGAGCTCGTCCCACAACGGGAACGCGATGTCGCCGACGACGGCGCCCGCCGCAGCGAGCTCCGCGAGCGCGGCGTCGAACGCGACCGCCGTGCCGGGGTCGCAGTACCCCCCGTCGACGGTGACCGAGCGGGCGACCCCGATCCGCAGACCCGCGATCCCGTCGTGGATGCCGGCCGTGCAACCGAACGCTCCGACGTCGACGGTGGTCGGGTCGTCGTCCGCCGTGCCGACGAGCACGTCGAGCAGCAGCGCACAGTCCTCCGCCGAGCGGGCGAGCGGGCCGACGTGGTCGTAGGTGAACCCGAGCGGCACGACCCCCGACTTCGGGACGAGACCGAACGTCTGCTTGTGGCCGCTCACCCCGCAGTACGCCGCTGGGATGCGGATCGAACCGCCGGTGTCCGAGCCGAGGCCGGCCGCGAACAGCCCGGCGGCGATCCCGCCACCGGTCCCCGACGACGAACCACCCGTCCAGCACTCGGTGTCCCACGGGTTGCGCGGGAGGGGGAAGGGCTTCGACCGGTCGGGTGCGCCGATCGCGAACTCCATGGTCGTCGTCTTGCCGGTGAGCACGGCGCCGGCGTCCCGCAGGCGCTGCACGACCGGGGCGTCGCGTCGGTCACCCCACTCGGCGGGGAGCACGAGGCTCTGCGCGGTCGTGGGCCCCTCGCGCATCGAGATGATGTCCTTCACGCCGAGCGGGATCCCGTGCAACGGCCCCCGGTCCGTGCCCGCGGCGAGCTCGCGGTCGGCGACCGCCGCGGCTTCGAGGGCGGCGTCGTCGTAGCGGGCGATGTACACGCCGAGGCGTTCGTCGAGAGCGTCCGCCGCCCGGATCGTCGCCTCGGTCAACGCGACCGATGTCGTCGTGCCGTCGCGCAACGCCGCGGCGAGCTCGGTGATCGTGGAGAACCGGTCGACGGCGCTCATCGCGCCGCCCCCGCGTCCGTGCCCGGGCGGAACGTCGCCACCGGCGCGACGTCGCCGGTGCCGACGAGGTACGCACGGTCGATCTGCGCCCGCAACGTCGGCAGCAGACGCGCGAGCAGCTCGAGCTCACGGTCGGGCGGGGTGACACCGGCACCGCCGAGGAGGTGCCGGACCTGGGCGAGATCGTCGTGGTCGCTCACCCGCCGGACGCTATTCGACCGCGGGCCGGCCCGCTCGGGGTCGTCGCTCGCCCCGGTCCGTGGTCGTCTGTCAGGCTGACCCGGTGATCGACTTCAGCCTCACCCCCGAACTTCTCGACCTGCAGGAGCGGACGGCGGCGTTCGTCCGGGACCGGATCATCCCCCTCGAGGGCGACCCGCGGCAGCGCGAGCACGGCCCGACGGAGGAGCTGCGGCTCGAGCTCGTCGAGCTGGCGCACGAGGCGGGTCTCGTCGCCCCCCACGTCGGGCGCTCCTGGGGTGGGCTCGGCCTCGACCACGTCGCGAAGGCGATCGTGTTCGAGGAGGCCGGGTACTCGCCGCTCGGTCCGCTCGCCCTCCACATCGGCGCACCGGACGAGGGCAACATGCACCTCCTCGAGCAGGTCGCGACGGAGGAGCAGAAGGAGCAGTTCCTGCGCCCGCTCGCGACCGGTCGCACCCGGTCGATGTTCTGCATGACCGAACCGGATGGCGGCGCCGGTTCCGACCCGTCGATGCTCGCCACGCGCGCCGACGAACAGGCCGACGGCAGCTACGTCATCAACGGTCGCAAGTGGCTGATCACCGGTGCTGACGGCGCCACCATCGCGATCATCATGGCCCGCACCTTCGACCGCGCCGGGACCGATCTCGGCGCGTCGATGTTCCTCACGGCGGCCGACACGCCGGGCATCGACATGGTCGAGGTGCTCGACACGATGGACTCGAACATGACCGGCGGCCACTCCGTCGTGGAGTTGCGCGACGTGCGCGTCGGCGCCGACCAGGTGCTCGGTGAGATCGGCGGCGGGTTCCGGTACGCGCAGGTGCGGCTCGGCCCGGCGCGACTCACCCACTGCATGCGCTGGCTCGGTGCGGCACGCCGTTGCCACGACATCGCCGTCGACTACGCCCGTACGCGGCATGCGTTCGGCAAGCCGATCGGCGAACACGAAGGCGTCGGGTTCCAGCTCGCCGACAACCTGACCGACATGACCACGTCGCGGCTCCTGATCTGGCAGTGCGCGTGGGTGCTCGACCAGGGCAGCCAGGCGCGCGACGAGTCGTCGATGGCGAAGTTGTACGTGTCCGAGGCGCTCGGGCGCGTCGTCGACCGGTGCGTGCAGGTGCTCGGCGGGACGGGCATCACCGGCCGCACCGTCGTGCGTCGCACCTACGAGGACATCCGTGCGTTCCGCATCTACGACGGTCCGTCCGAGGTGCACCGCTGGGCGATCGCCCGACGAGCGCTGCGCGGCTGAGCGGACGCTGCGACACTGAGGGTCGGGGCACCGCCGGGTGCCCGGCCGACGAGGAGGCACCGTGCCCGGGATCTCGACCGACATCGACGCCGACGAGGTGGGCTTCGACCCGGTGCGCCTGCGCCGGATCGACGCGCTGCTCCGGGACTACGTCGACCGCGGGTTCCTGCCCGGCTGCCAGTTCGTGCTCGGTCGCGGCGACCACGTCGCGCACACGGTGCTCGCGGGCAGTCGCGACCTCGAGTCGGGTGCACCGTTCGCCGACGACACGATCGTCCGGCTCTACTCGATGACGAAGCCGATCACCTCCGTCGCGGCGATGATGCTCTACGAGGAGGGTGCCTTCGAGCTGAAGGACCCGGTCGCGAAGTTCATCCCGTCCTTCGCCGACGTCCGGGTGTACCGGTCGGGTTCCTCGATCGCCCCGACGCTCGAACCGGCGACCGAACCGGTGCGGATCTGGCACCTGCTCACCCACACCGCCGGCCTCACCTACGGGTTCCACCACAACAACGCCGTGGACGCCGCGTACCGGGCCGCCGGGTTCGAGTGGGGCACGCCCAAGGGCGCGGACCTCGCCGCGTGCTGCGACCTGTGGGCGCAGCTCCCGCTGCTGTTCCAACCGGGATCGGAGTGGAACTACTCGGTGTGCACCGACGTGCTCGGGCGAGTCGTCGAGGTCGCATCGGGGATGTCGCTCGACGCGTTCTTCGCCGAACGGATCCTCGGCCCGCTCGGCATGGTCGACACGGCGTTCTCGGTGCCGGCCGACGACGTCGACCGTCTCGCCGCGCTGTACAGCCCGGCACCGGGTACACGTCTCGCCAAGCGCAACGACGCCATGGGTGCGGCTGCGCTCGCACCGCCGACCTGCCTGTCGGGCGGCGGCGGGCTCGTCGGTACGGCGCACGACTACCACCGGTTCACGCGCATGCTCCTCGGCGGCGGTGAGCTCGACGGCGTGCGCCTGCTCGGACCGCGCACGGTCGACTACATGACGACGAACCACCTCCCCGGCGGCCAGGACCTCACCGCGTTCGGTCGTCCGCTGTTCTCCGAGACGCAGTTCGACGGCGTCGGGTTCGGTCTCGGGTTCTCCGTCGTCGAGGACGTTGCGGCCTACCGCGTGCTGTCCTCGCCGGGCACCTACGCCTGGGGTGGTGCCGCCTCGACCGCGTTCTGGGTCGATCCGTACGAGGGGATCACCGCCGTGCTGCTCACCCAGCTCCTCCCCTCGAGCACGCACCCGATCCGCACCCAGCTGATGCAGCTGGTGCTCCAGGCGGTCGTCGACTGAGCGACGGGCGACCGGTCAGCCGACGCCGGGGTTGATCGGCGCGTCGCCGATGACCGCCGCGGCGGCGAGCGCGTCGAGCTCGGCGTCGGAGAGACCGAGCAGCTCGGCGAGCACGGCGCGTGTGTGTTCGCCGAACAGCGGCGCCCGCGCCGAGAGCGCACGGTCCCCGCCGACCCGGTGCCATGCCGAGACCGGTTGCCGCCAACCGTCGGGCATCTGCGGGTGCGGCAGCGTCGACCAGTACCCGCGGGCGACGAGCTGCGGGTCGTCGTGGACGCTCACCGTGTCGTGCACCCGGCCCGCGGTCGCCCCGGCGCCGCGGACCGCGGCGACGACCTCGGCGGCGTCACGGGTGCGCGTCCAGGCGCCGATGGCGGCGTCGAGCTCGTCGTGGCGCCGCTGTCGTCCGGCGAGGTCGAGGTCGGCGAGGTCGACCCGGCCGACGAGTCCGGCGAGGGCGCGCCACTCCTCGTCGGTGCGGGCGGCGATCACGACCCACTGTTCCTCGGTGCCCGGCACGGGCGGTGTGGCCGTGCCCTCCCACCGGGCCATGTCCTGATCGACGCAGCGGTAGCAGCCCTGCGGGGCGAGCCGCGGGTCGCGGTTGCCCCACTGCGCCTGGTCGGTACCGGTCCGCGATGCGGCGACGAATGCCTCCCCGGCCATCGCCGCCCCGGTCTCGCGCTGCGCGAGGTCGATCACCGTGCCGGTGCCGGTCCGTCGACGTTGCAGGAGCCCGAGCACCGCCGCGGCGGCAGCCATCTGGCCGCCGACGGGGTCGCCGTAGGACACCCCGCACTTGTACGGGATCCCGTCGTCGCCGTACCCGGTGAGCGAGGTGAGCCCGGACATCATCTCGATGACCGGGCCGAACCCGACGAGGGAACGGTCCTCGCCCGTCTTGCCGAACCCCGCCATGGACACGACGACGAGCGACGGATTCGCCTCCCGGAGCACGTCGTACCCGATGCGCAGGTTGTCGAGGACGTCGGCGCGGTAGTTCTCGACGAGCACGTCGCAGTGCGCGAGCAGGCGGAGGAACACGTCACGCCCCGCGTCCTGTGCGAGGTCGAGGGTGACGGACCGCTTCTGCCGGTTGTACGTGTTGAAGTAGTAGCTCGCGTTCCACGGCAGCGGATCGTTCGGGAACGGGATGAGCGTGCGGATGTTGTCCCACGCCGAGGGGGACTCGATCTTCAGCACGTCCGCGCCCATCTCGGCGAGGAGCTTCGTGGCGAAGGGCCCCGCCCACATCATCGACAGGTCGGCGACGCGGATGCCTTCGAGCGGTCGGCGGGTCACCGTGCACCTCCCACCGTGACGGTCCAGTCGGCGCGGACGGCGTCGGTGTCCTCGCCGGGGCGGTGCACCCGGGTCGGCGCGGTCCACCCGAGGCCGAGGAACGGGCGCCCCGGTGCGGTGACCGTCGTGCCGTCGGGCAGCTCGACCTCGTCGAAGAAGCCGCGGCTGCGCAGCGCCGGTGCGTCGAGCAGCTCGGAGGGTCGTCGCACGATCCCGAAGGGGATCTTGCGTTCCTGGCCGATCCGGAGCAGCTCGTCCCCGGTGTGGTCGACCATGAATCCGATCACCGACGCCGACAGTTCCTCCTCGTGATCCGGTCGCTGCAGCGGGTCCCGGAACCGCGGGTCGTCGAGTCCGGGATCGTCGATCGCCGCGAACAGCGAGGGAACCTGGCGTTCGAGACAGAAGACGCCGGCGTGCCCGTCCGCGCACGGGTAGAGCGCCCAGCACGCCCGGTGCCAGTTGCCGAACCGCAGCGTCGGCGGCAGGCCGTAGGCGCCGGCGGGTCCGTACAGCTCGAGCATGCCGGCGAGGCATTCCTGCACCGAGATGTCGATCCACCCTCCGACACCGCTGATCTGCGCGCCGAGCAGTGTGCTGACCGCAGCGCCGAACGCATTGAGGCCGCCGACGTGCAGCGCTTGCGACGCTCCGGTCACGAGCGGGGTGCGCTCCGGGTCCCCGGTGAGGGACATCATCCCGCTCGTCGCGAACACGGTCGCGTTCGTCGCCCCGGCGTCGCGGTCCGGTCCCGAACGGCCGAACGGGCTGATCGACACGAGGACGAGGTCCTCCCGTGCGGCGTGCAGCGCCGCCGCGTCGAACGCGAGCGCCGTGGCGGCGGCCGGGTCGAGGTCCTCGACGACGATGTCGGCGACCGCAGCGAGACGGGCGACCTCGGCGGCGTCCGCCCGGATCCGTCTCTTGGCGCCGAGGAGCGCAGCCTCCTGGTCCGGTGTCATCCCGGGGACCCCGTGGGGGCTCTCGGGCGGGTCGACCCGCACGACGTCGGCGCCGTAACCGCCGAGCAGGTGGGTGGCGAACGCCGCGGCGAGTCCGCCGCCGAGCTCGAGCACCCGGATCCCCTCGAGCGGTTGTGCGGCCATGCTCCCCCTCCGGTCCCGTCCCGTGCGAGGGACCCTAGTGGGCGGCGATCCGCCCGGGTCGGGACGTCGTGACCCCGGTATCGTCCGCGTCGTGGAACTCACCGAGGTGATGCGGACGACCTTCTCCTGTCGGGAATTCACCGACGAAGCGGTGCCGGACGAAGTCCTGTACCGGATCCTCGACGTTGCGCGGTTCGCGCCGAGCGGCGGGAACCGGCAGGGGCAGCGGGTGATCGTCGTGAAGGACCCCGCCACGCGCCGGGCGCTCGCCGACCTGTGCCGACCGACGATGGGCGTCTACCTCGCCCAGGTGCGGGCGGGTGAGTCGCCGTGGAACACGATCGTGCCGACGACCGTCGACGTGGAGGCCGCTGCCGCGGACCCGGTGCCGTTCCCGCTCATCGACGGGCTCGACCGGGTGCCGGCACTCCTCGTCGTCGCGCTCGACCTGCGGGCCGTGGCGAGCTTCGACCGGCATCTCGACCGGGTCGGCGTGATCTCCGGCGCATCCGTCTACCCCTTCGTGTGGAACGTGCTGCTCGCCGCCCGTGACGAGGGGTACGGCGGGGTGCTCACCACGTTCCTCGCGGCGAGCGAGCCCGCAGCGCAGGAGCTGCTCGGTCTGCCGCCGCACGTCGCCGTCGCGGCGATGGTCCCGATCGGCCGCCCGGTGCGCCAGCTCACCAAGCTCCGCCGCAACGCGGTCGAGGACTTCGTGACCGTCGACCGCTACGACGGGCCGCCGTTGCGCCCGTGACGACCCGGGTCCGGCGGTACGGTGACCACGTGCCCCGGATCCTCGTCACGAACGACGACGGTGTCGACGCCGTCGGACTGCACCGGCTCGTCGCGGCTGCGTTGCCACACGGCGAGGTGACCGTCGTCGCGCCGGCGTCGGAGTACTCCGGTGCGGGGGCGGCGGTCGGCCCGCTGCACCTCACGCTCCCCGATGTCGCCGACGTGTCGTCCGCACCGCCGTTCGCGGGCACGGTCGGGGCGTACGCGGTGAGCGGGCCACCTGCGCTCTGCGTCGTGTACGCAGCGCTCGGCGCGTTCGGCCCGCCGCCGGATCTCGTCGTCTCCGGCATCAACCCCGGTGCGAACGTCGGCCGCGCCGTGTACCACTCGGGCACGGTCGGGGCGGTGCTCACCGCCCGCACGCGTGGGATCCCCGGGGTGGCGTTCAGCCAGGCGGTCGTCGGCTTCGGCGTCGAGGGTCAGGGCTGGGACGACGTGCTCGCGAACCAGCGCTGGGCGACTGCGGAGAAGGTCGCCGGGCTCGTCGTCGGCGCGCTCGTCGCAGAACCCCCCGAGGGTCTGTTCGCCCTGAACGTGAATGTGCCGAACCTCGACTGGGGCGACCTCGCGGGTTGGCGGACGACCGAGGTCGGCAGCATCCCGCCGCGCGCAATGGCTGCGGCCCGCCTCGTACCGAAGGAAGGCCACGTCGGGCACTGGTCGGTCGACGTCCACTGGGGCGACGTCGTACCGCTGCCGCCACACCTCGACGGTGGTGCGGTCGAGGCCGGGTTCGTGTCGGTGTCCTGGCTCGGCGGGCTCGGCGCGGTGGACGCCGCGCCGAACGCCGTGCACGACATGTTCGACCGCCTGCTCGGTCCGGCGGGCTGAGCGCCGGACCGCCCGTGCTCAGTCCCGGTGTGCGTGCCGGGGCAGGACGACGACCGGACAGGGTGCGTGGTGCACGACCTGCTGGCTGACCGAGCCGAGCAGCAGCCCGGCGAAACCGCCGCGGCCGCGTGATCCGACGACGAGGAGGCCGGCGTCCCGGGCGGCGTCGATGATGGCTGCCGCGGCGGGGCCCTCGACGATCCGGTACTCGACCTCGACGTCCGGTGCGGCGCCGTCCGTCGCTCGCTCGACGACCTGTTCGGCCACCTTGTGCGCCGAGGCCACGAGCTCGTCGACCGGCATCGGGGGCAGGGCGGCGAGCGGTTCGGCGACCACGGGCAGGTACTGCCACGCGTGGACGACCCGCAGTGGCACACCCCGCAGCCGAGCCTCACCGAGCGCCCACGCACAGGCCTCGACCGACTCGTCGGACCCGTCGACACCCACCGCGATGCACCCGTCGCTCGACGCCATCTCGTTCTCCTCGTTGTCCGCCGCACCCGCCCGGGTGCGTCTTCGGGATGACACTGACGGCACCGGATTCCGTCGACAAGGGCCGAAGTACCCTGCAGCGCCGCCGGAGGGCGGGCTAGCGTCGCTCACGACCAGGAGGAGTGACGATGGCACTCAGCAAGGATGCGAAGATCGAACACCTGAAGGGTGTCCGCCTCTTCAAGGGTTGCACCGCCAAGCAGCTCGAGCACGTCGCAGCGATCTGTGACGAGGTCGACGTCGAGGCCGGTCGGGTGCTCTGCCGCCAGGGTGACCAGGCGCACGAGGCGTTCATCATCGTCAGCGGTGAGGCCACCATCGTCGCCGACGGCCGTGAGCTCAATCGGGTCGGTGCGGGCGAGATCGTCGGTGAGGTCAGCCTCATCGACAAGGGCCCGCGGACGGCGACCGTCACGGCGGCGTCGCCGATGGAGCTCCTCGTCGTCACTGCGCAGAGCTTCGAGCCGCTGCTCGAGGAAGTGCCGGGGCTGCCGGTCGCGATCATGCGTGACCTCGCCCACCGCCTGCGGAGCTACGGGCACCACTGAGTCGCGGCGCCGGTCTGTCCGGCGCCACGCACGGCTCCTCAGTTCGTCGTCGGGCGCTGGCGGCGCTCGTCGAGCCGCGCCGCGAACGCCGCCGCCTCGGTGCGACGCGCCATGCCGAGCTTTCCGAGCAGATTCGACACGTAGTTCTTCACCGTCTTCTCGGCGAGGTACATGCGCTCGGCGATCTGCCGGTTGGTCATCCCCTCGCCGATCAGCTCGAGGATCCGCCGCTCCTGCTCGCTGAGGCGGCGTGTCGGGTCATCCGCGGCGGAGTCCTGCCGGCGGATGCGGTCGAGCACCTTCGTCGCAACCCCCGGGTCGATGAGCGAGCTCCCGGCGGCGACCTTGCGGACGGCATCGACGAGGTCGACGCCACGCACCTGCTTCAACAGGTACCCCGCCGCCCCGGCCATGATCGAGTCGAACAGGGCCTCGTCGTCGGCGAAGCTCGTCAGCATCAGGCAGTGCACGCCCGGGTGCTCGTTGCGGATGTCGCGGCAGACCTCGACCCCGTTGCCGTCGGGGAGGCGGACGTCGAGCACGGCGACGTCGGGGTGGGTCGCGGGGATGCGGCGCATCGCCTCCTCGGCCGAGCCGGCCTCGCCGACCACGGTGAACTCGCCGGTGCTCTCGAGCAGGTCCCGGAGCCCGGTGCGGACGACCTCGTGGTCGTCGAGCACGAAGACACGGATCATCGGTCGTCCTCTCCTCGGCCGGACGCGGCGAGGAGCCGGATCGTCCCGGCATCGGGGCCGCCGTCATGGGTGACGTTGCAGCAGATCGTGCCGTCGACGGCGTGTACCTCGACGGCCACACGGGTCGCCCGTGCCGTCGCCGCGACCCGCCGGAGCGCAGCGCCGAGGTCCTCGACGAGCCGGTCGCCGTCGGCGGCGCCGAGGTCGGGCAGTTCACCGTGCACGGTGACGACGGGTTCGAAGCCCAGCGCCCGGCGGGCGTCACGGGCCGCAGCGACGATGCGCCGTTGCAGCGGGGTCGACGGTCGGTCCGGTGCGAGGTCGAAGATCACCGACCGGATCTCCCGCACCGTGGCGTCGAGCTCGTCGACGACGGGGTCGACCCGGTCGCGGATCTCACCGCGGACCGCAGCGGTCGCCGCCTGCAGGTGCATGCCGGCCGCGAAGAGGCGCTGGATCACCCGGTCGTGGAGATCGCGGGCGATGCGTTCGCGTTCCTCGAGGATCCGCAGTTCGGCGCGTGTCGCCTCGAGCGTCGCCTCGGCGGCCCGACGTTCGGCGACGTCGCGGGCGAGCGCGGCGACGGCCGAGAGTGTGCCGTCGCGACGGAACTCGGGTTCGAGGAGCAGTTCGACGACCACCTCGCCGTTGCGACCCCGCAACGTCACGATCGTCGGGAACCGTCCCTCCTCGACGGCGCGGTGCAGCAGGCGCCGCAGCGTCGCCTCGTCCATGTCGGCAACGAGGTCGACCATGGAGACGTCGACGAGGGCCGTGCGTTCGTGGCCGGTCTGTGCGGCGGCGCCCGCGTTCGCGTAGGTGATGCGCAGGGTGTCGGGGTCGATGAGGTACACGCCCTCGTGTGCCCGGTCGACGAGGCGTTCGATGCGTCGGGTGTGGTCCCGGGCCCGCGATCGCTCGGTGACGTCGCGCACCGACGCGACGACGAGGCGCGCACCGTCGTGCACCATCGGGCTGAGGGAGACCTCGGCGGGGAAGACGCCGCCGTCGAACCGTCGGGCGTGGAGTTCGAGGCCGCTGCCCATCTCGCGGGTGCGGGCGTCCCGGTCGAAGGTGACCCGGTGGTGCCGGTGCGCCGCCCGCACGTCGTCGGGGAGGAGATCCTCGATCGGGCGTCCGAGGAGGTCGGTCACGGTGGTGCCGAAGAGCTGACCGGCGCGTCCGTTCGCGAAGACGATCAGCCCGTCGGCGTCGACGACGAACATCGCGTCGGGGGCCGCCTCGACGAGGGAGAGCGGGGCGACGAGCGCGTCGGGATCCACCACGGTCGTCACGGGCCCGGCAGCCGACGTCGGTGGTTCAGGGCGCGCATCGTCGCCGACCGTATGCGCCACCTCGTCGAAGCTCGTAGGGCCGAAGGTCACACGGCCCCCGTCGGCGTCACGCCTTGCCGAGCGCCTCGCGCCGCTTGCGGGCCCGCTCGAGGAGTGCCTCGGGGACCCGCGACGTCGCAGCGTCGCCGCCGTCGGCGCTCGCCGCTGCGGTCTCGCTCGCCGCCGCCTGTGCGACGGGAGCCTCGGCCGCTGCGGTGCGTCGTTCGACGAACTCGTCCCACTGCCCTCGCCGGACGAGCTGGCGGTGGTCGAGCGAGCCGAGCCCGACCCCGTTGTCGAAGAAGACCCAGTAGCGCGTCCAGGTGACGCCGTTGACGAGCTTCACCCGTCCGTCGGTGCCCTCGGGGACGCCGGGCAGGTCCGTGGTCGCACGGACCTTCTCACCCTTGCGGAACGGTGCGTCGAGAGCGACTGACTTGGCCATGGTGAACTCGAACGGTACCCGGCCGGATCGGGTCACCCCAAGCTTTCCGCCGCGTCGGGCGGCGTCGCGTCACGCCTGCGGTGGTGGCGCGACCGCATCGGCGGGCAGGTCGAACCGTTCTGGTGGCACGACGGCGAAGCGGGCGCTGCCGGTGGCGACGACCGTGCCGTCCGCCGAGGTCGCCGTGCCCGTCACCGTCCAGCGGCGACCGTCCCGTTCGGCGACTCCGCAGCGGAACGTCACGGGCTCGTGCAACGGCATCGGTGCGAGGTAGCGGACGGTGAGCTCGCCCGTGTACGCCGCGATCGCCGCGATCGACATGACGTAGCCCATCACGTCGTCGAACGCCGAGGCGGTCACCCCACCGTGGGCTCGCCCGGGCGACGCCTCCTGCAGCTTCCCGAACCGTGCGACCCCGACGGCCTCGGCGCCCTCGCAGTGGATGACCAGGTCGTACGCGGACGGGTTCGCCGGGCCGGAGAACGGTCGGTCGGTGAAGCTGATCAGGCGATCGCCGTCGGCGGGGCGGGGATCCGTGTAGCGGCGCTTCTGGTAGTCGTCCCGTCGGGAGACCGCGGGACCGGTCTCGAGCCGGGCCGCCGTGGCGTCGGCCCAGTCGGCGACTGCGTCGAGGTCGTCGTCGGCGACGTGGTGCGCGACGAGGGACTCGGCGAGTCGGCGGACGGCCTGCGCGGTCCGCGCACGGCGGGCGAACTGCGGGTCGGGGTAGACGAGGTGCATGCGCTCCATGACGGGTCGGATCCTGCCACGGGGTGCGCGCCCGGGACACGCGGCGGGTACGGCGCCCCGGCGCTAGCGTGCGCGCCGTGGGGGCTCTGTCGCATCTCCGCATCTGCGACTTCACCGGCCAGCTCGCCGGCGCAGGTGCGACCAAATGGCTCGCGGCGTTCGGCGCGCAGGTGATCCGGATCGAGGATCCGGTGACGAAGGGACGCTGGGACATCCTGCGGGGTTCGCCACCGTTCAAGGACGAACGCCGGGGCATCGAGTTCGGCGCGGGGTTCCAGAACCACAACGTCGAGAAGCTCGGCATCACGCTGAACGTCCGCACCGACCGTGGCAAGGAACTGCTCGCCGAGCTGGTCCGCCGGTCGGACGCGGTCACGGAGAACTTCGCCGCTGGCGTGGTCGAACGCTGGGGGTTCGGCTACCCGCGCCTCCGCGAGCTGCGGCCCGACATCGTCTACGTGTCGAACTGCGGGTTCGGTCAGACCGGCCCGTACGGCACGTTCAAGTCCTGGGGCCCCATCGCACAGGCGGTGTCCGGGCTGACGTTCACCTCGGGTCTGCCCGACGAAGACCCCGCCGGCTGGGGCTACTCGTTCATGGACCACACGGGCGGCTACATGATGGCGATCGCCATCCTCATGGCGCTCTACCACCGGGCCCGGACCGGCGAGGGGCAGTGGGTCGACCTGTCCTGCACCGAGGCCGGTGCGACCCTGCACGGTCCGGCGATGCTCGACAGCGAGGTGAACGGCCGGCCGATGCGCCGCCCCGGTTCCCCGAACAGCAACCGCAACGCGTGGCCGGCCATGGCGCCGCACGGCATCTATCCGGGTGCCGGCGACGACGAGTGGATCGCGATCTCGTGTCGGGCCGACGCCGAGTGGACGGCGTTGCGGGCGGTCGCCGGTGCGGCGCTGCCCGACCGCGCCGCCTGGTCGACGCTGCGCGGTCGCCTCGACGACCAGGACGCCCTCGACACGGCGATGCGGGCGTGGACGCAGGGGTGCGACCGGTTCGAGACCGCTGCGGCGCTGCGTGCCGCCGGCGTGGCGGCGGCCCCGGTCCGTCGGCCCGGTGAACGCATCGACGGTGACCCGGCGACGGGGGCGTGGCCGCTGTGGCCGACCGTCGCCCACGGGGCGATGGGTGACGTGCGGGTCGACGGTCTGCCGGTGCACCTCACCGAGACCGACTGGAGCATGACGACGGGTGCCCCGCTGCTCGGCGAGCACAACGACGTCGTCTACGGGGAGCTGCTCGGGTTGTCGTCCTCGGAGATCGACGACCTGCGCGCCGAGGGGGTCATCTGATGGCGGGGGCACGAGGGCCGCTCGACGGTGTCCGCGTCGTCGAGCTCGCCACGGAGGCGACCGCGTACGCAGGGAAACTCCTTGCGGACCACGGGGCGACGGTCGTGCTCGTCGAGCCCCGTGCCGGGAGTCCGCTGCGCTTGTACGAACCGTTCGTCGACGACGTCGTCGACCCGGAACGGAGCCTGTGGTGGTGGCACCACCAGACCTCGAAGCACGGGGTCGCGCTCGACCTCGACGATGCCGCCGACCGGGACCGGCTGCGGTCGCTGCTCGCCCTCGCCGACGTGGTCGTCGAGGCGGAACCCCCCGGTCGTCTCGCCGCGCTCGGCCTCGACCCGGCGCTCGTGTGCGCCGACGCACCGCGTCTCGTGTGGACGTCGATCACCGCCTACGGGCCCGGCGACGAACGCTCACGTCTGCCGTACACCGATCTGACGATCCTCGCCGAGGGCGGGCCGGTCTGGAGCTGCGGCTACGACGACCACACATTGCCGCCCGTACGCGGTGGTGGCGGCCAGGCGTTCAACACGGGTGCGCACTACGCGGTGATGTCGATCCTCACGGCGTTGCTCTACCGCGAACACGCCGGCGTCGGTCAGCGGATCGACGTGAACCTGTACGCGGCTGCGAACGTCACGACCGAGTTCGCGACGTACTCCTGGCTCGTCGCCGGTCAGACCGTGCAACGCCAGACCGGCCGCCACGCCACGCCGAGCCCGTCGTTCCCCACGCAGGCGGCCACCGCCGACGGTCGCCACGTGAACACGGGCATCCCACCACGGCGTCCGCCGGAGTTCCGCAGCGTCGTCGCCTGGCTCGACGAACTCGGGATCGCAGACGACTTCGACGGCATCGGTGTGCTGCGACTCGGTGCCGAACTCGACGGTGACGGCGAGGCGGGGAACGTGTTGGACCTCACCCAGATCGCCGAGGACGACCTGATGGGGGAGATCTTCCAGGCCGGCCGCGACGCCGTGATCTTCATCGCAGCGCACGTCACCGCGCAGGACTTCATGCTCGGCATGCAGCAACGGGGGATGGCCGCCGGGGCGATCAACAGCCCGGAGGAGGTGCTCGTCGACCCGCACTTCGTCGCCCGCGGCTGGCCCGCATCGGTGGATCAGCGTGAGCTCGGTCGGACCGTGACCTACCCGGGTGGGCCGATCCGGTTCGGCGCATCGCCGTGGTCGATCAGCCGCACGGCGCCGCACCTCGGTGAGCACGACGCGCTCGTCTTCCCCCCGGACGGGACCGTCCGGTTCCCGTGACCGGTCCGGCCACGCGAGTGGTGGCGAGCCCGATCGGGCCGCTCGCCCTCGTCGCCGCCGACGGCGCGCTCGTCGGCGTGTACCTCGACGGCCACCACCACCGTGTCCCCGCCGGGGCTCGCCCCGACGACGGCGACCCGGTGCTCGGCGATGCAGCCACCCAGATCGACGCCTACTTCGCCGGCCGGCTCGAACGGTTCGACCTGCCGTTGCGGCCGGTCGGCACCGAGTTCCAACGCACGGTCTGGGCCGCGCTGTGCGCGATCCCCTACGGCACGACCACGACGTACGGCGTGCTCGCCGAACGGATCGGGCGTCCCCGGGCGGTCCGTGCCGTGGGTCTCGCGAACGGGCGCAACCCGCTCGCCGTCGTCGTCCCCTGCCACCGGGTCATCGGTGCCGACGGGCGATTGACCGGGTACGCCGGCGGCCTCGACCGCAAGCGGGCGCTGCTCGACCTCGAGACGGGACAGGGCCGACCGGCTGCGTAGGTTCGACCCGTGGCCGCCGGGTCGTCGGTTCGTCGTCGTCGGATCATCGTCGTTGCGCTCACCGTCGCGTCGGCGGGTGCGACGGCGTGCGGTCCGGACGCACCCCGTACCTGGCCGGCGGCGGTGATGACGGCGGGAACCCCCGACGTCGTCGGTGACCTCCCGGTGCCGGCCGTGGTCGCCCGTGAGGTCGGCCGGTTCGACGAACCGGTCGCCGTCGTCGCCCGCCCGTCCGAACCGGTCACCGGGCGGCTGCACGTCGCCGAGCGGGCCGGGCGGATCCTCGGCTTCGTGCCGGGGTCGGCGGACCGACCGGTGGTGGTACTCGACGTCGCCGACCGCACGGTCGCGGCGGGCGAGCGCGGCCTGCTCGGCTTCGCCTTCGACCGGACCGGGTCCCGTGTCGTCGTGCACCTCACCGATCCCGACGGGGACACCGAGGTCGCCACCTACCGCCTCGGCGCCGGCGGGGTCGCCGACCCGGCGAGCCGGGCCGTGGTGCTCAGCGTGCGACAGCCCTACGCCAACCACAACGGCGGTCAGATCGTCCTCGGACCCGACGGCGCCTGGTACCTCGGGCTCGGCGACGGCGGTTCGGCCGGTGATCCGGGTGGGGTGGCGCGCGACCCGTCGTCGTTGCTCGGCAAGATCCTCCGGATCGAACCGGACGCCCCGGCCGGCACCGCACCGACGATCTGGTCGATGGGACTGCGGAACCCGTGGCGGTTCGCGTTCGACCGTGCGACCGGTGACCTGTGGGTCGGTGACGTCGGACAGAACGAGATCGAGGAGGTGTCGGTCGTGCGCGCCGCCGACGGCGCAGGCCGCGACGCCGACTTCGGGTGGGACGCGTTCGAGGGGTCGGCACCGTTCGAGGGCGGTGCCGACGTCGCCCCCGACACGGTCCCGCCGTGGTTCGAGTACCGCCACGACGCCGACCCGGGCGGCTGTTCCGTCACCGGGGGTGTCGTCTACCGGGGTGCGCGTCTCCCCGGCCTCGTCGGCCGCTACCTGTTCGCCGACTTCTGCCGGCCGGGCGTGCGCAGCATCCCCTCGACCGGTGCGGCGGGGCAGGCGCTCGCCCTCTCGGCCGGTCCCGAACGGATCGTGTCCTTCGGTGAGGGCGCCGACGGTGAGGTGTACGTGGTGTCGCTCGACGGGGCCGTCGCCCGGCTCGAGGCTGCGGACGGCGGGGACGGCGGTCGGTAGCCTCCGACGTCGTGCACCTGACCGACCTGCTGACCCTCGAACGCGTCGCCGCCGACTTCTTCGTCGGCCAGAGTCCCGCCTACGACTGGGGACGCATCTACGGCGGCCAGGTCGTGGCCCAGGCGGTGCGGGCCGCGCTGCACACCGTCACCGCCCCGCACCGTCTGCACTCGCTCCACGCCTACTACGTGCTCGCCGGCGAGCCGGAACAGCCCATCCTCTACGAGGTCGACCGGTTGCGCGACGGCCGGTCGTTCTCCACCCGTCGGGTCGTCGCCCGCCAGGCATCAGGCGCGATCCTGAACCTCGACGCCAGCTTCCAACGCGACGAACCCGACCTCGACGTGCAGGAGACGGGCCTGCCCGCAGACATCCCGGCGCCCGAGGACTGTGCGCCGGTCGACTGGCCGTGCTGCGGCGAGGTGCGCGAGGTGCCCCGCCGACCCGGTGAGGCGCGCTCGCAGTTGTGGATCCGCACCGACGAATCGCTCGGCGACGACCTCGCCCTCCAGGTGAGCGCCCTCGCCTACCTGAGCGACCACAACCCGATGGACGCCATCGCCCTGTCGCACCCGATCGGCCAGGACTGGGACCGGCTCATGACCGCGAGCCTCGACCACGCGGTGTGGTTCCACCGACCGGCACGCGCCGACGACTGGTTGCTGTTCGACCTGCGGGGGCACGGTCTCGTGAACGCGCGGGGCATGGCGACCGGTACGGTGCACGATCGTCACGGCACGCACGTCGCGACGATCGCACAGGAGGGCCTCGTCCGGGTCAACCGGGCCGCGGCGCCGCCCGAGGGGGGAGAACGCACATGAGCGAGCAGACACCGGCCGAACGCAGCTACGCCGAGCGGCACGCCGCCGCCCACGACGTGCTCTCGACACTCGTCCCCGGTCTCGACCCGGAGAAGGCGACCGCGGGGATGGCCCGGCGCTACGGCGCGCTCGGCAGCTTCGCCCAGGATTTCGTGCTCGGTGACCTGTGGAGCCGGCCGCAGCTCTCGCGGCGTGACCGCTCGATGATCGTCATCGCGTTCCTCGCGACCCTCGGGTCGGAGGAGGAGCTGTTCATCCACTGCAAGGGCGGGCTCAACCACGGGCTCAGCCGCACCGAGATCGACGAGATCCTGCTGCACGTCGCCGCCTACGCGGGGTTCCCCACGGCACTGCCGGCGGCACGCGTGTGGGACCGGGTGCAGAACGAGCTCGACGGCGTCGACCGGCGTCCGCCGAAGGACCCGGCGGCGTCGAAGTCCGATGCAGAACGACGTGCCGATGCGCACGACGTGCTCAGCGGTCTGACCGGCGGTCGGATCGACGCCGACCCGGCGGTCGCACGGGCGAACCTCGTGGAGCGTCTCGGCCCGGTCGGCGAGCTCGCCTACGACTGGGCGTTCGGTGAGGTGTGGGCGCGCGGCGAGCTGTCCCGCCGCGACCGGTCGATGGTCGTGTGCGCGATCCTCGCCATGCTCGGCCGTCACGACGAGTTCCGCGTGCACGTGCCCGGTGCGCTGCAGCACGGCTGCACGGCGGCCGAGATCGAGGAGATCATGGTGCAGCTCGTCGTCTACGGCGGCTTCCCGCGTGCGGTCGAGGCGATCAAGCACGCACGGGCCTGCATCGCACGCGCCGAGGGGCGCTGAGCACGCCGTTCCGGCTGAAACAGAGCCGAAACATCGTGTCCACGGTTCGTTCACGCTGAGCGAACAGCGGGGAAACGCTCACCCTGCATGCTGATCCACGTCGACGGAGTCGTCGTCGACGTCGTATCGAGCAGGAGGACACGAGGTGGTACTCGGACGTTCCAGGAAATTGGCGATCGCGTCACTCGGAGCTGGCGCGCTCCTCGTCGCAGGGGCGCTGCCGGCTTTGGCGCAGGAGGCCGCAGAAGGTCCGCAGCTCCCCGATGTGGACGCCGGCACGGCGGCGCTGTCGGGCAACTTGCTCTGGATCATCATCGGCGCAGCCCTCGTCATCTTCATGCAGGCCGGGTTCGCGATGGTCGAGACGGGGTTCTGCCGGGCGAAGCACGCCGCGCACGTCGTGTCGACCAACCTTGCGATCTTCGGTCTCGGCTTCGTCGGGTTCTTCCTGATCGGGTTCCCACTGATGTTCGGCGGTTTCAGCTACCCGGGGTACTTCGGCATGGACGAGCCGATCGGATCTCCGCTGATCGGCTCCGGTAGCTGGGTGTTCCTGTGGAAGGGACCGCTCGCGCTCAGCAGCGCTGCGGCGATGACGCCTGCGGTCATGGGCTTCTTCTTGTACATGGTCGCCTTTATGGACACGACGGCGACGATTCCCACGGGTTCGATGGCCGAACGGTGGAAGTGGAAGAGCTTCATCTGGTGGGGGATCTTCTGCGGCGCGGTCTACTACCCGCTCTTCGGTGCGTGGACGTGGGGTGGCGGTTGGTTGTCCCAGCTCGGGAACAGCCTCGGTCTCGGCTTCGGCTACGTCGACTTCGCCGGTTCGGGCATCGTGCACGCAACCGGTG
>CAYVOK010000028.1:0-36415 GCA_964453335.1 uncultured Acidimicrobiaceae bacterium
GGGACGGCGCCCGAACTGCTGCGGCTCGCGGACGTGACCGTGCGCCGGCTGCGCACCGACGACCTCGAGGACTACCTCGCCTCGCTCGAGCGCAGCCGAGAACACCTCGCCGCGTGGGAACCCTGGGCGGCGGCACCGTTCCGGCGGGCTGACGTCGAACGGGCGCTCCTCGACGTCGACGACGCGTGGCGGACCGGCCGGGCGCACGTGTTCGGCGTGTGGCGCGACGGGCGGTTCGCCGGCTCGTGCGGGCTCTGGCCGACCGAACACCCCGACGTCCGCACGATCGGGTACTGGACCGACGTCGACCACGTCGAACGTGGCGTCGCGGGGGCGGCGGCCACGGCGCTCACCTTCGCCGGGTTCGCGCTCCCCGGGATCGGCACGCTCGAGATCCACTGTGACGTCGCACACCAGGTCAGCGCCCGCATCCCCACGCGGCTCGGCTACCGGGTCGCGGAGACCCGGGCGCGGGTCCTCGGCGTGCCAGCAGAGGCCGGGCGGGTGCTCGTGTTCCGGCTCGCCCGGGAGCACTACCGGAAGACGTGGGCCTGGCGGCGCTGGCAGGAGGAGCGGGTCGGCTGACGGTCCGGCGCGTCGTAGCGTCGTCCCATGGCCCGACCGACCTCGCTCGTCCTCGTCAACACCGGTGACGGGAAGGGGAAGTCGTCGTCCGCCTTCGGTGTGATGGCCCGGGGTTGGGCCCGTGGTTGGCGGGTCGGCGTCGTGCAGTTCCTCAAGTCGGGGGAGTGGAAGACCGGGGAACGCCGCCTCGCGGCCGAGCTCGGTATCGAGTTCCACGAGGCCGGCGACGGGTTCACATGGGACTCGACCGATCTCGACGAGACGGCCGAGAAGGCCCGTCACGCCTGGTCGATCGCCCGTGACCGGCTCGCGAGCGGCGAGTTCGACCTGCTGATCCTCGACGAGATCACCTACACGATGTCCTTCGGCTGGGTGGACGTCGACGACGTCGTCGCTGCGGTGCGCGACCGGTCACCGGGGACGAACGTGGTGATCACCGGTCGGGACTGTCCCGAGGCCCTCATCGCCCTCGCCGACACGGTCACCGAGATGCGCAAGGTGAAGCACGCCTACGACCGCGGGATCCAGGCCCGGCGGGGCATCGAGTACTGACCACGGCCGGCCTGCGACCGCCGCCTTGTGGACCACGGGGTCGGACGGGCTAGAGTCATGAGCCGCTGTGCGACCCCCGCGTCGCTCCACGAGGACTGCACACCATGTCGATGATCTGCCAGGTGACCGGCCGTAAGCCCAGCTTCGGCAACACCATCTCCCACTCGCACCGCAAGACCCGCCGCCGCTGGGATCCGAACATCCAGAAGCAGCGGTTCTGGGTGCCGGGCGAGCGTCGCTGGGTGACGCTGCGCGTCTCCGCGAAGGGCATCAAGACGATCAACAAGAAGGGCATCGAGGCGGTTCTCGCCGAGATGCGCTCACGCGGCGAGAAGATCTGAGAGGGCCGGTCGCACCATGGCGAAGAACGACAAGCGCCCGATCATCAAGCTCCGGTCGACCGAGGGCTCCGGGTACACCTACGTGACCCGGAAGAACCGGACCAACACCCGGGAGCGTCTCGAGATCAAGAAGTACGACCCGGTGCTGCGACGGCACGTGCTGTTCCGCGAGGAACGCTGACCGTCGCCCGGGTCGCACCCCGGAAGCACCCCACCGAGTACGGGTACTCGGCCGTCATCCAGTAGGCGTACGTCCGGACCTTCGTCCCGTCGATGTCGACGGCGACCTCACGGCCGTGACAGGCGTCGAGATCCTCGTTGACCACTCGACGCCCGTCGAGGCGTCCCGCCACGATCGGGTACCCGTCGGACGCCCAGCCGACGACCGTCGGATCGACGGCGTCCGCACCCGGGACGCACTGCGACAGGTCGTGGTAGTGGTACGACCCGTCCAGTTCGGGGTGTCCCTTGCATGTGTCGAGCGTCTCGTGGGCCGCTGCGTCACGGCCCATGGCGTCGAGCGCGTTGAACAGGACGACGCCGCTGCGCATCACACCGATGGCGCCCATGTGCACGCACCCCGGCGCCGAGGCCACCACCGGCGCCGTCGGGAGCGACCAGCGCAGCGTCGAAGGGCGGATGCTGTTCGGGTTGCGGTCGTAGCCGTAGGCCGGGTCGTCACGCCCGATCGGGTAGACGCCGGTCGGATGGTCGGGGAGGCCGTTCGACTCGACGATCCGGTTCGACCCCTCGACCGTCACCCGGTAGTCGGCGTCCCAGACCACATTGCCCGTGACGGCGATCTTCGTCGCAGGCTCCCAGGTCCCGGTCACCGTGTCGATCCACGGCCCATCGCGGAACGCACCGCCACCACCGCGTGGCACCTCGCACGTGTACACCCAGCCGACCCGGGGTCCGTCCGTCGTGATCTTCCCGTCGCCGATCGGGAGTCGGCGGGGCACCGCGTCGGTCGTCGTCGTCGCCGCTGCCGTGGTCGCCACGACCGTCTCGGTGGGCGGGGTGGACCCGGGACCAGCGGCCCGTCCCGTGTCGTCGCCGGCCCCGCAGGCCGATGCGACGAGGCCGGTCACGGCGACGACCAGCGCTGCGGTGCGCCACGGTCGCCGGGGACGGATCACCGGATCTTCTCGTCCCGCATGTCGAAGCACACCTTCACCGACTGGCGCATGCCGGCCTGGGCGGCATGCGCGATGGCGTCGCGGTACCGGTCGAGCGGGTAGCGGGCGGACACGAGTCGGCCGAGCTCGTCACCGAAGCTGCCGGTGGCGAGCTCGAGCGCCGTCGTGAACGACGAACGGCGGGAGCCGTCGGGCATCGTGTCGGTCCCGTAGCAGTACGTGCCGACGAGCTCGGTCTCGCGGTGCCACAGCGCCGTCAGCTCGAGCCGCACGGTCGCCGGCATCCCCATGAGCACCACACGACCGCGTGGCCGGGTGATGCCGATCGCCTCACGGATCGACCCGGAGGTGCCGAGCGTGTCGATGGTGACCTCGGCGCCGCCGGTGAGATCGGCGCCGATGACCCGACAACCGACCGCCCGCCGGACGGCCCGGGCGAGCCCGGACGGTTCGACGACGACGGCAGCCCCGAGCCGTCGGGCCAGGATCTGCTGGTGCGGGTACTTCGCGCCCACGATGACCCGACAGTCGGGACGCAACGCCCGCAGAGCGGCGACGGTGAGGAGCCCCATGGTCCCCGCGCCGATGACCGCGACCGTGGCGTCCCCGTCGGGGACCGCCCCACGGAGCACGGCATGGGTGGCGACGGCGAGCGGCTCGACGAGCACGGCTGCGTCGTCGCCGAGGGAGTCGGGCACCTCGTGGAGCTGCGACCGGTGCGCGACGAACCCGGTCGACCATCCGCCGCCCGTCGACGCACAGAACCCGATCTGGATGCCGCGTTCGAGTGGCCCGTCGAGCAGGTGGTCGTGGTCCGTGGCGTCGCCGGGTACCGCGCCCGGGAAGGGGACGGAGCCGTTGCGAGCCTCCGGGCCGAGCGCCGGTTCGACGACGACCCGGCGGCCGTCCCCGGTCATGCCGACGATCTCGTGGCCGAGGACGAACGGGAACGACACGTGGTGGTCGAAGTAGCGGGCCGAACCACCCGCGACCGTCGTGAGGTCGGAGCCGCAGATACCGGCGAGCAGGGGTCGCACGGGCACCCAGTCGGGGCCGGGCAGGGCGGGCGGCTCGACGTCGACGAGGTGCAGCGGGCCCACCCGCGCACCGTCGGCCCCGAACAGACGGCTCCCGATGGCCGCGGCCGCGTACCGGAGCTCCTCACGCCGGAACTGCAGGGCCTTCATCGTGCGACCTCCGTCATCGTCCCATCACCGCTGTGCCGCGCCGTCGATCACGACCGGTTCGCCGCGACGGATCGTGTGGCGGACGCGACCCCGCAGGTCCCAGCCGGCGAACGGCGAGTTCCGGGAGCGGCTCGCCATCGTGGCGGCGTCGACCGTCCAGCGCAGGTCCGGGTCGATCACGCACAGGTTCGCCGTCTCACCCGGTGCGACCGGTCGACCCTGGTCCGTCATCCCCGCGATGCGGGCGGGTCGCCACGACAGGGCACCGAGCACCGTCTCGAGGGATGCGTGGCCGCCGTCCACGACGGTGGTGAGCGCGACACCGACCGCCGTCTCGAGCCCGAGCATGCCGGGCGGCGCCTCGGCGAAGGGCCGGGCCTTCGTGTGGGGTGCATGCGGTGCATGGTCGGTCGCGATGGCGTCGACCGTACCGTCGGCGAGGGCGAGTCGCAGCGCGTCGACGTCGGTGCGGGGGCGCAACGGCGGGTTCACCTTGAACGTCGGGTCGCCCCCGGCGCAGGCGTCGTCCGTGAGGGCGAGGTGCTGCGGGGTGACTTCCATGGTCACGCGGAGCCCCTCGGCCTTCGCGGCGCGCACGAGCGCGACCGTGGTGGCGCACGACGCGTGGAGCACGTGGAGGCGCCCGCCGGTGAGGCGGAGCAGCGCGAGGTCGCGGGCGACGGTGATCTCCTCGGCGGCGGCGGGTCGTCCGCCGATGCCGAGCGCTGCGGAGACGGCACCCTCGTGCAGGTGCCCGTCGCAGACCAGTGCGGCGCACTCGGCGTGCTGACCGAGCACCGCCCCCGCCAGCGGTAGGCACGCCTCGAACGCGGCTCGCATCAGGCGGGCGTCGCCGACCTCGTTGCCGTCGTCGGTGAAGATCCGCACGCCGGCCGCATGCAGCGCGACGAAGTCGACGAGTCGCTCACCGGCCCGACCGACGGTGATGGCCGCCGACGGGTGCACGTCGCACAGGTCGGCCTCCTCGCCCCAGCGCCGGACGGCCCGCACCACCTCGACGTCGTCCTGGGCCGGGGTGGTGTTCGGCATGGCGACGATTGCGGTGAACCCGCCGAGCGCGGCACCGCGGCTGCCTGTCTCGACGGTCTCCGCCTCCTCGCCGCCAGGCTGGCGCAGGTGCACGTGGAGGTCGACGAGCCCGGGTGCGACGATGCAGCCCGCCGCGTCGAGGACGGTCGCACCGGGGGGGACGTCGATGCTCGGGGCCACGGCGACGATCCGGCCGTCCTGCACGGCGACGTCACCACGACGGCGACCGTGCTCGTCGACGACGTCGCCCCCTCTGATGACCAGCACGCCCGGCGAGCCTAGTTGGTAGCCTCGGCGACCCGTGACCGAGGACCTTCGCTCCGAGCTCGACGCGGTGCTGGCCGTGGACGACCCCACCGACGGGCTCTGGGAGCTCGTCGACAGCGGCCGCGCGCTCGAGATCGTGCCCGAGCTCCCGGCGCTGCGGCTCGAGCAGGACCCGGTGCACCGGCACAAGGACGTGCTCACCCACACGATCGCCGTCACGGCGAAGACGCCTGCCCGGCGAGTGCTCCGGCTCGCCGCACTGTTCCACGACATCGGCAAGCCGGCGACCCGGGCGATCATCGACGGCGAGGTCACCTTCCGCAACCACGAGGCGGTGGGCGCCAAGATGACGAAGCGTCGCCTGCGGGCACTCGGCTACGACGACGGGACGGTCCGGTCGGTCGCCGAGCTCGTCCGCCTCTCCGGTCGGTTCAAGGGCTACGCGGATGGGTGGACCGACGCGGCGGTGCGGCGCTACGCCCGTGACGCCGGGCCGCTCCTCGGTGAGCTGAACGAGCTCGTGCGGTGCGACTGCACGACGCGGAACCGGGCGAAGGCAGACCGGCTGCGCGAACAGGTCGACGCGTTCGAGGAACGCATCGCTGCGCTCGCGGCCGAGGACCGGCGTCGGGCCGAACGGCCGGCGATCGACGGCGGCCGGGTGATGGAGCTCCTCGGACTGCCCCCCGGCCCGCTCGTCGGTGCCGCCGTGCGTCATCTGCTCGCGTGCAAGCGGGCGGGGACCGCCACCGACGAGGCCGCGGCCGAGGCTGCGCTGCGTGCCTGGTGGGCGGCACTCCCCGAGGATCAGCGCACCCAGGCGCCGCTGGCGTCCGAGCGGTAGCCGAGCGACCCGTATATCGCGTCGACGAGCGCCTGACCCCGCTCGTTCAGCAGGATCCCGTTGCCGTGGCGGTTCATCGCGTAGCCGACCGACAGGCGTTCGGCCGGGTCGGCGAACCCGATGCTCCCGCCTGCGCCGACGTGACCGAACGCGGTCGGCGACAGGATGACGGAGTCACGGTCCTCGTCGGCGGCGCGTCCCCGGTTGTCGATCGTGGTCATGAACCCGAGCCCGAATTTGGTGCCGATCCCGAGCGTGGCGTCGCGCATCGTCGCTGCGGACACGCGGCCCATGCGGGCGAGCGTGTCGGCGCCGACGGCGGTCCCCGTCGCGAACGGCCGGTACGCATGCGCGAGCCCACGACCGCTGCCGAGCGCCCCGGCACCGCCGATCTCCGCTGCGTGCGCCTCCCGCCGGTTCGGGTTGAACCCGG
Source organism: uncultured Acidimicrobiaceae bacterium (assembly GCA_964453335.1). Lineage (GTDB taxonomy): Bacteria > Actinomycetota > Acidimicrobiia > Acidimicrobiales > CAIXPF01 > VGBO01. The sequence goes on from CAYVOK010000028.1 coordinate 6,399, forward strand.
GGTTGAGGAGGGCGAGCGCGGGGATGGAGTTCCGGTCGTCGCGGATCTTCCGGGTCATCGCGGACGGGTTCGCCGGGTCGGGCACGAAGTGGATGACGGGTGCGACCCGCACTTCCTCGGCCTCGGGGAGGCCGAGGAAGATGTCGGCACCGGCGGGGGCGGCGACCTCACGGTGCAGGATCGCACCGAGCGAGTCGCCGGTGACCCGACGCATCACCTCGCCGATGAGCCAGCCGAAGCTGATCATGTGGTACCCCTGCCGGGTCCCCGGCTCCCAGAACGCCGGTTCCGCTGCGCAGCGGGCGGCCATGGCGTCGAAGTCGTACAGCTCGTCGCGCGGCACCGGGTCGCGCCATGCGGGCACGCCGACCGTGTGGTTGAGCAGCATCCGCACCGTCGCCGACTCCTTGCCGGCCGTGGCGAACTCGGGCCAGTAGGTGGCCACCGGGGCGTCGAGGTCGATGAGTCCGCGGTCGACGAGACGGTGGAACGCGAGTGCGCACAGCCCCTTCGTGCAGGAGAACACCACGACGAGCGTGTCGGGCCCGAACGGCGCAGCGTCCGGTTCGGCGGTCATGGTCCCACCGGCGAGGTCGACGACGACCTCACCGTCGAGGGTGACGCACAGCGACGCGCCGACCTCGTCGTGCAGGTCGAAGTTGCGGGCGAACGCCTCCTCGACGGCGGCGAAACCCGGGTGGACGGTTCCGGTGATCTCGGGCATGGCGTTCGGTTCCCCCAGGGTCGGATCAGAGCAGGACGTCGGCGAGCGAGCGCCATGCGGCGAGCGGGAGCTCGCGGTCGGGTCGCAGCACCTGCACGCACACGTGGTCGGCGCCCGCGTCGTGGTGGGCACGCACCCGTTCGACGATGCGGTCCATCGGACCCCAGGCGACGATCGCGTCGACGAGCCGGTCACTGCCGCCGTCGGTGAAGTCGTCCTCGGTGAACCCGTGGCGCAGCAGGTTGTTCTTGTAGTTCGGCAGGTCCATGTAGACCTTCATGCCGGCGCGTGCCGTCGCCCGGGCCGAGGTCGGGTCGGTGTCGAGGACGACCATCTGCTCGGGTGCGAGCAGGGCGTCCGGCCCCATGACCGTCCGGGCGTACGCCGTGTGCTCGACGGGGACGAAGTACGGGTGGGCGCCGGCGGTCGTCGACGCGGCGAGCTCGAGCATCTTCGGACCGAGCGCGGCGAGCACGATCGGCGGCTGCTCCGCTTCGCCGGCGGCGAAGTAGCGGGCCTTGCCCATCGCCTCGAGGTACGTGCGCATGTACGACAGCGGCTTGTCGTAGCGGTGCTTGCGGACGTGCTCGACGAGATGCAGGTGGCTCACGCCGAGGCCGAGGAGGAACCGCTCCGGGTACGCCTCGACGAGGGACCGCTGGCCGGCGTTCATCGTCATCGGGTCGCGGGCGTAGATGTTCGCGATGCCCGTCGCCATCCGCAGCGTGCTCGTCGCCCCGAGCAGGTTCGCCGACAGCACGAACGGGTCACGGCCGACCGCTTCGGGGATCCACAACGTCGGGAACCCGAGCGCCTCGAGTTCGAGCGCCGCGTCGCGGACGGCGCCCGCAGGGTGGGAGTCGAGTGCGCCGGTCCAGATGCCGACCCGGCCGATGTCGAAGGTCATGTCCGGCACGGTAGCCGCATCACCGGTGCGGGCGACGCGCCCCGGCGGTCAGTCCCGGCGGTAGGTGCTCGTCAGCTTCGGGTCGCCGCCGCCGTCGACGCGGAGCCGACCGTCACCGACCATGCCGAGGACGTGCGCGTACACCGACGCGGCGGCCGGGTACCACAGCCGCTTGTCGTAGGCGGCGTACATGGTCGGGACGAGATCGGCGATGCGCGCCGGTCGTTCGCCGAAGAACGTGAGGATCTGCGCCTCGCGCTCCTCCCGGTGGGCGAGGAAGCTGCGGACGTAGGTGCCGGGGTCCTCGACCGCGGGCCCGTGCGACGGCCAGTACCGGGTCTCGGTGCGGGGCAGCAGCTTGCGCAGCGAGGCGAGGTAGTCGGTCATCGACCCGTCCGGCGGGCCGACGACGGACGTCGCCCACGCCATCACGTGGTCGCCGGGGAAGAGGATGTTCTCCTCGCGCAGCGCGAAGCTCAGGTGGTTCGAGCAGTGCCCGGGCGTGAAGACCGCCTCGAGCGACCAGCCACCCGCCGGGTCCGTGATCACGTCGCCGTCGCCGACTCGTTGGTCGGGCACGAACGCGAGGTCCGGTCCTTCGCGCTTCAGCGCCGGGTCGAGGTCCTCGTGCTCCTTCTCGTAGGCCGCACGTTCCTCGGCGGAGATGTACGCCGAGAAGTCGACCTTGTCGTTCGGGTCGTCCGGGCCGACGACGCCGTGCGGCCCGTAGCCGTAGGTGGGTGCGCCGACGCGTGCCTGCAGCGGCGCCGCGCCCGGCGAATGGTCGGAGTGCGTGTGCGTGACGAGGATGTGGGAGATCTCCTCGTCGGGCCCGAGCGCCGCGACGATCGCATCGAGGTGCGCGTCGAGCGCAGGCCCCGGGTCGATGACGGCGACCCGGCCGTTGCCGACGATGTAGGTGCCCGTGCCCGTGTACGTGAACGGTCCCGGGTTGCGGCAGATGACCCGGCGGATGAGCGGGGAGAGCCGGTCGACCCGCCCGTACTCGAACTCGATGTCCCGGTTGTGCACGATCGGTGCGGCCATGGGGCGCATCATGGCACGCCCACCGAGACCCGGGAACCGGCGCACCGCTACCGTTTGGCGCCATGAGCGGATCCGGCCCCTACCGTGCGCTGCGTCTCGACGTCGCGGACGGCCTCGCCCACATCACCCTCGACCGGCCCGACGCGGCGAACGCGCTCGACCGGACGATGGCGTCCGAACTGCGCGACGTCGCCGTGCAGCTGTACCACCGGTCCGACGTGCGGGCGGTGCTGCTGTCGGCGACGGGCAAGGTGTTCTGCGGTGGCGGGGACCTCGGGTCCTTCGCGCAGCAGGGCGACGACCTGCCCGCGTACATCGACCACGTGACGATCGACTTCCATGCGGCGATGAGCCGGTTCGCCAAGATGGACGCACCGCTCGTCGCGGCGGTGGCCGGGTCGGCGGGCGGGGCGGGCATGTCGCTCGTCGCCGCGTGCGACCTCGTGGTCGCCGGCGAGTCGGCGAAGTTCACGATGGGCTACACCCGGGCGGGGATGGTGCCCGACGGAACGTCGTCGTTCTACCTGTCCCGGGTCGTCGGTCTGCGCCGTGCGATGGATCTGGTGCTCACGAACCGGGTGCTCGGTGCGGCGGAGGCGGAGGCGTGGGGGCTCGTGAACCGGGTGGTGCCCGACGCCGACGTGCTGACCGCGGCGACCGCACTCGCCACCCAGCTCGCCACCGGGCCGACCCGGTCGCTCGGTCTCGCCAAGCGTGTCGTCTACGAGGGTGCGTCGTCGGGGCTCGAGGCCGCGTACGAGCGTGAGTCGCTCGCGATCGCCGAGGCGTCGGGCACCGCCGACGGGCGTGAGGGCATCGCAGCGTTCCTCGGCAAGCGACCCCCCGTCTTCGGCGGGCGGTGACCGTGACGGCGACCATGCCCATGGCGACGCGGCTCTGGGACGACGAGATCCTGCCGTCCCTCGCCGACTACGTCCGCATCCCCGCGCTGTCCCCGGCGTTCGACCGTGACTGGGCGACGACAGGGGCCCTGCACCGGGCGGCGCAGCACCTCCACGACTGGGTCGCCGCCCGCCTGGACCGTCTGCCCGGTACGACCGTCGAGATCGTCGAGCTCCCCGGGCGGACCCCGGTGCTGTTCGTCGACGTGCCCGCCTCCGACGGGTCGACCGGACCCAGCGCCGACACCGTGCTGCTCTACGGCCACTACGACAAGCAGCCACCGACGAACGGGTGGGACGACGGCCTCGGGCCGTGGACCCCGGTGGTGCGCGACGGCCGGCTCTACGGCCGCGGTGCGGCGGACGACGGGTACGCGCTGTACGCCTCGTTCGCGGCGATCGAGACCGCTCGTGCCACCGGTGGTGCCCACGCCCGGTGCGTGATCCTGATCGAGGGGTCGGAGGAGTCGGGGAGCCCGGACCTGCCGGCGTACGTCGAGGCGCTCGCCGGTCGTATCGGATCGCCGAGCCTGATGGTGTGCCTCGACTCGGGCTGTGCCGACTACGAACGCCTGTGGTTGACGACGTCGTTGCGCGGTCTCGTCGCAGGGACGTTGACGGTGCGGATCGCGACCGAGGGCAAGCACTCGGGCGCCGTCGGGGGTGTGGTCCCGTCGACGTTCCGGATCGCCCGGATGCTGCTCGACCGGATCGAGGACACGGCCACCGGCCGGGTGCTGCTCGCCGGTGCGAACGTGCCGATCCCGCCCGAACGCGCCCGGCAGGCGGCGGCGCTCGTCGACGCGGTGGGTGACGGGATCGACGCCCTGCCGTTGCTCCCCGGGGTCGACGTGCGGACGCGCCCGCCCGCCGAGATCGAGCTCGACCGCACCTGGCGGCCGGCGTTGCACGTCACGGGGGCCGACGGGTTCCCCTCCGTCGACGTCGCCGGGAACGTGCTGCGACCGTTCACCTCGCTCAAGCTGTCGCTGCGTCTGCCACCGACGGCGGACGTCGACGCGGTCGCCGCCGAACTCGCGACGACCCTGTGCGCGGACCCGCCCTTCGGCGCCGAGGTGACCTGGGTACCCGATGCGTCGGGCCCCGGGTGGAACGCCCCCGACGTCGCCCCGTGGCTCGACGCGTCACTCGCGGCGTCGTCGGAACGACAGTTCGGTCGACCGCTCGGCCACGTCGGTGAGGGCGGCACGATCCCGCTGATGGGGTTGCTGCAGCGCAGCTTCCCCACCGCGCAGTTCGTGATCGTCGGCGTGCTCGGCCCGGGCTCCAACGCGCACGGGCCGAACGAGTTCCTGCACATCGAGACGGGTCGTCGTCTCACGGCCGCGATGGCCGACGCACTCGTCGCCCACGCCGGGAGGGGAACGGCATGACCGACGCACGGTCCGATCGCATCCGACGGGGGGACGACGGCACGTTCGTCGTCGAACGGTCGCTCGTCAGCAACTGCTTCGGGTGCGGCCAGGCGAACGAGCAGGGGCTGCGACTCCGGTTCCGTGAGGCCGACGACGGGTGGGTGGAGACGCGTGTGCGCGTCCCCCGCCACCTCTGCGGGATGGACACCGTCGTGCACGGCGGGATCCAGGCGACGATCCTCGACGAGGTGTGCGGCGTCGCGGCGCAGCTCGGGTTGCCACCCGGTTCCTCCGACGACCCCTGCGTGACCGCCGAACTGTCGCTGCGCTACCGCCGCCCGGTGCCGATCGCCGACGACGTCGTCGCGCAGGCGCGCGTCACCGGCGTGGAGGGTCGCCGGATCTCGGTCGAGGGTCGCATCGTCGCCCCCGACGGCGAGGTGCTCACCGTGGTGACGTCACGGTGGGCGCAGATCACCCGCCCGTCGGTTTGAACGGTCGGCGCGTCAGGCGCGCACGACGACGGACCGGCCCAACTTGTCGTGGAGCGCCTGGTTCCGGGCGTCCCACAGCGGCCAGAGCGCGTCGACCACGACGAACAACTGGCCGGCGATCGGGATGAAGAACGGTGCGGCGATCTGCAGCGCCTGACGGCGGAACGCCCGGCTGATGCCGATCGACCCGCCCGTGTCGGCGTCGACGACCCGGATCCGCAGCAGACGCTTGCCGAGCGTCTGTCCCTGCGCGTTGAGGACGCTCTGGTAGACGAGCAGGGCGACGGAGAACCCGATCTGCAGCCCGAGGAACCTGCTCGACGACGCATAGGTGACGAGCTCGTCGGCCGTGGTCAGCGCAGCCATGTCCGGCAGGACGAGGAACGTCAGCGGGATCGAGAACAGCAGCGAGTCGATCCAGTACGCGACGGCGCGTCGCCACCATGCGGCGAGCTGGAGGCCTGCCGACGTGAACGCGGTGACGGGTGCCGGCGGCGGTGGCAGGGTCGGTGCGGCCCAACCCGTGCCGCCCGGCGGCGGTCCGGGCGGGGCGACCGCGTCGGGTGTGTTCGTGGGGAACAGCGGGAACGCGACGCCGAGATCCCCTTCGGCCTCGGTGAGGGTGCGCCACGTCGTCGATCCGGCGTCGAGGACCTGCGTCGCCGGTCCGAGCGTGCCGTCGAGGGCGAGGGCCACGAGATCGTCCCGTTCGACCGGTCCGACGGCGGTGCCGTCGACCGCGTAGTACCAGGTTCCCATCGGATGCTCTCCCGGGTGCGGGGGACGGTGCACGGTCACACTAGGCAGGCCCGGCGCCTGCGCCGTACCGACCCCTAGGCTCCCGCCCCGATGGACCGCCGCCGCGCCGCCCCACCGTCCGAGTCCTTCCCCCGCCGTTCGGCCCGGACCCGACGGTTCGGTCTGGGTGAGCCGCGCACGTTCGGCGTGGCGTCCGGTCGCCGCACCGTGCTGTTCCTGCGCAGCCGCAGCGGCACCGACCCGTCGACCGCCCTGTGGGAGGTCGACGCGACGACGGGTGCGGAACGTCTCGTCGCCGACCCGGCCACGCTCACGGGCGCCGGCCCCGCTGCGGCGACGGCCGAGGAGTTGCGGCGCCGCGAACGTCTGCGGGAGAGCGCCGAGGGGATCACCTCCTACGCCGGTGACGCCGCGCTCGAGCGGGTCGCGGTCGCACTCGGCGGTGCCGTGCACCTCGTCGACGTCCTCGGTGGCGGGTCGCGCGTGCTGCCGACCGCTGCGGGTGCGTTCGACCCGCGTCCCGACCCGACGGGCCGGCGCGTCGCGTACGTCGCCGCCGGTGCGCTCCGGGTGGTCGAGCTCGCCGACGGCCGGCGACGCCGCACCGACCGGGACCGCCTGCTCGTCGGCCCCGACGGTCCGGGCGTGACCTGGGGGCTCGCAGAGTTCGTCGCCGCCGAGGAGATGGGACGCCAGCGCGGGTTCTGGTGGTCGCCCGACGGGACTCGGCTCGCGGTCGCCCGTGTCGACGAGACCCCGGTGCAGGTGTGGCACCTCGCCGACCCGGCCCATCCGGACCGCCCGCCGACCGCCCACCGCTACCCGCAGGCGGGTACGGCGAACGCGGACGTGCGGCTCGCAGTCGTCGACCTCGCCGGGAATCGTGTGCCGGTGCGGTGGGACCGCAGGCAGTTCCCCTACCTCGTCGACGTCTGGTGGCAGGCCGACCGTCCGCTCACCATCGCCGTGCAGACCCGCGACCAGCGCGAGGTGCGGGTGCTCACCGTCGACGCGGTGCGCGGCACGACCCGGGTCGTGGACACCCGGACCGACCGCCGATGGGTCGAACTCGTCCCGGGGCTGCCCCGCTGGCACGGGGACGCGCTCGTGTCCACCGTCGACCGTGGCGACACACGTCGGCTCGCCGTCGACGGCCGACCGGTGACCCCGGCGGGCCTGCAGGTCCGCGGGTTCGTCGGCACGCTCGGGAAGGATCTCGTCGTGGCGGCGTCGGCCGACCCGACCGTCGTCGACCTGTACCGGGTCGCTCCCGACGGGTCGGGGGTGCGTCGTCTCACCGACGGCACCGGGGTGTGCGGCGGGGTGGCGGCCGGGGACGTGGTCGTGCGGATCCGCCGGTCGCTGCGCTGGTCCGGTGCACGCGTCGACGTGCGCGTCGGTCACGCACCCGCGGTACCGGTGCGTTCCGTGGCGGCCGATCCGGGCCTCGTCCCCGCACCGACCTTCCATGTCGTCGGCGACCGGCGTCTGCGCAGCGTCGTGCTCCTGCCCCGTGGCCGCCGGTTCCGGCCGCCGTTCCCGGTGCTGTGCGACCCCTACGGCGGACCGCACGCGCTGCGGGTGGTGCGGTCGCGCAACGACCTGCTGACGTCGCAGTGGTTCGCCGACCAGGGGTTCGCCGTCGTCGTCACCGACGGCCGTGGCACCCCGGCCCGCGGTCCGGCGTGGGAGCGGGCGGTGTGGGGCGACCTCGCCGGACCGGTGCTCGACGACCAGGTCGACGCGCTCGAGGCGCTGTTCCGGAGCGACGACCGGCTCGACCGCACACGGGTCGGGATCCGCGGGTGGTCCTTCGGCGGGTACCTCGCCGCGCTCGCCGTGCTGCGTCGCCCCGATGTCTTCCACGCTGCAGTCGCCGGGGCGCCCGTGACCGACTGGCGCCTCTACGACACGCACTACACGGAGCGGTACCTCGGTCTGCCCGACGAACGCCCTGCGCACTACCGGCGCACGAGCCTCCTCGAGGACGCGGCGCGTCTCGAACGGCCGCTGCTGCTCGTGCACGGGCTCGTGGACGACAACGTGGTCGTGGCGCACACGCTGCAGATGTCGTCGGCCCTGCTGGCCGCAGGGCGCCCGCACACGGTGCTGCCGCTCTCGGGCGTGACGCACATGACGCCGCAGGAGGTCGTCGCGGAGAACCTGCTCCGCCTCCAGGTGGCGTTCCTGCGCTCCGCGCTCAGCGGAACTTCGGCTCCCGCTTCGTGAGGAACGCGTCGACGGCCTCACGGTGCTCGGGGGTCCGGTAAGCGACCGAGAGCGCGTCGGCTTCGCGGCGCAGCACCGCGTCGAGGTCGGTCTCCACGGCGTTCGCGCTGAGCAGCCCCTTGATCATGCGCAGCTGCGGCGTCGGGTTCGACGCGTACTCGGCCGCGAGCGCGAGCGCCGTGTCCAGCAGCTCGGCGTCGGGCACGACCCGGTCGACGAGGCCGACGCGGGCGGCGTCCGCGGCGGGCACGATCCGGCCGGAGAGCGTCAGGTCGCTCGCCGCGCCCCAACCGCATCGCTGCACGAGGAAGTGCGAGCTCGCGAGCTCGGGGGTGAGACCCATCTTCACGAACCGGCACGACAGCTTCGCGCTCGCACCGGCGATGAGTTGGTCCATCGGCAGGATCAGGGTGAGACCGATGCCGATGGCGGCACCGTTCACCGCGGCGATCATCGGCTTCGACGCACGGCACAACGCCACCCAGTCGGTGGCCTGGCCCTCACCGTCGGCCTCGGCGGGTGCACCCGTGCGGGGCTCCTTGTCGCCGTCGAGCTGGGCCTTGAACTGGCCGCCGATGTCGGCACCTGCGCAGAACCCCCGCCCCGCACCGGTGAACACCATCGCACCGATCGCCGGGTCGTCGTTCGCCGTGTGCACCGCGTCGGTGAGCTCGTGGTGCATGCGGCCGGTCCACGCGTTCAGCTTGTCGGGCCGGTCGAGGGTGATGAGTGCGACGGCGTCACGCCGTTCGTAGGTGATCTGCTCGTAGCCCGAACCCCGCATGGTCCCTCCCGGTGACGGTGCCGCGACCAACGGTCACGCACGTGCGGAGGATACCGCTGCGCCCGGGGGGTCGACCCGTTGCACGTCGACGGACACGGTGAGCTCCGACGCGACGCCCGCGGCGAAGATCACGCCCGACAGCGGCGCGACGTCTGCGTAGTCGCGGCCCCAACCGACGGTGACGTGGGTGACCGGTTCGACGAGACCGTTCGTCGGGTCGAGGTCGATCCAGGTGCGGTCGGGCAGGAGGACCGAGCACCAGGCGTGCGAGGCATCGGCACCGACGAGGCGGGGGGCACCCGGTGGTGGGCTCGTCTCGAGGTAGCCGCTCGTGTAACGGGCGGCGAGGCCGAGCGACCGGAGACACGCGATCTCGAGGTGCGCGAAGTCCTGGCACACGCCGGTGCGGTTGTGGAGGACCTCGAGCGGCGGCGTCGACAACGTCGTCGAACCCGGCAGGTAGGTGAACTCCTCGTGGATCCGCCGGGTGAGGTCGGCGACGGCGTCGTACAGCGGTCGCCCGGGCGGGAACGACGGTGCCGCGTAGGCGGCGAAGGCTGCGTCGGTGCCGACGAGCGGGGAGTCGAGCGAGAAGGCGCGGCCGACGTCACCGAGGTGGCGGGCCGCGGTGACGGCGTCCTCCCAGCGGGCGAGACCGGCGAGGTCGAGTTGCGCGACCTCGGGCCGGACCTCGACCTCGCTCACCGCGTGGACGACGAGGGACGTGTGCGGTGTCTCCACCGAGAACACGGTGACCGGGTTCCCGAACAGGTCGAGGTGCTCGCTGCGGAAGGCGGGCGTCGGGTCGATCGTGAGGTCGTGTGCGACCACGCGCTGCCCGGCGGTCGTGCGCGGACGGAGGACCGCCCGGTTGTACCCGAGGGCAACCTCACCCTCGTAGCGGTACCTCGTCTCGTGGCTCACCCGGTAACGGGTCACGTCCCACGCTGCCGTTGGCGCCGCCGGACGGTCCCGGAGGGGAGGGTCTCGGCGACGGTGTGCCGGAAGAACGCGTCGCTCGTGGTGCTGCCGAGCAGGTGCAGGTCGTCGCGAAGCTGGCCGAGCACGTCGGCGCGGCGGGCGGCGCCGTCGTCGGTCGCGAGGCTCGCCACGTCGATCCGGTCGAGCGTGCCGACGATGCGGCGGGCGACGGTCGTCACCGCGGTGCGGGCGGTCGATGCGGCCGGGTTCGGGAGTCGTCCGAGGTCGTCGAGCACGGCCTGGGCGGCGGCCCGGACGCTGCGCGGGTTCGTCACGTCGACGAGGAGGATGCCGAGGGTCGCGTCCGCCTCGAGGTCCGACCGGTAGCGCCGCCGGTAGGCGTTCAGGCTGACGGCGACGGTGAGGAGCGTCTCGAGGAGGTCGTCGTCGGGCCGGTCGTCCGTGGTCCGGGCGAGGGTCGCCTCGAGCATGCGCACCGTGCCGAGCGCCCGTTCGAGCCGGCGGCCCATGTCGAGCAGGTACCAACCCGGGTCGCGCACCATCGACTCGGCGACCGATCCGGCGATGCCGGCGAGGGCGGCGAGGAGCCGGTCGGTCCGGGCACGGGCTGCGGCGACGTCGTCGACGTCGTCCGGGTCGAGCGCGTCGACGTCGAGCCGGTCGAGGTCGGACCACACGTCGGTGGGGAGCAGTCCGCGGACGGAGGACGCCGTGGCGACCAGAGCGTCGAGGAGGGGTCGCAGCCCGTCGACTCGCGCCGGGTCGGCGACGAGGCCCACCGGTTCGCCCGGCAGGAGCGCCTCGAGCCAGGGCCGTTCGGTGGCGTCGCCACCGGTCGAGGTGAGGTCGATCACCGTGCGCACGCGTCGCAGCAGGTGCTCGGCCCGTTCGAGGTACCGCCCGAACCACAGCAACGCCTCGCCGGCCTGACTCGGCAGCGACGCCGCGAGATCGACCTGACCGAGTCCGGCGGCGCGCAGCGTCGGGGCGGCGACGGCGGCGTCGACGCCGCCGGTGACCCACACGTCGACGGCGACGGCGCCGTCCGCCGCGAGGGTGGTGTGCGCGCCGGACAGGACGACGGCGTGGCCGTCGTCGGCGTCGACGGTGACGTAGGTGCGGTAGGGGACCTCGTCGTCGGGGTCACGGGCGGTCCACCACCACGGGCGCCGTTCGATCTCGGCCCGCACGTCGGCGAGGCCGTCCCGTGCCAGCATCCGGGCGTCGAGGGAGCCGGCGGTCGGATCGATCGGTTCGAGGACGAAGCTCCCGAGGTCGGCGAGCACCTCCCGTCGGGCGTCGTCGTCGCCGCACCAGCGGCGCGCCGGCCCGGGCAGGGCGAGGTCGCCACCGTCGACGTGGCGGGCGACGGCGGGCAGGACCACGTCGACGACGGGGCTCTGCAGCCATCCGGCGCCGATGGCGTCGGCGACGGTGACCGTGCCGACGCGGCCGGCCGCGAGCAGACCGGGTACACCGCCCGACGTCCCCGGTGACACCTCGAGGGCGTCGATCGCGTCGTCGCCGATGGCGCGCAGCACCACGTGCACCGGTTCGAGGCCGGTCACCGACCGCAGGTGGACGCGGCCCCGTCGGACCGTCACGTCGGCCGCCTCGGCGAGCGTGTAGCCGAGGATCCGGGCCAGCTCGCCGAGGTCCGGGTGGCTCGGGTGGTCGGCGCCCGGGCTCAGCACGATCACGCGTGGTGAACGCTCTTCCGCCGCGATCGTGCCGAGGCGCCGGCGCAGGGCGACGAGGAACGGGGTGAGCGGCCGGACCCCCGCACCGGCGAGCCGGTCGCCGAGCAGTTCCGCGGTGATCGCCCGCGTCTCGAGGAGACGACCCAGTGACGCCGGAGCTGCGACCTCCACGCCACGCACGACCGGTCGTCCGCGCTGCACGCCCGTCAGGTCGAACGCGGTGAGCGAGAGCAGCCCCGGGACCGGTGTCGCCCACCCGGCCGCTGCGGCGACGAACGCCGGGTTCGCGTGCACGACCTCGGCGGGTACGACGTCGCCGACGAGGCGGGGTGCGGGGCTGTAGACGTCGGCGAGGAGGGTCGCGAGGAGGCGGTGCCGTTGCTGCAGGCCCGTCTCGACGCGCGCCCAGGTGGTGGCGTCGACCTCGAGTGGTGCCGGTTCGACGGCCCGTCGGGCTCCTGGCCCGTGGGCGGCGCCAGCGGCGACGAGGCGACGGCTGCGGAGCCGGCGGTCGGCCCGGAGACGGAGACGGTCGTGGGTGTCGGCGTCCGTCACGGACCGGAGTCAACCAGATCGTCACCCGTCGGGTCGACGACCTCGGCACCGAGGAAGTAGGCGACCGTCACGGCGCCGTCGATGGTGATCAGATCCTGCTGCAGTCGGTCGGCGAACGTCGACAGTTCGGTCGACGTGGTCGGTTCGGGCGACGCCGCCTGCAGCGTGGCCCGTGCGCCCAGCGCGGCGCCGCGGACGGGTGCGGACGGTGGGAGTTCGTCGACGAGACGGTCGATGCGGTCGAGGCCGAACCGCAGGGAACGCGGGAACCGCTCGTCGTGGAGGACGAAGCGGAGGACACGCTGCGGTTCGATCATCGCCCCGGTGGTCCGCCGGTACATCTGGAGCGCGTCGAGCGAGCGCAGCAGCGACATCCACTGGGCGTCGCGGTACAGCCCGTCCCGTTCGAGTGCCGTCCCGCCTTCGACGAGTGCACCGGCCCGCACGTCGAGCACCCGGGTGACCATGTCGGTGCGTTCGACGGCGACGCCGAGCCGGTAGAACGCCCAGGTCTCGTCCCGGCTCATGCCGCCGGCGAGGAAGCCGTCGAGGCGCTGGCAGGCGGCGATGACCCGTTCGCAGAACGCGTCGCGTCCGGCCCGGCGCACCCCGCCGTCGACGCCGTCGCGTGCGGCGGTGACGAGCTCGTTGAGGATCCGCCAGGTCCCCCGTGGGAGCACCGGTCGGGTGGTGCGCAGGTTCTCCCGTGCGTTCGTGAGCGTGGCGAGCAGCGAGGACGGGTTCGCCGGGTCGGCGAGGAGCGCGTGCATGACGGCGCGTTCGTCGTTCCCGACCGAGCTCACGCCGGGTGCACCGGGGATGGCGAGCAGTGCGTCCCATCCGAGCGGTACACGGGTCGGGAGGTCGACCATGAGCGCCGTGTGCTCGCGCACGACCCGGGCGAGCGCCTCGGCCCGTTCGAGATGGCGGCCGGCCCAGTAGAGGTCGGCGGCGGTGCGGCACAGCAATGTCACGCCGTGTCCTCCACGATCCACGTGTCCTTGCTGCCGCCGCCCTGGGAGCTGTTCACGACGAGCGAGCCGCGGCGCAGCGCCACCCGGGTGAGTCCACCGGCGGTGACGCGGGTGTCGACGCCCTGGAGTGTGAACGGTCGGAGGTCGAGATGGCGTGGTTCGACGCCGTCGGGGGTGAGGGTCGGCGCGACCGACAGCGACAGCATCGGCTGGGCGACCCAGGTGCGCGGGTCGGCCCGGAGGCGACGGCGGTACTCCTCGTGCTCGGTGGCCGTCGCGTGCGGGCCGATGAGGAGGTCCTTGCCGCCCGCCTCGTTCGCCGGCTTCACGACCAGGTCGGCGATGTTGTCGAGGACGTGCGCGAGGTCGTCGGGGCGGTCGCAGCGCCAGGTGGGGACGTTGCGCAGGATCGGTTCCTCACCGAGGTAGTAGCGCACCAGGTCCGGCACGTAGGTGTAGACGGCCTTGTCGTCGGCGACCCCGGTGCCGGGGGCGTTCGCGATCGCCACGTTCCCGGCCCGCCACGCCCGCACGATGCCGGGCACGCCGAGGACGCTGTCGGGTACGAAGGTCTCGGGGTCGAGGTAGTCGTCGCCGACGCGGCGGTACACGACGTCGACGCGCCGGGAGCCCGACACGGTCTTCAGGTAGAGGCGGTCGTCGCGGACGAACAGGTCGCGCCCCTCGACGAGTTCGACGCCCATCTGCATGGCGAGGAACGAGTGCTCGAAGTAGGCGGAGTTGAACACGCCCGGGGTGAGCACGACGACGAAGGGGTCCGGTCGGTCGCTGAGGGAACGCAGGGTGGCGAGTAGCGCGTCGGGGTAGTCGTCGACCGGTCGGATCGACTGGCGTTCGAACAGTTCGGCGAAGACCCGCTTGGTGACGATGCGGTTCTCGAGCATGTACGACACGCCGGAGGGGACCCGCAGGTTGTCCTCGAGCACGTACATCGTCCCGTCGGCGTCGCGCACGAGATCCGATCCGCACACGTGCGCCCACACCCCGTGCGCCGGTTCCATGCCCCGGCAGGCGGGGAGCCAGCCGGGGGAGGAGTCGACGAGATCGGCCGGTACGACGCCGTCGCGCACGGCGGCGCGGTCGTGGTGGAGGTCGTGGATGAACCGGTTCAGCGTGGTGAGCCGCTGGGCGAGGCCGGCCTCGATCCGCTGCCACTCCTCCGACCCGAACACCCGGGGGATCACGTCGAAGGGCCACGCTCGGTCGATGTTGCCGCCGTCCTCGCTCGACAGCGAGAACGTGATGCCCGACGCGGCGATGTCGGCCTCCGCGGCGCGTTGCCGTTCGCGCAGCCCGTCGAGGTCGAGCGCCCCGAGGGCTTCGACGACCGCACGTGCTGGCGGGCGCGCCCTCCCGTCGGGGCCCACGAGCTCGTCGTGGAAGCGACCGGGGTCGTACCCCTCGAGTGCACCGCGGCGATCCGGCACGACGGGCAGCGTAGGGCGCCGCTGTTTCGGCCGCGTGTGGGCGTGTTTCGGTTCGATGAACCGGGCCGCGGTACCGCTCAGGCGCCGTTGGGGCGGACGAGGATCTTGGCGTGCTCGTCCGGCCGGTCGAGGGTGGCGAACGCTGCCGGCGTCCCGTCGAGGTCGACGGAGCCGGTGATGAGCGGTGCGACGTCGATGGTCCGATCCGCGATGCCGGCCAGGGAGGCGGCGAACTCGGCAGGGGACCACCCGAGCACGAACCGCACGGTGAGTTCCTTCGAGATGGCGATCAGCGGTTCGAACCGGTCGGTCTCCATGCACACCCCGGCGACGGTGATCTCGCTGCGCCGCGGTGCCGTCCGGATCAGTCGGTCGATCATCCCCGGCACGCCGACCGCTTCGACGAGCACGGCCGGTCCGCGTCCGCCGTGGTCGCGCCACGCGGTGACGGCGTCGCCGTCGGCGGGGTCGACGACGACGTGTGCGCCGAGTTCTGCGGCGAGTCGGCGTCGGGTGGGGGAGAAGTCGGCGGCGACGACGAGCGGCACGCCCCGCAGGCGCAGCGCAGTGACGACGGCGAGCCCGACGGGACCGCAGCCGATGACGATCGCACTCCCGCGGCGTTCGGCCGACGTCGCGTTGACGGCGTGCAGGCCGACGGCGAGCGGTTCGGTGAGCGCGGCGTGCACCGGGTCGCAGCCCTCCGGGATCGGCACGACACCCGATGCGTCGACGACGAGCCGTTCGGCGTACCCGCCCGGGTGTGCATTGCTGTACCCGACGGACCGCATGCCTTCCGGTGTGCGCACGACCGGATGTGCGACGACCGCGTCACCGATGCCGACGCCGAGCGCGTCGAGGTCGACGTCGGGCCCGACGCCGACCAATCGGCCGGAGAACTCGTGCCCCATGACGAGCGGCCGGTCGGGGTCGAAGTCGAAGATCGTCATGCCGGTCGCCCGTGCGGTGTCGGTGAACTGGCGGGCGTGGCGCGCGCAGTGCAGGTCGCTCCCGCAGATCCCGCACGCGATGGTCTCGAGCAGGACCTGACCCGGGCCCGGTTCGGGTTCGGCGATGTCCTCGACGCCGAGTGTCTCCCCACGCAGCACGACGGCTCGCACGATGTCCCTCCGGTTCCCCCGGCGCTGCGCGCCGATCCCGGTCGGACGCTATCCGGCGGCCGCTAACGTCCGCCGCATGACGACGATCAAGCTGACCGCTGCCGACGGCCACACTTCTCCCGCCTACGTCGCGACGCCCGACGGTGCGCCCCGTGGCGGGATCGTGGTCATCCAGGAGATCTTCGGGGTGAACGGCCACATCCGTGAGGTGGCCGACGGCTACGCCGCCGCCGGGTACGTGGCGGTGGCGCCTGCGGTGTACGCCCGTGCCGGTGCCCCCGGCGCAGGTGACGGCGGCCCGTTCGGCGTCGAGCTCGGGTACACGCAGGACGACATCGCCCGCGGTCTCGAGATTCGCGCCGCGGTCGCGCTCGACGACGTCGTCGCCGACATCGCCGCGGCGGCGGACGAGGCGCGCCGTCGTTCCGGCGGTCGGGTCGGTGCGGTCGGCTACTGCTGGGGCGGTTTCCTCGCAACGGCGGCGGCCCAGCGACTCGCCGGCACGGTCGACGCGGCGGTCGGCTACTACGGCGGCGGGATCGCAGCGTCGCTGCTCGGCGCGACGCCGGTCGCGCCGTTGCTCCTGCACTTCGCGGAGGACGATCACGCGATCCCGATGGGCGACGTCGATGCGGTGCGGGCCGCGTTCTCGGACGTGCCCGTCCACGTCTACGGCGGTGCGCAGCACGGGTTCAACTGCGACCAGCGCGCCACGTACCAGGCGCAGGCCGCGCGCGTCGCACTCGGCCGCACGCTGCGGTTCTTCTTCACCCACGTCGGCTGACGCCGACGGGCGCGCACTGTCAGCCGAGCTGGTCCCGGGCGGCGGGGACGACCACGTCGACGTAGGCGTCGAGCGCCTCGGGGTCCCACGGTGCCCGCAGCGCGATGTTGATGCCCTGTGCGCCGGCGGCCCGGTACGCGGCGAGCGTCTCGAGTGCCTGGTCGGGTGTGCCCAACAGGGCGCCGCCACGCACCCGGTCGGCCATCGCACCCCAGGACCGGTCGAAGTCGGCGCGGTCGCGTTCGACGCGTGACGCGTCGGTGGAGAGCTGGAAGAGCAGGTTCACGGAACGTTCGAGGGTCGCGGGGTCGCGCCCCTCGGCCTCGCACGCCGCGTCGAGGATCCGGTTGAGGCGGCCGTACTCGTCCGGCGACACGTAGGCGGCGTTCCAGCCGTCGGCGTGGCGCGCCGCGAGCTGCGGTGTCCGCCGCGGACCGACACCGCCGACCCAGATCGGCAGACGCCGTCCGTCGACGGGTGCCGGCAGGCAGGTCGCCCGATCG
Organism: uncultured Acidimicrobiaceae bacterium; assembly: GCA_964453335.1. Lineage (GTDB taxonomy): Bacteria > Actinomycetota > Acidimicrobiia > Acidimicrobiales > CAIXPF01 > VGBO01. The sequence continues at coordinate 23,648 of CAYVOK010000028.1, forward strand.
GTCCGGTAGTGCCGCCCCTCGAACGTTGTGCGTTCCTCGGCGGGGTCGAGCAGGCGGCGGATGAGCGGGAGGCCCTCCTCCAGCATGTCGAACCGGGTCGCGAGCGGTGGGAAGTCGTAGCCGAACGCCGCCGCCTCCCACTCGTGCCATCCGGCGCCGAGGCCGAGTTCGAAGCGTCCGCCGGAGATGTGGTCGAGCGTCGTGGCCGCTTTCGCGAGCAGTCCGGGGTTGCGGTACCCGATGTAGAAGACGAGGCAGCCGATCCGGGCGTGCGACGTGTCGGCGCACAGGGCGCCGAGCGTGGCGACCGCCTCGAAGTGGGGTTCGGTGCCGTCCTTCGGTGGGGCCTCGTAGAGGTGGTCCCAGACGGAGAGCCAGTCGAGGCGCGCGTCGTCGAGGCGACGCCATACCGAGCGCATCTCCGCCATGGTGAGGTTCTGCTGGCCGATGTGGGCGCCGAGGCTGAGCGTCATGGCGGCGCACGCTACCGGTCGACGGCACTACGGTGCCGCGCCGTGACGGCCGTGTCGGCAGTGGGGAGGTCCGGGGTGCTGACCGTGGGGATGACGCCACCGGGCAGGTTCTTCTCGCTCGGCGTGGAGGACCGCCGTACGTTGCTCGCCGAGATCGCGGACGCCGGTCTCGACGGTCTCGTCTACGCCGATCACGTGAGTTTCCGTGGTGGTGCGGGCACCGACGGCCTCGCGCTGATGGCCGCGCTCTCGCAGCTGCACCCCACGCTCGGTCTGCACCTCGGCGTGTACCTGCTGCCGTTGCGGCACCCGGTGCCGGTGGCCCGCCAGATCGCCACGATCGCCGAGCTCGCCCCCGGCCGGCTCCGGTTCGGTGTGGGCATCGGCGGCGAGGACCGTCACGAGATCGAAGCCTGCGGGGTCGACCCGCGGACGCGCGGTCGGCGTTGCGACGAGGCGCTCACGGTGCTGCGCCCGTTGCTGCGCGGCGAGGAGGTGTCGTTCGCGGGCGAGTTCTTCGATCTCGACGCCGTGCGCATCCTGCCGGCCCCGGATCCGGCCGTGCCGGTCGTGGTCGGTGGTCGTTCCGACGCGGCGGTGCGTCGGGCGGGTCGGTTCGGTGACGGCTGGCTCGGGACGTGGTGTTCGGCCCGACGGTTCGCCGAGGTCGTCGAGCGCTGTGACGAGGTCGCAGCCGAGGTCGGCCGCGGGCCGGTCGCCTGGCAGCACGGGATGCAGCTCTGGGTCGGGTTCGACACCGATCGGGCCCGCGCCCGTGAGCACGTCCGTGTAGCGATGGAGGGCTTCTACCGGATTCCCTTCGACGTGTTCGAGCGGTACACGCCCTACGGCACGCCGGCGGACGTCGCCGAGTTCTTCGCCCCATTCGTCGACGCAGGGTTGCGCCACATCGACCTGACCCCGTGCGCTGCGTCGGACGAGGTGGCGATCGAGGGTGCCGCCGAGGTGAAGCGTCTGCTCGGCGCGCACCTCGCCCGCTGAGGGAGAATGCCGCCATGCGCCTTGCCAAGGGGATCAACCACCTCGCCATCGCGACCGACGACATGCGGAGCACGCTCGACTTCTACTGCAACGTCGTCGGTCTGCCGCTCGGCGGTCTGTTCTGGATGCACGGTGTCGAAGGTGCCGTGCACGCGTTCCTCCCGTTCCCCGACGGACGGATGTTGAGCTTCATCCAGTTCGCCGAGTCCACCCCGCAGCAGAAGGGTGTGAGCTACCCGGGGTGGGCGGGCGGTGCGATGCCTGCGGGCACCATGCAGCACGTGGCCCTGCACCTCGAGGACCGCGCCGAGCTCGAGGCGATGCGCGAGCGTCTCGTCGCCAAGGGGCGCACGGTGTCCGAACCGATCGACCACGGGTTCTGCATGTCGATCTACACGAAGGCACCCGACCGGGTGGAGCTCGAGTTCACGATCCTCACCCGGCCGCTCGGACCGGAGGAGCTCGACCCCGAGGTCGTTGCGCACTGCGGCATCTCGCCCGAGGAGCTCGCCTCGTTCCTCGATCCGGTGTGACGGAGGGGCCGTCGACGGCCCGTCGGGATCAGCGGGTGAGCTGGAGCTGCGCCTCGAAGACGGCGACGTCTGCGATGGACAGCACACGTCCGGGGACGAGCGGCTTCTCGATGCCGTAGTCGGCGAGCCGCACCTCGAAGGGCGGGACGACGACGATCGCCCGGTCGGCGTCGAGCTTCGCCTCGACGGGCACCGTCACGGTCTTCGTGACCCCGTGCACGGTCAGCTCGCCGACGATCGACGCCTTGCGCGTCGCGCCGGGTGTCGGTGCGGCGTCGAGGGTGAGCGGTGTTGTCTGGCGGAACTTCGCGGTCGGGTAGGTGTTCGTCTCGAGGCCGCGGGTGCGCAGCGCGTTCGTCCGCTGCGACGAGTCGGTCTCGATCTTCGTGAGGTCCGCCTCGATGACGAGGCCGGTGATCGTCGGGCCGGTGAGCGTCAGCGAGCCGGTCACTCCGGGTGTCCGCCCGACGACGTTCTTCGCGCCGACGCCGGCGAGCTCTTCGTCGATCCGGAAGCCGACGAACACCCCGTCGCCCACCCGGACCGTCCAGGTGCCGTCGAGCGTCGACGCCGCAGCGGTCGTCGCGGGGCCCGCCCCGGCGGCGGTGGTCGTGGTGCTCGCCGCGGCGACGGCGTCCTCGAGGCTCACCTCGGCGGGGGTGTCACCGCCCCGCCACCACAGGACACCGCCGGTGACCGCGGCGACGAGGACGACGGCGAGTGCGACGAGGATGATGCGGGTACGTCCGGTGTTCATCCGCACAGTCTCGTCGCACGGCGATCGTTAGGTGGCGTCCGGGTGTGCCGGGCCGTCCGGGCGGGCACGGTACCGTGGTGCGATGGATCGACGCGATCGGGCGGCTGCGGCGGAGGATCCGGGTTCCCGACGGGTGCTCGCCCGTCGGCGCCGGGGCCTGCTGTGGACGTTCCTCGCGTTGGTGGTCGTCGGCGCGGTGGCGGTCGGCACGGTGGTCTTCCTCCGCAGTCGACGCGGCCCGACCGATGCCGAGGTGGCCTCAACGGTGCGTGCCGCCGTCGAGGCGGCGGTCGAGCGCGGGACGTCGTCCACGACACCTGCGGTGGGCGGTGCCGCCGACGCGACGGCCGGAGTCGACACGAAGGCCTTGCGTTCGATGCTCGAGGCATCGCTCGACGGCTGGGTCGTCGATCTGGCGACGGACGATGCGCGCACCCGTGTCGGCGTGGCGGCGCGTCGGCTCGACGATCCGGTCTGCGTCTTCGCGTGGTCGGACGTGGGCGCGTCGACCTCGGCGATCGTCACGGACCCGAACCTGCCGTGTGTGGCGACCGTGGCGCTCGCGGTGGCGAAACCGGCGGCCTGAACGGGCGCAGCGCCGTCGCCGACGGTCCGGCGGGGCGAGATGACTACCATCGGCGGACCATGACGGTCGCTCCGGGCGATCGCCGACGTCCGTGGGGACGGAGGGCGGTCGATCTCGATGCGGGCCGCCCGATCGGGCGGACCGGCCGCAGCAGTCGGCTCCGCCGGCTCGTCGGATCCGTCGCGCTCCTCGGCGCGGTCGCGCTGACACCCGTCGCCGGGGCGGCACCGCCCCGGCAGGGCGAGCTCGCCGAGCTCGCCGCCGCTGAGGCCTCTCTCGACGAGGCGTTCGAGCGCCACGCCGACGCGATCCGTGCGCGCGACGAGGCCGAGTCCCGGGCTGTCACACTCGAGGCCGACCTGCGGGCGCTCGACGACCGGTCGCTGCAGCTCGTGCTGGAGTACGAGGCGACCGTCCGACGGGCACGCGACCTCGCCGTCGAGGCCTACGTGCGCGGTGGGACGACCGGTGAGCTCGACGGGTATCTCGACGCCTCGGGTGCGACCGAGGCCGCGGTGCGTTCCCACCTCGCAGTCGGGCGGGTGGAGTCGGCCCGAGACGCCGCACGCGCCGTCCGGCAGCTGCGGCAGACCGTGGACACGGAGGCCGCCGCAACCGGAGAGGCGGTCGCGGCCGCCGTCGCGGCGCTCGACCGTGCGAACGAGTCGGTCCGCCAGGCTGTCGACGCGATCGAGGCGGCGCGGCGCCGGGTTGCGACGGCCGAGGTCCGGGTCGCCGAGGCGGCCGAGGCGGAACGGATCGCTGCGGCTGAGGCCGCTGAGGCCGCCCGGAGAGCCGCCGAGGCTGCCGCGCGCACACCGACGGGCGGGGCGACGGGCGATGCGTGGGCTCGGCTGCGGAACTGCGAGTCGGGAGGCGATTACACGATCGTCAGCGCGAACGGGCTCTATTTCGGCGCGTACCAGTTCTCGCTCGGTGCCTGGGCGGCGGTCGGCGGTACGGGCAACCCGGCCGAGGCCTCACCGTCCGAGCAGGACTACCGGGCGCGTCTGCTCTTCGAGCGCGCCGGCTGGACGCAGTGGCCGATCTGCGGGCGCTACCTGGTGGAGTGACCGGACGGTCCCGGGCCGGCCGGTCAGCCGGCGTCGGGGACCAGATGGGGAGCGTGACGACGCAACGCGTCGACGACCTCGGACGGGTCGGGGTTCACCATCGACTCGGGCCCGACCCGTACGGTCGGCACGGTCTCGTTGCCATTGGCGACGGAACGCACGAACGCCGCATGGGCAGGGTCGTCCCAGATGTTGTGCTTGCGCAGCGGCAACCCGACACGGTCGAGGGCACGCTCGAGCATCGAACAGAACGGGCAACCGGGACGCCAGTAGAACTCGACGGCGTCGATGGGGGTCGGGTCGGTCATGCCGTCAACCTTGTGTCGGCGGGGTGTCCGTCGTCGACTCGGACGACGGGAGGCCACGTGTCCGCCTCGAGCGGCGGTCCCGTCGCAGGGAGCGCCGCCGGGCCGCGTCGTCGACGGTGAGGGCGCTGTCGACCACCTCGTGGCGCTGCAGATAGGTCGACGCGATCGCGGTGCCGGTCGCAGCGAGCGGCAGTGCGAGGACGGCGCCGACCGGACCGAGCAGCGCGCCGCCGGCGAGGACCGACGCGAAGGCGACGGCGGGGTGGATGGCCATCGTCTGCGCGGTGATGCGGGGTGCGACGGCGTAGTTCTCGACCTGCTGGTAGACGAGGATCACCGCGGCGACCCAGATCGCCGAGAGCGGCTCGTCGATGACGGCGAGGAGGAGCGGGAGCACGGCGGCGAGGTACGTGCCGACGACGGGGACGAACTGCGACACGACCGCGATCCAGATGGCGAGCGCCGCGGGTGACGGCACGCCGATGAACCACAGCGCCGCCCAGTGGAACAGGAACGACACGATCGACAGTAGAACGCGCGAGTAGATGTAGCCGCCGGTCTTGCCGATCGCGACCTCCCAGATCCGCAGGAGCTCCAACTGGCGGTCCTGGGGGAACACCGAGCACACGGTGCGCCGCAGCTTCGGTCCCTCGGCGACGAAGTAGAAGGTGAACAGCGCGATCGTCAGCCCGTTGAAGAGCAGGGTGACGAACCAGGCGCCGATGCCGATGATGTTCGGTGCGATCCAGGATGCGACGTCGCCGAGCCGGCCGCCGGTCTGGAACTCCTCGGCCAGTTTCGCCGTGTCGACGGTGCCGGGGCCGAACAGGTCGTTGATGCGGGTCTCCGCCTCGGCGAGGTACGTCGGCCCGTTCGTGATCAGATCCGCGATCTGGGTGGCGACGAGACGCCCGACCACCCAGACGAACGCGGCGGTCAGCAGGGCGGTGCCCAGGAAGCTGATCAGCGTCCCGAGCCCGCGCGACAGGCCGAGGCGCTCGAGGCGGTCCACCGCGGGCTCGAGCGCGAAGGACAGCACGAGGGACACGAGCAGCAGGAGCAGCAGGGAGGAGAGCTGGAAGAGGATCCAGCGCGTTGCGAGGAACACCCCCACGCCGACGAGCGCGACGAGCACCGCGCGGGGTACCCACCGGGGCATGCGATCCGAGGTCGCGGGTCGCGGGGAGTCGGTCCCTTCGGCGGTCATGCGACGTACTGCATGGCCGGCGCGTCGGCCCGGAGCCGGTTGCGTTCGTGGAGCTTGCGGACCTCGGCGAGGCCGACCTCGCACCGGTCCACGTAGGGGCACCATCCGCACAGGGGTCCGGTGCGGGTCGGGTACTCGTCGGTGTCCTGCGCGACCCCGATCTCGTCCCAGACGGTCCGGAGGCGGGCGACGGCGGCGTCGGTGGCCTCGGGGTCGACCGGTTCGGTGATGGTGCGCGCACCGAGGTAGTGCAGTTGCACGCGCACCGGCGGGGCGTCGAGGGTCCGGGCGACGGCGGCGGCGTAGAGGAAGACCTGGTCGAGCTTGTCGGCGGTGTACCCGGCCTTCGGTGGACGACCTGTCTTGTAGTCGGTCACGACGAGGCCGTCCTCGGCGATGTCGATGCGGTCGACGACACCGGTGAACGGCACCCCGTCGAGTTCGGTGCGGAGCCGCTGCTCGGTCGCGCGCACGACGATCGCGGTCGGGTCCTCGAGGGCCCACAGGCCGGTGATCGCAGCCCAGGCCTGCTTCTTGTGGCCGAGGAGCGCGACGTCGTCGAGTTCGAGTCGCTGCACGTCAGGGTCGCGCACGTGGGCGGGCCAGAGCGCGGTGGCGAGCTCCCGGGCGCGTTCGGTCGAGCGGAGTTCGGCCGCCTGACCGAGGAGCGCTTCGAGGACGCGGTGGACGAACGTGCCGATGACGGCGTCGTGGCCGGGCGGGTCGGGGAGCTTCTCCACGTACCGGTACCGCCAGCGGGCCGGGCACTGCCGCCATGTCGACGCCGACGACGGCGACAGCGGCCTGGTCGTCGGGGCCACGGTCTCAGCGCTTGCTGTAGTCGTAGAACCCGCGACCGGCCTTCCGGCCGAGCAGCCCGGCATCGCACATCCGCGACAGCAGCGGCGGTGGCGCGTACAACGGTTCCTTGAACTCGGCGTACATCACCTCGGCGACCGCCATCGTCGTGTCGAGGCCGATCAGGTCGGTGAGCGCGAGCGGGCCCATCGGGTGGTTGCAGCCCTCGACCATGCCGGTGTCGATGTCGGTGGCCGTGGCGAACCCGGATTCGAGCATGCGGACCGCCGACAGCAGATACGGCACGAGTAGGGCGTTCACGATGAAGCCGGCACGGTCCTGACTGTGGATGACCCGCTTGCCGAGGGTGCGAGCCCCGAACGCCTCGACGGCGTCCCGGGTGGGGTCGTCGGTGAGGAGCGACGTGATCACCTCGACGAGCCGCATGACGGGCACCGGGTTGAAGAAGTGCATGCCGACGACCTGCGTCGGGCGCTTCGTCGCCATCGCGAGCTTCATGATCGGGATCGACGACGTGTTCGACGCCAGGATCGCAGCCGGGTTCACCACGGCGTCGAGCTGGGTGAAGATCGCCGTCTTCGCCGCCTCGTTCTCGATGGCCGCCTCGATGACGAGGTCCCGGTCGGCGAGATCGGCGAGGTCGGTCGTGAACCCGAGCGACGAGATCGCGCTGGCCCGGTCCGCCTCGGCGAGCTTGCCGGCGGTGACCGCCCGTTCGAGCGACGACGTGATCCGCTCCCGTCCCCGTTCGGCCGCTGCCGGGTCGATCTCGTGCACGATCACGTCCAGTCCGGCTCGTGCACACACCTCGGCGATCCCCGACCCCATGAGGCCGCAGCCGACGACTCCCACGCGTTCGATCATGCCGTGACCCTATCCCCGTACCCGTGCGCCGCCGTGGAATCCGTTCGGTTGCGCCGGCCCGCCCGCGTAGCCTCGGCCGCCGTGTCATCCACCCGGTCCGACGTCGCCGTGCTCGCCGAGGACCTCCGTCGTTCCTTCGGGACCGTGGAGGCGGTGCGCGGCGTCGACCTCGCCGTGCGGGCCGGTGAGATCTACGGCTTCCTCGGCCCGAACGGTGCCGGGAAGTCGACGTGTGTCCGCATGCTGTGCACGTTGCTCGCACCGACCGGCGGACGGGCTGCGGTCGGCGGGTTCGACGTGGTGCGTGACGTCGAGGCGGTCCGTCTGCGGATCGGTGTCGCACTGCAGGACGCGGCGCTCGACGCGAAGCTCACCGGCCGTGAACTGCTCGGTGTGCAGGGCCGCCTGTACGGCATGGCGAAGCGCGAGATCGCAGCGCGCATCGAGTCATTCGGCGATCTCGTCGACGTCTCGGCGCTCGACCGGCGGATCGGCACCTATTCCGGCGGTATGCGTCGGCGCCTCGATCTCGCCGCCGCGCTGATGCACGACCCGCGGATCCTGTTCCTCGACGAGCCGACGACGGGACTCGACCCGGTGAGCCGCATGCGGGTGTGGGACGAGGTCCGGCGGATGAACCGGGAGGACGGGATGACGATCTTCCTGACCACGCAGTACCTCGAGGAGGCCGACGCGCTGGCCGACCGGGTCGGGATCATCGACGACGGGCGCATCGTCGCCGAGGGAACGCCGGACGAGCTGAAGCGGCGGATCGGCAACGACGTCATCGTCGCCCGGGTCGAGGGCGATCCGCACGCCGCCGCAGCGGTCGTCGGATCGCTCGAGGGCATCGAATCGGTCGCCGTGCACGGCGACGAGCTCGACATCGCGACGGCCGACGGCGCAGCTGCGGTCGGTCGGGTCGCGGTTGCGCTCGCGGCGGCGGGTCTCGCTGCGTCGCAGCTCACCCTGCGCCGCCCGACACTCGACGACGTGTTCCTCGAGATGACCGGGGAGCGGCTGGCATGACGACACCGTCGACCCCGCCCGCGGCGCAGGCCGTGCCGAAGGCGCGCAGCGCCGGGTTCCTGAGCGATCTCGCGACCCTCGCCGGGCGTGCCATCCGGCTGATGCTGCGTGATCTCGAAGCGGTGATCCCGGCGATGATCGTGCCGGTCTTCTTCTTCGCCGTGAACGTCGGGTCCCTGCAGGACCAGTTCGAACGGGCGGCCCCCGGCTTCGACTACAAGGCGTTCCAGATCCCGGTGTCGGTGATCTTCGCGGTGACGGGCGTGTCCCGGGCGTCGAACCTGGTGATCGACATCCAGCAGGGGTACTTCGACCGCTTGACGATCGCGCCGATCCGGCGTGTCTCGCTGCTCCTCGGTCTGATGATCGCCGACCTCGTGCTCGTGATGGCGCTCACGCTCCCGGTCCTGCTGATGGGGTTCATCGCCGGTGTCGACTTCGTCACGGGCCCGGCGGGGGTGCTCGTGTTCATCGTGCTCGCGGGCTGTTGGGGGCTCGCGTTCACGGGGTTCCCGTATGCGATCGCGCTGCGCACCGGGTCACCGGCCGCGGTGAACTCGAGTTTCATCCTGTTCTTCCCGTTCGCCTTCCTGACGACGACGTTCGCCCCGAAGGAGGTGCTGACGGGCTGGCTCGGGACGGTGGCGACGTACAACCCGGTCACCTACCTGCTCGAGGGTCTCCGCTCGCTGGTGACCTCGGGGTGGGACGGTGCTGCGCTCGGCCGTGCTGCGCTCGCCGTGCTCGCCGTCGGCGCGGTCAGCCAGTTGCTCGCCCACGCGGCCCTGCGCGGCCGGTTGTCGAGCGGCCGCCGCTGAGCGCGCTGCGGGTCACTCCTCGGCGGTGACGAAGTCGATGAGTTCCTCGACGGCGCCGACGAGCGACGGGTCGAGGTCGGCGTAGGACCGCACGCTGCCGAGCAGCCGACGCCAGAACGCGCCGGGCTCGGCCACCCCGAACGCTGCGCAGACGCCGTCCTTCCACGGCGTGCCGTGGGGGACGTCGGGCCATGCGTCGACGCCGACGCGTTGCGGGTCGACGGCCGCCCAGACGTCGACGAACCGGTGGCCGCGGACGCACACGTGGGGATGCCGGACGACGTCGGCGATCCGCGCCTCCTTGCTCCCTGCGACGAGGTGGTCGACGAGGATGCCGAGACGACGACCGGGACCGGGGTCGAAGGCCGCGATCGCGTCGGCGAGGTGGTCGATCCCGTGGAGCGGTTCGACGACGACGCCCTCGTGGCGGAGGTCGTCGCCCCACACGCGCTCGAGCAGTTCCGCGTCGTGGATCCCCTCCACGAGCAGACGGGATGCCCGTGCGGTGCGTGCGGCGGCGCGTGGCGCGGCGACCGAGCCGGACGCGGTGCGCGTGGCGGCGGGACGCTGCGACGGTGCCGGTGGCACGAGCGTCGTCGGTCGGCCGTCGATCCGGAACGCGCCGGGTTCCGTGTGCGGGAGCCGGTGTGACGCGCCGCCGCGGTCGACGACGACGAACCCCTTCGCCCAGCTGCGTACGGCGCCGACGATCCCGCTCCCGCGATGTTCGACGACGAGGCCGACGGTGAGCGTCGTCCGGCTGTACGTAGTGGCGCGCGGATCGGCGTCGACGGGACCGCCGAGGATGCCGTCCGGGCGACGACGGGGCGGATCGGTCACGGCTGGCCGTTCACGCCGGTGGCAGCCCGCGGAGGAACGTGATGACGGCGTCGGCGAACGCGTCGTTGCGGTCACCGGCGACCATGTGCCCGGCACGTTCCACCTCGACGAATCCGGCCTGGGGAACCGCGGCGCGGAACGAGGCGACGGTCCGGTCGCTCACGAGGTCGGAGAGCAGGCCCCGCACCAGCAGGGTCGGTGCCTCGATCCGGCGTGCTGCGTCGAGCCACGCCTTCCCTCGTTCGGCCATGCGTCGCCGCATCTCGCCGTCGTCGCCGTGCACGGCGTCGACCTTGCCCACGAGGAACCGTGGGTCCCAGTGCCAGCCCCAGCGCCCGTCGGGCCGACGTCGGAGCACCTTCTCGAGCCCGGCGGTCGAACTGCTGCGAGGGCGGTCCGGGTTGTATGCGGCGATCGCGTCGGCGGCGTCGTCGAGCGTGGCGAACCCGTCCGGGTGCGCCTGCATGAAGGCCATGATGCGACGGACACCGTCGGGCTCCATCTCGGGGGTGACGTCGACGAGGACGACGGCACGGAAGAGCTGTCGATCGGGGGTGCGTCCCTGCGCGTCGATCGCCGAGAGTCCACCCATCGACGCACCGACCACGGTCGGTTGCGAACCGAGCCGGTCGACGAGCGTGAGGACGTCGTCGCCGAAGTGGCGCATGTCGTACTGCCCGTCGGGGCACCAGGCGCTGTCGCCGTGGCCTCGGGCGTCGAGCGCGAGAACCCGGTGGCCCTCGGCCGCCAGCCGTTCGCCGGTGTTCTTCCACGCGTGGCGGTTCTGGCCGCCGCCGTGCAGCAGCAGGACGACCGGTCCGGACGCCGGGCCGAACTCGTCGCCGACGATCTCGAGACCGGTCGCACCGGTGGTTCGGAAGGGTCGGGCGCCGTGCGACACGGCCGCTGAACCTAGCCGTCGGCGGAAACGTGCCGTTCGACCCGTCGGCGGTCGTGGGCGGATCCTCTAGCGTGCGGCCGATGGAGATCGTGGTCGGTGTCGACGGTTCGGCGGGTTCGCATCATGCGCTGGCGTGGGCGGCGGACGAGGCGCGTCGGCGCGGTTCGTCGCTGCGCGTGGTGATGGCCTGGGAGTTGCCCTTCTATGCGATGACCGGGCTCGTGAACGCCCCGCCCGAGGACGCCTTGCACGCTGCAGCGGCGAGCGCGTTCGAACTCGCGATGCAGGAGGCGGCCACCGCGGTGGATCTCACCGGTCTCGAGGTGACGACCGCCCTCGAGCACGGCACGGCCGCCGGCGTGCTCATCGACGCGTCCGGGACGGCGGAGCTCGTCGTCGTCGGCTCGCGTGGCCGTGGTGCGCTCACCGGCGCCCTGCTCGGCTCCGTCGGACGGGCCGTGGTCTCCCACGCCCGCTGTCCGGTCGTGGTCGTCCCCGAACCTGCGTGACGGCAATCTGACGACGCTGCGGTCGAGCAGGCCGCCGGTCGGTGCGTTCCGACGGTGCCTCCGTCCTCATCCGCATCCGACGAGTTCGTCCGAAGTGGTCTCGACCGCTTCGCAATGGTCGAAGCCCTCCATCGCAGTGACCCGGCGGTCTTCACGTCGCTGGCCACGGCGGCTGCGATCCGCGCCCGTCTCGAGGAGGTCGACACCGGCGCTCCACTGGCCGGCTGGTTGCTCGGTGTGAAGGACAACATCGACGCAGCGCCGTTCCCGACCACGGCCGCTTGTCGAGCGTTCGCGTACGACCCGACGGTGTCCGCGACGGTGGTGGCAAGGGCGGAGGCCGCCGGTGCGGTCGTCGTCGGCAAGACGAACCTCGACCAGTTCGCGACCGGACTCGTCGGCACTCGGAGCCCCTACGGCACGCCTCGGAACCCCCTGCGTGCCGACCTCGTACCGGGGGGCTCGTCGTCGGGATCGGCGGTCGCCGTCGCCGCCAGCGTCCTCGATGCTACGTTCGGCACCGATACGGCAGGTTCCGGGCGGGTTCCCGCAGCGCAGTGCCGGATCGTCGGTCTGAAGCCGACACGGGGACGTCTCCCGGCGACCGGTGTCGTACCAGCGGTCCGCACGGTGGACGCCGTGTCGATCTTCGCCCGGACGGTGGAGGCGGCCTGGACGCTCTTCGACGTCGTCGACGGCGACGACGGGGTCGACCCGTTCGGTCGTCGGCGGCCGCGCCGCGTTCGGCGCGACGGCAGCGTCGTGGGCGTTCCCTCCGTCGTCGAGCTCGACGGACCACTCGATGTCGAGGCGTGGAGGCGCACCGTTGCGACGGTGCGCGAGCTCAGGGTCGAGATCGTCGAGGTCGACGTCGCTCCGTTGGTCGAAGCCGGGGCGCTCCTGTACGGCGGACCGTGGGTCGTGGAACGGGCCATGGTCGTCGGCGCGACACTGCGGGACGATCCGGACGCGGTCGATCCCGTCGTCGCCGACATCGTCCGCGGGGCGGCGGATCGCACGGCAGCCGACGTCTTCGCCGGGATCCACAG
>CAYVOK010000029.1:0-35568 GCA_964453335.1 uncultured Acidimicrobiaceae bacterium
TTACTCATGTGTTAATGTTACGAAAACTTCTTTGCCGTAACTTCCGTTAACAATAAATCCTGGAGAACAACCACAACTACAACCTGCGGTTGAACTCCATCGAAGCTGGTTTTTATTTTCAATAACTCCTTCTTGGATTAATAATTGCTCAAGCATAATTTTGTAAATCTGCTGAGCGGACCTTAAGTCATCTCCTACTTGGTCTCTAATTGTATTTTCTCCTTCCTCAAAGATATAAATTCTTGTTTTTCTTTCGCTACCTGCTTTATCTACTCTTAATTGGATTTTCATATTTTGGTTCCTTTCGCCTTTTTATTTAATTATATGATCTTTAGTGCTGTGTTCCTATAAAAGGAAAACTTTGTTTTTCCTACCAAAAATTAAAAAAACTTTTTAAACAGTATATATTTAATCTAATAATTTTATTCTTATTTTTCTAATGTTTGTTGCTATACAATATTAGTTTAAATAATAGGTTTTAATTATGTTTTGGTTGACCACGATTTTGGTAGATTTTTAATAACTAATTTTTTATACAGTAATTAGAAAGTAATTTCTCAGTTAGGATGAGGAGATCAACAACGCTGTCTAACTGTAGCTGTAATGCGGAGAGTGCGAACAGAAGGTTCTGGGATACAGTTCAAGCTGGGGTCGAGCGGAATTTGTTCAGCGTAGGGTGATACCTATGGGGGCATGCTGCACCATTTTAAAACAGTTTGAACTTTTGGGGGAGGAGCCGAAAACTAGGAGTCTAGAATCAGACTCAAAAGTTGCCCCAACATGAGGTAGAGATTCTATCTGCCTCTGTTTGAAGGTTGAACTCATCTTAAATGGATTGAGGATTAACTGTAGAACGGTATCTAATTAAAGTGATTACTTTCAGGTAGTTGCTTTAGTTGGATACTTCTGTTCTCAGGATGAATCTAAACTTAATAGATTCGAGATACACGAAATTTGACATTGTCAAAATTTTAGTTAATCTATTCATATGAAAACATTAGCTACAAGAATTATTAAGTTTGATGCAGGCCATAGAGTAGTAAATCATGAGTCAAAATGTAGAACTTTGCACGGACACGAATACAAAGCAGAAATCTTTGCAGAAGCTAATGCGTTAGATAATTTAGGTCGAGTTATTGATTTCAGTGTTATTAAACATGTAGTTGGCTCTTGGATTGATGAATATCTAGATCATAATATGATTTTATTTAATCAAGATCCTGACTTGCATCTCTTGCAACAATGTTCTGGAATGAAAAAACCTTTTGTAGTTGATTTTAATCCTACTGCCGAGAACTTAGCAGAAATGATTTATAAAAAAGGGAACGAACTACTTTTAGATACTGGTGTTAGAATTTCAAAAATTAAACTATGGGAGACTTCTAATTGCTATGTCGAATACAGTGAATCTTAACGATATTTTTTGGACTTTTCAAGGTGAAGGATTCAATGCTGGTAAGCGTGCTTTATTTTTACGTTTACCTTTTTGTAATCTTGCTTGTAGCTGGTGTGACACAACTTTTGATACTTACACAAGTTACTCGTTAGACCAGATTAAAGAAATCGCACTATCAGAGAAAGCTAGGTTTGCTGTAATTACTGGCGGCGAACCAACAATGAATAAACACGTAACTATTCTAATCGATTTGCTGAGTACATTAGGTTTTCAAATTGCTATTGAATCAAACGGTACTTTTGCCCCACCAGAAGGAAACTATTGGTACACTGTTTCTCCTAAAAGAGAACAAAAAGTAAATGCACCTTATTACATACATCCCGAAGCTTATTGGCGAGCAAATGAATTTAAGTATGTAGTAGATAAAGATTTTGATTTCAATACATTAGAAAGACACAAAGATAACGAAGATCCGATCTTGTACCTTTCGCCTGAGTTTAATGAAATGAGTAGTAACTTAGTAAAAATTGAAAGTTATATAAAGGAGAACCCAGAATGGCAGATAAGTCTACAGACTCACAAATGGATGGGAATCAAATAGTAAAAAGGTTCTTAGAACTTATTGGAGAAGATCCTAATAGAGAAGGGCTACTCGATACGCCTAAAAGGGTAGTTAAGTCTTGGTTAGAACTTTACAAAGGCTACAAAGAAGACCCACAACAAATTTTATCAACTGTTTTCGAAGACGGTTCATGTGAAGAAATGGTTATCTTGAAAGATATTGAGTTTACTTCTATGTGCGAACATCATGTTCTACCTTTTAAAGGTAAAGCTCATGTTGCTTACTTGCCAGACGGTAAAGTAGTAGGACTTTCTAAGCTAGCAAGACTGGTTGACTGTTTTTCTAAAAGGCTTCAAATTCAAGAAAAAATGACACAACAAGTAGCTAAAGAAATTGAAAAACATTTGAAACCAAAAGGTGTTGCAGTTGTAGTCGAAGCTCATCATCAATGTATGTCATGCAGGGGTGTAGGTAAACAAAACAGCACTATGATTACTAGCTCTTTGTTAGGTGTTTTTAGAAAAGACCCTGTTATTAGACAAGAATTTTTGAGTTTAATTAAATGAAAAAAGAAATAATTATTAAGTTTACTTTATTTGGATTACATAATTGGCCAAATTGCAATATTGAAGAAGTTAATTATCTTCAATACCTTCACAGACACGAATTCTTTTTTGAGCTTACTATACCTGTTACACACAACGATAGAGACATCGAGTTTATTCAATTTAGAAATAAGGTAGTTAGTTTTTTAAACGATAAGTATTTTAGTAACTTGTATCAATGTTTAAATTTTGCGAGCAGTAGTTGCGAAGCTATTGCTGAATACATTTTAGATAATTTTTCAGCCGTTACTTCAGTAAAAGTATTTGAAGACAACGAAAACGGAGCTTTAGTTTCTCGTGAGTAATCCTCCTTGTTCTAAGTGGTCTATCTGGGAAGGAAAAGAATGCGAAGGTAAAGAAGACTTTGGTGTTTTAACTTTATTTGTACGAAGTAAATTTAACATCGAAGATACTAAGCTTTTCTTAAAATATAAACGAGTTTGGTTCACAAGAGAGTTTACAAATTACAGCATAGCTATTCTTGCCTTAGGTTACGGATTAAAAGTTTGTATTGAAGTTTCTATAAACAATTGGCATCGTGTTCCGAATATTCTCAAAGAAAAAGCAACAATATACTTTGTTCTGCCTGTTGAACTTAAGCGTACTGACTTTATAAAAAACGGAAATTCTTTTGAAGAACAAATTATTTCTTTAAGAGTAACTAAAACTAATAAAAAACATTATTACAAGGATCGTAAAATAAAGTGATTGTTTATCTTGCCGGATACGAAACAGCTTACAATAGTTATAAAACTATATTACCTAAAACTAATAATTTGTTTTTAACTTATTATTATCAAAAAAATACTAACAAAGCTCTTCGTGCCCTTAAGCCAGATGGTCATACTGGAATTATAACAATTGACTCAGGTGCACATTCTTTTTTTGGACTACTTGGCATTAGTGTTACAAGTAGTAATGCAGATAGGCAGAATGCTAATAAATCTAAAATGCCTGATCCTAATGAATATTTTGCTAACTATAAGCAATGGGCAAAAGATCATTACCATTTATATGATTACTTTTGTGAACTTGATTTACAAGAATTGCTCGGCATGGAGAAGATTCGTTCTTGGCGAAAACAGTTAGACGATCTCGGAATTGCTAATAAATGTATTACTGTTCATCATAGTTCTGACTCTTGGGAAGATTTTGTTCGTCTTTGTGAAGAAACTAAAAGCGGTTACATTGCTATTGAAGGACTAAAAAAAGATAAACCAATGTTGCCATACAACAAGTTTATTAAGTACGCTTACTCAAAAGGAATTAAAGTACACGGTTTTGCTTTTACAAAAGCTCAACTCTTACATAACTTTGCTTTTTATTCTGTTGATTCTAGTTCATGGACTAGCTCAGTACGGTATGGTCTTTTTCAAGCTTGGGATAACAACACTATGAAAAGTATTAAACCTACTTACGATAGTTTTTTGAAATATAAGATACCAATTAAGATGCACAATAGTTTGAGAACAAGAGAAAACTGTGCAGACAAATTAGTATGGCAAGCTGAACAGTATGTAAAAATGGAAAACTATTTTACTAAATACTGGAATATTAGAGGTGTTAAATGGCACGAGTAATCTATGTACCAATTGAAAGGCTAGAAGAAAGATATAGTGCACAATGGGACGATTGGTTTCAAGAAGCTTTTAAACGCGAAAAAATAAACTATATCCGTGTCGGTGATAGTAATGAACATAAAATTAAACACGGTCAGTTTCTTGATGTAATCGAAACAAACCAGTATAAAGCTAATCAACTAAAAGAAATTTTAGATATTATTTCAAAAGATCCTTATGAGCCTACAACGGTATTCTTTATGGATATCTGGTTCCCAGGAATTCAATCTATCTTTTACTTACGAGAAGGCATGAATCTCCCTATTAAAGTTAAAGGAATGATTCACGCTGGAACTTATGACCCTTGGGATTTTCTATCTCAGAAGCAAATGCAAAACTGGGGTCTACCTTTTGAAAAATCTATTTTAACTGGTGCAGACGAAATTTTTTGCGCAACGTGGTTCCACGTGGAACTTATGAAATCAAGTAAACTTCCAACAGAAAAAATTACAATCGTTGATTGGCCTGTAGAGCACGAATTTCAAGAAAAAGAAAAAGAAAATATTGTTGTATTTCCGCACAGAATTGCACCAGAAAAAAATCCAAAAACTTTTGATAAACTACAAGAAATGTACAATAAAGCTTATGGATTAAACGATGTCCAATGGATTAAGACAGCAGAAGTATGTAAAACAAAGTCTGAGTATTATAACTTACTAGCTAAGGCTAAAGTTTCAGTTTCAACTGCATGGCAAGAAACTTTTGGTATTGCAATGGTTGAGTCAGTTAATAACGGCTGTGTTCCTGTTGCTCCATATCGCCTTTCGTATCCAGATGTTTTGTGTGGACCTTTATACTTAACACTTCAACAAGCAGTTAAAATGATACACGATGGTATTACTAATCATGACAGACCAACTAAAATCAAAGGAAAGAATCTTTTATGGATCAATCAAATTCTAAACTAAAAAATTGGATCGAAATTCCGATTGAAAAACTTGTTAAAGCCGAGTGGAACTATAAAGAAGAAGACCAATTCCTTCAAGATAGATTAGAAAGTAACTTAAAACTTAACGATCAAATTGAAAACATTATTGTTCGAGAACTAGATACAGGCTTCTACGAAGTTGTAAACGGTAATCATAGATATGATGCTATGAAAACTTTAGAGTTTAAAACTTGCGTTGCTTACAATTTGGGTAAGATTTCAGAAATTAAAGCCCAACGTATTGCTGTTGCTACTAATGAAACTAAGTTTAAATCAGATCAAAGTAAATTTATTGGCATTATCAATGCGTTAACTAATGAGTATAGTATCGAAGACCTTGAAAAAGATATGCCTTACTCTCGTGAAGAGTTTGATAATTACAAAAATTTAGTTAACTTCGACTGGAGCAATCCTGTCGGCGTTGCAAATGATTTAGGAAAAGATCCAACTGTTAAGAAAATATCTTTTACTTTGCCGACAGATATTGCAGAAGGATTCTTAGAGCAGATTCAAAGAATTAACAGTTTGCTTTATCCAGACTCACCTACTAAAAATGCTGAGCCAATTATGGCAATTCAAATTATTACTCAACTTGTAATCGAAACACCTGACGAACATATAAAATAAAAAAAACGATTGACCATAATTTTGACAGGTCTTATATTGAGTTCAAGCGAAAGGAACACAGTATGAGTAATTTCAAAATAATCCAGTTAGAACAAGGTACAAGCGAGTGGTTAGCGTATAGAAGAAACGGTTTAGGTGCGTCAGAGTATCCTGCTATCATAGGAACATCTGGCGCACATAATAATCGTGAAGATATAATTCAATCAAAACTTAATGCAAATACAAAACAATTAAGTGAGTTTGTAAAAAAGAAATTTGAGCTAGGTCATTTAATTGAATCTAATATTAGAGAAGATCAAAATCGAATTGGTTATAATTTTCTACCAGTTGTATGCGAAAGCTTATCTAATCCACGTATGTTTGCTTCTCTTGACGGCTACGATGAAAAAAATAAATTAATCTTAGAAGTTAAATCTACAACAAGTAAGTCGATCTTAGATCAGATAACTCAAGGGATTGTTCCTGATATATATACACTTCAAATTCAGTATCAGCTTTTTGTAACAGGATTACCAAAAGCACAACTTATTGTTGTAAACGCAGATAATCGAGAAAGATATACATTCGAGGTTTTTCCTGATTCTGGGCACTTTAGTATGATAGCTAGTGCGGTTAGTAATTTCTTTGAAGAATTAGACGCTAGAAAAAAAACGTGTAGCTTAATTGAACACGACGAAGATGCTTTAAAGTTAGAAGAAATCGTAAAAAAATTAAACGAACTTAAAGCCGCTACAAAAATCTTAGAAGATAGCAAAGATTACATCGCAGATAAATTATTACGCACTTACAACGCTTATGTTTTAAATTCTTCAAGAATTACTATTGAGTATTGTGAGCGACAAGGAAATGTAGATTATAAATCTATTCCAGAACTAAAAGAGATAGATTTAGAAAAGTATCGAAAAAAATCTAGTTCTTACATTAAAGTGTCTTTAGCGAAAGGAAGCCAAAAATGAATACAGTATCTGTCGTAAATCAAAATAATCTTGTTGCTCAAAACGATATGTTTAGTCGAGATAAGATTGAATTAATTAAAAAAACAATCGCCAATGGTGCCTCTGATAATGAGTTACAATTATTCATTGAGCAGTGTAGAAGAACAAAGTTAGATCCCATTACACGGCAAATCTATGCTGTAATGAGAAAAACATACAACAAGCAAACAAAAGCTTATGAAAATCGAATGACCATTCAAGTCTCTATTGACGGTTTTAGACTTATTGCTCAAAGAAGCTTGAAATACGCAGGTCAATTAGGTCCTTACTGGTGCGGTAGCGATGGTGTTTGGAAAGATGTTTGGTTAGCTGATAAGCCACCGTCTGCCGCAAAAGTAGGGGTTTTACATAAGGATTTTTCAGAACCTCTTTGGGCTGTAGCTCGTTTTGATGCCTATGCACAAAAGTTTGATTCAGGTTTATCTGATATGTGGCAAAAGTTTAGCGCAGAAATGATTGCAAAATGCGCAGAAGCTTTAGCTCTTAGAAAAGCATTTCCGAACGATCTAAGTGGCTTATATACTTCAGACGAAATGGCACAAGTAGACTCAGATATACCAAAACCAAATAATGAAGTGGCAAATGAAATCCCCTCATTACCACTGCAAGCGGAATCGTCTTCAACATCTATAACAGTTGAACCAATAAAAACAAAAGATGTTGAAGATGATTTCCCTTTTGAAACACCTTCGCCACAAGTTGTTAGCGATGACTATGTCATACCTTTTGGTCAGTACACAGGAAAAAGTATATCTTCTATTGACGCTCAAGATCTTAAAGGTTATTACGATTACTGCAAGCGAACTGCAGAAGCTCAAGCTCAAAAAGAAGGCAGACCAGTTAGACCTCAAATGGCAGAGTTTCTAAATAAAGCACAAGAACAATTAAGGTTGTCCGGGTTCCTTTCGCAAAGTTAACTCATAGATAACCAAGCCCCTGCTAGATTAAAAATTTAGTTAGGGGCTTTTTTTTGGAGATACCTTGATAAGTTTAGAAGAGTTTAACTATTACTGCGGTTTAAGTATTATTCTAGGTTTTTTGTTTTCGATAGGTCTAGTTGTAGGATTTTTTGTTTGTTACTTAGTACGCGATACTTTAAAAGATTTTTTAAATAAATAAACTTTAAATCCATTTATTCAAAGTTAAGACTGTCATGATTGGTTTTTCTAATTTGTAAATTAGTCCATGAGGAATTTTAAGTCGTAGATATTCCCAAGTAAAAATATGTAAAACTTCGTGTACTAATGTCTCTAAAGATTCTCTTTCAGATATGCCTGTTTTTAAAGTTATTATCTTTGCATGACCATCAGCATGACCCATACAATTTGGGTCTTCTCTGACTATATCTTGCCAAACAATTTGATAAGTTACGTTTTTCTTTATTTTTATAGCTGACGGTATCTTCACATAACAATTTTGTACTGATTGTTTAAAAGTGTGAAATACTTTACTCAGCATGGATGCTAAAATTGAGATTCTTCAGAAATTGAAGTCCTTAGCTTCTGATCTAGGTCGTGTACCTAAGCGTGATGAATTTGCTGCACACGCTGGCAATTACAATTACTTAAAGTTTTTCAATAGCTACACACAATTACTTCATGCGGCAGGTTTTACTGGTAAAGACCTAAAAAATCAAAAACAGCAAAAGTTTAAATTTGTTAAGAAACACATAGAATCTTTTAAAGTCAACGAATTAGACCTAGAAGATTTATTTGCTAAGTATCCTAAAGCTGACTGCATTAAAATTGTTGCGCAACCCGATACTCACATGAAGAACCGTGACCGACAAGCGGTTGACGCAATGCTAGATTTTATATCTTGGTATCAACCCCACCTGCACATTATAGGCGGCGATTTACTTGACGCAGAAGGTGTCTCTCATTGGCCTCAGAATGACCTTAAACCGCGTTCTTTCATTCCTGAGGTAGTGGAATGCCGTGAGTTCTTAGATGAGCTTAAACGGCGTTTAAACGCAAATGCTGAGGTTATATACATAGAGGGCAACCATGAAGACTGGATTCGTCAAGCAATGGTAGCTAAGATGCCAGAATTTTTTGACGGTTTAGAAGAGCTAGGGCTTTTACCTGATCTCAAAAGTTTATTAGATCTTAATACAAAAAACATAACCTTAATTCCAGTTAATGAGTTCTTAAAAATAGGTAAAATTCATTTCACTCACGGTTTGTTTACAGGTCCTAATGCGCCTAAAAAACATCTTAATTTAGTTAAAGGAAACATATACTACTTTCATACTCATGACGTGCTTAGTTATCATGAGCCTTCTATGCACGGTATGATAGAATCTGCATCTTTAGGCTGTCTATGCAGATTAGATGCCCCATTCTTAAAAGGTAGACCTAATAATTGGGTTCATGCTTTTGGAATTTTTGAAATTCATCGAGACGGTTCTTATAGCTTTTACTGTCCTAAGATTTTTAATGGTAAGTTTAGTTTTAATGGAGTGAAGTTTGGCAAGTAAAACTAGAGGTCTAATATGGCTACTTTTTATAAGTTCTTTTTGTTTTATGTTTTTTTTCTTTTCTTGTTCGCTTGCCAGCTAGAAAAGTTTAATTTTCATACCCCAAGTTTAGTAGAAATAAGTCCAGCAATGCTTCTAGACTATCCGCACGTTGAATTACTATCAGCTAAAGGGACTGAAGAGGAATTAAAAAAAATAACATTCGCAGTTTCTACTTTAAATGAAATCTATCGTTCAGATTGTTTTCAGCGAGAAGTTATTACTCGTAACTTTTCTGAAACTAACGGCCTTAACAATCAAGAAATTTACAATGTTCTAAGGTCAGGAACAATATATGTAAATTTAATAATGTATCAAGGAAGCTTTATAGAAAATAGAGTATGGAAAACTGTAGGATTTGTTCGAGGTAATATACCAGATACTATTTTTCAAAATAGATACTTTGTAAAAGATTCAAATTCAATCGCTCGAAACATGATACACGAAATAGCACACCTAAGAAAATTTAATCATTATACTTCTTTTAGTTCTTCAGTACCTTATCAAATGAATGAAATATTTGATGTATGCCTTAACGAACTGTAACTTAGCAAACTTGATAGAGTTGTAAAGATGCAGCCCGCAACCTTGCAACTGCTGCATTTCCTCCATTAGTTCGTGTCGAATGCGCATACAAACCAACTGTAGTAGGTACGTTTGAAGTTATCTTACCTGCTGCTCTATTGCCACTAACTAAACCTATAATGTCATAATACACATCGTTTGTGTTTGTTAGATTGTAAAAGTTAGCTTGGTACACATCTGCACCAGCAGTAATAGAAAATCCTGATCCTAGATCTACAACAGTTGTACTGCCTGCCGTACCTGCGTTATGAAAAATCTTTAAGTTTGTGTCACCAAAAAAAGAATCATGTCCAACACAAATAAAGTTTGTAAACGTAGCTCTTAACGGATCAGTATTTGTAGATGTGTTAATAGGAATTGCAGCAGATGTACTACTCAATCCAACAAATAGTCTTGATTGATTAAGTGCAGTTGCATCATCAATTTGGAAAATGTGCGAAAATTTAAAACCACCGCCTACATTAAGAAGTGTATAGGTAACGGTACCGCCGACACGAAAACCAGTATTTGTTCCTGGTGTTGAAGTTGTTGTACAAGTAACATTAGGTATTTTTGTCATTAAGTTAGTAGAAGCATAAGAAACAGCAGCTAATGTTCCAGACGTACTTGTAGATTGTGAGTTCATATTAACTGGCGATGTAGATCCAAATCTCCAACGAGCAGAGTAATCCATTACATCTAAATCATTTTTTAAAAGAAAATCTTTAAAATGATTTGTAGCTAAGTATCCAGATTGACTTGTAGTTACTTCTTTAACTTCAACAGTAGTACCTGTTCCAATAACACTGTTAGTTCCTCCTGTTATTGTTAGTACAGAACTTGTAGCCTCAGTTAAGTTTCCTTTTGTAAGTGCAGGTTCTTTGTTGCTAAAAATTTGAAAATCTGAGCTAGTTAGATATCCCGAGTTAAAAGCATCTGCTGGAGATATACTAATTGATGCACCAGCACCTATAACTGCGCCCGTTCCTCCTGATACACTAATAGGTGTACTACCTGATAGATTACCTTTTGTAACTGTAGGTTCTTTTGAATTAAATGTAGACCAATCAGTTGAAGATAAGTATCCAGACTGTGAACTACTAGATTGTTTAACTTCAATAGAGGTACCAGCACCAATAACAGCATTTGTTCCACCTGTAATCGTAAGAACAGCCGATGTAGATTCACTTAAGTTACCTTGAGTAATAGGCGATTGATAATCAGTTCCTGCTGTAGCAGCACTTACTGCAGTCCCATTGCCTTTTAAAATTCCGCTAACTGATGTTGAAATAGTAATAGCAGGAGTTGTCGTAGAAGTAGCAACTGATCCGGCAAAACCATTAGCAGATACAACAGAAACATCAGTTACTGTTCCAGCACCACTAGCAGCAATTGAAATATCATTACCAGCTTGAGTTAAAGTTATATTACTGCCACCTGTAAGAGTTACATCTCCAAACAATTGAGCACTTCCATTTTTTGCAATAGAAGAAACTCCTTTATGAGTATGGTCTGCTCTAGCTGCATCTGATGCAGTTCCAACCGCATTAGAAGATCCAACTGTATTAGGTGTTGAAGACGTTAAAGAAGTTTTACTATTAAAAGATGTCCAGTCAGATGAAGATAGTAGACCGTTTTGACTAGAAGATGCAGTTTGAATATCAATTGACGTACCAGATCCAATTACCGATCCAGTGCCGCCACCTACAGAAACGCCCGTTGTAGATGTGCTTAGATTTCCTTTTGTTAAAGTAGGCTCTTTACTATTAATCTGCGTTTGTACACTTGAAGTTGCGTCAAGATAACCAAGAGTAGTGCTAGTAACAGATGAAGCTGCAATCTTTCCTGAACCATCAGATACTAATACTTTACTAGCAGATAAATTACTTGTTGTTACACTTGTAGCAGCACCTGTTATTGTATTTTGTTTATTATTAAAAGTAGTAAAGTCTGTAGAACTAAGATAACCAGACTGACCTGTAGAAGACTGTTTAACTTGAATAGAAGTTCCGCTACCAATAACTGATCCTGTACCTCCAGTAATAGTAAGAACAGAAGACGTTGTTTCTGATAAATTACCTTTTGTTAGAGTAGGTTCTTTGCTGTTTATTTGTGTTTGAACATTTGAAGATGCTCCTGATAAATAACTTAGTTCTGTACTTGTAATTGAAGATGCTTGTACTTTACCTGAGCTATCTGATTCTAAAGCTTTGTTTGTTGATAAGTTTGTTGTAGTAATGCTTGTAGCAGCACCAGTAATAGTGGCTTGTTTAGAGTTAAGTTGTGTTTGTACACTAGATGTTGCGTCTAAGTAACTAAGAGTTGTAGAAGTTACACTAGATGCAGAAACTTTACCTGAAGCATCACTTACTAATGTTCTTGATGCAGTTAAGTTAGATGTTGTTATAGATGAAGCCCCACCAGTAATTGGAGCTTGATAATCTGTGCCAGCACTTGCTGCTGATATAGATGTTCCGTTACCTTTTAAAACACCAGTAACAGTTGTAGATAATGTAATAGAAGGAGTTGTTGTCGGATTTGTTACAGTCCCAGATAATCCATTACTAGATACAACAGATACATTAGTAACAGTACCAGAACCTGTAACAGTAGCATTTTTCCACAATGATGTAGTTGCATCGTACTGTAAAATCTGTCCGTTGGCAGGACTTGATATAAGAACATTATGTAACTCTTCTAATTCGTATCCATTTTGAATTTTAACTTCAATTGTACCTTGTGTCGGGTGTGCTCGTGTGCATACACCAACAACAACAGCATGATTTGGTGCAATAGGTTTTGTTGTAGTATAACCTCCATACACTGTAGGTGACAACCAAAGAGTAACGCCTTCAGTAACTCCAAATGTGTTTAAATCTCTTATTTGACCTGCAGCTACAACAGAACCTGAAGAATTGTCAGAAATATCAGCAACAACAAAACCATAAGTTTTTGTGCTACCCATTTCACTATCTGCTCTAGATAAAGCAATAGTAGGTAAGTTGCCGTGAGCACCATTTATGTAAACAATTGATCCTTTAGTAATTATAGAACCAGTTTGATTGTATACCGAAGTTACTAAAACACCGTCTCGCCATTCTGTATCAAAATTAGAACTAGATTTTTTTGCTAATATTTGACCAATAGAACCACCAGACGGAACTCCTACACCAACAGGTCCTTGAGGTCCAACTGGTCCTTCAATGCCGTTGTCCATTTCTACAATAATTGCAGTAGGATCTGCAGATATAGAAACTTCAATATCTGGCATGATCTCGTTTTTTATTTCAACAACTAAATTTTCTGTATCGTCTACTACAATAACTGTAAATTCATCGCTCATCTTGTAACCTCTGGATCTACAATTGCTGGACCTTTAAGAATACGAATTTTTTTTGTATCTGCCCTTGTCGCTTCAAGATCATATACTAATGCTTTAGGCGGTAATGCTGCAGTTGCAGTAGCAGTTAGCGTAATAGTAATTTCACCATTAATAGCATCAGTTATAGTTACAGTAGGTGAGTATAAAACCGAAGTTGAAGTATATCTTTCTCTGATTTGCATCTGAAATGTCCAACCAGTAATATTAATTGGCAATTCAGTAAGCTTATCTTTTAAAGTTATTTCAATAACTCTATCAACACCTTGCTCAATTTCTAGCTCGTAAGGACCTGCTGCCATTGTTATTCTCCAATTTTTCTACTCTCTCAGACAAAGATATGTATTTAATTTTAAGTTCTTTACTATCGTCTTGTACATTTTTTAATTCATAAACGACTAAAGTCATGTTTTTATTAAGTTCTGCAACAGATTCACTAAGTTTATGTAGCTGAAGAGCAGCAAACGATACAACTGCAGTTATAGATGCCCACGCTAACTTGTTAAAAAACACATTAAATCCATTTTCAACTTTGTCACCTGATCCGCGTTTTTTATTTTCTTTCATTGAAAAGAATCTCCAAGTTTAACGACAATCTGCTTCCTAGCAAAAGACCGTCTATTACTTTAAGACTACTACGCGGTAAAAGTTGCATCAACTGAGAGGCTTTAAAAAACACAACTGAATCACACGGTCTAAACCAAACAATGTATCCTGCTGTCAATCCTGACAGTTCAAAACCATATAAAGATTTAACTTGATGTTCAGTGCACGCTGATTTTGAAAACGAAACTGTATTTACAGTTTTTGCGTCAAATAACAGTACAGTTTTATTCTTAGAAGCTATGAAGTCGAAAGGTGTCTTAGTAGGAATTGGTCTTTTGCCTATCCATTTACAACCACTCGGTATTTGTTCAAATTTAATGCAGTTACGTAAACAATAGTTAGATAAAATAGTTTCAAATAGTTGCCCATATACCTTTGCTTTTTTACCAGCTATTTGCTGTTTGGTACGGAACATTCAAAACCCATTTCATTAAATTTAATTCTATCGGCCTTTTTTGTTAAATCAAAGTCATACTCAATTACTTCTTTTTTACATTTAAACATTTTAGCAAATCCACAAGGCACAGATTTGTAATATCTAAAAGCAGTCCTTGGTGTTTCGATGTCAACTCTTAGAGGTCTGTCCTTTAAGATTGGCACTATATAAGATGCAGATGTTGCGCAACTCCAAACGAATAGAATACACAAGGGCATCGTCACGATTAGGACCTTTTGCAACTTCTTTTTCATAAGCTATAGTTAACTCCTCAATTCGTTGTTGTATCTTAACGGAATTTTCAAAGTTTACTATCTTACCTATTTCAGTAAGTAAAGAAAGTAACGGACTTATTAGTTCCATTTTATTTCTTAGAAAACTTTTTAATGAAATCAAGAATTGCCTGTAGTGCTTTTTCAGGCTGATCTCCCGGAATCATCAAAGAAATGCCGATCAAGCCAGTCAGCACAAGTGATACCATACCTGCGATATCTTGAACTTTTGTAATAATTGAAACAATATCCATAACTATCTCCCTTAGTAAAACGTTATTTAAGTAAACCAACTTAAGCAAGCACTTTTAAAGTATCACCTGTAACAGCAAATCTTTTAGCAACTTGGAAATGTAAATGATGCCCTGTTCCTGCATCATGGTAATAAACTAGCTTTGTAGAACCGTCTTCTAAAACTGCAGCTAAATGCCTATATTTAAAACTAAATACTCTAATACACTCGTCTATCAAATCGCGTGACCAACCTTTTGTACTTATATCAAAAGCACGTCCTTCTCTATGTGTACTAGATTGTCGTTTTAACTTAGTATCTTCTTCTAAAGTAGTTACAGCATCTGTAATAATGCAAGATATTTGTTTTTGTTTTGCCCACATTATAACGTCACACAAAACCAATGTAGCTTCAATAGATAGAAACTCTAAACGACAGTTAGTATTTTTCTTTTGATATAGTTTTAAACAATTGCTCACATATCTTCTCCTGCTATAATTGCTTCTTTTTTCTTTTTATTTAAAACAGTTAGAACATCAGCCATAACTTGCAGTAAACTGTATTTCCTTTCAGCAAAATAATAGACAAATTTTTGACCAGTTATTTTATTTTGTAAGAAATAACTGTATATGTCTTCACGACGTTTTGCTTTTTCTAATGAGTGCAGTAGAGGAAATGCGTCACTACAACCATCTGCAATAGCTAAAATCATTCTTTTTCTATTTTCTGTTATCAAGAAAACTCCCCGTTAATAAAGAACGGAATTTTATTGTAAGTTTGTTCCACAACCCAAACTTTTTTTGTTTGGATTTGTGTTTGTTGAACTCCATTAACTTCAATTACAACTTCAACGTTAATTTCTTCTTGCTTCATTTTTTGCAGGTTCTTGTTTGCATCAAATGAAATAACTTCACTCCCATTGCGAGCAAGTTCAAACAAGTAAACTTCAACGTCCTGACGCAACCAACCTTTTGCTGCAATAGTACGTTCAACCCAATTTTTTTCAGTCGGCTCATTCAACCAAAAATCAACAAATTCACCTTTATTAAAAACTGCAATCGTCATTTTCTACTTCCTTTCTATTAACCAACTTCTGAATCATCATATAAAATTACAATAAAACCGCCTCCACCATCACCACCACGACCACCATTATTTCCATCAGCTTGATAAGATGCTCCAAATGATGTAAACGCAGCACCTGCACCACCACCGCCACCAGAACCAAAGGTGCCAATTGTAATCGTATAAACTTGATTTGGAACAATTGGAAATGCTTTGTAAACTCCGTACGCGTGACCGCCATTTCCACCAGATGCCGCAGCAGTTCCAGAAGGAAATAGCGCAGTTCCTTGTGTTTGTGTTACATTTCCTGCAGAAAGACCTTGTGTTCCATATCTAACATATGAATATGGTCCACCATGTGCTCCACTTGTTGATCCTCCATGCGCACCAGATGAACCAGCACGTGCAGACTGTGTATTAACAGTCCATACACGTCCTCCTGTTCCACCTGACCCACCAGATGCACCTGCAAAACTTAAATTTATTACATCACCAGAAATAGAAGATGCGCCACCTGTTCCACCAGTTGTCCCAGTTGAACCTGCAAGTGCACCACTATTTTTTGCGGTAGCATCCTCTGAAGAACATCCTTGTCCACCACCGCCACCACCTCCACCACCTGCCCCACCGCTACCGACAATGATTGCCTCATAGCATGATGCGGGTGCAGTCCATGAACCAGAAGCTGTGAATGCGACTTGTTTTTTCCATTGTTTTTGTACTTGTGGCATTTTAATTTCCTTTCAATTAATTATGTAAAGATACTCGTAAAGTTTGCGGATCACCATTAGGCCAACTTGTTACGTATAATCCTAAAAACGTTCCGGCTGGTATAGTTCCGGCTACAAAAGAAGTTGTTGACGTTTTTGTCCATTCATTTGCTTGTAAGCTAGTTACATCGACAGCAAGAGAAGGCAATGTAGTAAAAATAGATTTCATTTCTGTCATTACATAACCAGCAGGTGATGCTTGAGATGGTCCTCCATATAAGTCAACAACTACATTGTAATTTGCGCCGCCTCCTCTATTAACTTGTAAAACTTTTAAAGGTCCAACTGAATCGTTTAAAACATACGATCCAGAAACAGTACCGATACATTCAATGTATGAATCAGTAGTAAACACAGCAGATTGATCAGCAGAAAATTTAATTAGTTTTCGTGTATGTCTAGTATTTCCAGCAATACCAGCCTGAGTAACTCCTGATTCATTGTAAATAACTAAATTATTTAAAGCAGAACGATTAATTTGTTTAACAATAAGTTTACCGTTGTTAGCTGCTGTTGTGTGATTCTCCATTTGTGCGTAGTCATTTGCTTGAAATTGTGAAGAAGGATCAATTGGTTGCGAATAAATCCAACGATTTGTATTAGCTGTGCCTGCAGCTCCAGCTTGAGCAACACCTGCAGCATTGTAAACAATAATGTTATTACCACCTGAGTTAATAGCTGTAATTGTAAAGTTTCCATTGTTAGCAGCATTAGTGTGTGTTGCCATTTTTGCTTTCTCGCCTACTGTAAAATCAGGCGTAGAAACAGCAGAAGAATAAGTATATACCCACCTACCAACAGATGCAGTACCTGCTGCTGCACCTTGAGTAACGCCATTTGATTTCTTTACCCAAATGTTATTACCTGATTGATTGATTTTATAGATTGTTAAAGTTCCATTGTTGTTTGCACTTGTATGTGTCGCAAAAACAGCTTGTTCGCCTGCAACAAACTCGGTTGATACTGGGTTTGTATAGTTGTAAGACATAAGTTGTAGTTGCGCTGTTCCTGCTGCTGATGTTTGCGCTACTCCAGATGCATTCGAAATAACAACACAAGGATGACCAGATTGATTTACTTCAACAATAGTAAATGTACCGTTGTTAGCTGCCGTTGTACAAGAGGCAAATGTTACAGAGTCACCAATAGCCCAATCAGTATCAGGAGAAGACGCTAAGTTATATCTTACTTTGTTATTACCTAATAGAATAATTGAAGACACGTTAATAGTTGACTTAGCAAAAGTTATAGATTGTGTACTAATAGCAGGCGTAACTAAGGTAATAGATTGTGTCGCAAGTGCAGGAGCAATGTTTGTTATACTTTGTGTAGCTTGATCGTACTGATGATCTATTCCTACGATAGGTATTTCACATACATTATGTCTGCGAATATCTATAGTCAGAGTTCCTGAAGTGCCAGATTTTCTTAAACCAAATCTACAAGTACCAGGCGAATAGTCTTTGTATAAAGGCACAACGTCAATAGCTCTATAAAATCCAAAAGCACCTATTAGTTGACCATCTAGTCCAAAACTAAAGTTATAGTTACCGCCAGAAAACAAAGAGTCTAGATAGTCTAAATCTAAACGAATGCTGTCCATTAGATTGTCATCGACAGGACTTTGTGCGTCTGTTTGTGTTGAAGCAATAGGATAAGGTAAAGCCATATAACTCCTTTAGAATGATATTACATAAGACGGTAATCCGTCTGTAAATGTATTTCCGTTGTCTGATATAAAACAAAATCTTTTTTGCTGAGTAACTACATCGTTATAGTCTGCAAATGTAATCTTGTAATCATTGTTAGTAAGAGTTGTAGCCCAGTTGTTTTCAAACGTAATTGTATCTCCGACGATACTAACAATGGTATTTATAGGATCCGCTACCCAATTCCTTGTTACATTACTATACAACTTCATTTTCCAACCTACTCGATATTGAGTGCCTCTTCCTGCTCCAATATCTACTGTTTTTTGATCTGCAAAAGATATAATTGTATCACTGGGAGCTAAAAAACATAAGCGCATACCTGTAAACTGAGTAAATGTTAATTGAAATCTAACATCACCCGTTTCGTAGTTAATGGCTTTTTGTATAATCTCAAGAGATTCGCCAAAGTTTAAATCTCCGTTTTCAGTAGGAATTTGGTTTGAGTTTACTTTTGCTTTTTCAACTAATTCCCAAGCACTTGCACTCATGTGCGTATTAATTGCTATCTGTGGTTTAGGATACGCAAAACGCTGAAAGAATTGATGCGCAATTTCATCAACTATAGATTGTGTTTGAATTCCTTTAAAAGATAATTTTACGGCCTTTTTTTCGCCGAAATCCGTTATTGAGTCAGTATCTGTATAGGTGTTAATTTTTGTAAATTTATCTGTAGGCCAATCATATCCCCATTCAATTAAAAGTTTGTTAACAATTTTAGTTTCATCTACAGAATATACAGGTCTTTTTGTAATTTGATTACTATCAAGGTCAGGTGCGTCGATATTAATTACTGGTTTGTTAAGAATACCTAAACCAATTTTAGAATTGTTATTTGATCTTAACCTTAAACCTGCAGGAGATAAGATCTCGTTTTCAATAAAAGTTTTTAAGTTATCAATTTGATAAAATATTAAGTTGTAAGTTTGACCTGTAAAATACTCAGTTCTAATTTTTTCAAATTCATCAATATCAATTAAATTCTCGTCAATATTAGCACCATCAATTAACGTTTGGTATGGACCGCCACCAGCCGGCGAGATCAATAAGCTTAAGAGTATAGTAATCGGGTTCCCAGAAACAGACTGTGCAAAGTACACGTTGTCTCCTAAAGAATGATTCGCCGGAGTGCTTCCTTGCTCACCTCTAATACACCCTGTTAACTGATTGCCTGCAACGCCACTGTATGATATAAACTCGTCGTTAATTTTTACGAGTCCAGTTGCATTGGCTGGTGGCGACTGCAAAGTAATGATGGTTGTTGCGGAGAGAATGTTTCCTGCTAGCTTTGTCTGCTCTGAGTAAACATCCTTATCTAATCTGTCCTTCGCTTCTTTGGTTTGAAATGTATAAGCACCATCCTGCCTAGACACCTTAGAAATGTAGGTATCAGATACTTTTAAGTAATCAGAAAAATCCATTCCAACGCCTACACGACCTAACCAAATAGAGCAAAGTTGACCTTGGAATAGTTTTAAGTTGCCATTAAATAAATTTGTAACTGCATTGTTTCTATCAATCAGTTTAAAAGAATTTGAATTAACAGATGTTGAAGGCCTGTAAGGATCAATCGTAGAA
This sequence comes from uncultured Acidimicrobiaceae bacterium, assembly GCA_964453335.1. Lineage (GTDB taxonomy): Bacteria > Actinomycetota > Acidimicrobiia > Acidimicrobiales > CAIXPF01 > VGBO01. The sequence goes on from CAYVOK010000029.1 coordinate 19,862, forward strand.
GGGTTCAACGATAAAGAAGTTACAAGTCCTACATTTGAAGACGGAACAGTTAAACCGGAATCAGGTTGTCTAATAGAAAAATAATTAGAAGCGAACTGAACTACCACGTTCGGAATGTATTTTTTATTTGATAGTTCATCTGAGTAAGTCATTAGACAACTCTCCTAAAATCTAACTTAATTTGGTACAAAAAATTAGGATGTTTCTTGACTTGTCTTACTCTCTCAAATGATGTTTTGCTTAATTCGTATGTTTGGTAATTAGCTACAAAAGCTTTATCTTCAAACCATCGAAAAGTACCGCCAACATAAGCATATACATAAAAATTATCTTTTAGCTTATCAGCTATTGTCTTAGAAACAAAACCAAGTTGTACAGAACGAAATGCCTCAAGGTAATCAGTTACGTATTGAGTAAGACCTGATAAAGATTCAGTAATAGTTTGTTTTGGTTTGTAAGTTTCTTCTGTATCTGAAGTAGGTGGAAAATCAAAATCAATCCTTTCGTAGAATGTCACGCCTGAGGTTCCTGATGATGTTGCGCCGTTGCTCAAGGTCACGCTGCTGACAGTCTTTGAAATCACCGTTGCATCTGAAGGTATCCCAGTTCCTGTCGCAATCATGCCTACATTTATCTCTGCCGTTGAGCTGATTCCTGAGAGAATTGGATTCCCGTTTACTCTTGTTGCCGTTACGTTTTGATCGTTCCATTCTAACCTTGGTATGTATAAGCTCATATCTTTATCCTAGTGAAGGTGCTGCATTAAAATCAATAGCGTCCCTAATTCTAGCTACTAATGTATTAATACCGTTTTCATCTGCTATCACATCAGTATTAACAGTCACGCTTACGCTTCTGTTATCTAGCTTATTAATAATTTCTTCTAACAATTTATCTGTGTTACTTGAATCTCCCCCTTTTACATATCCCCTCTGTCTAGCTGTACCTTCTACAACTTCATCAAATGATTTTGAAGGAGCTACAATCTCACCTTTTGATAGCAAGAAAGGATTTGTATCTTTACCTTCTACGCCCGTTTCAACTAACGCACCGTTAGCTGCTCCTGTAATTTTTGCAACTTGAGCAAGCCCTAACGCAATAGTAGAACCTGCAGCAATAGCACCAAACGGCGGTGGATATGTTGCTAAAGCTAAAGATGCTCCTTGATAAGTATTTCTAATAGCTTGAGCAATATTTAAAGCCTTTGTAGCTTCGGCATTGCCTTCTGCTAGAGTAAATGCAGTAGCAAATAAGTTTTGCTCAATTTTTTGTTTAGCTTCTGCAGTTAACTGACTTGTTTTTATACTTTCTGCATCAGTAACTTTTTGATCTGCAATTTTCTTTTTTTCTAATGCCGCTACATTAGCTGCTGCTAATTTATTTGCATCTTCAATTTTCGCATTCTTTGCAACAGCGGATTCAAACTCAAGTTGATTACGCTGTAGTGCAGCTTCAGTCTGCATATCGCGAATAGAATTTGTATTAGCAATGCCATCGTTAGCTATAGTAGCTAAAGCTATTTGATGGTCAGTCTCAGCTTGTAATTCCATTGCATTAGCTTCAGCTTGAATAGCTGCAATATCTGCTAAAGTTTGTCTTTCTTTCTCTAGCCTAGCTGTAGCTTCTGCTCCTGTTTCACCAGCAACAATATCTGTTTTAGTTAATTTATTTCGTTCAGCAGACGCTCTATCTCTTTCTTGATTTGCTTTATCTACTGAGTCTTGAACATTCTTTAAAGCTTGTAATTTTGCTTGGGCTTCACTTATTTGTTTATCGTATTGCGCTGTAAAACCTGGATTACTTAATCTCATTTCGTTGAGCCTAGTAATCGTATTTTGAACTTTCTTAATATCCTCTTCTAAGGTTTTCGGTTTTCCGCTTAATTCATCAATAGATTTTGCAACAGTTTTAACTGCATTTGCTGTTCCTGATATAATGCTTGCGAAGAAAGAACCTAAATTCGAATTAGCAATAGCAGCAATAGAGTCTTTTAAATCATCAAAAGCTAAAGCAAGTTTTCTAATACCACCTTGCATAGGAGCAGCTTGTGTATTTACATCACTGAATTTTTTTGCACCTTGCTCCAAAGCTGCGTTTAAGAAAGCTTGTTGCTTTGCTGCTTCTGAAAGTTGGTTAACAGATACTTGTTGAGTTTTAGCATAATCTTCTAAAACTTTTTGAGCATCTAGCCTAATGCTATTTTGTCTTAATAGTTTTACATTTTGGTTTTCAATACCAGTAGTTAATTCATTAAATACTTCGGTAATATCTTTACCTGTCTGAATACCGATGTTTCTAGCTAAAGCTAAAATCTCAGGCAGACGTTCAGCGTTTTTCCCTAAGGCTAGAACAGCTTGTCCTGCTCTAGGCAGTACATCTTCAAGATCAACAAATCCTTCAGCAATGCTAGAAATTTTTTCTTTTAGTCTATCGGCTTCAAGCCCTGAATCTTTTGCGAATCTTTGAAACGTTAAAGATATTTTTTCGTTCTCTTCGCCTATTCTTGAAAACTGAAATGCTGCAATAATAGCAGCACCTACCGCAGTAGCTCCTAAAGTAATTGGGTTAACTACTTTAGCGAGGAACGCATCAGCTATCGCAGGAAAACCAGAACTAGCAGCATACTGAGCATCTTTAAATTCAGATACAAAATTTCTTAAGCCTGCACGAATTCCGTTAGTGAAACCGCCACCATAATCAGCACCTGTTTTTTTACCTGCTGCTTCTGCACCTGCACCAAATTTTTGTAAATCTTTAGCTGCTTCTTGAAGAACTTTTTTTAGGTCTGACTCATCGCCTGTTATTTGGATTGTGACTGCTTGTCCTGCCATTCGTTAGACCTTTCTCCAAACTTTCTTTTTTTTGCTTCGGCTATTTTTCGCTTAACTTCCTCAGTTGATTCTATTTTAACTGTTTCTTCCCCTTGTTGGTATCCTTGTTTTCTTGACACCATAGCGTCAATTAGCATAGAGAGTTCACGCCTAGTGCATTTACGTATCTCTTCTAAGCTCATACCGTATTCAAACTTAAGCAGATCAACAATTTCTGCATCTGTTAAGCTTCTACATCCTTCATCTTTTTTTTTTGATTTAAGCTAGGCTCTGGATTTGATTTAGCTTTTACGCCAAAAACAGCTTCCATAATTGCAGTAATCTCATCTGCCCCTGAAATAATGTATCTTAATTTTTCAATCGGATCTTCTGTGGCTACAACAATTTCTTTTAGACCTTCCCACTTAACTAACTTTGCGTCACGGATTTGTCTTTTGCTTTCGTTATCAAGAAGTCTCCAAAAAATATCTAATACGCAGTTTACATTACCTTCTTGAAGATGATCTACGAATGAATTATTAGGGTACTTTTCATTAAAGTAATCTTCATCTTCAATAGTAATAAAATTTAGATACAAATCTTTATTTAAGTTTTTAATCTTTACAAAAGGTCTAGTAGGTTTGTTTAACATAATGATATTGTAGCTACATGGCTCGTCGAAAACAAGTATCAAAAAACAAGACTATCCGCTTCAGAATTGATCCAGAAACAAATAAGTTTATGATTGCTAGAGCTTTGCATTTTTTTAATGGAAACATTTCTGAGTTTCTACGTTATGCAATTATGAATTTTAGAAAGCCTAAAATAAATGACAGTCAAAAAAAAACGCGATGAAGACTTAGATTACGAAGACGAAATAGTAGAATATCACAGAGTTCCTGATACCGATTTTCGAGAACATAACGCCGATCAAGATTGCTGGTGTAAACCAAAGTGCACTTATAAGAATCCTGAGAGTGGTTACGAACTATGGGTTCATAACTTAGTTCAATAAAAAACCCACCGCTTCTTTCAAAACGATGGGTTCAAAAAATAAGGATAGACACGGACTCTTGTTTTTTACTCTACTTCACGAATCTCACAAAGACCATTCTGAACTTGATCGTATGCTGCTTTTGCAGAGTATTCTGATTGACCAAATGCCTTACGCTCTGCTCCAAGGTTAATACCGATAGCTTTCATTTTATAAGCATCAATTTCAAACAAAGCACCAGTACCTGACTTTTGTGCGTAAATAACACAACCGAATTCTGGAAAACTATCTGCAATGCCTCCAATTTTAACTGATCTATTAAAGGTATTAACAGGTCTTACATCAAACGTAGCTGTGTCACCAGAGGTCATAGCAGTAGCGGAAGCGCCCATAGTAATACGAAGACCAAAAGCAGTAATGTCATAAGTTGATCCTGTTGTAGCTCCAGTCTGACTAAAGATAGCTAAAGAATCATCAGTAAATGATCCGTCAGTACCACGTCCAAAGTCGGCATCAGACATACAGTAAACAGTAAAAGCATCAGCAGCAGTTGCTTTAACAACATACTTACCCATTTTAAGGTTAGCTGCACCTGTAGAAGGGATTGCAGTTACAGAAGCAATACCTGTAGCCGCTACGACTGATGTGCCAAAAAAATCAGTAATAGCACTAATGTTACCAGATGGTTCTGCCGAGCCAGAAGTAGGTGCTTTACCGCCAAACAATTCAAACAACCAGTTAGGATACTCTGAAACAGTAAAAGACAAAGTTGCGTCAATATCTCCGTCTTCTACTTGCCATGTGAAACGGTTAGAGCCACCTTTAAGCTCAATTAGATTTCCTTCAAGTGCAAAGGTACTGCCTTGCAATACTTGTGCTTCACCGTAAGGAATTTTAGTAGTTCTAGAATATGGAGTTACGCTGTGTACTCCGAAGATCGTTCTTGGTTTTGAAAGTGCCATTTTTTCCTCCTAATTGTTTACTAAATTAAACTCAAACCTCACACCAATCACTTTTGACCAGTATGACGAATTGAAAAGTTTGATGTCAATCGGGTTCAAAGCAGTAATAGTTGCTTTATCATAACCACGACCAACACTACCCCATGCTTCAGATGCGGAACTCAAAAGAGCCTGTTGATACCGAAGCAATCTTTTATAATCTAAAAAATCATCTCGCTGAGAAATAATAAGATCAAACTCAATTGATATTGATGAAACAATGCGCGGACCATTTACAATACTTTGAAGATCATCAATGTAATAAAAACAAACTTGATTGTAATTGTTCACCCTCTCATCTAATGAGCCTGCAATCCACGCTTCATCTTCAATAGGCTCAATATCCATGTCAGAATTAATTTGGTTAATTGCATCAATCTGATAACCTAATTCGGTTTTCATTTTGTCAGATAACTTATCAAGGAGTGTTTCAAGATTGAATTGACTCACCGACAACCCTCCTCACATAAGTGTCAATTGCTTGTAACCAAGCTTTATTTCGTCTTGAGAAAATTTCGCTATCTGCCCATGCCGTTGTGGAAGGATCAATAAATAAGAATTGTCGCATAGGCAATCTGCTAGTGCCTGTTTGATGAAAGCCTGCGTAAGGTACGCTTGTTCCTATAACAATTGTTTTAGGTGAAATTTCTTTGTAACTATTACCGTCACCATCTCTTGTAATAGATCTTTCTAAATCTCCAGTTGCTTTAAGCAATGGATAACCTTTTGATGAAACTCCAGGATGTTTTGCTTGTACTTTTGCCCATTGATAAGCAGTAAAATTGCCGTTCCTTGTTCTTCTTTCAGGTCTACCCGGATTCTTCCAAGTATTTGCAATTCTAGGCCCAGTGAAGTCAGTGTACTTACCTGCGCTTTTTAAAGCAAAAATAGCTTTATTAGCCTTGTAGAACTCTCTAGCGATAGTAATAAGTGCAGGTCTAAGATCGCCTACTTTTTCAATAGCTTCTTTGAATGCCTTATCCATTTCTTCGCTTCTAACTTCAAACTTTACCATTGCTGACTCCCGTCAAACACATGACAGTCATCAGGGTCACAAGCTGCTTCACATGGGCTACTAACTGCACCATTAGCAGCAACTAAAGGTACATTTAGTAACACCAATCGACCTTCAGCAATATCTAATAGATCAGTATTAGGTGTACGAGTATAGTTAGGTTGTTTTACTTCTTGGTCTGTTTGATTGTTACCAGACTTTACTTCTAGTTTATTTTTTACTCGCTCTGCTACTCGAAAAACGCAGATTCTTTTAAGAATTAGAAAAGCATCTTCATACGTAGTAGTTACAGGCGTAATGTACCGCAAAGAAATTTTAGCGTTAATGTAAGCAGACTCTTGCTTAATCCAGTCTGTCACTTGATTAGAAGTTACAGCTGATTGTGATGTAAATTGTAAAGCCTTAAATTCACCTTCAACATCGTCAATAGAACAATACATGTAACCTCCTTTCAATAAGCCCCACCCTAAGACATTCCTAGGATGGGGCGATTTAATTAAAGAACAGCGTTCAAAAGGTAACCAGCTTTAGCGTTAATGATTTTGCACTGGTAAGTATCTTGAACAATAATACCTGTTGAACCTGGAGGGTTGTTCATGTCGTACTTGAACACTTGACGACCAAGATTGCCGCTCATTTTCATGCTGTATCCAAGTGACACTTGGTACTTAGCTGCAGATTTTGGTTTTACATAGAACAAGATTGAATCGCTCCAAATCTGAGTCATAGCATCAGACTGACCTTCTTTAGCATTGTTGTAAGGTGCGTTAGCGATCAATACCTCTTCCACGTTCAATGCGTTAGCAATATCAAGTACAGACAAAGAACCTGCTTGATTGTATTTAAAACCAAGAACGTCAGCGAGTTGAGGGTGGTATTTCAAAATATTGAAAACCTTTTGACTCATTACTACTGCGTTTGGTTGCATTCCTACAGAATCTACTACTGCATTTTGTGCAGTTTTAAAATCTGCCAAAGGATCAGAAGAGCTACTTCCGTACTTTGTACCTGGGGTTGTTACGCGTCCAGTAAATACAGAAGTGCTAAACATTTCTCCTGCAAAAGCTTTTTCTTTGTTGGTCAAAATCAAATGAGTAAGACCAGCAACTTCGTCAGCTTCTGCATCGTAAGGTTGTTCTACGTTAGCGTAGTCATCAGCTGTACATACACCTTCAAGCGCATGAGTTTGAAGAAGGTATGTAGCATTAGATCTAGTGATAGGATCCGCTCTTCTTGCTTGAGCTTCGCCACCAATAAGATCATCTGAAATACGCAAATGGTTATTTCCGTACTGACCGATGAGTCCAGATTTTTGTTTTACCAAAAGTTCTGGAAGACATTTGTCAGCAATGTATCCGACAGGAAAGATCCCATTAGATACATTCGTTAGCAATTTATCGACTAATGCTTTTGTTTGAGCCATTGAATTTATCTCCTTTTAATTAAGCGTTAAGTTGATGAAGGTCGATGATAATAGGAATAATATCACCGCTCACTCCAGTGTCTTGTTGTGTTCCAATAGACCATTCCCCAGCTACAGCAGCGCGGCCAACACCGTTAGCTGCAGATGCAACTGAACCAGATAGAGTTGACATAGTAGAAGCAATTTTAACTTTTGCTCCACCTTGAACTGCTACTTCAGCAACTTCACTGGTATTTGGATTGTTCATAAGAACGCCCAGCGGTTTTTCTGCGTCACCGCAAAGAATAACTGAGTTATTTGTTGAATCGAATTTCACTAGCTTGTACTGATGTGCGGTGAGATCAGCTCCTGCTGTGAACGCTTGAATGATTGGTTTCAAGTGTACTTGAGACATTGTTCTTCCTCCTAATGCCTAGTTATTTGCTGATCTTCTCAGCAAGTTTTGGGTTAGTTTTTAGCACAGAAGAGATAGCCTCTTTCATGCTAATTTTTTGTTCTTCGCTTAGCTTCTTAGCTTGAGCCAAGATTTCTTCTTGCACATCTTTTTCCACTTCTACCGGAGGAGTAGCACTATGGCCTTGCTCAGATAGTTTTACTGGAACAGACTTAGCAATAAATTCTTTCATATCTCCAGAAATAAAAGATTCTCTTTGTGCTTCAACGGCTTTACCTTCAGATAGAAGTTTAGCGAATTCGTTTGTTTTTTCGTTGAACTCAAGTTTCTTTTTAACTTCTGCAAGTTCTTTTTTAGCTGAAGCAAGTTCAATTTCGACTTCAGGTTTTTCTTCTTCAGGCTTTTTCATGCCTTCCATATCTTCTAGTTTCTTTTTGTAATCTGCACACATCTTTTCAGATTCGGCTAGTTTTGCAGTCATCTCAGCTAGTTTTGTTTCCATCTCTTTTAGTTTTTCTTCCATTACTTTATCTCCTTCTGAAAGTTTACCTTTACGTTCCATTTCAAGTGCAATAGCAACCGCTTGATCTTGAGGATACCCTTCTTTGATAAGTTTTTTGATCTTGTCTCCAACAGGGTCTTCTTTTTCGGCAAGTTGAATTACTGACTCCATTCTTTTAATAACAGGTCTATTGGTTAGACCGGCTCCTAAAAGCACACAGCCAAAATTTTCTAGTGTCTCATTGTCTTGATATTGAGTATCAAAGTCTGCTGACACATATCCAAATTCTTTATCTGCTAATATCTTTTCTCCCTTAGGAGTCATTTCAATATCTGCCCAAAGCTCATTGCCTTCGTCTTTAAGATAGAGGCGTTTAAACCATCCTGCAGCAACGTCATCTGATTCGTGCTTGTAATCAAGTGCAGGTATTACGCCCCGTACTCCTTGCGAAAAGTTTTTAATCATTTCGCTTAACATAGTTTTTGTAATTTCAAATCGACCATATCTAGGATCGGAGAACTCACCAGTTCTCAAGATTTGCATAGGTTTAATTCTATTATCTGAACTTGTGAGTAAGCTTTCATCGCCGAGGATGAATTTGGTCATTTTAATTTTGTAACCATTAGCCATACCATTTAATCCTTTCTTAATTTGTTACTACAATCAACTGTGAATTATTTGACTAAACTAAATCACCAACTTTGTCACTAGACCAAAATTTACACGACCAGTATTTAGCCTTCCACTTAGGACCTGGGTTAACATCGCAACCGTGCCTTGCTCTAAAGCTTTTACGTCTAGCAAGATCATCTCTTTTGATTTCCATATTTGGATCTCCGAAACGTACAATTACTACGTTGCCCTTGTCATTTTTGACATATACAGCAAACTTTCTTGGACCATCAGGAGTTCTAAAAGGTTTATCTAATTCGACTTGTTTGCCTTTGTATTCAGCTAGTTCAAACACAGAGGATACACGTTCAGAAAATTGCATTTGCTGTTGAGCTGCTTTTGTAAGCTTTGGTAAACCTGTAATTGTAGGATTATCTTTTGTTCTTGTAGTATTAACTTGCATGAAAGAACGGCAGTTAAAATGTAGAGGTGGAGAGAACTTGGTAACGTTAGGATCGTTAGCGTCAAAGGTAGACCCATCTAATTCTCTACACAGATCGGTTGTTCTATCATCATCTTGCGCTACATAAGTCCAAGATAAAATTTTATCGCCTGTCTCTTCTTCGTACTTTTGAGCGTGTACAATTAAACTTTCGTTAACTATTTGAGATGCTTGAACATCTGACCCAGTCACTGTAATAGGACCAGTAACGACTTTATCGGCTTCATCCGATAGTATCTGTTCTAACTCCGCATCATCTGCTGATGATAGATTACTTTGGTATTGCAGGTCGATAGCTTTAATGATGTCGTTCTTTTGGGTCTCTGTGAATACATCTACTTTAGCTTGAATAGTTTTCTTGTCTGCTGGTGTTATATAGTCAGAAAAAATAATGTTAACTTTATCAGAGATTCTACCTAAAGCATACAACGCTTCGTCTTGTTCTTTACCTTTGTTTGCATTGATAAGCCTTTTTAAAGCTTCTTCGTATTCTTCAATTGCATCGCTTACGCGTTTAAATTTCTTTGCACTAAGCCTATACTCTGATAATTTTTTAGTACCGCTTTTAAATAATTTACTTTGAATGTCATCAGCTTCTATGGTTGCAATGAGATACGGCGTAGCAAGACAATGTTTGTATTGTGCAATGCTAGGTACATTGGCATTTATAGGTGCTTTAATCTGATCAGGTCCATTAGCTTTTGATTTAGCAATCATGATAGAACGAATGTATTTCTCAGCAAAGATGCTTAAAAATACCTGACCACTATCTTTAATTTTTTTAGATGTGTCTCTAATCAATCTTGACTGCGGAGGTTCTTTTGGCTTTTTTTTTTCAGCTAAAGAAACTCCGCTATCAAGTTGTGTGTTTGCGGTTACAGACAAATCTTCAGCAACTTCTTTTTTAGGCGGCAGTTTTAGTTTTTCTCTTAAAGTTTTTTCTAGGTCATCATCAGTTTTAATTGCGCCACTACTAATAAAACCGTTCACCATAGTTGACCATGTGTCAGTAGCTCTGTGTTCAAGCCCGTCACATTTTAATTCAACAAGAACTTTGTTGTGTCCAAAATTCATTTGAACAATAGGTTTGAAAATTTTTCTCTCAAACTGTTCTGAAATGTGGTCTGCAATGTATTGAACGGTCTGCGTGAAGAAGTCTGACAACGTCCCAGATAACGCTAAAGAGCCTGCGCCGTTTTGTCCTAATAGCAAGAACGAAGCAAGGATACTATTTACCATTTCTTGGTTTTCTGCGTTAATTGCTGATCTAATTTTTTCTACGTCTACAGATACATTATTAAAAGTAAGCTCAAAACCTTTTGGCAAAATTAAATAGTTTGTTGAGCCAGAGGTGTAACACTGGAGTGCTTTTTTTGCTGCGGCCATTTCTGGCTTACCTTCTGTGCCTTCAGGAACAGTTAACACAGCTGTTGGAACTGCAAATTTTTCAATACCAATAGCTAGTTTTTTTAGAAACTCGTTTTTTCTAAACCAAGGACCATAACATGCTCTAAGGATAGAAATGCCTTCAAAGTTATCGCCTTCTCGCTCAGGAGAAAAATACAATAGAAACCGTGCGTCTAATTCAAAAGTGCCGCCTTCATCTCCGTAAGCAATCTGAGTAACAGTTTTAAGATCAGCAGCATCATCAAGATTCCATCGGTCGATAGTTCTTTGAGATCTATAAGCAATAGACTTAAGGCCGTTGTACGAGCCGAGGTCTTCATTATTTTTTACAGCATAAGTAATATCAAAAATAGAATAACCAAAATCAAGACAAGTAAGAATTTCGCCGATAAGTTGAGTAAAGGATTTGTTAAGGTCTTCAAATAAAATCTTTTCAAATAATTTCTTTTGTAACTCAGCTTCTTCTGACTTTTCTTTAACAGAGATAGTCCAAGGCGAACTCTTTAAAGGTAACTTAATTGCATTCAGAACCATGCGCACGTTAGCGTCACTTCTGCGCATCATGTCTACCTTGTCTGCCCAGTCCTTACCTGTTAGTTCTTGAAGATACTCTTCAGCAAGGTAACCTGCGTAGATTTCTGTACCTGTAGATCCAATTTCAATAACTTTAACTTCAACACCTTGAATGTTTTTTGTCGGAGTATCTACTTGAGCAGGATTTGCAGTTTTGCCAATTAAAAAGTCCAAAAGTCCCATAATTAAAACCTACCAACTTATCTTTCCGTTGTCGAACCCTGATCCTTCAAATTCTGCTAGGTCAGGTACAAACTTGCCGTGTGAAGTCATTAGATATGAAATAGCTTGTGTTTCAGCATCTACACTGTCGTCGTTTTTGACATTAGGAAATCCAACAATTTCGTCTATATGATCGTCAATCCACGGACATCTGATATTGTCTGGATAGTAGATATTCCCTGCTTCATAGAAAGGTTGGCATGAAGATAGTCTTGAGGCTTTAGATGAAGTAGGCACTATAGGTATAATACCTGAAATAGTTTTACGAAGAGAATCTATTACAGCTTGACCATTTGCTTTAGCTTCTACAAGCTTAGCTTCAATTTTAGGATACTTTTGAGCTAATCTTTTAAATTGTTCAATAGTTTCAGGAAAATCCCACTGACCTCTAACTCTATCAATTAAGTAAATAGAAGAGCCAATTTTACCATATACTGAACCAACAACATAGTCGGCTGTTTTCTTCTCGCTTCCAAAAGTCATGTCCCATGAAATACACATCTTTTCAAAATAACTAGGAGTTTCATTGTATCTCTTAAGCCATGAATATTTTACAAATTGACCTTCATCAGGAGTTGGATTTTGTTGATACAAAGCAGAAAACTGAAAGCTACCTAAACTTGATTTAGTAATCTGCATCCAGTCTTTATCGTATTTATTAGGCCATAAGCTGTCACCTATTTGACGTGGATCGTTTTCGTTTTCAGATTCTAGAATAGCTGGAAAGTTTACTACTTCCCATTGGTCTGCGTATTCAGATCCTTTTCGTTGCAGTTCTAATAAAATACCTGCTAGATCATCTTCGTGCCATCGCGTTTGAATAAGTAGAATGCCAGCGTCTTTTTCTTGTCGGGTATAGAGAGTAGAAGTGTACCACTCCAATACTTTTCTTCTAATAGTAGGACTCTTAGCTTCTTCATAGTTTTTAAAAGGATCATCTATAATTAAATAATCGCCGCCTAATCCAGTAATTGCGCCTCCTACACCTGCGCTTTTGTAAAAGCCTCCATAGTTAACTACTTCAAATATATCGTTGTTACGAAGCCAGTTCTTAGTTGTACGAACATTACTGCCGTTCAATTGAGTTGCAGGAAATAGATCATTGTATTTACTGTCATCAATAATTCTTTGAACATCTCTATTAAAAGAAGACGCTAGTTCAGATGCGTATGAAGTAGCGATAATTTTTGTTTTTGGGTTTCTACCTAATAGCCACGCAGGAAATCTGCGAGAAGTTAATTCTGATTTACCATGCCTTGGAGGCATGAATACCATTAAGCGTTTAATTTTTTTGTCTGCGAACTCTTGTAATTTCTTACATAGGTATTCATGGTGCCAATTAAATTCGTAGTCACTCTTTGTATACATTACAAAGTGTTTAAAAGATTTTCTTGCTAAAGCTAGTTTAATCTTTAGCCTTTCTTCATCGTTCATTCGATGCCTATTCTATTTGCCTTTGTAAGAATTACATCTAGTGTCTCTAGTTCTTCAACTGATAGAGCATCGTAATTAGTTATAGTTTTTATTTGAATAGGGTTGTTAGCGTCACCAGTAAGCTCTAGCTTATGCTTATGATGAGGCCATACATATACGTCTCCTAGCTTATTAATAGCACTCCAGTTGCCTTGTTGAGCTTGTTGGTAAGCCATTCGCATGATTGAGATCTTGCCCCATGTAGCGTGCTTACGTCTAAAATCAAGCCAGCCTACTTTGAAGGTTCTTTTTAACCATCTATCAAAAGCAGATTCGGATACGTCTATAGCTGCTAGAATCTCCCATTTTTCTAGCATAAGTGCAGCTAAGTTCTTTACCAACTCAGGATCGAGTTGCAGTTTTTTTCTGCCCATAAAACTACTATAAAGATTATTCTGTGACGCTAGAGGTCACTTCTTGTTTATCGTCTTTTTCTTGCGGGAAAGGGACGTTGAAGTGCCGAACCTTGTATAGTTTCATCATGAAAGTAGTTCGGTTAATCTTAAGTAATCTTGATGCCGCAGAGTAGTTGCCATTACATTTTCTAATAGCGTCTAAGATTAAAGACACTTCAAGTTGATCTAAAGTTTCATACAGATCAAGATCGTGTTTAATTAGGAAGTCAAGATTTAGTTGAGTTTGTTTATTAACGTGAAAGTTTCTTTTCGACATGATTAGATTCTTGACTATGTCAGAATTTTAATCAAGGTCTTTTAAAAGGGTTCAGGGTTAGAGGTAACTTGTGTTGTGTTTAGTCTCTTGCTTACTTCTTCTTCTGTAACGCTTAGAGTCGTATCGTAATCAGGAATATATGTAAACTTAAGGCGATCATTCCAAGTAGGTAAAGCTTTGTATTTAGCACCTGCAACACAAGAACAAGAAAATCCAAATAAAGAACCAGACTTCTTTTCTGTGGCAACTACAGTACCTGAACCTTTGCAGTATCGGCAAAACGTTGTAATAGCCATCTTATGTGTCCTGCTTTAATTCTAATCGTCTTAATCCAATAGCTTTAGACTCTTCAGAGACTAAGCACTTAGGATAGAATTTACCGGCACAACATTGAGTTGCTAAATCTAAAGCGGCAACTAACCCTTGAAGGTTGTTATCAAACTCGTTGTGTTCGATCCAGCCTCCTTTTGAAAGGGCGATAAAAACCCTTAGGTGAGTACCTGTGTCTGACTCTTTAACAATAACAAACTTAGTATTAACAATAACTTTACTCATAAGACCTCTATAAAAGAATGCCCGTCCTTGGGCATATAAATTATGCTACAACACGGACTGCCGCTTTAAATGCTCGGTTATTCATTGCCATACCCGAACCAAACCAAGCATCCCGTAACCTATTGTCTTCGATCTTACCTTTTTCATATTGGATGAACTCAGTAATAGCGTTGTATAGACCCCATAAAGACCCTCTAACGCCCGAAATGTCGGTTCCGCGCCCTGTCTCGAATAAGCGCATAATGGTCTCTGTTTGTTTGCGTTTAAACGAATTCTCACGCTCGCTATCGGTAGCTATCGACCATTCAAATGTCTCAGATAAAACTTGGTCTATGATCTGAGAAGTAATTTTCTTTTTAGCAAAGGTTTTATAAGCCTCTGCCGCTTGGTTAAAACTGCTATCAGCACTTGCAATGATACCTTGAATGTCTTGCAACTTTTCTTGCATCTTAGCGGAGTGGTTAGCTTTAACGATCCATTCGGCATTATTAAGTGCACCTGTCAAAGTATTGTTACAAACTACTCTAATAGGAGTTAATGTACTTTGAACACTAAAGCCTGCCTTATGCTTGTTAACTAAAAGGACATATTTGTTAACTACATCTCCTTTTATAACTTCGATTGGGTCGCGATTAATTTTAGCAAGAACCCAAATGGTACGACCGTTTTCTAATGATCCTGCTGTCTCGTACGAAGCTTCGTTAGAAAGAACAAAGGGGTCAAAGAAACTAAAAGCTTCTCTGTTTTGAAGCGGTTGCCAACTTGTACCTGCATCGCCGAGATAGGCATTATCTGTTTTTCTAACAACTGCAAATCTGTCTGGTGAAGCTAAAAGATTACTATCACTGCTCTCATAGAACATAGTTTTCTTTTCTACTTCCCAATCGAGACCTGCGGCAACAATAGCTTGTTCTG
Source organism: uncultured Acidimicrobiaceae bacterium (assembly GCA_964453335.1). Taxonomy (GTDB): domain Bacteria; phylum Actinomycetota; class Acidimicrobiia; order Acidimicrobiales; family CAIXPF01; genus VGBO01. Next base: position 34,932 of record CAYVOK010000029.1, read on the forward strand.
CAGTTGGTGCTTCTTCGATTATAGTGCCGAGTCCGTGCCACGGACGGGTTTTAACTGACATCATACTCTCAACTAAGTGAGCCATATTTCTTCCTTTCGCATTAGAAAGCGTTATTGCTTTCTACTCATATCGCTCGACGAATATATGTTCTTAAATGAGAGTAATCTATTGAAATGTTTATCTAAGTAAACTTATTTGATTAAGAAATATTAAGAATTAAAATCTATTATGTAATCTAAGAACAAGTTCAAAGTTTTTCATTTTGCAATAAAGCTCAGGATTGATTTTTTGTAACTCAGAAAAAGAAATTTCGTGAGGGTAGAAAAAATTGTAAAAATCTTCTATCTCATCTAAAGACGTACAAATGTGTTCAGGCGAGTATTCTTTTTGTTCGGTGGTGTTCATTTTTTTTCTCCTTAATTAGCTGTGGAAAGAACTACTAGAATTTCATTAACTATAGCAAAGTTTTTAGTCCGTGCTCTTGTTAAATATAACCGATTACTTGCGTACTCGAATTCTAATGGATTAAGTTTTGCGTTCGTTTCACAAAAAGTTTCAATAATAGAAATCTCTTCTAAGGTCAATTTCTTTACTAACTTTTTGTACCATAAATGATTTTGTAATGACTTAAATTTT
>CAYVOK010000030.1:0-34483 GCA_964453335.1 uncultured Acidimicrobiaceae bacterium
TTCGGGAACCCGTTCGTCTGCAGCCCGTGCAGGGTGCGCATGCCCGGAGCCCACTTCTCGGTGAGGGAAACCCCGTCACGCCCGACGATGTCGTAGCCCGCACGGCGCGTGTACGTCGTGCCGACCTCGAACCCGGTGGCGAACACCAGGCAGTCGACGGGGTACTCGACGCCGTCGACGACCACCCCGTTCCGGGTGAGCTGCTGCACGCCCTTGCCGTCCGTGTCCACGAGGGTGACGTTCGGACGGTTGAACGTGGGCAGGTACTCGTCGTGGAAGCACGGGCGCTTGCAGAACTGGCGGTACCACGGCTTCAGCTTCTCGGCGGTGACCGGGTCGTGCACCGTCTCCTCGACCCGACGGCGGACGGCCTCCATCTTCCGGTAGTCCGACAGCACCATCAGTTCGGCGCGCTCACCCGGGGTGAGGCGGCGGCCGAGCTTGCGGGACGCACCCTTCGCCGCGATCCCGGTGAGGTTCCGGAAGATGTCGGTCCAGCCGTCGGCGACGAGATCCTCGTCCTGGTCGCCGCCGCTCACGAGGATGTTGAAGTTCTCGCAGCGACGACGCTGCCAACCCGGCTCGAGGGACGCGAACCACTCGGGGTCGGTCTCACGGTTGTTCCGCACGTCGATCGACGACGGCGTGCGCTGGAAGACGTAGAGGTGCTTCGCCCCAGCGCCGAGGTGCGGGATGCACTGCACTGCGGTCGCGCCGGTGCCGATGATCCCGACGACCTTGTCGCCGAGCTTGTCGAGGTTCCCGTACCCGTCGCCGCCCGTGTACTCGTAGTCCCAGCGGCTCGTGTGGAACGTGTACCCCTCGAACTCGTTGATACCGGGGATTCCCGGGAGCTTCGGGCGGTCGAGCGGCCCGTTCGCCATCGCCACGTACCGGGCGCGGATGCGGTCGTCCCGGTTCGTCTCGATCTCCCACTCCCCTGCGGCCTCGTCCCACGTCATGCGGGAGATCACCGTCTGGAAGAGGGCGTCGCGGTACAGGTCGAAGTGCCGGGCGATCGCCTTGGAGTGCTCGAAGATCTCGGGGGCGAAGCTGTACTTGTGCTTCGGCATGTACCCGAGCTCCTCGAGGAGCGGCAGGTAGACGTACGACTCGACGTCGCACGCCGCGCCCGGGTAGCGGTTCCAGTACCAGGTGCCGCCGACGTCGCCCGCCTTCTCGATGAGGCAGATGTCGTCGAAGCCGGCCTCACGCAGGCGCGCACCCATGAGCAGACCGCCGAACCCGCCGCCGATCACGACGACCTCGTGCGATCGCTGCACCGGCGCCCGGGTGAACCCCGGATCGACGTAGGGATCGTCGATGTAGCGCGAGAAGTCGCGCGTCACCTCGACGTACTGCTCGTTGCCGTCCTCGCGCAGCCGCTTGTCGCGCTCGTAGAGGTACTTCTCGTGCAGGGCGTCGGGGTCGAAGTCCAGATCGCCGAGGAGTTCGCGGATCACGCTGGTATCGGTCACGCAGCGGATCGTACCCGCGGCACTCCGCGCTACGACAGGACGCCACCGGGCTACGGTGCGCCGGTGCGCGCACTCGTGATCGGCGGGACCGGGCCGACCGGACCGCAACTCGTCCACGGCCTCGAGGGACGCGGCTACGCCGTGACGATCCTCCACACGGGCCGCCACGAGGTCGACGGGATGTCGCCCACGATCGAGCACGTGCACACCGACCCCTTCGACGTCACGAAGGTCGCCGATGCGCTCGGGAACCGGACGTTCGACGTCGTGTACGCGATGTACGGCCGCCTTCGTGACCTCGCCCCGTTCTTCGTCGGCCGATGCGGGCACTTCCTCGCCGTCGGCGGTGTGCCCGTGTACCGGGGCTACGCAGAACCGTGGGTCAACGACCCGCCCGGACTCCGCGTCCCGACACGGGAGGACGCCGTGCGGGCGTCGGACGCCGACAACGTGAAGGTGCAGCGCATCACCGAGTCCGAGGACCGCGTGTTCTCCCTGCATCCCGATGCGACGACGTTCCGGTACCCGCAGATCTACGGCCCCGGGCAGCTGATCCCCCGGGAGTGGATCATCGTGCGCCGGATCCTCGACGGCCGCCGGCGTGTGATCGTCGCCGACGGCGGTCTCTCGCTGCGCACGACGGGCTACGGACCCAACGTCGGCCACGCACTCACGCTCGCCGCGGGCGCGGACGTGGCGAGGGGAAAGGCGTACAACGTCGGTGACGAGCACCTCCTCACCGCCGGCGAGACGATCGCTGTGATCGCAGGTGCCCTCGGTGCGGAACTCGAACAGGTGAGCCTGCCCGCCGACCTCGCCACACCGGCCCGCCCGTTCCTGTGCGCCGACTCGCCCCGCCACGTCGTGACCGGCGTCGACGCGATCATGGCGGACCTCGGCTACCGCGACCTGCTGCCCGCACCCGAGGCCATCGCCGCCACGGCGCGCTGGCTCGTCGAGAACCCGATCGAGCGCGGCAGCTTCACCGAGCAGCGTCTCCAGGATCCCTTCGACTACGAGGCCGAGGACCGGATCATCGACGCCTACCGGCGGGCGACGACGGAGGTCACCGCGCTGGCAGCTGCGTACGACCCGGAGTACCGCGACCGGTACGCACCGGGCTCCGACGACTGGCGTCTCGTCCCACCCCGTTCCTGAACCGGGGGGCGTCCGTACCGACGCGCGCCCGCCGCCACCGGTAGCCTGCGACGGTCGGTCCGCCCCGAGGGGGTGGTACGGACCGGGAACGGGAAGGGAACCGGAATGGCTGGTGGCGCACTCAGGGCCGCGTCGATGGACGACTTCGATCTGCGGATGTCGGAGAAGGTCCGCCCCCTCTACGAGGCGGTGAAGGCGTTCATCCGTGACGAGGTCGATCCGATCACCGAGGAGTTCTACCGACTCGGTGAGGGCCGGGCCGATCGTTGGAGCTGGGCTCCCGGTCAGCTCGAACTGCTCGAGGGGGCCAAGGCGAAGGCGCGGGCGCAGGGACTGTGGAACTTCTTCCTCCCCGACGCGGACACCGGTGAGGGCCTGTCGAACCTCGACTACGCGTACATCGCGAACGAGCTCGGCAAGAACCGTCTCGCATCCGAGTGCCTGAACTGCTCCGCCCCCGACACGGGCAACATGGAGGTCCTCGAACGGGTCGGCACCGCAGAGCAGAAGGCGCAGTGGCTCGAGCCGCTGCTCGAGGGCAAGATCCGCTCGGCCTACGTCATGACCGAACCGGGCGTTATGAGCTCCGACGCCAAGCAGATCGCCACCACGGCGGTGCTCGACGGCGACGAGTGGGTCCTCAACGGCGAGAAGTTCTACATCTCGGGTGCCGGCGATCCGCGCTGCAAGATCATGATCGTGATGTGCCGCACCAACCCGGACGCGGACACCTACAAGCAGCAGTCGCAGATCCTCGTCCCGATGGGCACCCCGGGCGTCGAGATCGTGGGTCCGATGCACGTCTTCGGTGCCGACGACGCCCCGCACGGCCACATGCACCTGCGCTTCCACGACGTGCGCGTCCCCCGGGAGAACATCCTCCTCGGTGAGGGTCGCGGCTTCGAGATCTCCCAGCTCCGCCTCGGCCCGGGCCGCATCCACCACTGCATGCGCTCCATCGGTGCCGCCGAGCGGGCGATCGAGATGATGGTCGACCGTGGCGTCAGCCGTGAGGGCTTCGGCCGCAAGCTCGTCAACCTCGGCAAGAACATGGAGGTCATCTCCCGTTCGCGCATCGAGGTCGAGGCGATGCGCCTCATGGTGCTGCGTGCCGCGAAGGCGATGGACACGCTCGGTAACGCCGAGGCCCGGGTCTGGGTCTCCGCCGTCAAGGCGATGGTGCCCGAGAAGTGCTGCGACATCATCAACGAGGCGATCCAGATGCACGGTGCCGCAGGCATCTCGCAGTGGTTCCCCCTCGCGGAGATGTGGCACAGCCAGCGAACGCTGCGACTCGCGGACGGCCCCGACGAGGTGCACCACCAGGTGGTCGCCCGCGCCGAGGTGAAGAACCGCGACAGCGAGCGGTCGCAGGGCGTCTCGAGCACGCACCGTTCGTCGGGCGCGCTCTTCACCGGCGCGTCCTGAGGCGAGACCTCGATACCCGACCGTCGGCCACCTGTCGGAGCGGTACGCTCCGCGGGTGGCTGACGGGGGGATCGACTCGGGACGCGCGTGGCGCAGCGTCGTCGCGACATTCGTCTCCTCCGCCGTCACCCTCGGGATCGCCTACAGCTTCGGCGCGTTCTTCCAGGCCATGGCGACCGAGTTCGGCACCACCAGCGGGCGCACGGCCGTGCTCTTCGCGGTCACCACGTGCACGTTCTTCTTCCTCGGGCTCCTCACCGGGCGTGCGGTCGACCGGTACGGACCCCGTCCCCTGCTCCTCGTCGCTGCGGTCGCCCTGCTCGGCGGCCTGTTCGCCACGAGTGCCGTCGGATCCCTCACGCTCGGCTACCTGACGTACGGCGCCGGGGTCGGCATCGCTGCGGCGTGCGGGTACGTGCCGATGGTCGCCGTCGTCGGCGGCTGGTTCGTCCGTCGCCGGGCCGCCGCGGTCGGGCTCGCCGTCGCCGGCATCGGGGTCGGCACGCTCGTCGCGAGCCCGCTGTCGGCCCGGCTCATCGAGGCGTACGGCTGGCGGGACACGTACCGGATCCTCGGGGTCGGCGGGGCGGTCCTGCTCGCCGGTTGCGCCGTCCTGATCGAACGCCCGCCGACGGTCGCAGGTGGGAACCGGCCTCGCTTCCGTGAAGCGCTCGCGTCGCCGGTGTTCCGTCGCCTGCACCTCTCGGCGGTCGCGTTCACCACCGCGCTCTTCGTGCCCTTCGTCTTCGTCACCCAGGATGCGAAGGCCCAGGACGTCCCTGCGGTCCGTGCCGCACTGCTCGTCGGACTCCTCGGCGGGGCGAGCGTGATCGCCCGGGTCGTCTTCGGCAGCCTCACGACGCGGGTCGGGTCGTTCCGGCTCTACCGCGCCTGCCTCGCCGGCCACGGGTTCACGTTCCTGCTCTGGCTGGTCGCCGGCCCGTCGTTCGGCCTGCGCGTGCTGTTCGTGGTCCTGCTCGGCGTCGGATACGGCGGGTTCGTCGCGCTCAGCCCGGTGGTGCTCGCAGACCGTCTCGGGGTCGAGGGACTCGGGTCGATCCTCGGGCTCTTCTACACGGCGTCCGGGGTCGGCGGGTTGCTCGGCCCGCCGCTCGCCGGTGTGCTCATCGATGCGACCGGCACCTATCGCTGGGCGATCCTCGCGTGCGTCGTGCTCGGCCTCGTGGGACGCGCCGTGCTCGTCGGGCTGCCGACGACGCCGGCCGGTCGCCTCGAACCCGAACGCGGCCCGTCGGACTGATCAGACCGACCAGCCGCCGTCGAGCGGGACGACGACCCCGCTCAGGAAGTCCGACGCCCCGGATGCGAGGAACAGCGCGAGCTGCGCCGAGTCCTCCGGACGGCCGAGCCGATCTGCGGGCACGTTGCGCTGCAGGCTCTTGCGGAACCGTTCGGTCGCCACGAGCTCGGGCGGGTAGTACGTCGGGTTCGCGATGTAGTTCTGCGCGATCGCGTTGACCTGCACGTTGTGGGCCGCCACCTCCACGCCGACGTAGCGCACGTAGGTGAGCTGCGCGCCACGCGCCGTCGCGTACGGCGTCGACCGACGGATCGGCCGCAACGCGGAGGACGACCCCATGACCACGATCTTGCCGCGACCCCGTTCGATCATCGCCGGGAGGCTCGCCCGGACGAGCCGCATCAGCGGGTGGACGAGGTGGTCGAACATGGCGAGCCAGGACTCGTCGTCCTGGTCGACCGCGGTCGCAGCCGCTGCCGGGACGCCGAGGTTCGCGAGCACCACGTCGATCGGACCACCGCTCGCCGCCTCGGCCACCACGGCATCGGGTGCCGCCGGGTCGCTGAGGTCACGATCGTCGGCGACCACGTCGCACCCGGCATCACCGAACGCCGATGCGAGCGTCGGCCCCATGAACGAACCGGCCGAGGTGAGGAGCACCCGCTGGCCGGCGAGATCGTCGAACCGCGCCACGATGTCCTGTCCCGTCATCCCATCGCTCCCCTGCCGAGGCTCCGGCCACCGTCGATCCGCAGATTCTGCCCCGTCAGGTACCCGGCGTCGTCGGAACACAGGAACGCGACGAGCGCAGCGATCTCCTCGGGTCGTCCGATCCGGCCGACGGGAAGGGAGGACAGCACGTCGGACCGTGCCGCCGAACCGGGCGGGTAGACGGCCTCGAACAGCTCGGTGGCGGTCGGTCCGGGAGCCACTGTGTTCACGGTGACGCCGTGCGGGGCGAGCTCGATCGCCCACACCCTGGTCATCGCCTCGAGGGCCGCCTTCGCACCCGCGTACGTCGTCCGCCCAGCGAGGCCGACCGTCGCGACCGTCGAGATGTTCACGATCCGACCCCACCCGGCTTCGGTCATGCCACCGGCGAACGCACGGGCGAACTCGACGGCGGTCCGCACGTTGAGATCGAACGCCTCGTCGAGCTCGTCGTCACGCACGTCCTGCAACGCCGCGCCGCGGGCGATTCCGGCGTTGTTCACGAGACCGTCGACCGGCCCGGACACACGGATCTCCTCGATCGCCGCGGCGCGGTCGGCGGCGACGAACAGGTCGGCGACCACGACCGTGCCGGGGAACGTCGGATCGCCCCGTCGGGCGACACCGACGACGTCGTGACCGGCCTCGACGAGCCGCGCCGCCGTCGCCCGCCCGATACCCCGGGTCGCCCCCGTCACCACGAACCGTCGACGCATGTGCCCCCCTTCCGGGACGCACCGTACTCAGCGGCCGATACCGCCGTGCACGTCGAAGCTGACGGTCACCGGGTCGCTGCCCGCGACCGGATGCGCCTGGCACGTGAGAACGAAGCCGTCGGCGACCTCGTCCGGGGTGAGCGCGTAGTTCTTCGCCATCGCGACCTCGCCGCACAGAACCTTCGCCTTGCAGGTGGCGCACATGCCTCCCTTGCAGGCGAAGGGGACCTCGGCGCGCACGGTGCGGGCGTAGTCGAGCAGCGACGGACCGTCGGGGTCGACGTGCATCGTGGAGGAGCGGCCGTCGATGGTGACCGTGAAGGGAACCGAACCCTCTGCGGCCTCGTCGACCTCGGGGACCGACTCGACCCGTTCGTCGAAGAACAGTTCGGCATGGACCCGGTCGGCGGGCACACCGAGGTCGGCGAGCGCCGCCCGCACGTCCTCGACCATGCCGAGCGGCCCGCACATGTACCAGGCGTCGACCGTGTCGGGGTCGAGGAGACCGTCGGCGAGGAGACGCACCTTCTCGGCGTCGATCCGACCCGTGAACAGCGGGATGTCGTGCGGTTCGCGACTGAGGACGTGCACGAGACGGAACCGCTCGGGGAACCGGTTCTTCAGCCCCTCGAGTTCCTCGAGGAACATGATCGAGGAAACCCGCCGGTTGCCGTAGACGAGCGTGCAGGTGCTGCGCGGTTCGGCTGCGAGGATCGTCGTCGCCATCGAGAGGATGGGGGTGATCCCCGACCCGGCGGCCACGAGCACGTAGGACGCTGCCCGGGTCGGATCCGCCCGGTGCACGAACTCGCCGATGGGCGGCAGGACGTCGACGACGTCACCGTCGCGGAGCGCCGTCGTCGCCCACGTCGAGAACCGCCCGCCGGGGATCCGCTTCACACCGACCCGCAACGGTGCTCCCGGCGCCGAGCAGATCGAGTACGACCGGCGCGTGTCCTCGCCGTCGATGTCGGCGCGCAGCACCAGGTGCTGGCCCGGCTCGTGACGGAACAGATCCGCGAGCGCGTCCGGCACCTCGAAGGTGAGCGTGGCGGACTCCTCCGTCTCCGGTCGGACCCGCACGACGAGCGGATGGAAGGCGACGTCCATCTACAGCTCCTTGAAGTAGTCGAACGGCTCACCGCACGCACGACACACGTAGTGCGCCTTGCAGGCGGTGGAACCGAACTCGCTGACGAGACGGGTGTCGGCCGACGTGCACCGGGGACACGCCACCGGGGGCCGGATCGCCAGGAGGACGTCGCCGGCGGGTGCGCAGTGCGGCGGCGCGATCCCGTACGCGGTGAGCTTGCGACGGCCGTCCTCGCTCATCCAGTCCGTCGACCATGCAGGCGACAGCACCGTCCGGACCTCGCCGTCGACCCCGTGCACGTCGAGGACCGTCGCGACACGTTCGGCGATGTGCGCCATGGCCGGGCAACCGGAGTACGTCGGCGTGATCGTCACGACCACACGGCCGTCCTCGACCGCGACCGATCGCAGCACGCCGAGATCGGCGATCGTGAGGACGGGCACCTCGGGATCGGGCACGGCACCGATCTCGGCCCGCAGCCGGTCGAGGTCGAGCCCGGTCACCGTCACCACCGCGCTCCGGGGTGGGACCGGTAGAGCCGCTGCATCTCGGGCAGCAGGTGACCGAGGTGCTCGGTGTGCACGCCGACCCGACCGCCGAGCCGCTGGTACCGGTCGGTCGGCAGCGTCAGCGTCGCCTCGGCGAGCACGGTGCGGACGGTCGCGTCGAAGGTTGCGCGCACGTCGTCGAGCGCCGGCACCGCACCCTCGGCGACCAGCGTCGCCTCGACCTCGTCGGTGGCGAGCAGGTCGCCGGTGTACCGCCACAGGAGGTCGACCGCCGCCTGCATGCGGGCGTGGCTCTCCTCGGTGCCGTCACCGAGGCGCACCACCCATGTCGACGAACGGCGCAGGTGGTAGCGGGCCTCCTTCACGGCCTTCTCGGCGACGCCGGCGAGGACCGGGTCGGCCGCACCGCACAGCACGCCGTAGAACGGCACCTGGTACGCGTCGACGAAGAACTGCCGGACGATCGTGTGCGCGAAGTCGACGTCGGGCATCTCGACGAGGGTGGCGTTCAGGAACGCCCGCTCGTCGCGCAGCATGGCGAGGTCGTCCTCGGTGCGCCCGAGGCCTTCGAGCTCCGCAGCCCGGGCGTACAGGCTGCGGGCCTGGCCGAGATGGTCGAGGCAGACGTTCGCGACGGCGATGTCCTCCTCGAGCTCGGGCATGCGGGCGAGCAGAGCCCCGAGTCGCTGGGCGAGCACCAGGTTGTCGTCCGCGATCCGCAGCAGGAACGTGACGAGCGGGGTTGCGGTCGTGGTCGCCATGGTCACATGTGCCCTACGGCGTCGGGGATCTCGTAGAAGGTCGGATGCCGGTACGGCTTCAGGTCCCCGAACCAGTCGTCGCGCCCGTCGGGGTCGGAGGCCACGATCTCGGTCGAACGCACGACCCAGATCGAGACGCCCTCGGCACGGCGGGTGTACACGTCACGCGCCGCCTGCAGCGCCGTCTCGGAATCTGCCGCGTGCACGCTGCCGACGTGCACGTGGTTGAGCCCACGGTCGGCCCGCACGAAGACCTCCCACAGCGGCCAGCCCTGCTCCCCTGCGCTCATCGCCCCGCCTCCGTCGTCGTGTTCCGCGCTGCCTGCTTGGCCGCATGTGCGAGCGCCGCCTCGCGCACCCATGCACCGGCCTCCCACGTCGCCCGCTTGTGCTCGAGACGTTCCCGGTTGCAGGGTCCGTCGCCGCGGACGACCTTCCAGAAGTCGTCCCAGTCGATGGCGCCGAAGTCGTAGTGCCCGCGTTCCTCGTTCCAGCGCAGTTCCGGGTCGGGGATCCGCAGGCCGAGGTAGTCGGCCTGCGGCACGGTCTGATCGACGAACTTCTGCCGCAACTGGTCGTTCGTCTCGAGCTTGATGCCCCAGGCCACGGACTGTTCGGTGTGCACCGACTCGGCGTCTGGCGGGCCGAACATCGAGATCGACGGCCACCACCATCGGTCGAGCGCGTCCTGTGCCATCGCCCGCTGTTCCTCGGTGCCGGAGGCGAGCGTCTGCATGATCTCGAAGCCCTGCCGCTGGTGGAAGGACTCCTCCTTGCAGATGCGGATCATCGCCCGGGCGTAGGGCCCGTACGAAGTGCGGGTCAGCATGACCTGGTTCGTGATGGCGGCACCGTCGACGAGCCAGCCGATCGCACCGACGTCCGCCCAGGTGAGGGTCGGGTAGTTGAAGATCGAGGAGTACTTCTGACGGCCCTCGTGCAGGCGTCGGTTGAGCTCGTCCCGGTCGATGCCGAGCGTCTCGCACGCCGAGTACAGGTACAGGCCGTGGCCGGCCTCGTCCTGGACCTTTGCGACGAGGACCGACTTGCGGGCGAGGTTCGGGGCCCGGGTGATCCAGTTCCCCTCGGGCTGCTGCCCGATGACCTCGGAGTGCGCGTGCTGCGCGATCTGACGGATCATCGTCTGGCGGTAGGCGTCCGGCATCCAGTCGCGCGGTTCGATCTTGCGTCCCGCGGCGAGCATCGCGTCGAACCGCTCCTGCTTCGCCGCCTCGGTGGCCTGCTCGGTGACCGTCATCGTCCCCTGCCTCCCGCTCGTTGTCCTGCCGACATGATACACGCATGAGCAATACGTGCAACTTATTCGTGTCATGTCTGTGCGTCGCCGCTAGGCTGCTCCCGTGCCCGGGACCCGCTCGACCGTCGTCGACGCCGCCGCAGTGCGCTTCGGTGGTCGCAGCGACATCTCGGCCCGCTCCGTCCTCGTCACCGTCTTCGGCGACGCCGTCGTCCCCGCCGGCGGCGAGATCTGGCTCGGTGACCTGATCGACCTGTGCGCACCGTTCGGGTTCAACCACCGCCTCGTGCGCACGTCGCTGTCGCGGCTCACCGCCGAGGGCTGGTTCGCAACTGAACGGGTCGGACGCCGCAGCCGCTACCGGCTCGCACCGACCGCCATCGAGGAGTTCGCCGACGCCGAGGAACGGATCTACAACCGCCACCCCACCCGGTGGGACGGACGGTGGACGGTCGCACTCCTCGACGGCGGCCGCCTCGCCCGCGCGGAGCGCGACGCCCTGCGCGGCTCGCTGCGCTGGCAGGGATTCGCACAGCTCTCTCCCGGCGTCGTCGCCCTGCCGCGCACCGCACCCGACGTCGTGCACCGCCTCGCACGACGTCTCGGCGTCGGCGCACCGGTGCCCGTCATCGTCGGCGAACTCACCGACCTCGTCGCCCTCGTCGAGGACGGCTGGACGTCGACGTCGTTCGACCTCGACGCCCCGCGCCGCCACTACGACGACGTGCTCCTGTACCGGTCGGTCGTCGCCGGCACCGACGTCGGGGACCTCGAGGGTCGCCCGGCGTTCCTGCTGCGCACCATGGTCCTGCACGACCTGCGGCGCGCCCGGCTCAGCGACCCCGAGCTCCCCGACGAGCTCCTCCCCGCCGACTGGCCCGCCGGCATCGCCTTCTCGTTCGCCGCTGCCACGTACCGCGCAGTCGGACCGGCGTCGGACCGCTGGCTCGACGAGGTCGCCGGGCTCACGCCCCGACGACCGGCCACCGCCCGCTTCTCAGGCGATGACGCCGCGCTCGCGCAACTCGGCGAGACGCTCGTCGGCCAGGTCGAGCACCTCACGTAGCACCTCGTCGGTGTGCTCCGCGAACGTCGGGGCGTGCCGCCGCAGCGAGGACGGTGTCGCCGAGAAGATCGCCGGCGGCCGTGCCTGTCGCAGTCGTCCCGCCGTCGGGTGCACCGTCTCCACGAGGATCCCCCGTGCCTGCACCTGCGGATCGGCGATCATCTCGTCCCGGGAGTTCACCCGGGCGACCGGCACGTCGGCGGCGACGAGCAACTCGACGATCTCCGCGGTCGTCCGGCGCACCGTCTCCGACGTGATCTCCTCGTTGACCACCTCGCCGTGCCGGATGCGCCCCTGCCGGTCGGCGAAGCGCGGGTCGGTGCGCAGGTCCTCACGGCCGAACGCCCGGGACATCGCCTGCCAGTGCTCGTCCTTCGCGGTCGGGTAGATCATCACCCACCCGTCGGCCGACGGGTACAGCTGGTAGATCTCCGACAGGTCGGGCTGATCGGTCTCGTGGTCGAGGTAGGTGTGGTTCCACATCCCCTCGGGCCACAGGAAGTGGATCGACGCCTCGAGCATCGACAGTTCGATGTGTTGGCCACCGGCACCGTTCGCACGCGCCACGAGCGCCGCGCAGATCGCCTGTGCGACGTTGAGCGCGGTCACCTTGTCGCAGACGGCGGTGGCGACGAGCGCCGGTCGGCCACCGGCTCCGGCCTGCACCGCCGGGTACGCCGCGATCGCCTGCACGGTCGGGTCGAACGCGGGGAGCCGCTCGTAGGGGCCGTCCGGTCCGAACCCGCTCACCGAGCACATGACGAGCGACGGGTTGATCGCCGACAGCCGATCCCAGCCCACGCCGAGCCGGTCGAGCGCACCGGGACGGAAGTTCTGCACGACCACGTCCGCCCGGCGGACGAGGTCCTCGAGGAGCTCTCGTCCCTCCGCCTGCCGGAGATCGAGTGCGATCGACCGCTTGTTCCGGTTGAGCGCTGCGAAATACGCGCTGACGCCCTGCGCCTCGGGCACGAGCGGGCCGCCCTGGCGGACGATGTCGGGCATCCGCACCTGCTCCACCATGATCACGTCGGCGCCCTGGTCGGCGAGCATCGCCGTACCGAGCGGACCCGACATCACCGCCGACAGGTCGACGACCCGGATCCCGCGCAGCGGTCCCGTCGGCGGAGGAACGGCATCCGTCGTCACCGGTGGGAACGTAGCAGTCGACCGCCGTGTCACCCGACGGCCGGGAGTCGGATCGACACCAGCGCACCGCCCTCGGGCGCACGGCCCGCAACAGCCGACCCACCGTGCGAGCGGACGACCGCCGCGACGATCGCGAGCCCCAGACCCGACCCGCCGGACGTCCTCGCCCGTGATCCGTCGGCGCGCCAGAACCGGTCGAAGACACGGTCCGTCGTCCCGTCGGGGAACCCGGGGCCGTCGTCCGCCACCTCGAGCACCACCTCGTCGCCGTCGCGCCGAACTCGCAGGAAGATCGTCGAGCCGGCGGGCGTGTGGACCCTTGCGTTGCGGATCAGGTTGTCGACGACCCGACGGAGGTCCGCTTCCCGACCGGATACGACGGCCCCCGGGACCGTTGCGACCTCGACGCGCTGCATCGGATCGACCACGCGGGCGTCGACGACGGCCTCGGTGACGAGCTGCGTGAGATCGACCGGCGTCGTCGCCACCGGGGGTCCACCATCGAGCCAGGCGAGCGTCGCGAGGTCGTCGACGAGACCGGCGAGGCGACGTGATTCGGCTGTGATCCGACGAATCGCCGTCGCCGACTGCTCGGCGTCGAGCCCGCCGGAGGACAACAGGTCGGCCCACCCGATCACCGACGTCACCGGAGTCCGCAGTTCGTGCGAAGCATCTGCGACGAACTCCTCGAGGCGATCACGCGCGTGCTCCGCGTCCTGGATGGCGGAGGACTGCCGTCGGAGCATGCGGTCGAGCGCGCCGGCCAGCCTCCGGATCTCTCGCGGGCCGCGTCGAGGGTCGACTGCAGCCGATCGGTCACCGGCCGCGACCCGATCTGCGGCCTCTGCGAGCGTCGTGAGCGGACGCAGGCCGGTGACGACGACGATGACCGCAGCAGCGAGCGCGCCGACGAGCGTCGCGGCGCCACCGACGATCAGCTGTCGTCGGATGGTGCCGACGGTCGCGGTCGTCGCAGCGAGTGGCGCTGCCTCGATGTCGAGCCGACCGTCGTCGCGTCGGAGGCCGACGGCGACGTACCGCACGGAACCGTCGACCGTGGCGAGGACCACGGCCTCGCCCGCAGCAAGACGTTCGATCTCTGCGTCGCCGATGAGGGGGATCGGATCGGGATCGTCTGCCGGCCCGCTCGGATCGACGACGCCGCGTCGGCCGTTCGGTGCGATCGTGACGTGGAGAGTCGAACGGACGAGCGGATCGACCGGACCGTCGGCCTGGCTCCGTTGAACCCGCCGCTCCACCGACGTCCGCAACGTCGCCACCGTCGTCGCCTGCAGGTCGTCTCCGGTGCGCCGCTCGACGACGACGACCAGGACGGCGAGCGCAACCACCACCACGACGGCGATCGCCGCGGCGAGGCGGATCCTGAGCGTCATGGTGCGATCGGCCGCCTCGCGGCGTACCCGATCCCCCGGACCGTGTGCAGCACTCGCAGCACACCGGGCGGCTCGAGCTTGCGGCGGAGTCCTGACACGTACGTCTCGATGAGCTGCTCGTCACGGTCGGGATCGAACGGCCAGAGGTGGTCGGCGATCTGGGTCCGGGTCAGCGTCCGCCCGACATTGAGGAGGAGATAGCCGAGCAGGCGCCGCTCGGTCGGCGTGCAGTGCACCTCGACGCCGTCGACCCAGATCCGGTCGGCGAGCGGGTCGTGGACGACCGGGCCACAGACGACCGGAGCCTCACCGCGTGGCGAGGGGCGTGCCCGGCGCAGGACTGCGCCGACGCGGAGCGTCAGCTCATCGATCCTGAAGGGCTTCGTGAGGTAGTCGTCGCCACCGCCTGCGAATCCGCTCCGTACGTCCCCCGCGTCCTGGCGTGCCGTGAGGAAGATGACCGGTACCTCGTCCCCGGCCGCACGCAACCGACGACAGATCTCGAAGCCGTCGAGATCCGGGAGGTTCACGTCGAGGACGACGAGATCGGGACGGAGGGCCTCGATCGCTGCGAGTCCACCACTGCCGGTCGTGCAGACCTCGACCGCGTGGCCAGCGAGACCCAGGCCGGTTGCGAGCATCTCGCCGATCGACGGATCGTCCTCGACGACGACGATCCGTCCACCTGACGACCCTGCGTGCGCCGACACGCCACCCCCGTCCCCGATTCCGCCCGACGGGCGAACCTTACGAGGTCCCACCTCGGGATTTCCTGGGGATCGACCCCCAGCGAATCCCGAGCATCGATCCGTACGCTGTCCCCGTGCGCATGCGAGCAGCAATCGCAGCAATCGGCATCCCGCTCCTCCTCGTGACCGGATGTGGTCCGACAATGGATCGAGCGACTCCGGTATCGACGCCGCCGACCGGCGATCGCGCCGAAGCGTCGACGGAGACGACGATCCCGACGGCCACGACCGCCCCGTTCGTCGTCACCGTCCCCGCGGTCGGTCCCGGCGGGGATCTCCCGGTCGCCTTCACCTGTGACGGCGCCGGGCTCGCGCCACCGGTGCGATGGTCCGGCACTCCCCCCGGCACGGTCGCTCTCGCTGTCGTCATGCACCATGTCGCCGGTCCGTCCGACGTCCACTGGTACTGGATCGTCTACGACATCGATCCCTCAGTCGACCACCTCGACGGGGGTGGCGTCGCGCCACCGGGCAGCGTCGGGACGAACAGCGTCGACCGGAAGGTCGGTTACCGACCCCCGTGCTCGCAAGGACCGGGGCGCAAGGAGTACACCGTCACGGTCTCGGCGCTGGCGCGGCGAACGGGCCTCACCGATCCGACCCGGGTGGACCGCCCTACCCTCCTCGGAGCTATCGACGGTGCGGTCGTCGCCGAGACCACGACCACGTTCTCGGTGACGAGAGGAGGGAGCGCCCGATGAGCCACGACCACGACCACGACCACCACCACGATCACGATCACGATCACGACGGCCACCACATCCCGCACCACCACCAGGACGACGATCATCACCGGCCGCACCCGATGACCCGTCGTCACCTGATCCTGGCCGGCGGGGCGGGTCTCGGCGCGGTGCTCCTCGCGGCGTGCGGCACGAAGGACATCCGGGCCACCGACGGAACGCCGACCTCGGCTGAGAACGCCGTCGCGACCGGTCCGACGACGACCACGACCCTTGCGGCGCTGACCACGCTGCCGGGTTTCGAAGCATTCGCGTCCACGGTGCGCGTCGTCGCGGAGGGCGACTGGTGGTTGGTCGAGAGCAACGGTCTTCCGGCACATTCGATGATGACCGGCATCACGTCCTGGCAGCAGCAGGTTCCGACCCCACAGCCGTACACCGGTGCGAACGCATTCCGGATCCCCCGCACGCCGAGGATCGCCGCGACACCGGTATCGGCCCGGACGTCGCTGTACCGCGGCGCAATCGCGCTCGCTGTCAACGGCGTCCCGATCTTCAATGCGCTCAACAACCGCGGAGACGACGCGTACCTGGCCGGAGAGCTCGATCGATGGGGCGGCCACTCCGGACGGGCGGACGACTACCACTATCACGTGGCGCCGTTCCACCTGCAGAGTGCAGTCGGCGCCGGTGTTCCCATTGCGTATGCGCTCGACGGGTACGCGATCTACGGCGAGGCGGAGCCAGAGGGAGGACCGGTCGGGAAACTCGACGAGTTCAACGGCCACGTCGGCGCGAACGGGGTGTACCACTACCACGGGACCCGCACGTACCCCTACATCAACGGCGGGCTCCGCGGTGAGGTGACCGTCCAGAACGACCAGATCGAACCTCAGCCCACCACCAAGGCGTTCCGACCGTCCCTGACCGGGCTACGAGGCGCGGTCATCACCGGGTTCGACGCACCGACGAACGGCGCCTACCGCCTCGACTACACCCTCAACGGCGCTGCCGCCCGGGTCGAGTACACGGTCGAGGCATCGGCGGTCACGTTCGTGTTCACCGGGACCGACGGGTCCGTACGACGGGAGACCTACCGACGATGATCGATCGACCGAGTAGACGCCGATTCATCGGACTGGCCGCCGCAGGGGCCGGCGCAGCCGCCCTCGGACCGATCGTCCTCGCCGGTTGCGATGCCGGTACGCCCGACGCCACGGGCGCCTCGGTCCTCACGCCGTCGTCGTCGCCGGGCACGGTCGGAGGACCGCGGGCGGCGGCATCGACGCTCACGGCGGGTCCAGCGCCGACCGACGCAGGGTTCAGCGCCCCGCCGCTTCTCGGGCGGCCCACCGACCGCTCGATCACGGTGAACTCACTGCCGTCGACGACCACCAGCTTCCACATCGAGTACGGCACGGAAGCAGGACGCTACGAACGCCGGACTCCGGCCCAGGACGGGGTCGCCGGCCGACCCGTCGAGTCGCTCGTCGGCGGGCTGGAGCCGGGCACGCGGTACTACTACCGGGTCGTGACCCCGACCGGACCTGGCGCCGATCGCACCTTCGTCACCCGTCGAGAGCCAGGAACTCCGTTCGTCTTCACCGTGCAGGGCGACTCGCACCCCGAGCGAGCCGGTAAGCAGTTCGATGCAGGCCTCTACGTCCGCACCCTCGGGAGCACCGCGGCCGACAGCCCGGACTTCTCGATCGCGATGGGCGACGACTTCAGCGTCGACACCCTGAAGACCGTGAACGCGTCGACCGTCCGTGACGTCTACCTGCGGCAGCGCCCCTGGCTCGGGCTCGTCGGCGCCCCGTGGTTCCTCGTGAACGGCAACCACGAGCAAGCCTCACGCGCGAATCTCGACGGCACGCCCGACAACGTCGCCGTGTGGGCGCAGACCTCCCGGAACTCGCTGTACCCCCAGCCTGCGCCCGATGGCTTCTACACGGGTGACACCGAGGTCGTACCCCACATCGGCTCGCTCCGGGACTACTTCGCGTTCACATGGGGCGATCTCCTGCTGATCTTCCTCGATCCCTACTGGCACACGCCCGGGGTGGTCGACAACGCGTTCGGCGCGGACCGGACGACGAAGGCCAAGCGAAACGTCTGGGACAACACCATCGGCGAAGCGCAGTACCGGTGGTTCGCCGAGACACTCCGGTCGGCGACGGCACGACACATCGTCGTCGTCACGCACCACGTCAACGGAACGGGACGGGGCGGGGCGACAGCGGCGAAGAGTTACGAGTGGGGCGACGCTGCTGGGTACCGCACCAATCGACCCACGTGGCCGAAGACCATCCACCAGTTGATGGTCGACCACGGGGTCTCGCTGTTCCTGCAGGGGCACGACCATGTCTTCGCCCACGAGGTCGTCGACGGCGTCAACTACCAGACGTTGCCCGACCCGGCGAACACGAATCCGTCGTCCGACAACGCCGACGCCTACCCAGGAGCCGTCATCCACCCGAACAGTGGTCACCTGCGGATCGGTGTCGACCCGGACCGGCTCCGGGTGGAGTACGTCCGATCGTTCCTCGACCGCAGCGACGAGGTCGCCTACGCCTACGAGGTGCGTTGATGGAGCCGCGGCCGACTCGACGAGGATTCATCGGCCTCGCTGCCGGTGCGGGAGCAGCCGCCCTCGGCACCGCCGGTTACCTCCGTCTCGGCAGCACCGACCCGGCGGTCGTGCCGTCGACCGTGTCTGAAGCAGGCGACAGCGCCTCCGTGACGGCCGCCGTCACCCGTGCCGCACTCCCGCCGCCGGGCATCGACCCCACGGACTGCACGATGCTGCTCGGTCGAGGCACCGACGTCAGCGTCGCACTCTCGCTGCGTTCCGACACCGCCCGCAACGTCGTCGTCCACGTCGCGGACGACACGGCCGGGACTCTTCTCGAGGTCGGCCCGCGCGCGCTCACGGCCGGGGCTGCACAGACGATTGAGATCGAAGGACTCCGACCCGATCGCGCGTACCGCTACGCCGTCGCCTTCGACGGCACCGTCGGGGCGCACCACGGTTTCCACACGCAACGAGCACCGGGGTCGCCGTTCACCTTTACGGTCGAGGCAGACCCGCACTTCGGTGACCCGCGCTTCGACGGGCCGCTGTTCCGGCGAGCGCTCGAGAACGCGCGTGCAGATCGCCCCGACTTCCACATCGACCTGGGCGACCTCTTCATGACGGAGAAGTCGCGGCCGACGTCGAAGGCCGCTGCAGCGCCGACCTTCACCGGATTGCGCCCCTATCTGCAGACTGTCGCCGCAGAAGCCCCGCTCCATCTCGTGAACGGGAACCACGAGGGCGAACTCGGCTGGTTCCTCACGAGCGGCAACGACCGCGAACTCCCGATCTGGTCGACCGAACTCCGCCGGTCCGAGTACGCGGTACCGGCACCCGGAGGGTTCTTCAGTGGCGCATCGGCCGTCGATCCGGTACTCGGGACGCCGCGCGACTCGTGGTACAGCTTCGTGTGGGGTGACGCACGCATCATCGTGCTCGACCCGTTCTGGTACACGCGCACGAAGCCGAAATCCACCGACGTCGACGGGAACTGGGGATGGACGCTCGGCGCCGAGCAGTACGAATGGCTCCGGAGGACCCTGCAGGCGAATCGATCGCCCTACACCTTCGTGATGATCCACCATCTGGTGGGCGGCGGACCCGATGGCCGCGGCGGCACCGAGGTCGCCGGGCGATTCGAGTGGGGCGGACGCAACGCCGACGGGTCCCCGGGGTTCGCCAGCCGACGACAGGGGTGGGAGCTGCCCGTCCACGATCTCCTCGTCCGGGGAGGGGTGAGCGCGGTCTTCCACGGTCACGACCACGTCTACGTCGCGCAGCAGCTCGACGGCATCGTGTACCAGCTCCTGCCGCAACCCTCGAACACGTCGGAGGACACGGCGAAGCTCGCTGCGGAATACGGCTACGGGCCGGGCCGGGTCGTCAACGGGTCCGGTCACCTCCGCGTCGAGGTCACGCCGACGAAGGCGACGGTGTCCTTCGTCCGGGCCCTGCTCCCCTCCGCAGAACGAGCCGACCGGCGCAACGGGGACGTCGTCGACCGTTACGAGATCGCGCCCGCACGTCGAGGTTGACGACGCCGGAGCTTCAGGCGTCGCGGGGGAAGTCGAACAGCTGGCGGGCGACCACGACCCGCTGTACCTGCTGCGTGCCCTCGCCGATGTCGAGGATCTTGGCGTCGCGGTACAACTTCTCGAGCATCCGGTCGTTGCGCACCCCGGCCTCGCCGAGGATGTCGAGCGCCGCCACGACGGCCTCGAGGACCACCGGCGGCGAGTACATCTTGGCGTAGCTCGCCTCGAGTGCGTTCGACGACCCGGTCTTCGCGAGCCACACCGCCTGCAGGTACATGAGCCGTGCGGTGTGCAGGCGACGGCGGATGCGGGCGAGCCGTTCGAGCGCCCGCTGGCGCCGACGACCCTGCGCCGGGTACTCGCTGCGCACGAAGTCGAGGGCGAAGTCGTGCGCCGCCCGGCCCATGCCGACCCCGTGCGCCGTGTGCAGCGGGCGGGTCATGTTGAACGTCGCCATCGACGCCTTGAAGCCCTTGCGCGACTCGTAGAACGACTCGCCGCCGAGCAGGTTGTCGCCCGGGAGTCGGACGTCGTCGAGCGCGAAGCTCGCCGTCTCGTAGCCCCGTGAGCCCATCTTGTGCTCGACCTTGATGATCTCGAAGCCCGGGGTCCCGCGTTCGACCACGAACGCCCGGTGCCCGCCCCTGCCGAGCGCAGGATCGACCGTCGCCCACACGACCACCCAGTCCGCACGGGCGGAGTTCGAGCAGAACATCTTCTGCCCGTTGAGGATCCACTCGTCGCCGTCCTTGCGGGCACGGGTCGCGATGCGGGCGACGTCGCTCCCCGCACCGGGCTCCGTCATCGCCATCGCACCCCAACGCGCCCGGCTGTGGTCCTCGAAGATCGACAGGAACCGCTGCCGCTGCTCCGGTGTCGCGGTGTTGCGGAGCGCCGGCCCACCGAGGCCCGGCCCGGGCAGCGAGAGCGCGACCCCGCGGTCCCAGTACGCGGTCTCCTCACCGATGAGGAAGTTCCGCACCGGCTTCCAGTCGAGTGCGGTCGGCCCCTCCTCGGCGCCGACCATGCCCGACACCAGACCGCCCTGACGGGTGCAGATCAGGTAGAAGGGATGGTCGACGGGCGGCGGGGATGCCGTGCGATCGGCCTCGAGTCCCATCGGGCGGATGTGCTCACGGCCGAGGGCGCGGACCTCCTCGAGCATCTCCATCGTGCGGCGGTCGAGTTCGATCATCGCTGCTACTCCAGTCCGGCGAGAAGGGCGTCGGGGACGTCGAGCACGACAGCGGCGACGTCGGCCTCCGCCGCGTCGAGTGCCCCGGCGAGCATCACGAGGTGGCGACACTCACGGAACCGCTTCTCGGCGAGATGGTCGACGATGAACCCGTGCCCGCCGAGCAACTGGATGCCGATGTCGGTGACGAGGAACGCGTTCTCCATCGCCTCGAGCCACGCCTGCGTCGCCCAGAACCCGGCGTCCGGCTCACCGCGGTCGAAGCTCGCCGCTGCGTCGCGCACGACGAGCCGTGACGCGTGCACCCGGGACGCCGCGAACGCGAGGTCGAACGCGTTGCCCTGATGGTGTGCGACGGGCTTGCCGAACACCACCCGGTCGGTCGTGTACTGCAACGTCTCCTGCAGCGCAGCCTCGGCGACACCGACGGCGATCGCCGCACCCCACAGCCGCGCCCGTCCCCGGACCGCGAGCGCCGCGTGGGCGCCGATGTCCCAGCGACCACGCTCGGTCGTCGACGCGAACGGGACCGCCACCCCGCCCGACGCCTGGAACGCGAGCACCTTCGCAGGGGTGACCGGGCCGGTGACCTCGAGGAGGGCGAGTTCGGTGCCTGCGCACGTCCAGATCCAGCGCAGCGGCGGGTTCGACGGCCCCCAGAACAGCTCCGTGGACCCGAGCTCCTCGTCGGGCACCGTGAACGCCGTGCACGCCTCCCCGGCGAGCAGCGACGCTGCGACCTTCGCCGCCAGCGCACGGTCGGGACACGCTGCGAGCGCGCCCACCGTCGGGCCGGTGCGATCGGCGGCGGCGAGCCCCGCTGCGTCGTGGAGGGCGAGCGTCTCGAGCACCACCACCTTCGTCAGGCAGCCGGCGTCGACACCGCCGAGCGACTCCGGCAGATCGAGTCCGCCGAGGGGGAACCCGTCGAGGACGTCGGTCACCGACGCGGGCCACGCACCGGCCTCCTCGTGGTCACGGACCGCCGGTGCGAGGGTGCTGCGCCCGAGCCGGTCGGCGGCGGCGCACAGCTCCTCGACCTCGGCGGCGAGGGCGAAGTCACGCATGACCGCACCCTAACGTCCGCGCCGACGGGCGGCCCGCCGTGGTCTCAGGCGACGATGTCGACCGGCGTACCCACCGGGACGGTCGACGCGATCTTCGCGATCACCTCGTTCGGCACCCGGATGCAGCCGTTCGACACTGCCTGCCCGATCAGCTCCGGCTTCGACGTCCCGTGGAACGCGACGACCGGCATACCGCCGTCGAAGAGGTCGAGCACCTCGCTGTACGCGCTCGTCGGGAGGATGTGGGGTCCGTAGAACCCGTCCGGGTTCGACTGGTCGATCCTCGCCGCGATGTAGGTCCGCAGCCCCGGGGTCGGCGTCGAGTCGGTGCCGACGGCGACCTTCGTCGACAGTACCGGTGTCGTGCCGTCGAAGAGCCGGAGCTCACGGTCGGAGAGGTCGACCTCGATGCGGAAGTTCGTCCGTTCGATCCGGACGTCGGACGCCTTCACCCAACCGAGCTGCCCGTTCGGTCGGACCGGGACGTGCACCTGCACCCAGTCGCCGACCACCTGTTCGACGAGGAACCGCAGCTCCTGGCCGTGCATCCCCGGGTTGTCGAACTCCCAACCGGCCGAGGTGTTCCGCAGCCCGAGGAACGTCGTTCCCGAACGCGGGATCGCCGCCACGCTCAGCGCCTTCGTGGTGGAGGTCGGCGACGCCGACGGGGTGGCCGACGACGTCGGGACACCTTCGGGGGTGCTCGACCGGGCGACGATCTTCTTCACGACGACGACGGCGATCGGCGTACCCGGTCCGGCCTCCGTCGTGGACGTCGGGACGGCAGCAGTGGTCGTCGAGGGCGGTGCCGCGTCGTCGTCACCGGGCGAACGGCCGGTGCACGCCCCGAGGAGCATGACCGCGCCGAGGACGGCCCCGACGAGGCGACGACGACGGTTCAGGTGGGCTCCGATCACGGCGGAGACGCTAGTTGCCGCCCCCGGACGCACCGAAGCCGACGGTCAGTCGAAGGTCAGCCCGTGGTAGCCGCTCTCGGCGACCCGCTCGGCCCTCCGGAAGAACTTCGGGGAACCGCCGTTGTAGACGAGGTAGCGGATGGTTCCCTCCTCGTGCCCGTCGACGTTGGAGTTGTAGCCGGTGAACCACGACTTCGCCTTGCGCATCAGCATGGTGGAGTACATGGCCTTCACGTGCTCGACCCAGTCGACCTCGGCATCGCGGTCCACGTCGAAGCGGGAGTACCCCTTCTCCTTCATGTAGGCGATGAGGCCCGTCACCCAGTCGACACCCTTCTCGATGCCACGCGGGAAGTTCGTCGACGCAGAACCGCTCTGGGGGCCCGACGGCATGAGCAGGTTCGGGAACCCGTTCACCGTCATCCCGAGGAACGTCTCGGGGCCGTCCGCCCACTTGTCCCGCAGCTTGAGCCCGTCGACACCGGTGATGTCGACCCGGTCGAACGCACCGGTGATCGCGTCGAACCCGGTCGCGTACACGATGATGTCGAACTCGAACTCCTCGGCGGAGGTCTTGATCCCGGTCTCGGTGACCCGTTCGATCGGCGTCTCGCTGATGTCGACGAGACGGACGTTCGGCTGGTTGTAGACCTCGAAGTAGTTGGTCTCCATCGGCACCCGCTGCACGCCGAAGCCGTGGTCCTTCGGGATGAGCTTCTCGGCGATCGCCGGATCGTTGACCCGCTCGCGGATCCGGTCTGCGACCCAGGCCGAGAACTCGGCGTTGGCGGCCTCGTCGGTGAAGATCTCACGGAAGTTCCGCAGCCAGATGGCGAACCCCGGCTGCTGGTACAGGTGCTCCCAGAGCTCGATGCGCTCCTCGGGGGTCACCTCGTAGAACCCGCGCCGGTCCGGTTCGTGCTCGAACCCGCCGGGCGTGCGGGCGCACGTCTCGAAGATCTCGTCGTACCGCGAGCGGATGTCGTCCATCTCCTCGGCGGAGATCGGGCCGTTGTGCAGCGG
Source organism: uncultured Acidimicrobiaceae bacterium (assembly GCA_964453335.1). Classification (GTDB taxonomy): domain Bacteria; phylum Actinomycetota; class Acidimicrobiia; order Acidimicrobiales; family CAIXPF01; genus VGBO01. Next base: position 23,727 of record CAYVOK010000030.1, read on the forward strand.
CGAGCTCCAGTTGGGTCGACGCTGGAACACGTGCAGCGTGCCCACCTCGGGCGCGATCGCCCCGATGCACTGGATCCCCGTCGCGCCCGTGCCGATGACCGCGACACGCTTGCCGGCGAGGTCGACCGGCTCGTGCGGCCAGAAGAACGTGTGCCACGACTGGCCCTTGAAGTCGTCGACGCCCGGGATGCGGGGCATCGTCGGCGCCGACAGCAGACCGAGGGCGAGGATCAGGAACTGCGACGTGATCGTGCGCCCGTCGGACACCTCGAGCTTCCACGCATCGGCGTCCTCGTCCCACGTTGCGTGGTCGAGGCGGGTGTTGAACTGCATGTGCTTGCGCAGGTCGAACTTGTCGGCCACGTAGTTCAGGTACTTGAGGTTCTCGGGCTGGGGCGAGTAGCGCTCGACCCAGTGCCACTCGTCGAGCAGCTCCTTCGAGAACGAGTAGCCGTAGGTGTAGCTCTCCGAGTCGAACCGGCAGCCCGGGTACCGGTTCCAGTACCAGGTGCCACCGAGGCCACCTGCGGTGTCGAGCACGAGCGCTCGCATGCCGAGGTCGGTGAGGCGCTTGACCTGGTAGATCCCGCCGACCCCTGCGCCGATGACGACGACGTCGTAGTCCACTGCGGTGGTCGTTCCCATGGCTGCTCCTGTGGTGCTCCGGCCCGGATCCCCCCGGTCCGACGACGAGACTACGGCGAAGTCGACTCGTCGGTCAGGTTCTGGACCAGGGCCGTTCGTCACCTTCCGCCGGGGTGCGGACGGCCCACGACCGGGAGCCGGGTGACCCCGACGAGGCGGTTGTTCCGCGACCACGCCGGGGGTCCGACGACCGTCACCGTCGCGAACCGACGGAAGAGCTCCTCGAGCATCACCCGCAGCTCGAGCCGGGCGAGGCTCGCCCCGAGGCAGAAGTGCGTGCCGAGGCCGAAACCGACGTGCGGGTTCGGGTCGCGCCCGACGTCGAAGCGGAACGGGTCGGCGAACACCGCCTCGTCACGGTTCGCCGACATCTCCCAGTAGGTGAGCTTGTCCCCCGCACGGAGCTGCGCACCACCGAGCTCGGTGTCCCGCGTGACCGTTCGACGCTTGTAGACCGACGGCGAGGTCCACCGCACGATCTCCTCCACCGCCGACCGCAGCAACGACGGATCCGCCCGCAGGCGGGCCTCCTCGTCGGGATGGTCGGCGAATGCGAGCACGGCACCGGCGATCGCACTGCGCGTCGTCTCCGCGCCGGCGGGGAACAGCAGGTTGAAGAAGGCCCGCAGTTCTCGGTCCGACAGCGGTTCCTCGCCGTCCTCGCCGCCGGCGTGCACGATCACCGAGAGGATGTCGTCGGCGGGGTTCGCACGCTTGTCCGCGATGATCCGGGCGCCGTGGGCACTGAGGACCCGGACCAGTTCCGGGTCGAACACCTCGCCGGAGTCGTTGGCCGCTGCGGCGTCGACGATGTGGAGCAGCTCGAGGCGCTGCGACTGCGGCACCCCGAGGATCGAGCAGATCGCCTGCAGCGGCAGTTCCTGCGCCACGTGCTCGACGAGGTCGAACGGCTCGTCGTCGGGCACCGCGTCGACGATCGCCGCCGCCCGACGCCGCAGGTCGTCCTCGAGCCGACCGATCGCCCGGGGTGTGAACCCCTTGTTCACGATGCTGCGCAGGCGACGGTGCTGCGGGTCGTCCGTCATGTTCAGCATGATCCCGGCACCCGGGCTGTCGCTGATCGTCGTCCCGCCGAGACCCGACGAGTAGGTCACCGGATCCTTCATGACGGTGCACGCATCGGCGTGCCGGGTGACCACCCAGAACCCGACCCCGCCCGGCGTGTGGTCCGTCGGCCCGTGCCAGAACACCGGCTGCTCCGCCCGCCACCGGGTGAAGGCCTCGTGCGGGAAGCCGTCGGCGAAGGTCGCAGCGTTCGAGAGGTCGATCGTTCGGTCGGTGGCAGCGGGTCCGGACGCCATGCGCGCCGATCCTGTCACAACGGCCTCCTACGCTCGCCGGGCGTGCGCATCCTCCACACCGCCGACTGGCATCTCGGCCGCAGCTTCGGCGCCCTCTCCCTCGCGTCGGACCAGGCGGCGTTCGTCGACTGGTTCGTCGACTGCGCACGATCCGAGGCCGTCGACCTCGTCGTCGTCGCCGGCGACCTCTACGACAGGGCGATCGCCCCCGTCGACGCGATCGACCTCTTCGGCTCGGCGGTGCGGCGGCTGCGGTCCGCCGGGGTCCTCGTCGCAGCGATCACGGGGAACCACGACGCCCCGGACCGGGTGGTGCCCTACGGCAACATGCTCGACGACACGGGCTTCATCCTGCGCGGCGGCTACGACGCGGTCGGCGAGGTCGTCCGCCTCGACGTGGCCGACGGACCGATCGACCTCGTCCTGCTGCCGTTCCTCGACCCGCAGGCCGCACCGGACGACTTCGGCGCCGACGACGGCACGACCACCACCGACGACGACCGCCTCGAACGGCGTCGGGCCCGCACCCACGCCGGCGTCCTGCGCCATGCCGCAGGTCGCGCACGGTCGCTCCTCGGGCCCCGGTCCGTCGCCGTGGCGCACGCCTTCGTCTCCGGCGGCGCGACGAGCGACTCCGAACGACTCCTCACGGTCGGCGGCGGGGGCGACGTCCCCGTCGACGTCTTCGACGGCTTCACCTACACGGCACTCGGCCACCTCCACCGCCCCCAGGACGTCGGCACCCCGCAGGTCCGCTACAGCGGGAGCCCGCTCGCCTACTCCTTCTCCGAGGAGCACCCGAAGTCCGTCACCCTGCTCGAGATGGGTGCGGAGGGAACCACCCGGGTGCAGGAGATCCCGGTTCCCGTCGGGCGACCGGTTCGGACGCTCACCGGGACGATCGACGAACTCCTCGACCCCGCCCGCCATCCCGACGCGCACGGCGCGTTCGTCCGGGCGGTGCTCACGGACCGGGAGACCGTGATCGACGCGAAGGTGCGTCTGCAGGCGGTCTATCCGCACGTCACCGAGATCGAGCACCGGCGCCCCGTGCCCGACACCGGGTCGGCGGAATCCTCCGGGATGCTCCGCCGTCGGGTCGCGGTGATCGACGCCGCCCGCGCGTTCTGGGAGGCGGCCGAGGGCACGCCACCCGACGCCGAGATCGACGCCATCCTCGTCGAGGAGGCCGCGGCGGTGGAGACCCGGTGAGACCGCTCCGCCTCGAGTTCACCGCGTTCGGGCCGTACCCCGAGAACGCCGTCGTCGACTTCGCCGCCCTCGCGCACCGTGGTCTGTTCGTGATCGCCGGCGACACCGGTACCGGCAAGACGACGATCTTCGACGCCATGCTCTACGCCCTGTTCGGGCGGACCCGCGTCGACGCCGAGGACGTCCGCTCGCACCACGCCGCAGCCGATGTGCGCACCGCCGTGCGCTTCGACTTCGAGGCCGACGGCAGCCGCTACGTCGTCGAACGTGCGCCTGCCCAGGCGCGTCCGAAGACCCGCGGCACGGGGACGACGACGCAGGCCGCGACTGCATCGCTGGTCCGGGTCGACGCCGACGGCTCGACGACCTCGCTCTCCACCCGGGCCAACGACGTGACCGCCACGTGCGCCGCCATCGTCGGACTCGACGCAGGCCAGTTCCAGCGTGTCGTCCTGCTGCCCCAGGGCGAGTTCGCACGCTTCCTCACCGCACCGTCCGGCGAGCGCGAGGCGCTCCTCACCAAGCTGTTCGGCGGCACCGCACACGAAGCCCTCGCCGTCGCACTCCGGCAGCGGGCCGCAGCCGCACGAGAGGCCGTCGCGGACGTGACGTCACGTGCCGCCGAACTGCGATCGGTCTGGTCCGACGTCGCCGTTGGTGCCGCCACGGCCCACGGAGTCGGCCTGCCGACCGATGACGAGGCCTCGGAGCCCGACGTCGAGACGCTCGCCCGTGCCACCGACGCACTCGGCATCGCAGCTGCCGCCGCCGACACCGCAGCGATCGAGGCCGAACGCACCGCGACCGCAGCGCGCACCCGTCTCGCCGAGGTCAACGAGGCCGCACGACGCTTCACCGCCGCAGCAGCAGCCCGTGTCGAGCTCGCCGACCTCGAAGGTCGTCGGGAGGCGGTCGGCGCCGCGGCCGACGCGGCCCGTCTCGCCGTCGAGGCCGCACGCGTCCTCGAGGCGCACGACGCGGCCGAGCGACGCCGACGGAATGCCGACGACCTCACCGCACGACGCGACGAGCTCGTCACCGACGTCCGCACCCGGCTCGCCGCCGCCGGCGCCGAGACCGATGTCCCGCCGGAAGGACTCGCCGTCGTCGCCGCCCGTCGGCGCGCCGTCGTGGCCGAGCAGGGTCGGCTGCTCGCCGAGCACCGCGCCGTGCTGGAGCGTCGAGGTGCGGCGGCAGCAGCAGTCGAGGCCGCACTCGCCGCGCAGGCGAGCGCAGCGGCGAGACACGGCGCCCTGCGCGACGAGCGGGACCGCCTCGCCGCCGACCTCCCGACCCTCGAGGCGCTCGACGCACTCGTGGAGCAGGCGTCGGCGGCACTCGGTGCCGCCACATCGGCGGTGGATGTGGCGGAGGAACTCGCCAGGGTGACGGCTGCAGCCGTCGCGGCGAACGCTGCAGAGGATGCCGCTCGATCGGCCTACGACGACGCCCTGCACCGCTTCATCGCGTCACAGGCGCCCACCCTCGCCCGACTCCTCGCCCCGGGCGCGCCGTGTCCGGTCTGTGGATCCGTCGAACACCCGGCGCCTGCGGCCGACTCGGCGGAGCCGCTCGTGGAGCGCACCGAGCTCGACGACCTCGGCCGCCGCGTCGACCATGCCCGCGCTGCGGCCCAGGGTCTCGCCCTCGAAGCAGCGACGCTGCACGCACGCCTCGGCGCCGATGCGCACGTCCCGGTCGACGAGTTCCGCGCCCGGCGGAACGCGGCGGAGGAAGCGCTCGCCACTGCCCGCACCACACGGGAAGCGGCGTTCGCCCGTCATCGGCAGCTCACCGACGTCGAGGCGGCACTCGGCACCGCCGTGGCCGACCTCGCTGCGGCGGATGCCGCCGTGCCGACGGCCGAGGCCCTGCTCGCACAGATCTCGACGACCGTCGCGTCGACCGAGGCCGCTGCGGCCGGCATCGACGCCGCCGACCTCCTGGCGCAGGATGCCGCCCTCTCCGAGGCCGAACGACTCCTCGAGGGGCTCGGTGACCGGATCACCGCAGCCGGTGCCGCCCGCAGTGCCGCCGACGCCGCAACAGGACGGCTCACCGAGATCCTCGGACGCAGTCCCTTCCACGACGTCACCGCGGCATCAGCAGCGCACCTCGACGACCACCTCGTCCGTGACGCGCTCGACGCCGAACGGGCCGCCGGTGAACGCGCCATCGGCCTGACCGCCGCACTCGACGAACTCGAACGACTCGGCGTCCCCGACAGCGCTCCGGCGGTCGATGGCGCAGAGCACGCTGCGTCGACTGCGGACCATGCCGCCACCGCGGCCCGCGCACGCGCCGCGACCCTGCAGACCCTGCACGCGACCGCGGCCCGCCACCGCGACGACCACGCCGCCCTGCTGCGCACGACGGCCGATGCGGTCGCGACGAGCGAGCGGACCGAGCGGGTCGCGAAGGTCTTCGCGTCCGGTGGTGCCACCCGTCTCAGCTTCCGCCAGTGGGTCCTCGGCGCCGTGCTCGACGACGTCCTCGACGCAGCGGCGGTCCACCTGGTGCGCATGTCGAGCGGCCGGTACGGCCTCCGTCGGCGGGCGGGGAGCCTCGACCTCGAGGTCACCGACGCCCACACCGGTCGCCCGCGCTCCGTCGCATCGCTCTCGGGCGGTGAACAGTTCCAGGCCTCGCTCGCACTCGCGCTCGGTCTCGCCGACGTGATCGGACGTGGCGGGACGGCGAGCGGACACCGCTACGACGCCCTGTTCGTCGACGAGGGCTTCGGTTCCCTCGACCCCCACGCACTCGGTCAGGCAGTCGAGGCGTTGTACGACCTGCAGGCGGGCGGTCGGACCGTCGCCGTCATCACCCACGTCGAGGCCATGAAGCAGGAGTTGCACGTGGGGATCGACGTGCGGCGCCGCCACGACGGACGCGGGTCCGTCCTCACCGTCCACCCGTGACGCAGATGTCCTCAGGTGCACCTCGACGGGACGCCCGTCGTCACACCCGGTCGCTACGGTTCGCCCCGTGCTCCACCTGACCGCAGCCGACCGTCTCGACACCCTCGTCGACGCCGTCGCTGCGGCCCTCGTCGAACCCCAAGCCGACGTGTTCAGCCCCGAGTGGATCGTGGTGAACACGCAGGGCGTCGATCGCTGGCTGCGCAACCGCCTGGCCCGGCGGCTCGGCGCATCCAACGGAACCGACGGCATCGCCACGAACATCGACACGCTCTTCCCCGGTCAGTTCCGCTCGCGCGTCCTCGGCCGCCCCGAACCGGGCACCGACCCGTGGGATCTGCAGGCACTGCCCTGGGTGGTCCTCCAGGTCCTCCACGACCAGCCCGACCTGCTCCGCGTCGTTCCCGGTGGCAATGGCGGCGCCCCGTGGGGTCGAGCCCGTCGCATCGCCGACCTCTTCGACCGCTACCTCCTCCACCGACCCGACATGGTCGCAGCATGGGCGGCGAACGACAGCGGTGCCGCCGACGTCGATGCCGGCGGGAACGCCCTCCCGCAAGGCCACCGACACGCCTGGCAGCCCGAGCTGTTCCGTGCGGTTCGACGCCACATCGGCACCCCGAGCCCTGCCGAGACCCTGCGCGCACGGATCGAGGGCCTCCGGTCCGGTGACATCCCTGCGGACGTGCCCGAGCGGATCGTCGTGTTCGGCATCGCGAGCCTCACCGGCGGTCGCGCCTGGCTCGACCTCGTCGATGCGGTCTCGGAGCACCGTGACGTGCACGTGCTGTTCCACCACAGTTCCCCGGGCCTCGGCGACACCGTGCGCGCACAGCTCGGCGACGGTGTCCGCCCCGGCTCCAGGCGTGGATTCCGCGACACGGTTGCAGCTGGCCACCCGCTCCTGCGCTCGTGGGCGCGGCCCGCACTCGAGACCGAGGCGCTCCTCCACGGCCGGGAGATCCGCCGTCTTCCCGACAGCCGCGGCGATGCCACGACGCTGCTCGGTCACGTCCAGGCCGATCTCCGGGCCGACCGCCCACCGCGCGCCGCAGTCGGGACCCTCGACGACGGGACCCTCACCGTCCACGCCGCGCACGGCCGTCGGCGTCAGGTGGAGGTGCTGCGCGACGAGCTGCTCCGGCTCCTGCGCGATCGTCCCGATCTCACCGAGGACGACATCGTCGTCCTGTGTCCCGATCTCGCGTCGTTCGCCCCCCTCGTACGGGCCGTCTTCGGCCCGCCCGCCCCCTCCGGCACCGACGCTCGCAGCGACGCCGGCGATCCGGGCGGCGCGCCCGCACTCGCCTACCGCATCGGCGACCGATCGCTCACCGAGACCGTCCCCACCTACGCCGCGTTCGACGCGATGGTCGCGCTGCTCGGCACCCGCTTCGGCGTGGGGGCGCTGCGCGATCTGCTGCAGATGGCCCCGGTCGCGCGGCGCCTCGCGCTCGGGCCGAACGAGCTCGGCACGATCGACGACTGGCTGACCGATGCGGACGTCCGCTGGGGACTCGATGCCGTCCACCGCACGGCCTGGTCGGCCCCGGCCGACTACGACGCCGGGACCTGGCAGCACATGCTCGACCGTCTGCTCGTCGGTGCCGTGGTGCTCGATCGAGCCGACGCGCCGACGACGGTCGGCGGCGTCGTCCCCCTGCACGTCGAGGGGTCCGACATCGACATCGCCGGTCGCGTCGCCGACCTGGTGGCCCGTCTCGCAGCCCTCGACGAGTTCGCCCGTGCCGAGCACCCCATCGGCACCTGGGTCGCACGTCTGATCGCCGAGGTCGACGCCCTGCTCGACTCGCCGCGTGACGACCGCTGGCAGCTCGACCGACTCCGCGAAGACCTGCGCAGCCTCGTGCCGTCGGCCGCCGTCGCGGGCTCGGGCACGGAGATCCCGATCGGCCTCGCCGACCTGCGTCGCATCCTCCGGCAGGGCGTCGGCCGACGGACCACCGGACGGACCGACTTCTTCCGGGGCGGCGTGACGGTGACATCGCTCGTACCGCTGCGCGGCGTGCCGTTCCGCGTGGTTGCACTGCTCGGACTCGACGACCAGGCGTTCATCGGCGGCGACGACGCGGACGGTGACGATCTCACCACGCTCGCACCGCTCGTCGGCGATCCCGATCGCCGTGCGGACGTGCGTCACGGTCTGCTCGACGCGCTCCTCGCAGCCGACGACGCCGTGGTCGTCCTCCGTACCGGCCACGATCTCGTCACCGATCGTCCGGTCCCGCCCTCCGTCGTCGTCGCCGAGCTCCTCGGCACCGTCGGTGCACATCTCGACGTGACTGATCGCAACGCGCTCGAGACCCGTCATCCCCGCCAGTCCTTCGACCCGTCCAACTTCGACGCCGCGAGCCCTCGGAGCTTCGACACAGGGGCGCTCGCCGCAGCCGAAGCCCTCCGCGACCGCCCCCTCGGTGTCGAGCGCACCACGGCGGTGGGCGACCGGCGACGTCCGGCCACCGAACCGGGCGACGACGTCGAGCTCATCGACCTCGCCGACCTCCTCGAGTTCCTCCGCCATCCGGTGCGCTACCACCTCCAGCGGATCATCGGACTCACGCTCCCGGCCGAGGTCGACACCGACGCAGCGTCGTCCGCGTCACCGGTCGACGGCCGCGACCTGCAGCTCGACCTCGACGGACTCCAGCGCTGGAAGCTCGTCGACGGGCTCCTCGTCCCCACCCTGCACGGGGTGAGTCCCGGCGCCACACTCGACCGGGCACGTCGTGCAGGCGCCCTGCCCCCGGGTCGGTACGGCGAACGGTCGACCGATCAGGTCGAACGAACGCTCGACCTGATCGCGCAGAAGGCGCGGTCCCACGCGGTTGACGGCAGCACCGTCCAAACGCCCTTCGACGTCACACTCACCGGTGGTCGCCGACGACTGACCGGTGTCGTCACAGAATCCGCCGGCGACGAGCGTGGTCCGTACCGGCTCAGCGCTTCCAAGGCCGGCTGGGCGACCCACCTCTACGGGTACTACGCGAACGCCGTCGCCGTCGCCGTCGAACTGTGCGCGCTGACCGCCGCAGATCCGTCGGTGACGCGACGCGGCGTCCTCGTCGGAGCCCCAGGGAGCAAGACAGCGAAGTCGGCGCAGTCACTCGTCGTCACCTGCAGCGACGCTGCCGACGCGCGCAACGCACTCGAGGCCATGGTCGATCTCTTCGTCCGGGGGCGAGCCGAACCCCTCCCGCTGTTCCCCCGCACCTCGGCGCACATCGTGCACGAACGACTCCAGGGCAAGGCAGCGTCACCGGACGACTGGAGTCGAGACGGATCGGACCGCTGGAACCGCCACGTCCTCGGCGACATCGCGTTCGAGGACCTCCTCAGGCTTCCCGTGCAGCCGCACGACCCTGCGCCCGACGATCGAGCATCGCCGAACGGCGGGCGCGTCGAGCACTACGGATGGCTGCTCTGGGGGCCGCTGCTCAGCGCTGTCACACCGGCTGCGAAGCCGGCGAAGTCCTCGGCATCCGGGAAGAAGCGGTGATGACGACGTTCGACCTCACCGGGCCGCTACCGCAGGGCCGCGTCGCCATCGAGGCGAGCGCCGGCACCGGGAAGACCCACACCCTCGCCACACTCGTCGCCCGCTACATCGAGGAGACCGACGTCGCCATCGACGAGATCCTCGTCGTGACCTACACCCGCGCCGCCGCAGCGGAGTTGCGCGACCGGATCCGTGAGCACCTGCGGGCGCGGATCTCGGTGACGGAGAACGGTCCGGACGCCGCCGGTCGACGACGGCTCGAACAGGCCGTCGCCGACTTCGACACGGCGACGATCTCGACCATCCACGGGTTCGCCCAGCGCATGATCGACCAGCTCGGCGCACTCGCCGGCGCCGAGATCGACCGTGTCCTCCAGGGCGATCCCACCGGCCTCGTCCACCAGACGGTGACCGACCACCTCGCACGGGTGGCATCCCTGCCCGATGCCCCGGCCGTCGACGATCTGCCCGACCCGAAGAAGCTCGCCGAGACCGTCACCCGCATCCTGAACAATCCGGCGGCCCGACTCGTCCCCGACCCCACCGACCCGACGATCGACGAGCCGACGCGCAGCTCCCGTCGCCTCGTCGACACGATCGTCGCCGACGTCGCGCGCCGGCGACGTCTCGCCGGCACACTCGGTTACGACGATCTGCTGACGGTCCTGCGATCCGCCCTCACCGACCCCGTCACCGGACATGCCGCGTGCGAGCTCGTCCGGCAACGGTTCCGGATCGCGATGATCGACGAGTTCCAGGACACCGACCCCGTCCAGTGGGACATCTTCGACGCCGCCTTCCCGCATCCCGGTGAGCCCGTCGACGATCGGCACCCGCACACGCTCGTCGTCGTCGGTGACCCGAAGCAGGCTATCTACGGGTTCCGCGGCGCTGATGTCCACACCTACCTGCGGGCGACCGCCACGGCCGACCGTTTCGGGCTGACCACCAACTGGCGGTCCGGCGAGCACGTCCTCGCAGCGCTCGAAGCACTCCTCACGGACGTGACCTTCGGTGACGAGCGCATCGTCTTCGCACCGGTCGCCCCGAGCCCGGAGCGAGCGGGCAGACACATGCGCGGGGCCGACGGACAGCCGTGGAGCCCGCTCGTGATCCGTTTGGGCGACACGAGCGGCGACG
>CAYVOK010000031.1:0-34422 GCA_964453335.1 uncultured Acidimicrobiaceae bacterium
TCCACGGTGGCATCGGCTTCACCTGGGAGCACCCGGCGCACCTGTACTTCAAGCGTGCGAAGAGCTCGGAGCTCCTCTTCGGTGACCCGACCTACCACCGCGAGCTGCTCGCGCAGCGCATCGGCCTCTGAGCCGACGGCGCACGTCGACCTGCACGGGCCGGCCCTCCGGGGCCGGCCCGTGGCGCGTCCGGGGTCGGGTCGGCCCGCGGGGCCGTGTGCGCGTACCGTGGTCGACGTGCTCGTCGCCTTCGCCGTCATCGGGGTGGTCCTCGTCGCCGTCGTCGGACTGCTGGCCCTCGGGTCGGTCACCCGCCGCCTCGCCGCCGAACCCGGGCGCGGTGTGTTCGAGGGCGACGAGGCGCTCGCGTTCGTCGCCGAGGCGTTGCCGAGCTGGGACACGGCCGAGCTCAGCTACGACGAGGTGGCCCGGATCATGCGTCTGCACCTCGACGTCCTGCACGCACGGGGTGTCGCCCGCTCGGGCGGCGACCTCGACCTCGACGGCGGTCCTGTCGTCCTCGACCCCGACACCGTCGTCGCCGAGATCGTCACCCGGGCCGGCCGGGTCGCGTTCTTCCCCGACCCCGCCCACGTCGCCGACGTCGTCGCCGCCCAGCTCGCCTACTTCGAGGCGATCGGGGTCGTCGACCCCGTCCTCGAACCCGAACTCGCCGATCTCGCCGACCTCGACCGCCCGACGGGTGGCACCGAGGGTGACCGATGAGCCCGACACCGCAGCACCGCGCCTGCTAGGGAGGAACGTGATGGAACGACCGACACGCTTCGAGCACAACCGCTACCTGGGCGACAAGCGGACCCAGGTCGTCTACGACGTGGACGAACTGCCCGAGTCGGAGGCCCACCGCATCGAGGAACTCCTCGTCGCGGAGACCTTCCTCTGCTTCGGCCCCGACACGCTCGCCGAGGCCCGCAACCGCGGGTACCGGCTCTGGAAGGGCCAGCGCGCCACCGCGTGAGCACCGCGGCGCCCATCGGGTTCCAGGCGGCCGACGGGCCGGCCCTGCACGGGAGCCTCACCCGGCCCGACGGTGCACGACAGCCGCGCCCGGGGCTCGTGCTGTGCCATGCGTTCCCGCGCAACGCCGCCACCGCGGCGAACGTCAGCGCCGCTCTGACCGACCTCGCCGACCGGATCGCCACCACCCTCGGCTGGGTGGTCCTCGTCGTGGCGTGCCGCGGGTGTCGACCCTCCGACGGTGACTTCGCGCTCGACGGGTGGCTCGCCGACATCGCGGCGGCGACCGCTCGTCTGCGCGAGGAGGACGACGTCGTCGCGGTTTGGCTCGCCGGGTTCGGGCACGGTGGATCGCTGGCCCTGTGCGCGGCGGCGGACGACCCGGGGGTCGGCGGCGTGATCACCTTCGGTGCTGCCGCCGACGTCGAGGACTGGGCGCGTCAGCCGCGACAACTGCTCGAGTTCTCCCGTCGGATCGGGCTCGTGCTCGACCCGACGTTCCCGCGCGACCTCGCGGCATGGACCGGCGCGCTCAGGGCCACCCGACCGGGCGACGCCGCCGCAGCCCTCGCCCCGCGACCGCTCACCCTCGTGCACGGCACCGGCGACGAGTTCGTCCCCGTCGCCGACGCCCGGACGCTCGCTGCCCGCCACGGCGCCGCCGACCTCCGGCTGCTCACCGGTGCCACCCACGATCTCGCCGTCGACCCGCGTGCGGTCGCCCTGCTCATGGGTTGGCTCGACCGCGAGTGGAACCGCTCGCAGGCCCTGCCGTCCTGAGCGGTGCCGTCGGGTCGGCCTTCGACCGGCCTGCGGCACGCTGCCCCTTCTTCCACGCCCGCACCGCTGCGAGCGTCTCCGGACCGTCGATGTCCGCGACGGTGCGCGGCACGTCGTCACCGAACGGTGCGCACGCCTCGGCCCAGCCCGGCGGGCGCACCCCGAACCGTTTCGCGAGCAGGGCCACGAGGATGCGGGCCTTCTCGTCACCGAACCCGGGCAGCGCGACGAGGGTCGCGACGAGCGTGGCCCCGTCCGGCGCCGACCGCCACAGGGCCGCGGCGTCACCGCCGTGGTCACGGGCGACGACGGCGCAGAGCTCCCGGGTGCGGCCGGCCATCGCACGGGGGAACCGGTGCAGGGCCGGCTTCCGGGCGAACAGCGCGAGGAAGTCGTCCGGGTCCGTCCCGGCGATCCGGTCGGCCCGCCAGGGGACGCCGACCTCGGCGAGCCGGTCGGCGAGACGGCGTGGTGCGGCGAACGCCGACTCCATCGGGATCTGCTGGTCGAGCAGCATGCCGATCAGCAGCGCGAGGGGATCCGTCCGGAGGAACTCGTCCGCCGCCCGGTCACCGGTGACGAAGAACGGGGTGGCCGCCACCGGGTCGGGTCAGGCCCCGTCGATGCCGAGCGAGCGACCGTAGAGGCGGGTCATCGACCGGACCGCCTCCTCCTCCTCGAACGGTTCGCCGAGGACCAGCCACACGAACGCGAACCGGTCGACCATGGACCCGAGCAGGTTCGCCGCGTAGTGCACGTCGATGTCCCCGGCGATGACACCCTCGGCCTGCCAGCGGCTGAAGGTGTGCTCCGCCCGTTCCACCCAGTGGCGACGCGCCTCGAGCCGCACCTCGCGGACCTCGTCGTCGAGCAGGGCGGCGTTCTCGAGCATGCCCATCATCCGGGCGTGCGCCCCGTACGCCCGCAGGTAGCCACGATTCGCCCGTTCGATCCGGTCGATCGGGCGGTCACCCCGCATCGGCACTGCGCCGGCGATGCGACGGAAGTCGACGACGAGCGCCGCCATCACCTCGCGGAACAGCTCCTGCTTCGAGTCGAAGTACGTGTAGAAGGTGCCGTGCGCGACATCGGCCCGGGCCGTGATGTCACCGATGCGGGCATCGACGTAGCCGCGTTCCTCGAACACGGCGCGCGCCGCGTCCACCAGCTGGGCGCGGGTCCGGCGGCCGCGTTCGGTCACGGGCAGCGTCGCCGCCCGATGACTTCCCGACCCCCCGGGCTGCTCGACGTCGACGTCGGTCATCGAGTGGGCACGCTAGCCAACTCGTCCCGACCCGGTGGGCCGATCTGTCAGACTGCGCCGTCGTGACGTCGACGGTCGTGTACACCGACGGGGCCTGCAAGGGGAACCCCGGTCCCGGAGGGTGGGCGTGGGTCGTCCCCGACGGCCCGTCCGCCTCGGGAGCCGAGTCCCCGACGACGAACCAGCGCATGGAGATCCGGGCCGCGTACGAGGCGGTCCGCAGCCTCGACGGGCCGCTCGAGGTGCGCAGCGACTCGACCTACGTGGTCAAGTGCTTCACCGACCGGTGGTGGGCGGGGTGGCTCGCCCGCGGATGGCGCAACAGTCAACGGCAACCCGTCGCGAACCGCGACCTGTGGGAACCGTTCATCGAGCTCGTCCGTGGGCGGGACGACGTGCGCTTCGTCTGGGTGAAGGGTCACGCCGGCGACCGGTGGAACGACGTCGCCGACCAGCTCGCCGTCGCCGCTGCGACCACGGCCAGCACGCCGACGACCGCGGGAACGACGGCGGCACCGGAGGGGGAGCCCACCGGGCACCTCGTCGCCGTCCTCGGTCACCAGCCGCCCGAGCTCGGCGGGTTCGACCCGAACCCGATGGCGGCCGCCGTGCTCGACCGGCTCGTCGCCGTCCTCGGCGCGCAGGCCACGATGCACGACGACCTCGTCGTGCTCACCGGTCTGCGGCTCGGCGCGGAGACCCTCGGCGCCGAGGCCGCACGACGGCTCGGACTGCCCTACGACGTGGTGCTGCCGTACCCCGACCCGGACGCCCGCTGGCCGGCCGAGCGGCGGGCCCGGTTCGCCGACCTGCTCGCCGGGGCGCGCCGGGTCGACGTGCTGCGGCGCACGGCGCCGGAGGACACGGCGGCGGCCGCAGCGGCACTCGGACGCCGGGACACCGCGATCGCCCGTCGTGCCGCCGAGGCGATCCTCGTCTGGGACGGACGCGACGAACGCCTCACGCGGCTGCACCGGACCCTGACCGACCATCTCGGGGACGACGTGTGGATCGTCGACCCTGCCGAGTGCGGAGCGACGTCGTGACCGGAACACCCCCGACCCTCGTCGACCTCGTCGTCGCCACCCTCGGCGACGGCGACCCGGACGGCCCCCTCCCGGGCCCTGCGCCGACCCCCGACGACGGCGCGTGGGTGTGGCGCGCCGACCCGCCGCTGCCGTCGGTCGGCTCGGGTCCGCTCGACGGCGTGCGCCTCGGGGTGAAGGACATCGTCGCCGTCGCCGGGCGACGGCGGGGTGCGGGTTCCGCCCAGCGGTCGGGCGCACCGCCCGAGACGGTCGATGCCCCCGTCGTGACGGCGATGCGATCGGCGGGGGCTGTCGTCGTCGGCGCCACGAAACTCCACGAGTTCGCGTTCGGGGTGACCGGCATCAACGCCGTCGACGGCACGCCGACGAACCCCGCCGCACCGGGTCGGGTCCCCGGCGGCTCGTCGTCGGGCAGCGCCGCCGCAGTCGCCGCCGGTGAGGCCGACGTCGCCATCGGGACCGACACCGGAGGCTCGTGCCGGATCCCCGCCGCGTGCTGCGCCGTCGTGGGGTACAAGCCCACCCGCGGTGCGATCACCACCGAAGGCGTCCTACCCCTCGCCCCCTCGCTCGACCACGTCGGTTGGCTCGTACGTGACACCACGCTGCTCGGTCCGCTCGCCGACGTGTTCCGCCTCCGTGCGGCCGCGCCGACACGACCACTGCGGCGGGTCGGGGTGCACCGGGGGAGTGTCGACCCCGCCGACGAAGTCGTCGTCGACGCGCTCGCCACGGTCGTCGACCGGCTCCGCCACAGCGGTGTCGAGGTCGTCGATGTCGACTGGCCCGACGCGGCGGCGAGCTTCGCCGCGTCGACCGCCGTGATGTTCGCCGAGGCGGCGCACGTGCACCGTCGCATGCTCGCCGAACGGCCCGACGCCTACGGGGCCGACGTGCGGGCCCGGCTCGACCACGGAACGGGGATCGGGCTCGTGACCTACCTGCGGGGACGGGACGAACTCGAACGGCTCACCCACCGTTGCCGTGCCGTGCTCACCGACGTCGACGTGGTGATCGGCTCCACCATGCCGATCGTCCCGCCGACGATCACCGAGGCCGGCGACACGGCACTCGCAGCCCGGATGGTGGCGAACACGCGCCTCGCGAACCTGACCGGCCTCCCGGCCGTGTCGATCCCGGTGCCCGGCACACCGCTGCCGGTCGGCGTGCAGATCGAAGGACCGGACGACGGGACCGTCATCGCCGCCGCCGAACTGCTCGCCGGCGTGCTCGCCGCCGGCTGAGGGGCCTCAGGCCCCGCGACCCTCGACGAGCGCGGCGAGGCGCTCGAGGGTGCGGGACATCGCCTCGGCGTTCCGCTTCGGGGCGCCGATCAGCTCGATGAACGGCGGCACCTTCGCCGTCGACCAGTCGAAGGACTCGGTCACCTCGGTGCCGCCCTCGACGGGGCGGAGCTCGTAACGCCACCGGTGCCCGCCGAAGTGCGCCCAGGCGATCAGCCGGTCGCGCTCGTACTCGACCACCGTGTTCGTCATCTTGTAGGGGAGGCCCATCCGCATGTCCATGCCGAACCGGTCACCGAGCTGCAGGTGCCGGGATTCGGCGCGGGAGGACAGCACGGTCCCCGAGCCGTCGATCGCCGGGTGCTGCGCCGGGTCGTCGACGATGGCGAAGATCGTCGCCGGGTCGGCGGCGATGGTGCTGCTGACGGAGACGATGCGTCGTGTCGTGGTCGTGGTTGTCACGGCGACGACCGTACCGAGGGTGCCGGCGCTACCGGGTGGGCCGTTCAGGCGCCGAGCATGCGCCGCAGGGCGCCCTCGAGCGTCGGATCGACGAAGGAGTACCCCGCAGCGGCGAGCACCGCCGGTTCGACCCGTGCCGAGCAGAACAGCAGCTCCTCGGCGAGCTCGCCGCCGAGGATCAGCTTCGGACCGAACGCCGGCACGGGGAACAGCGCCGGTCGACGCAGCACCGATGCGAGCGTCTTCGTGAACGCTGCGTTCGTCACCGGGGTCGGTGCCGTGAGGTTCACCGGGCCGGTGACCTCGGAGCGCTCGAGCAGGAACCGGATCGCCCCGACCTCGTCGGCCATCGAGATCCAGCTCCAGTACTGCCGACCCGAGCCGAGACGACCGCCGAGGCCGAACCGGAACAGCGGAAGCACCTTCCCGAGTGCACCGCCGGCGGGGTCCAACACGATGCCGGTCCGCAGGAACGCCGTGGAGATCCCGGCGTCGACCGCCGGGCGGGCGGCCGCCTCCCAGTCGACGACGACCCGTGCGAGGAACCGGTCGGCCGCGTCGGACGCCTCGGTGAGCACCTGGTCGCCGCGGTCGCCGTAGATCCCGATCGCGGAACCGGACAGGAACCGCTTCGGGCCCGCGTTCGCCTCGGCGATCGCCCGGGCGAGGATCGCGGTGCCGCTCGTGCGGCTCTCCCGGATCGACCGCTTGTGCTCGTCGTTCCAGCGCTTCGTGGCGATGCCCTCGCCGGCGAGGTGGACGACCGCGTCGATGCCCTCGAGCCCGGCGGCGTCGATCGTGCCGGCGTGCGGATTCCAGCCGATCTCGTCGGTGCCGGGGTGCCGGCCCCGGACCACGCGCACGACCCGGTGCCCCGCACCGGTGAGGTCGCGGACGAGTGCCGTCCCGATGAGGCCGCTCGCCCCGGTGATCGCGATGTCCATGTTCGGGATCCTCCTCGCCTGCGCCGCTCCTGCCGCGTCGGAGATGGTCTACCGACGCCGTCGTCCCTACCGGGTGCGGTCCGGGTGGACCGACCGGTGTCGCCGCGGCCACGATGCCGCCCATGAGCACCCGGATGCTGTTGCTGCTGTCCCTCGGGCTCGGCCTGCTGATCCTCGTGGCGTTCGCCCTGCAGGTCGTCATCGCCCGCTGACGGCGGACCACAGCGGCGGCCCGCCGCCTAGCATGCGGGGGCGACGCGACGGTCGGGCCGGACGGGTCCGCAGGACGTCGCAGGACGGGTGCGAACGATGGTTCCTCGGCAACGTGTGGTCGTCGTCGGCGGCGGTCCGGGCGGGTACGCCACCGCCCTCTACGGGGCGTCCGCCGGCCTCGACGTGGTGCTCGTGGAACGGGCCCGGATCGGTGGGACGTGCCTGCACGTCGGTTGCATCCCGGCGAAGGAACTGCTCGAGACGGCGAGCGTGCACCGGACCGTGCAGCGCGCCGCCGAGTTCGGCATCCGGGTCGGCACCCCCGAGATCGACTGGGCGGTGACGATGCAGCGGAAGCAGCGCATCGTCGAGGAGCTCGCGACCGGGCTCGGCGCGCTGCTGAAGGGGCGCAAGGTCACCGTCGTCGACGGGTTCGGCCGCCTCGAGGCCGACCGCACGGTCACCGTCACCGCACCCGACGGCACGACCTCGAGCCTGGCGGGCGACCACGTGGTCCTCGCCCCCGGTTCGGTGCCGCGCACGCTGCCGGGGTTCGACGTCGACGGTCGGTTCGTCCTCACCTCCGACGAGCTGCTGTCCCTCGACCGCCTCCCGACGTCCGCGGTGGTGATCGGCGGCGGTGCGATCGGTTGCGAGTTCGCGTCGCTGCTCGCCGATGTCGGGGTCACCGTGACGCTGCTCGAGGCGACCGAGAAGCTGTTGCCGGGTTGCGACACGGACGTCGCCGGGGTGGTCAACCGGTCCTTCCGCAAGCGGGGCATCACCGTGCACACCGGTGTCGCCGTGCACGGTCACGACCCGGACCCGGCCGCGGGGACGACGACGGTGCGCTTCGGCGACGGTGCGACGGTCACCGCGGAGATCGTCGTGGTCTCCGTCGGACGGCGGCCGAACCTCGACGGTCTCGGTCTCGAGGGCACCGGGGTCGGGATCGGGCCGCGAGGGCACATCGAGGTCGACGCGCTCGGGCGCACGGCCGTGCCGGGTGTGTACGCCGTCGGCGACGCGATCGCGACGCCCGCGCTCGCCCACGTCGCGTTCGCCGAGGCGATCACCGTCGTCCGGGACATCTGCGGCGAGGACCCCGTCCCCGTCGACCACGACCGTGTCCCGTGGGCGATCTACTGCCATCCCGAGGTCGCGTTCGCCGGCCTCACCGAGCAGCAGGCCGTCGACCGTGGCCTCGACGTCACGACCGCGAAGCACCGGTTCATGGCGAACGGTCGGGCGAAGATCGTCGGGGAGACCGAGGGGATCGTGAAGGTCGTCGCAGAACGCGGGCCCGACGGTCGTGCCGGTCGCATCCTCGGCGTCCACCTCGCCGGCCCCTGGGTCACCGAGCAGCTCGGACAGGGGTATCTCGCGGTCAACTGGGAGGCGACCGTCGACGACGTCGCCCACTTCCTGCAACCCCATCCGACGATGAGCGAGCTGTTCGGTGAGACCGTGCTCTCGCTCACCGGCCGGTCCCTGCACTGAACCCGACGCCCCCTGAGGAGCCACCATGGCCGAGATCGTGATGCCGCAGCTCGGGGAGACCGTCACCGAGGGCACGATCACGAAGTGGTTCAAGCGTGTGGGCGACACGGTCGCCCGCGACGAGATCCTCTTCGAGGTCTCCACCGAGAAGGTCGACTCCGAGGTCCCCTCCGTCGTCGACGGTGTGCTCGCCGAGATCCGCGTCGTGGAGGGGACGACGGTCGGGGTCGGCACCGTGCTCGCCGTCATCTCGTCGCCCGCGGGTGACGCGGTCGTCGCAGCTCCCGCCGCGGCGGCCCCGGCGCCGATCGCGCCGCCGCCGACGGTGCCGACCGAGGTCGTCGCCCCGCCGGTCGCGCCGCCGCCTGCGCCGGTTGCCCCTGCGCCGGCTGCCCCTACGCCGATGCCCGTCGCCGAGGCAGGGCCTGAGCCCCGTCTCCTGTCGCCGATCGTGCGGCGCCTCGTCAGCGAGTACGGCGTCGACCTCGCAACGGTCACCGGCACCGGTCCCGGCGGGCGCGTCACGCGCGCCGACGTCCAGGGGGCGATCGACCGTCGCCAGCAGGCGAGCGGCACGCCGCTGCCCACCACACCGTCTGCGCCCCCCGCCCCCGCTCCGGTCGCAGCACCGGTGAGCGCGGGGACGACTCCGACCGGTTCACGGCGCGAGCCCTTCAACCGGATCCGCAAGCTCACCGGCGACCACATGGTGCGGTCGAAGGCGACCGCACCCCACGTGCTCACCGCCATGGAGGTCGACTTCTCCGCCGTCGACCGGGTGCGGCTCGCCCACCGGGAACGGTTCCGCGCCGAGGAGGGGTTCGGCCTCACGTACCTGCCGTTCCTCTGTCGTGCGGTCTCCGACGCGATCGCCGAGTTCCCTGCGCTGAACGCCTCCGTCGACGGTGACGACCTGATCGTGCACCGCGACGTGAACCTCGCGATCGCGGTCGACCTCGGGTTCGAGGGTCTCGTCGCCCCGGTCGTGCGCAACGTCGAGGGGAAGCGGCTGCGCCTCATCGCCCGCGAGATCGTGGACCTCGCCAACCGTGCCCGGGCCCGCCAGCTCCGACCGGACGACCTCGGGGCGGGCACGTTCACGATCACGAACCCGGGTCAGTACGGGACGCTGATGCAGTTCCCGGTGATCAGTCAGCCGCAGGTGGCGATCCTGTCCACCGACGGCGTGCGTCGCAAGCCCTGGGTGATCACCGACGCGGACGGTGCCGAGGCGATCGCGATCCGCCCGATCGGCGTGCTCGCGCTCGCGTGGGACCACCGCGCCTTCGACGGTGCGTACGCCGCAGCGTTCCTCGACCGGGTGCGCCGCATCGTCGAGGAGCGCGACTGGTCGGCCGAGGTCGCGTGATCCCGTGACCGGCCGTCCGCTGCACGTCCGCTGGCTCGGCAGGGTCCGCTACCGCGACGGCCTCGCGCTCCAGCACGGCCTGTTCCGCGACGCGACCGACGACCACCTGCTGCTCTGCGAGCACGACCCGGTGGTCACCCTCGGTGCCCGGGCCGACGAACGGCACGTGCTCGCCGACCTCGACGCCCTCGGGATCGACCGGGTGCGGGCCGACCGGGGCGGGGACGTCACCTACCACGGTCCCGGCCAGCTCACCGGCTACCCGATCCGGCACGTGGCGGGGAAGCGGGGCGGCGGGATGGTCGACACCGTCGCGTACGTCACCGACCTGACACGACTCCTCGTCGACGTGCTCGCCGAGCTCGGCCTCCCCGGGTGCGAGTGCTCCGCCGAGTTCCCGGGCGTGTGGGTGCCCGGTGCGGCGGGACCCCGCAAGATCGCGGCGGTCGGCGTGCGGCTCGCCCGTGGCCGGTCGATGCACGGTTTCGGCCTGAACGTGACCGACGAGGCGCTCGAGGGGTTCCGCCACATCGTCCCCTGCGGGATCGCGGACCGTGGGGTCACCTCGCTGCAGGCGGAGGGGGTCGACGTGTCGATGCGCGAGGTCGTCGACGTCGTCGCCCGCCTCGCTGCCGAACGCTGGGGTTCGACGCCCGTCGACCGGGCCGACGTCGCGTGGCGGCGCCGCCCGGACGACCTCGCACCGTTCAGCCGTGGTGCGGGTGCGGGTGCCCCGGTCCGACTCGTCGGACGGCTCGCCGAGGCCGGCGTGACCGACGGGCTCACGATCGCCACGCGCAAGCCGGACTGGCTGCGGCCCCGGGTGCAGCACGGTCCCGAGGTGCTCGCGCTGCGGCGGACGCTGCGCGACCTCGACCTCGTCACCGTGTGCGAGGAGGCGGGCTGCCCGAACCTGTCGGAGTGCTGGGCCGAGGGCACGGCGACGTTCATGATCAACGGCGAACGGTGCACACGGGCGTGCGGGTTCTGTCTCGTCGACACGTCGCACCCGCTGCCCCTCGATCCGGACGAACCGGCCCGGGTGGCCGACGCGGTCGCCCGGCTCGGCCTCCGGTTCGCGGTCGTCACCGCGGTGGCACGCGACGACCTCCCCGACGGCGGAGCCGGGGCGTTCGCCGCGACGATCCGTGCGATCCGTGCCCGTGTGCCGGGGTGTGGGGTCGAGGTGCTGGTGCCCGACTGCAAGGGCGATCCGGACGCGCTCGCCACCATCTTCGACGCGGCGCCGGACGTGCTGAACCACAACATCGAGACGGTGCCCCGCCTGCAGCGGGCGGTGCGCCCCTCTGCGTCCTACGCCCGGTCGCTCGCCGTGTTGGCCCGGGCCCGTGCCGCGGGTCTGCGCACGAAGACCTCGATCATCGTGGGGATGGGGGAGACCGACGACGAGATCGTCGCCACGCTCGGCGACCTCGCCGCGGTCGGTGTCGACATCGTCACCCTCGGGCAGTACCTGCGACCGACCACGCACCATCTCCCCGTCGACCGCTGGGTCCCGCCCGATCGGTTCGACCACTTCCGGGAGGTCGGGCGCACGCTCGGTCTCGCGCACGTCGAGTCCGGTCCGCTCGTGCGCTCGAGCTATCACGCCCGCAGCGCCGCCGACGCAGCCGTCGGGAACGCCGCGGTCTGACGGTCAGGACGCGGCCCAGGCCTGCGCGGCCGCGGTCCCGTAGCGGGCCAGGTAGTCCCGGCAGGCGTCGCGTGTCGGGCCGTCGAGCAGTCCGCGCTCGTCGAGATGGCCGAGTGCCTCGGACATCCGCACCGCCGCGACGACGGGGACCCCGGTGGCGGAGGTGAACCGGGTGCAGGCGTCGAGGCCGTCGTCGCCGACCTCCTCCCGGTCGACCGCGATCACGAGCAGCGGGAAGCGGACGTCGGGCACCAGCGAGCGGAGCAGTTCGAGTGCCTCGTACTTCGTCGCCCCGGTGGTGAGCACGTCGTCGACGAGCACGAGCCGTGCGCCGGGTGCCGGGCGGTGCCCGACGAGGAGGGCGGCTGCGTCGTTGCCGGACGCCTCCTCGCCGTGGTCCTTCCGTTCCTTGCGGTCGAAGAGGTACGGCGCCCGCACCCCGGAACGGGCGAGCGCGGTCACCGTCGCGACGGCGAGCGGGATCCCCTTGTAGGCGGGGCCGAAGACGGCGTCGAACCCATCGGCCCCGACGGTGTCGAGAATGCGGGCCGCGTATGCGTCGCCGAGCTCGACGAGGCCGGGACCGTCGTCGACGAGCCCGGTGTTCACGAACGTCGGTGACTGGCGTCCGCTCTTGAGGGTGAACGACCCGAGCCGGAACGCCCCGCTGTCCACGAGGAAATCGACGAAACGACGCTGCCAGTCCTGCACGGCGGCGACGCTACCGCACCTCCCCGGGGTGCCCCGGTAGGGTCGCGGCCATGTACGCCGAGCGTCTCGCACGCACCCGCGCCGCCATGGCCGACGCCGGTGTCGACGTGCTCCTCGCCTCCGTCGGCCCCGACCTCCCGTACCTCATCGGCTACGAGGCGATGCCGCTGCCCCGCCTCACGATGCTCGTCGTGCCGCGCGACGCCCCGGCGACCCTCGTCATCCCCCGGCTCGAGGTCGCCCGTGTCGTCGAGCGCGACGACCTGTTCGCGATCCGGGGTTGGGACGAGACCGAGGACCCGGTCGCGATCGTCGCCGACCTGTGCGGGCCGGCCCGGACGGCCGCCGTCGGCGACCAGACCTGGGCGCGCCACGTCGTCGACCTGGTCGACCGCATGCCCTCGACCCGTCTGCGGCGCGCCGACCTGATCACCGGACCGTTGCGGGCCCGAAAGGACGCGTTCGAGATCGACCAGCTGCGCGCCGCGGGCGCCGCCGCCGATCGGGTGGCCGCCCAGTTGCAGGCCGGTGAGGTGCGCATGGTCGGGCGCACCGAGGCCGAGGTGTCGGAGGAGATCTCGCGGCGCCTCCTCGCCGAAGGCCACGCGCACGTGAACTTCGCCATCGTCGCCGCAGGCGCGAACGCGGCGAGCCCGCACCACCACGCGTCGGACCGGGTCATCCGGGCGGGCGAGGTCGTGTTGTGCGACTTCGGTGGCGTGTTCGCGACACCCGACGGCACCCCCGGGTACTGCTCCGACACGACCCGCATGTTCTGGGTCGGGGGCACGCCGCCGGCCGAGTTCGTCGAGCTGTACGACGTCCTGCACCGGGCGCAGGCGGCCGCGGTCGCAGCGGCGGTCGTCGGGACGCCGTGCGAGGACGTCGACCGGGCGGCACGGTCGATCATCGCGGAGGCCGGGTACGGCGACGCGTTCATCCACCGGACCGGGCACGGCATCGGCCTGTTCGAGCACGAGGACCCCTACATCGTGGCGGGGAACCGGGAGCCGCTCGTCGCCGGGAACGCGTTTTCGATCGAACCCGGCATCTACCTCGACGGTCGCTTCGGCGCCCGTCTCGAGGACATCGTCGTGGCGACGGCGGACGGACCGGAGCCGATGAACCGTTCCGACCACGGCCTCACCGTGCTCGACGCATGATCCGCCTCGACGCGGCTGCCGTCCTGCTGCAGTGGGCGACCGGCGGCCTCGCGTTCCTGTGGGTGACGACCCGGCGCCGTGAGGTCGGCCTCGGCTACGGCTGGACGATGCGGATCACGTTCGGGCTGCTCGCCGTCGGTGCGGCGTGGATCGGCTTCGCCGGGCGCACCGTCCCGCTGCGCGAGGCGGCGTCGGTCGCCGTCGCCGCCGCGACCGCCGTTGCGCTCGCCGTCTCGGTGCGGCGCCGGCGTGCCGGTGTCGCTGGGCAGCGGGCGCTCGTCGAACGCCGCTCGGCACGGGTGGCGGCGATGACGGGCATCGACCGTGCGGAGCAGCGCTTCGACCGCACGGTGCCCGAGTTCCCGCCCGTCCTCGACCTCGTCGCACCGGTGCTCGGCACCGTCGGCCTCGTCGCCGCGGCGCTCGATGCGGGTGGCAACCCGGCGGTGTCGCTCGCCCGCATGCTCGTCGGCGCGGCGTTCCTCGGTGCGGTCACCGACGCCATGCTGCTCGGTCACTGGTATCTCGTGCAGCCGGGCCTCGACCGTGGTCCGTTGCGGCAGCTCGTCGTCGCCACCGCCGCCATCTGGCCGGCCGAACTCGTCGTGTTCCTGCTGCCCACCGGGATGCTGTCGGTGCTGTCGGGGGCGATCGACGACGGCTACGGCGGGCTGCTCGGGTGGTTCTGGGCGACGAGCGTGGTCACCACGATCGGGCTGCTCGGTGTCACGTGGGCGGCGCTGCGCGAACGGCAGTACAGCGCCGTGATGGCGGCGACCGGTCTGCTGTACCTGGCGATCCTCACCGCGTTCGGGATGGACCTCGTCGCCCGAGCGACACTCGCCTGAGCGGGACGGTCAGCGGGCGCCGCCCGGTTCCCACGGCTTGGTCGCGTCGTCCTCCCAGCGGTCGGGCACGATGCCGAACGCCTCGATGAAGCGCTGCCAACCGGTGAAGAACGCCATGCACATGCCGAGATCGAGGATCTGGTCGTCGTCGAAGTGCTCGCGCAACTGGGCGTAGAAGTGCTCGTCGACCATCTGCGGTGCCATCGACAGCGCGTCGGCGAGACGGAGCGCGGCCTTCGTGCGGGCGGGCAGGTCGGAGGCCTCGTAGTCGGCGAGCTTGTCGACGTCACCCTCGAAGACGGTGGCGGCATCGGTGGTGTCCTCGGAGGCGACCCGGCTCACGGCCGAGCTCGAACGGGCCATGCTTCAATGCACGCACTGGTTGTTGTACGCCATCTTCACGCGGATGAGCTCGAACAGTTCCGGTTCGACCGACGCCCCGCCGCCGTAGATGTACTTGATGAAACCCCAGGTGGCGTCGAGCAGGCCGGGCCGGCGCGCCATGGTGAGGAACAGGTTGTCGTCGGTGTAGGCGTTGCCGTACCACCGTTCGAGCTTGCGCTGCAGCGCCTCGCTCAACTCCTCGCGCTGCGCCTTCGGCAGCAGACCCCGATCGTTCGCCACGAGCGACCCCCTCGACAGGGCGGATCGTACCCCCTCAGCGGGCGACGAAGTACTTGGCCTGCGGGTGGTGGCAGATGATCGCGCTCGTGGTCTGCTCGGGCTGGTACTGCCAGCCGGTCTCCTCGGACACGACGATGCCGATGCGGTCGGCGTCGAGCAGTTCGGCGACCCGGGCGTTGTCCTCGAGGTCCGGGCAGGCCGGGTAGCCCCACGAGTAGCGCCCACCGCGGAACTGCTGGCGGAACAGGCCCGGGAGGTTCGGCGCGTCCTCGCCGCCGATGCCCCACTCGGCCCGGATGCGGGTGTGCCAGTACTCGGCGAGCGCCTCGGCCATCTCCACGCCGATGCCGTGCCGCAGCAGGTACTCCTGGTAGCGGTCGGCGGCGAACAGTTCGGCGCACGACGTCGAGATGCGTTCGCCCATCGACACGATGTGGAACGCCGCGTAGTCGACCCGGGCACCCTCGGCCGGCAGGAAGAAGTCCGCGATGCACAGGTACGGGTCCTCGCCCTGGCGCGGGAACCGGAAACGGGTGCGTTCGGCGGTGCGGTCCTCGTCGGTCCAGATCACGAGCTCGTCACCGTCGGCGTTCGCCGGGAAGTAGCCGTAGACGACCTGGGGGACGAGCAGGTCCTCCGCCTTGCAGGTGGCGAGCTGGTCGCGCAGCGTCGGCCGGATGCGGGCCTTGAACGCCTCGTCGTCCTCGCCCTCCTCGGGGCGGAACTGCCACTGGTTGCGGAACAGCGCCGTCTCGTTGACGTACGCGGCGATGTCGTCGATGGGGATGCCCTTGCGCACGGTGCTTCCGAGGAACGGCGGGCGCGGGATCTCGGCGAGGTCGGTGACGGCGGGGGAGCGGCGCACCGTCGGTGCCGTGTCGCCGGAGCGGTCGCGGAGCCGGGAACGTTCGGGCAGGGCGCGACCGGTGGGAGTGCGACCGAAGTCCGGGTCGTCGACGCCGGTGCGGGCGATCTCACCGAGGCGGTCCATCACCCGGAGCCCCTCGAACGCGTCCTTGCCGTAGAACAGCCGACCGTCGTACACCTCGCGCAGGTCACGTTCGACGTAGCTGCGGGTGAGCGCAGCACCGCCGAGCAGCACCGGGATGTGGGCGAGACCGCGGGCGTTCAGCTCCTCGAGGTTGTCCCGCATGATGAGGGTCGACTTCACGAGCAGGCCGGACATGCCGATCGCGTCGGCGCCGACCTCGACCGCCCGTTCGGCCATCTCGGCGATGCCGACCTTGATGCCGAGGTTGTGCACCTCGTAGCCGTTGTTCGTGAGGATGATGTCGACGAGGTTCTTGCCGATGTCGTGCACGTCGCCCTTGACGGTGGCGAGCACGATCCGGCCCTTCGCGGTGGATTCCCCTTCGACCCGTTCCATGTGCGGTTCGAGGTGGGCGACCGCGGCCTTCATCGTCTCGGCGGACTGCAGCACGAACGGGAGCTGCATCTCGCCGGTCGCGAACAGGTCGCCGACGACCTTCATCCCACCGAGCAGGGGGCCGTTCACGAGGTCGAGCGGGTCGGTGCCCGCGTCGAGCGCCTCGTCGAGGTCGGTGTCGAGGCCGTCGCGGTCACCGTCGATGATGCGCTGGGTGAGACGCCGGTCGACCGGCCAGTCGGTGCGGTCCTCGGTGGGGCCGCGCTGGACGGTGACCCCGGCGAACACCTCGAGCAGCTTCTGCAGCGGGTCGTATCCGGTCGCGGGGTCGCGTCGGTCGTGGACGAGGTCGTCGCAGACACGACGCTGTTCCTCGGGGATCCGGCTGAGCGGGACGATCTTGCCGGCGTGCACGATCGCGGAGTCGAGGCCCGCCCGCACGCACGCGTCGAGGAACACGCTGTTGAGCACGTGCCGGGCCGCGGGCGACAGCCCGAAGCTCACGTTCGACACGCCGAGCGTTGTCGCCACCCCCGGGAGCTCGGCCTTGATGCGTCGGATCGCCTCGATCGTGGCGAGCGCGTCGCCGCGCAGGTCGTCGTCGCCGGTGGAGAGCGGGAACGTCAACGCGTCGAAGATCAGGTCCGACGGCTCGAGGCCGTAGTGCTGCGTGGCGATGTCGTGGAGACGGTGCGCGACCCGCAGCTTCCACTCGACGTCGCGGGCCTGGCCCTCCTCGTCGATGAGGAGGCAGATGACCGCTGCGCCGAAGGTCTTGGCGAGGGTGAACACCCGGTCGAGCCGGGAGCCGGGCCCTTCGCCGTCCTCGAGGTTCGCGGAGTTGAGGATGGCCCGGCCGCCGATCCAGCGGAGACCGGCCTCCATCACCTCGGGCTCGGTCGAGTCCAACACGATGGGCACCGCCGACTGGGTGCAGAACCGGCGGGCGATCTCGTCCATGTCGGCGGCGCCGTCACGGCCGACGTAGTCGACGCAGACGTCGAGCACGTGGGCGCCCTCGCGCACCTGGTCGCGCGCCATCTGGGTGCAGGTCTCCCAGTCGGCCTCGAGCATCGCGTCACGGAACTTCTTCGAACCGTTCGCGTTGGTGCGCTCACCGATGATGAGGAAGGAGTTGTCCTGGGCGAACGGTACGAAGCTGTAGATGGACGCAGCGCCGGCCTCGTGCACCGGATGCCGCTCGGCGGGGGTGCGGTCGCGGCAGACCTCGACGATGCGACGGATGCTCGCCGGCGTCGTGCCGCAGCACCCGCCGATCACCCGGACGCCGAGCTCGTCGACGAACCGTGCGAGGTGGGCGGCGAGCTCGTCGTCACCGAGGTCGTAGTGCATCCGGCCGTCGACGACGGAGGGGAGTCCGGCGTTCGGCAGGCACGAGATCGGCATGCGGGCGTGCTGGGACAGGTAGCGGAGGTGCTCGCCCATTTCGGCGGGCCCGGTCGCACAGTTGATGCCGAACACGTCGGGCCGCAGCGGGTCGATCGCCGCGAGCGCGGCGCCGATCTCGGTGCCCGGCAGCATGCGGCCGGTCGTCTCGATCGTGATCTGGCACTGGATCGGCACCTCGCGGCCGACGGCCGCCATCGCGGCGCGTGCCCCCGTCATCGCCGCCTTGATCCCGAGGAGATCGAACTGGGTCTCGATGATGAGCAGGTCGGAGCCACCGTCGAGGAGGCCGCGGCTCTGGATCTCGTAGGCGTCGCGCAGTTCGGCGAAGGTGATCTGGCCGAGCGACGCGAACTTCGTGCCCGGACCGATCGACCCGGCGACGAAGCGGGGGCGCGACGGGTCGGCCGCCATCGCCTCGTCCGCGGCGCGGCGGGCGAGCTCGGCCGCCCGGGCGTTCAGCTCGTAGGCGCGGTCCGCGATGCCGTACTCGCCGAGCGGGACGGCGAAGGACCCGAAGCTGTCGGTCTCGGTGACGTCGCAACCCGCGTCGAAGTAGTCGCGGTGCATCTGCAGGATGACGTCCGGGCGGCGCTCGACGAGGATCTCGTTGCAGCCCTCGAAGGCCGGACCGCCGAAGTCGTCCGCCGTCAGGCCCACACCCTGCAGGTAGGTCCCGGTCGCGCCGTCGTAGATGACGACGCCACGGGCGATGCGGTCACAGAAGTCGGCCACGGCGGCCGAGGCTACCGGCGTGTGCCCCGCTCCGGCGCACCCCGGTACGCTCCCGACGTGCCGTCCACCGAGAACCCCGTCCCGTCCCCTCCGACCACGGGTGGCAGTCGACCGGCCGTGGCGCGTCTCGCCGAACGGCTCGGGGTGCACTACGCCTGGGTGGTCGTCGGCGTCGTCTTCCTCGTCGTGCTCGTCGCCTCCGGTGCGCGTTCTGCGGCCGGGGTGTTCATCAAGCCGCTCGAGGAGGAGTTCGGCTGGAGCCGGTCGGCCGTGTCCGCCCCGCTGGCGGTGTCGCTGCTCGCGATGGCGGCGTCCGGCCCGATCTCGGGGTGGGCGTTCACCCGCTTCGGGTTGCGGCGCGCCGTCGTCGGGTTCCTCGCGCTCGGTGGGCTCGGGGCGGCGGCGACGGCGGTCATGTCGACCCTGTGGCAGTTCCACCTCGCCTGGGGCCTGCTCGTCGGTCTCGGCACCGGCGGTGTCGGCCTCGTCATCGGCGGGGTGGTCGCGACCACGTGGTTCTCCACGCACCGCGGGCTCGTCGCCGGGATCCTCGGCGGTGCCGCATCGGCCGGACAGCTCCTGCTCATCAAGGCGGCGGCGTGGGTGACCGACGCGTCGGGCTGGCGGACGGCGATGTGGGGGGTCGTGCTGCTCCTCGCCGCCGTCGTGCCGCTCGCCTGGATCCTGTTGCGCGCCCGGCCTGCGGACGCGGGTGCGACGCCGTTCGGCGGTGGTGTCGGCGCGGCACCCGTCGGTGCGGACATCCCGCCCGTCCCGTTGCGCACGGCACTGCGTACCGGTGACCTGTGGTTGCTGTCGGCGAGCTTCTTCGTGTGCGGGTTCACCACGATCGGTCTGATCGGGTACCACTTCATCCCCCACGCCACCGAGGCGCACGGCTACAGCACCGGGGAGGCGGCGAACCTGCTGTCCCTCATCGGGGCGATGAACGTGGTCGGCACGGTGGCGTCGGGGTGGCTGTGCGACCGCTATCCGCCCCGGTTGCTGCTCGCCGGCTACTACGGGGCACGCGGGCTGTCGCTGCTCGCACTGCCGTTCATGTCGAGCGTGCCGTTCCTGTCGGGGTTCGCGATCGTGTTCGGGCTCGACTACATCGCCACCGTGCCGGCGACGATCGCGGTGATCACGCAGCGCTACGGCCCGCGTTCGGTGCCGTCGCTGTACGGGTTCGTGATCTTCCTGCACATGGTCGGTGCGGCCGTGGCGGCGCAGCTCGCCGGGTGGATCCACGACTACGCCGAGCAGTACGCGCCCGCGTTCTACCTCGGTGGCCTGCTCGCGGTCGCAGCGGGTGCGATGAGCTTCGCGCTCAGCCAGCGGCGGGCGACCGCCGCAGCTGCCTGATCAGGCGAACGCGACGATCGCCGTGCCGAGCACGGAGGTGACCCCGTCCTCGGTGGTCATCGTGATGTCGAGCTCGACGGTGCGCTCGTCCTCGTCGACGTCGGTGACCGCAGCGCGGCACGTCGGCTTCGTCCCGACCACCATCGGGGTGCGGAACACGGTGTCGAGCGACCGGATCCGTGCACCCGGAGCCCAGGCGTGGATCATCGCGGACAGGAGCGCCTGGCTCATGATGCCGGGCACGATCGCCCCGGGCAGTCCTTCCCGTCGGGCGACCTCGTGGTCGGTGAAGCGCGGGAAGTCGTGGTGGCCGGCGCGCACGAAGGTCCGCACGCGCTCGAGCGAGACATCCGGGTGGCGCTCGGGCAGTTCGTCGCCGAGTTCGACGTCCTCGAATCGCATCGCAGCGTCCTCTCAGTCCGAGTTGCGGATGATGCGCGAGTCGACCGTCGACACGTGCTCCCCGCGCTGGTTCTCGAAGTTGACCCGGTGAACGATGAAGATCATCGTCCCCGACCGGCCGGTCTTCGCGTAGATGTCGGCGATCAGGCTGTGTCCGGTCAGGACGTCACCGGGTCGCACCGGCGCCACGCTGATCACGGCCTTGCCGCCGTCGATGCCGCGCCCGTTGCCGAGCTCGGGGAACCCGTCGGGGAGCATGCGGAAGCTCGTCAGGCTCGCCGTGTAGGTCGGGTGCGCCTCGAAGTCCTCACGCGACGGGTCGACGAAGCGCGGGTCGGTCTCGTCGACCGAGTTCGCCCAGTCGAGCAGGTCGGCCAGCTCGATCGTGTACTGCGCCGTCTCGAACTCGACGCCGACCCAGTCGGCGCGGGCCTCTTCGATGGTCACGCCCATGGCGGAACGTCGCTCCCTCTCAGCGGAACGTGCGGGGCACGAACCGCTTGGATCGTAGGGCGGTCAGGAGACCGTCCATGTCTCGGATGTCGTCCTCGAACTCGGTGGCGCAGAAGCCGATGCGGCTCACGATGTGGGAGTCGCTGCCGCCGAAGCCGGCCCAGCCGCGGGCGTCGGCCTCGCGGACCGACCAGTCGTCCTCGCCGGGGCGGCTGCCGCCGTTGAAGACCTCGATCAGCTCGATGCCGCCGACCTCGGCCTTGCGTTCGTAGTGGGCGAACAGCCCGACGTTCGGGCGACCTGGGTGGCAGGGCGCGGCGACCGCACCGCACCGCTTCGCCGCGTCGAGGACCTCGCCGATCGGGTTGTCGATCCGGGCGAAGTCGAACGCGTGCTGCAGGTCCTCGTTCACGCCGAACACGAGCACGTGGCCGTAGTCGGTCTCCACCTCGGAGGCCTTGAGGATCAGCAGGCCGTAGGCGTCCTCGAGGGCGCGGTAGTCGGACGCGTCGTCGAACTGCCGGTGCTCGGTGAGCACGAACCCGTCGAGGGGGATCTCCTTCTTGCGGATCCACTGGCAGTAGTTCTCCACCTTCGCCCGACCGTCGTCGGACTGGATGGAGTGTGTGTGCAGGTCGAGGATCATGCGGGGCGGAACCTGGGCACGGCGAAGACCTCGCCGTCGGTGCGTTCCTGCGGCTGGAAGTCGACGACAACCGGCATGCCGATGCGCACGTCGGCCGGGTCGCAGCCGACGATGTGGGTCAGCAGGCGCGGCCCCTCGTCGAGCTCGACGTACGCCATCACGTACGGGCAGGCCGCCGCGAAGGGCGGCAGCTGGTTCTGGTGGGTGACCGTGTAGGTGTACACGGTGCCCCGACCCGACGCGACGAAGGACCGGGGCGCGTCGGCCATGCACGACGCGCAGATGGCGCGCGGCTTGTGCTGCACGGTGCCGCAGGCGTCGCAGCGCTGCAGGACGAGTTCGCCGCGGCCGGCGCCCTCCCAGTAGCCCCGGGTCTCCCACGACGCGTACACGAGCGGATGCTGCAGATCGGCCATCACGCCACCCCCAGGACGAGCGTCGCACCACTGTGGGAGACACCGAGGGTGCCGCCGGTGCCGTGCGCGACGGCGAGTCTCGCACCGGCGACCTGGCGGTCGCCGCACTCCCCGCGGAGCTGCTTGGCCGCCTCGATCACGAGGAAGATGCCCCGCATCCCCGGGTGGTTGTTCGACAGGCCGCCGCCGTCGGGGTTGACGGGCAGTTCGCCGCCGAGCCCGATCCGACCGCCGGACACGAAGTCGCCGCCCTCCCCGCGGGCGCAGAACCCGAGGTTCTCGAGCGTGGCGAGCACGGTGATCGTGAAGCTGTCGTAGACCATGGCGAGGTCGATGTCGGCGGGACGCACGCCCGCCATGCCGAACGCCCGGGCTCCCGACTGCGCGCCGGCGACGGTGAGCAGGTCGGGCGAGCCGATCTCGGGGTGGGCGACGGCCTCACCGCAGCCGAGGACCAGCACCGGCGTCTGGCGGAGGTCGCGCGCCCGCTCGGTCGAGGTGACCACGATCGCCCCGCCGCCGTCGCTGATGATGCAGCAGTCGAGGAGGTGGAGCGGGTCGGAGATCATGCGGCTCGACAGCACGTCGTCGACGGTGATCGGCGCCCGCATCTTCGCAGCCGGGTTGAGGCCCGCGTGGCGCCGCATCGTCACCGCGATCTCGGCGAGCTGTTCGGGCGTGGTGCCGTACCGCTCCATGTGGAGCCGGGCGACGAGTGCGTAGCTGCCGACGGTGGTGAGCCCGTACGGCGAGGTGAAGGACTCGTGCGCCCCACGGTTGCCGTGCGACATGCCCGTGCCGATCGCGACGGAGCTCGACGCGGCAGTGGAGCCGTAGAGCACGAGGGCGACCTCGCACAGCCCGGCGTTGATCGCCGCGGCCGCATGCGTGACGTGCGCGACGAAGCTCGAGCCGCCGACGTTCGTGCCGTCGATGTAGTCGGGCTTCACGTTCAGGTACTCGGCGAGCTCGATCATGCCCATGGCGCCCATGGTCATCGACGCGGCGAACAGCCCGTCGACGTCGGCGAGCGTGAGGCCGGCGTCGGCGAGGGCGCCGCGGGCCGACTCGGCCATGATCTGGAACTCGGTGGCGTCGGGCGCCCAGCGCGTCGGGTGCTCGTACACGCCGGCGATCGCCGCCTTGCCGGAGATGCTCATCGCTGGACCTCCCCCAGGAAGCGGTCGATCTCGGCCGCGACGGCGTCGGGCCCTTCGGCGATCATGCGCCGACCGACGCCGGTGACGGTGACGAGGCGCCCGTCCGGCACACCGGCTGCGAGCGCCCGGGCGGCCTCGACGGACGCCGCTTCCTCGTGCTCGCCGACGAGGACGAGGACGGGCACGCCGACCTGCGCCAGCCGGCCGGTGGCGTCCCAGGCGGCCTGCGCGTCGCGGTCGCCCACGGTCGCACGCGGGTCGGTGCGCACCCAGTCGGCGAACGCCCGCTCGAAGACCTCACGGGGCGTGTCGGGCGCGTAGCCGGACCGGTCGAACTCGCGCCGTGCCCGGCCGGCGGTGACGAGCCGCAGTTCGGCGGCCTGCGCCGCAGCGGCGGGGAACGTGGCGGCGGCACCGCCGCACAGCACCACGGCGGATGCGAGCGGGTCCGGTCCGACAGCGAGGTCGAGGGCGACGGCGGCCCCCATCCCGTCACCGAGCACGACGGCCCGTCCGACACCGAGCGCCGCAGCGACCGAACGGCTGTGGCCGGCCATACGGCCGATGTCGCCGAGGCTGTCGAGGCTGCCGGAGCGACCGTGCCCCGGCAGGTCGAATGCGAGCGGGCTGTGGGAGGTGGCGAGGGCGTCGAGGACACCGGCGAAGGAGTTCCCCGTCGCCCCGGCGTCGTGGACGCACAGCACCGTGCTCCCCCGGGAGAGGTCGGGCGGGCTGCCGGGCAGCGTCGTCGGACCGCGGTGGTGGAGGAACGTCGCGATCCCCTCGACCGTGAGGTACTTGGCGGGCACGGCGGGACGCTACCGAGGAGTTGACACGGGGATCAACTGTTCACCGTCGGCGGGGCGACCCGCTGGAGGAACTCGATGACGGCGCCGGCGAAGATGTCGTTGCGGTCGCCGGCGACCATGTGGGCGGCGTCGGTGACGTTGACGAACTCGGCGTGCGGCACGAGCTCGAGGAACCGTTCCGCCCCCTCGAGGGACAGCACGTCGGACAGGCCGCCGCGCACGAGCAGCATCGGGATCCCGCTCGCCCTCACGCCCCGCGCCGCTTCGACGAGGCGCCGCTCACGTTCGTCGACGCTCATGTCCCGGCGCGACGCGAAGTACGTCGGGTCCCAGTGCCAGTGGTATCGACCGGTGCGCGTGTCGAGCCGCACGTTCTTGCCGAGCCCCTCGAGGGAGTCGGGCCGGCGCCGGTGCGGCTGGTAGGCGGCGATCGCGTCGGCGACCTCCTCGAGGGACGCGAAACCGTCCGGGTTCGCCTGCATGAACCCGCGGATCCGCTGCACGCCTTCACGTTCGACGTAGGGGCCGATGTCGACCATCACGAGCGCGGCGGGGCGCAACCGACGGTCCTCCCCGGTGGCGAGGAGGGAGCAGATGCCGCCGAGTGACGCCCCGACGAGTACCGGGGTGCGGCCGAGCTGGCCGGCGACACCGACGATGTCGTCGACGAAGGACGTGTAGTGGTAGACGCCGTCGGGCGACCAGTCCGAGTCGCCGTGGCCGCGCAGGTCCATGCAGTAGGCGTCGTACCCGGCCGCACCGAGCGTCTCACCGGCGCCGCGCCATGCGTGGCGGGTCTGGCCGCCGCCGTGCAGCAGCAGCACCGGGGTCGCCCCCTCGGTGCCCCAGCGGTCGGCGGCGAGGGTCATGCCCGCGCCCGACGCCTGGAGGCGCAGCATCGGGTCGGGTGTGCCGGGGAGGCGCTGCCGCCCGTGGTCGTCGGTCCCTGCCCGGTCGCCGGCGTCGGAAGTCATGGCGGGCACCCTACGCGACGCTCCGTCGTCCGGTAGGGCGTCGGTCCGGCGGTACCGTGCTCACCGTGCAGATCTACACGCGGGCCGGCGACGACGGCACCACCGGGCTCCTCTACGGCGGCCGGGTCTCGAAGGACTCCGACCTGCCGTGGGCGTACGGCACGGTGGACGAGGCCCAGGCGGCGCTCGGGGTGGTGCGCACCTGCACCGAACGCGACGGCGAACTCGACCGTCTCGTCGTGCAGCTCTGCCACGACCTCTACGTCGCGATGGCGGAGCTCGCGACCCTGCCGGAGAACCACGGCAAGCTCACCCCGGGGACGACGGCGGTGAGTGCCGACATGGTCGCCGCGCTCGAGACGCTCATCGACGGGTTCGCCACGCGCTTCGACATGCCGACCGAGTTCGTGATCCCCGGTGGCACGCCGGCGGCGGCGCACCTCGACGTGGCACGCACGGTCGTGCGGCGCGCCGAACGGCTCGCGCTGCGCGCCGCTCTGCCCGACTCCCACGTCGTGCCGTACCTCAACCGGCTCTCCGACCTGCTGTGGGCGGTCGCCCGCTGGGCCGAAGGCGGTTCGCTCCCGAGCCGGACCGTGGAAGGGACCGCTCGGTAGTCTCCGGGCGTGACGACGACGCAGCTCGCCGCCCTGCGGCTCATCCGGTCCGTTCCCGCCCGAGGTGCAGCGGTCGCGCTGCCGGTGCATGAGGGCGACGTCGCAGCGAGCGGGCTCGACCCGGCGCTGCTCGGCCGTCTCGGTTTCGAGGGTCGGGCGGAGTCGGTGGCCGTGCTGCCCGCCGCCGACCGGGTCGTGTACGCGGTCGGTCTCGGTCGACGGGACGCGCTCACCACGACGGTGTTGCGGCGTGCCGCGGCGGCGGTCGCCCGTGCGGCGTCGCGCGAGGACCGACTCGTCGTCGCCCTGCTCGACGCGGACACGCCGCTCGCTCCCGAGGCAGCGGCCGCAGCCGTCGTCGAGGGACTGCTCGGCGCCTCGTACCGCTACGACGCCCTGCGTTCGAAGCCGGCGGGACGATCGGTGGCCGCGGTCGACGTGGTCGCCCCCACTGCGGCGGCGCGTCGTGGTGCGGAGCGCGGGCGGATCGTGGCTACCGCCACGGCCCGGGCGCGTGACCTCGTGAACGAGCCGGGCGGCTCGCTCACCCCGGACCGACTCGCCCGGGCGGCGACCGCATGGGGTCGGTCGTCGGGGTTCGGTGTCGAGGTGGCCGGCATCGAGCAGATCCGCCGGATGCGCCTCGGTGGCGTGCTCGGGGTGAACCGTGGATCGACCCACCCACCGCGGTTCGTGCGCACGCGCTGGGTGCCCCGTGGCGTGCGGCCGAAGGCGAAGCTCGCGCTCGTCGGCAAGGGCATCACCTTCGACACCGGCGGCATGTCGCTCAAGACGGCTGCCGGGATGATGACGATGAAGTGCGACATGGCCGGCGCGGCCGCCGTGTTCGGCGCGACCGCCGCCATCGCCGAGCTCGGGCTGCCGATCGAGGTGCGGGGCTACGTGCCGGCGACCGACAACATGACCGGCGGTGACGCGACCCGGCCCGGTGACGTGCTGCGGATCCGGAACGGCAAGACGATCGAGGTGCTCAACACCGACGCCGAGGGCCGACTGATCCTCGCCGACGCGCTGTGCCTCGCGAGCGAGGACCGCCCCGACGCGATCGTCGATCTCGCCACGCTCACCGGTGCGTGCGTCATGGCTCTCGGCACCAAGATCGCCGGGCTGATGGGGAACGACGACACCCTCCTCGGGGCGATCGAGGCGTCGTCGCGGGCGACGGGGGAGCAGGTGTGGCGGTTGCCGCTGCCGCCGGAGTACCGCAAGCAGTACGAGTCCCCGGTCGCCGACATGAAGAACATCGGCAACGGGAACGCGGGTGCGCTCGTCGCCGGTCTGATCCTCTCGGAGTTCGTCGCCCCGGGGATCCCGTGGGCGCACCTCGACATCGCCGGGCCGGCGTTCGTCGAGGTCGACGACGGGGACGTGACCCGTGGGGGCACGGGGTTCGGGGTCCGCCTGCTCGTCGACCTCGCCGAACGGCTCGCCGCCCGCTGAGGGTCAGGCCGCGTCGGGGGTGCCGTCCGCGGCTACGTCGGCCCGGCGCTGGGCATCGAGCCAGGTGATCCACTCGGCGTGGTAATGCTGCAGGTGCTCGGGCAGGCGCGCGACCTGGTGGCGGGCGAGCGGCGGGAGACTGCGGCGCACGACGAGGCCGTCGCGACCCCACCGGCGGGCCATGCCGAACGTGGTGCAGCGGGAGAGGGTGCGCTGCATCGGTCCCCACTTGCCGAGACCGGTGCCGAGCCCGAGGGCCCGTGCGGTCGATTCGAGGTCGAGGTCGAAACCGTCGGGTTCGAGGTCGAACCGGGTGGCGAGGTGGCGGAGCAGGACGATCGACGCCGGGCCGAGGATGCCGAGCCAGAACGTCTCGACGTAGGCGTCGCGCGGGTCGTGACCGAGCCGGTCGACGAGCGGGTCGGCCCAGGGGTGGATGCGGAGCTGTGCGACGCCCTCGTCGCGCCCGGGGGCGCGCTCGTCGTCGTCGTTCGCAGGGATGGTGACGGTCGTGGACACGGTGGACCTCCACGGTCGGCCGGACGGCCTGACGGGAACCTGCGGGGAAGATGTCTCAATGTATTTCAGTATGTCTCGATCCACAAGGGGGTCGGGTGCGACGGTGTCCCGCTACCGTGCGGCCATGATCGGCGACGAGCTGCGCGACGCCGTGCTGCGGGCACGGGCCCTGGTCGAGGAGGCACGCCGCATCGTCGTGCTGACGGGGGCGGGGATCTCCACCGACAGCGGTATCCCCGACTTCCGGGGACCGAACGGCGTGTGGACGAAGAACCCCGGTGCGGAGAAGGCCGCGACGATCCAGAACTACCTGTCGTCGCCGACCGTGCGGGCGGAACGGTGGCAGGCACTGCTCGACTCGCCGTTGCGCAACCGCACGCCGAACGCCGGCCACCGTGCGCTCGTGCACCTCGAACGGCGGGCGAAGCTGCACACGCTCATCACCCAGAACGTGGACGGCCTCCACGTCGACGCCGGTTCGGACCCGGCGCTCGTCGTCGAGATCCACGGCACCGTCGCTGAGGTGTGCTGTCTCGAGTGCGGGGAACGGGCGCCGATGGAACGGGCGCTCGACCGGGTGCGGGCCGGCGAGGCCGACCCACCGTGCCGTTCCTGCGGTGGGATCCTCAAGTCGGCGACGATCTCCTTCGGACAGTCCCTCGTCGAGGCCGACCTCGTCCGCTCCGACGAGGCGGCGCGGTCCTGCGACCTGCTGTTGGCGGTGGGGAGCACGCTCGGCGTGTACCCGATCGCCAACGTCGTCCCGATCGCCAAGCGCTCCGGGGCCCGGATCGTGATCGTGAACGGTGACGCCACCGAGATGGACGCGCTGGCGGACGTGGTGGTGCGGGCGGGGATCTCCGAGGTGCTGCCGACGATCGTCGGCGAGGTCGACCCGGCCTGACGGCCTCGCTCGGGCGGGAATTCCGTCGCTGGTCCGATTGTTGACCGACCCGCTAGGGTTTTCTGGCCGACGCAACCGCCCACGGCCGAGGAGCGCCACATGTCCACCTTCCGTGAACTGCTCGCACGGACGAAGTCCGAGATCCGGGAGGTCGACACCGCGACCGCGGACGAGATGCGGCGCCGCCCCGGCACCGTCGTGCTCGACGTGCGCGAACCCGACGAGGTCGAACAGGGTGCGATCCCCGGTTCGATGCACATCGTGCGCGGCAACCTCGAGGCGCAGATCGAGAACCGTCTGCCCGACCGTGACACCCCGATCGTCGTGCACTGCGCCGGCGGGGTGCGCTCGGCGTTCGCGGCGAAGGTGCTCGCCGAGCTCGGCTACCGGGACGTCGTGTCGATGGACGGCGGGTTCAACAAGTGGAAGGACGAGGGGCGCGACTGGGCGCAGCCGCAGACCCTCGCCCCCGCCCAGCGGAACCGCTACCAGCGGCACCTGCTGCTCCCCGAGGTCGGCGAGGCCGGGCAGATCCGTCTCCTCGAGTCCAAGGTGCTGCTCCTCGGCGCCGGTGGCCTCGGATCACCCGCAGCGCTGTACCTCGCGGCCGCGGGCGTGGGCACCATCGGGATCATCGACATGGACGTCGTCGACGAGTCCAACCTGCAGCGCCAGATCCTCCACAACATCGACCGCGTCGGCGAACGCAAGGTCGACTCGGCGAAGAAGACGCTCACCCTGCTCAACCCCGACGTGAACGTGGTCACCTACGACGTCCGGCTCGGCGCCGACAACATCCTCGACATCATCGCCGGGTACGACGTGATCGTCGACGGCGCCGACAACTTCCCGTCCCGGTACCTGCTCAACGACGCGAGCGTGAAGCTCGGCATCCCCGTCGTCCACGGCTCGATCTTCCGCTTCGAGGGCCAGGTCACGGTGTTCGACCCGCACGACGGGCCGACCTACCGCGACCTGCTCCCGCAGCCTCCCCCCGCCGAGTTCGCACCGAGCTGCGCCGAGGCCGGCGTGCTCGGAGTGCTCCCCGGCATTATCGGGTCGATCCAGGCGATCGAGACGATCAAGCTGCTGCTCGGTCTCGGCGACTCGCTCCGTGGGCGCATCCTGGCCTTCGACTCGCTCGAGATGAGCTTCCGGGAGTACAAGGTCCGCGTCGACCCCGACAACGAGGTCACCTATGCGAACCGCGACCGCATCGGCATCGCCGAACTCGACGGGCTCTGCATGCCGCACGTGTCGGGGCACTGAGGCCCCTGGGCACCCGGGGTAGGCTCCGGCCCGTATGAAGGGCCTGATCCTCAGCGGCGGTGCGGGTACCCGGCTCCGGCCGATCACCCACACGAGCGCCAAGCAGCTCGTCCCTATCGCGAACAAGCCGATCCTGTTCTACGGGATCGAGGACATGGCCGAGGCCGGGATCACCGACATCGGGATCATC
This sequence comes from uncultured Acidimicrobiaceae bacterium, assembly GCA_964453335.1. GTDB lineage: Bacteria > Actinomycetota > Acidimicrobiia > Acidimicrobiales > CAIXPF01 > VGBO01. Next base: position 29,518 of record CAYVOK010000031.1, read on the forward strand.
GTCGGCGACACCGGGGACGAGATCCGCGCCGCGGTCGGCGACGGGTCACGGTTCGGCGTGCGGGTCACCTACCTGCCCCAGGACGCACCGCGCGGACTCGCCCACTGTGTGCTCATCGCCCGGGACTTCCTCGGTGACGACGACTTCGTCATGTACCTCGGCGACAACATGCTCGAGCAGGGCCTCACCGACTTCGTCGCGAACTTCGAGGCGAGCCGGGCGAACGGCACCGGTGCGGCCGCACAGATCCTGCTGAAGCCGGTCGACAACCCGTCGTCGTTCGGCGTGGCCGAGGTGGATGCCGCCGGTGAGGTCGTGCGCCTCGTCGAGAAGCCGAAGGACCCGCCGTCGAACCTGGCGCTCGTCGGCGTGTACCTCTTCGACACCACGGTGCACACGGCCGTGCGATCGATCGAACCGTCGCCCCGTGGCGAGCTCGAGATCACCGACGCGATCCAGTGGCTGCTCAGCAACGGCCACCGGGTCCGCCACGAGGTCCTCGACGGCTGGTGGATCGACACCGGCAAGAAGGACCCGCTGCTCGAGTGCAACCGGCTCGTCCTCGACACGCTCGAGACCCGCATCGACGGTGACGTCGACGAGGCGTCGGTGGTCGAGGGGCGCGTCGTCGTCGAGGTGGGCGCCCGGCTCGAACGCAGCCGTGTCCGTGGCCCTGCGGTCATCGGCGCCGGCACCGTGCTGCGGGACAGCTACGTCGGCCCGTACACCTCAATCGCGGAGGGGTGCGAGCTCACCGACACCGAGATCGAGAACTCGGTGCTCCTGCAGAACTGCCGGATCACCGGGGTGCACCGGCTCGCCGACAGCCTGCTCGGTCGCAACACCGAGGTGCACCGGTCGGGCCAGCGTCCGACCGCCACCCGTCTCCTGCTCGGCGACCACTCCGTCGTCGACCTCGCCTGATCGGAGCAACCGCATGGCCGTCGTGACCGAGTCGAGCCGCATCGCGGGCGTTTACCACGTCGAACTGCAGACCTTCGGCGACGACCGCGGGTCCTTCACCGAGACCTACCGGCGGGAGTGGATCCCCGGTGCCCGGGAGATGTTGCAGCAGAACCGTGGTGACCGGATCGCCGGCTGCATCGTCGGGCTGCACTACCACCTGCACCAGGCCGACTACTGGTACGTGCCCTACGGTCGGGCCCGGGTCGTGCTGCACGACCTGCGCGTCGGGTCGCCGACCGACGGGGCGACGGAGTGCTTCGACCTCGGCGAGGGTCCCGACGGCACGGTCGTCCACCGGGGCGTGCACATCCCGCCCGGCGTGGCGCACGGCTTCGCGTCGCTCACCGACATGACGATCACGTACCTCGTCGACGGCCACTACAACCCCGCCGACGAGCTCGGCGTCGCCTGGGACGACCCCGAGATCGGCGCCGACTGGGGGATCGCGACCCCTGTGCTGTCGGGCCGTGATTCCGCAAACCCCCGTCGCTCGGCCATCGCCCCGCACCACGTGCCGCGCTGGCCGATGCGCACCTGACCGACAGGCGACCACGTGCGACTCTTCGTGACCGGCGGTGCCGGCTTCATCGGCTCGAACTTCGTGCACCGGACCCTCCGGTCCACCGACGACGAGGTCGTCTGCTTCGACGCCCTCACCTATGCGGGCAACCTCGAGAACCTGCGTGACGTCGACGGCGACGCTCGGTTCCGGTTCGTCCGGGGCGACATCCGGGACCGTGACGCCGTTGCTGCGGCGATGGCGGGCTGCGACCGGGTCGTCCACTTCGCGGCGGAGAGCCACGTCGACCGGTCGATCGTCGACCCGGACGCGTTCGTGCTCACGAACTGCCAGGGCACGAACGTGGTCTGCGACACCGCCCGCCGGCTCGGCGTGGAACGGGTGCTGCACGTCTCGACCGACGAGGTGTACGGGTCGCTCGGGCCCGAGTCGCCGTCGTCGCTCGAGACCGACCTGCTGCTGCCGCGTTCGCCGTACTCGGCGTCGAAGGCCGGTTCCGACCTGATCGCGCTCAGCTACGCGACCACCTACGGCCTCGACGTCGTCGCGACCCGTGCGTCGAACAACTACGGCCCCTTCCAGTACCCGGAGAAGGTGATCCCGCTGTTCGTCACGAACCTGCTCGACGGCGGGACGGTGCCCCTCTACGGCGACGGCATGAACGTGCGGGACTGGTTGCACGTGGAAGACCACTGCGACGGGATCGACCTCGTGCTCCGCAGCGGTGCGACCGGGCACGTCTACAACATCGGTGGCGGCAACGAGATCACCAACCGGGAACTCACCGACCGCCTGCTCGCGCTGTGCGGGCGCGACGAGTCGGCGGTCACCTACGTCGAGGACCGCCTCGGCCACGACCGTCGCTACTCCGTCGACTGCTCGGCGCTGCGGGCTCTCGGCTGGGCGCCGCGTCACGACTTCGCCGACGGCCTCGCGGCGACCGTCGCCTGGTACCGGGACAACCGGTGGTGGTGGGAGCCGCTCAAGGCCCGCACCGCATGAGCCGGGTCCTCGTCACGGGCGCGGCGGGTCAGGTCGGCCGCGAGGTCGTCGCCCGCCTCGAGTCGCACGGTCGTCACGACGTCGTCGCCGCGACCCGGGACGACCTCGACGTGGGCGACCGTGACGCCGTGCTCGGTGCCGTCACCGCGCTGCGCCCCGACCTCGTCGTCCACACTGCTGCGTGGACCGCCGTCGACGCGTGCGAGGCCGACCCCGACCGCGCGCTGCGGGACAACGCGCTCGCCGTGCGACACGTCGTCGACGGCTGTCGTCGCGTCGGCGCCCATCTCGTCGCCGTGTCCACGGACTACGTGTTCGACGGCACGAAGGCGACGCCGTACACCGAGTGGGACACACCCGCCCCGGCGTCGGTCTACGGGCACTCGAAGCTCGGCGGGGAACGCGAGGCGCTCGACGCCGGGATCGGTGCGACGGTCGTGCGCACGTCGTGGGTCTGCGGTGAGCACGGCGCGAACATGGTGAAGACGGTCCTCCGGCTCGCTGCGACGACCGATGGTCCGCTCCGGTTCGTCGACGACCAGGTCGGCCACCCGACCTTCGCCGACGACCTCGCCGCGATGCTCGTCCGGCTCGGCACCGATCGACGTCCCGGCCTGTTCCACGTCACGAACCAGGGCGCGACGAGCTGGTACGGGTTCGTCCGGTCGATCCTCGCTGCGGCCGGGCACGACCCGGGACGCGTCGAACCGATCCGCACCGCCGACCTCGACCCACCACGCCCGGCACCCCGGCCGGCGAACTCGGTGCTCGACAACGCCGCGCTGCGGCTGTCGGGACTACCGCTGCTCGACGACCACAGGGTCGCCCTCGAGCGCCTCGTCGCCCGTCTGCTCTGACGCCCGTCGGGTGGTCGTCGGACCGCCCCCATGCGCCAGAATGCAGGCCGGTCGCGGCCGAGGGGCGGCAGGCGCCGGCAACGGGGGAACGGTGGACTCGAACCTGTTCATGTACTGCACGGTCGGCAGACCGGACGAACTGCGCCAGGGTATGGCCGGTCGCCGCACCGACCTGTACCAGCGCATGTTGGGTGAGATCGCCGAGTACGCGTCGTTCGCGGACGAGGCCGGGTACGCTGGCTTCGGGCACCCCGAACACCACCTGCAGATCGAGGGGTTCGAGGTCTCCAACGAGCTCGGCCCGATGGCGATGTGGCTCGGCATGCACACGAAGAAGATGCGAGTCGTGTCGTGCGGCTGGGTGTCCACGGCCCACAACCCGCTGCGGTCGGCCGAGTACATCTCGACCCTCGACAACATGCTCAAGGGGCGCTTCGCGTTCGGGATGGTGCGTGGCTACCAGTCGCGCTGGGTCGAGAACTTCAAGATCCGCCCCGACCTCACCGCCGTCGGGCCGTGGAACAAGGACACCGACGAGGACGAGTACAACCGCGAGTACTTCGCCGAGTTCGTCGAGATCGTCCTCAAGGCGCTGCGCAGCGAGACGTTCTCCCACGACGGGAAGTTCTGGAAGTTCCCCGCCGAAGGACTCGTGAACCCGCATCCCCACGGCGTGTACACCGAGTTCGGCCAGGGTGTGCGCGAGGACATGACCATCGACGAGGTCGGCATCGCCCCGCGCCCCTACAGTGACCCCTACCCGCGGCTGTACGGCGGTTTCTCGGCGTCGATGCGCACGGCGCTGTTCTGGGCCCAGCACCGGGGCCGGCCGATCGTGCTCGCCGACAACATGGAGTTCTGCAAGCTCCTCTGGGCGAAGTACAAGGAGGAGGCGGCCCGCCACGGCCACGACGTCGCCGAGGGCGAGCAGGCGGCATGGGGCGGCCTCATGATCTGTGCCCCGACCGACGCGCAGGCGAAGGAATGGGCCGAGGACATGCTGTGGTTCTGGGACCGCTGGGCGAAGCCGTTCGGTCAGGGCGTCCCGCAGCTCCTCGTCGGTAGCCCCGACACGATCACCCGCACGATCGAGAACGCTCGGTCGCACTTCGCAGCAGAAGACCTGTTCCTCCTCATCCCGCAGGGGATCCACGACCGCGACAAGATCCTCACCTCGCTCGAGCTCTACGCGACGCAGGTGATGCCCCGCTTCGGGTGAGGGTCAGTTGACCGGCCGAGGATCAGCCGGTGTACGCCGGCGCGACCGGGGCGGGCGGCGTGGTGGGCGCGGGCGGCGTCGTGGGCGCGGGCATGGTCCAGATGCTCAGCCCCCCTTGGGTTGCGGCGTACACGGTGGATCCCGACGCAATAACCCCGGGCACACCGTTGTTGCCGAGGCCGTCGGTGGTGGTCCGGTTGGTGAAGGTGGCCCCGCCGTCGGTGGAGATGCTCAACCCGCCGGCGGTTGCCGCGTACACGGTGGAACCCGAGGCGAACACCCCGTACACACCGTTGTTGCCGAGGCCGTCGGTGGTGGTCCGGTTGGTGAAGGTGGCCCCG
>CAYVOK010000032.1:0-33812 GCA_964453335.1 uncultured Acidimicrobiaceae bacterium
GGGTGGTGCGGGTGCGGCGCTTCGGTGCCGGCGTCTCGGCCGGTGCCTCGGCGGGCGTCTCCGTCGTGCCGTCGGCCGGACCGTCCGGCGGTGTCGCGCCGGTCGTACCGGTCGTGCTGCCGACCCCGGGGCGGATCATGTAGTCGTCGGCCTCGTCGTCCCACGCCATGTCGAGCACGCCGCGTGCAGCGGCGGCCTTCGCGAACTGCAGGAACCCGCCGAACCCGAAGCGCTTCTCCGAGAACTCCGGGTCGTGGCGCCGGATCTTGTTCTTCAGCCCCGACAGCGGTGTGGGTCGCTCGGCCGTGGCCTGCTCCTCGACGACGCGGCGGATGAGCTCGAACGCCGGCTCGTCGCGTCCCTGCTCGGCGGGGAAGTGGACCTCGGGGTCACCGAGGCCGGCCTTGTCGACGAGTTCGACGATGCCCCGGTCGGCGAGGTTCCGCAGCAGTTCGGTGAATCCGCGGAACCCGTACTGGGACTCGTCGAAGGTCGACACCTTGCGGAGCACGGCCCGCTTGAGCGCCGAGGCGCGCACGTGGCCGCCGGTCGAACGCTCGAGGCCGGAGAGCGTCTGGGCCAGCAGACGCTCGAGATCGCCGATCGAGGTCGGGGCGACGACGGGTGACGCCTCGCCCTCGTCGCTCGCCGGTTCCTCGGTCGGCGCATCCGTCGGAGCCTCGGTCGTGCCGGTCGGTTCGCCGCCGTCACCGCCGCGCCGGCCGCGGCCGCTGCTGCGACGCCGCCCGGCGCCGGCCCGACGCTGCGGGACCTCGACGCCCTCGAGGCGCTCGTAGAACAGGAACTCGTCGCACGCAGGCGGGAGCAGCAGCGACGTCGAGGACTCGATGCCGATGCCGATGACCCGCTTGTTCAGCTCGCGGAGCTTGTGCACGAGCGGGGTGAAGTCGGAGTCGCCGGTGCCGAGGACGTAGGTCGTGATGTACGGGCGGGCGAAGGCGAGCTCGATGGCGTCGACCGCCATCTTGATGTCGGCGGCGTTCTTGCGGATCGTGCCCATGCGCTGGGGGATCTCGATGAGTTCCACGTGGTGGCGGGTGAGCATGCGCCCGTCCTCGCCGAACTTCAGCCAGTCCGCGTACGCGCGCCGCACGATCGCCCGCCCGCGCTCGGCGATGGCGTCGGAGATCGGCTTGAGGTCGAAGGACATCCCACCGAGGTTCTCCCGCGCACCGATGGCGAGATTCTCGTAGTCGAGGAAAAGTGCGATCCGTTCCTCGTCGTCGTTCACGCCCGGCTCCCCGTGGCGTCGTCGCATGTTGCGGTCATGGGCGCAGCGTACGCAGCGGACGGACGCGAACCGCGATCGGCCATCGGGGCGGAATCCGCCCGGTTCGGCGCTACCGTTTTCCTCATGCGCGTCGAACACCGGTTCTTCGCTGCCGACGGCCTCCGGTTGCACACGCTCGACCACGGTGGTTCGGGACGGCCGATCGTGCTCCTCCACGACGTGGGTGCGAGCGCCTGGACGTGGCGCGACGTCGCCGCTCCGCTGTCATTGTGGGGCCGCGTCATCGCCGTCGACCTACGTGGGCACGGCGACAGCCAGTGGTCCGGCGACCGTCGCTACGGGACGAACGATCTCGCGGACGATCTCTGGCGGATCGTGCAGGCCATCTCCGACGAGCCTGTCGACCTGGTCGGTCACGGCTGGGGTGCCCTCGTCGGCCTGCGCGTCGCCGCCGGCGCGCCCGATCTCGTCCGGCGACTCGTGCTCGTCGACACGCCACCGTCGTTCGACGATGCGCTGCCGACCGCACCGGCGACCCCGTACGCGTTTCCCGACCACGCGACCGCAGTCGCCTGGGAGCGGCGGGCCCACCCCCGTGCGTCGGAGAGTCTCCTCGAGCACGTCGTTGCGCACGCCACCCGACCCGCGGCCGGTGGCGGCATCGCCCGCAAGCACGACCCGTTCTTCGCCGACACGGTCCCGTTCCGTGACGACTCGTCGTGGAACGACCTCCGCTGCGTCGGCGTCCCGACGTTGCTCGTCCGGGCGCAGCAGAGCGAAGTGCTCGCCGCGGCGACCTTCGCGGAGATGTCCGACGCCCTGCCGACGGCGCACCGGTGCACCGTGCCCGACAGCGGACACGACATCCCCCTCGACAACCCGCTCGCCCTCGTCGACGCCCTCGGGGACTTCTTCCACGAGGAGGAGCTCGCCTCCGGTGGTCGGGCCGTGGGTGTCGCCGCGACCTGACCGCTCAGACCCAGAACCGGACGGCCACGGCGATCCCGAGCACGATCACCGTCCAGCGCACGATGCGCGGGTCGAGCGTGCGGGCGAGACGGCCGCCGAGCGCTCCGCCGAGGAGGCTCGCCGGTGCCATGACGAGCACGAGCGTCCACACGACGCGCCCGCTCGCCGCGAAGAACGCGGCAGCGACGAGGTTGCAGCAGAACGCGAGCCATTGCTTGAGCGCGTTCACGTGGACGAGACGGTCGGGCAGCGCGACGCCGAGGATGGCGAGCGAGATGATCCCGAGCCCGGCGCCGAAGTAGCCGCCGTAGGTCGCAGCGAGACCGCACGCTGCGAGCGTCGCCATCCCGGGTCGTCGCACCGGGGCGTGCGGGTCACGCACCGGCAGCTTCGCCTTGATCCGGTCCTGGCCGGCGAAGATCGCGCACGCCCCGAGGATCAGGAACGGGATGAGCTGCCGGAACAGTCGTTCCGGTGAGATGACGAGCAACCACGAACCGAGGAGGCCGCCGAGGACGGCCACGATCCCGACCGGTGCGAGACGGGCGCGCTGGTGGGCGAGGTCCTCGCGTTGCGCCCAGGTCCCACCGGTGTAGCCGGGGCACAGGGCGACGGTGCTCGTGATGTTCGACGCGACGGCGGGGACGCCGACGGCGACGAGCGTGGGGAACGTGACGAGCGTGCCGCCTCCGGCGATCGCGTTAACGGATCCGGCGATCAGTGCCGCACCGGCGGCGAGCACGTGGTCGACGGCCGACAGGTCCACGGCGGCAGGCTAGCGGTCGACGTCACGACCGCTCGCGCTGCCGCTGCGGCTCAGGCCTGGGCGCCGACGCCGGTGAGGAACTCCTCGATCACCTCGAGGCGACGGGCCGGCCCGCCGCGGGCGACCGGGTCGAGCAGGATGTGCGTCACGCCGATCGACGACCAGGCGCCGACGGTGTCCGCCATCTGCTGGGCCGATCCGGCGATCGACTTCTCCGGGGCCTGCGTGCCGTCGGGGTCGAGGTAGAGCCGGATCGACAGCGTGATGTCGTCGGGGTTGCGTCCGGCCTCGGCGGCAAGCTCCCGCACGCGGGCCCACGCCTTCTCGACGGTCTCCCGCTTCTGGAAGGCGGCGTGGAACGCGTCGCCGTACCGGACGGTGCGGCGGAACGCCGGGTCCGAGTCTCCGCCCACCCAGATCGGCAGCGGATCCTGCAGCGGGCGAGGGCTGAAACCGATCGGCGGGAACTCGTAGAAGCGGCCGGAGAACGACGGGTCCTGCTGCGACCACACGGTGCGGTAGATCTCGAGCTGTTCGTCGGCCCGCGCACCCCGGTGGTCGTACGGCATCTGGAGGGCGTCGAACTCCTCTTTCATCCAGCCGACGCCGACACCGACGATCGCCCGACCACCGGACATGACGTCGAGTGACGCCCACGCCTTCGCGGTGAGCAGCGGTGGCCGGTAGCCGAGGATGAGCACGGTCGTACCAAGACGGGCGTGCTCGGTACAACCGGCGACCATGAACAGCACGCCGAGCGGGTCGAGCCACGGCATGTCGTACCCGCCGGGGAACGAGCCGTCCTCGGTGTAGGGGTACTTCGACTCGACCTCGCGGGGCCACGCCACGTGGTCGCTCGACCAGAGCGAGTGCACGCCGAGCCGATCGGCCGTGGTCGCGAACGCGATCAGGTTCTCGCGGGTCGCCTGACGACCCAGGTGCGGTAGGTGAAGTCCCCAGTCCATGGCGTCTTCCTAGTCGCTCGGGGCGCATCGCGCGTCGGTGACCGTGCCGGTCGGTACCGTGGCGCCGTGCCGCAGCCCGACGACCTCCACCCCGGGCCCGAGGTCGCTGCGGCACTGCGAGCAGTTGTCGCCGGCGTTCCCGGCGGTGGTGAGGAGCGGCCCGGTCAGCTCCGGATGGCCACAGCGGTCGCCGAGGTTCTCGCCGACGGCGGGCACCTCGTCGTGCAGGCGGGGACGGGCACCGGGAAGTCCTTCGGGTACCTGGTGCCCGCCGTGCTCGACGCCGTGCGGCAGGAGCGCCGGGTCGTCGTGGCCACCGCATCGAAGGCGCTGCAGGACCAGCTCGCCGAACAGGATCTCCCAGCGCTCGCCGAGCGGCTCGCCCCGCTCGGGGTACCGGTGCGTTCTGCGGTGCTCAAGGGTCGATCGAACTACGTGTGTCGGCAGCGCCTCGACGAGGTCGCCGCCGGTCTCGGGCAGGGGGAGCTCGACGTGGGTGGGAGCGTCGCCCCCGAGATCGAGACGCTCGCTGCGTGGGCGGGACGCACCACGACCGGCGACCGGGCCGAACTCGACGTCGAACCATCGCCCCGCGCGTGGGCGGCGGTGAGCGTGTCGGGGGAGGAGTGCCCCGGTGCAGCACGCTGCCCCCGGGGGTTCGACTGCTTCGCGGAGCAGGCGAAGACGGCGGCGGAGGCGGCGGACGTCGTGGTCGTGAACCTGGCGCTCTACGCGGCGCACCTCGCGTCCGAGGAGCGGGTGCTGCCGACGCACGACGTCGTCGTGTTCGACGAGGCGCACCAGCTCGAGGATCTGCTGTCCTCTGCGCTCGGGTTCGAGCTGAGCGCGGGTCGTGTCGAGACGGTGGCGCGTCGGGTGCGTGCGGTGATCGCAGATCGCGACCTGCCGCTCGACATCGCGCGGGCGGGGGACACGCTGCTCGGCGCGCTCGCACCGTTCGCCGGCGCCCGGTTGCGCTGGCCGCTGCCCGATGCGGTCGTCGACGGGATCACGTTGCTGCGGGGGCGGCTCGAACGTGCCCTCGAGTCGTTGCGGTCGATCTCGACCGACGTGGAGGACGCCGACCAACGGCGGGCGCGTGCCCAACGGGTCGTGCTCTCCCTCATCGCCGACCTCGACACGTTCGCCGCGCTCGACGGTGACTGGGTGGCCTGGGTCCCCGACGGGCGTGACGACGCCCGTGTCGTCGCCGCACCGGTGGAGATCGGCCCGGTGCTCGGCGAGACGGTGTGGGCCCGTCGGACGGCGGTGCTCACCTCGGCGACGATCCCGCCCCACTTCGTGGCGCGCATCGGCCTGCCCCCGGGCGTCGAACCGCTCGATGTCGGCAGTCCGTTCGACTACGAGCGGAACGCCCTCCTCTACTGTGCGATGCACCTGCCGGACCCGCGCGCCGAGGAATTCCGGGCTGCGGTGCACGACGAGCTCGCAGCGCTCATCGGGGCAGCAGGTGGTCGGACGCTGGCGCTGTTCACGTCGTGGCGGGCGCTCACCGATGCGGTCGAGGCGTTGCGGCCCCGTCTGCCCTTCACGGTGCTCGCGCAGGGCGAACAGCCACTGCCGCGGCTCATCGAGGCGTTCCGGGCCGACGAGTCGTCCTGCCTGTTCGGGACGATGGGGCTCTTCCAGGGGATCGACGTACCGGGGACGTCGCTCTCACTCGTGGTGATCGACCGGCTGCCGTTCCCGCGCCCCGACGACCCGCTGCTGCAGGCCCGCCGCGATCGTGCGGGTGCGGCGGCGTTCCGCACCATCGACGTCGCTCGAGCCGCGACCCTGCTCGCGCAGGCGGCGGGTCGGCTCGTGCGTACGGCCGAGGACCGTGGCGTGGTGGCCGTCCTCGACCCGCGTCTCGGATCGGCCCGCTACCGCTGGGACGTCGTGCGTGCGCTCCCACCGTTCCGCCGCACCCGGCATCGCGTCGAGGCGGAGGAGTTCCTGCGCTCGCTCGCGACACCGCCGCCGGGTTGACCGGCGGCGGTGCACGGGCTTCAGGTTCGGATCAGGCCGACTGCAGCGCTTCCCAGACCCGCTGGGCGGTGCAGGGCATGTCCACGTGGTGCACGCCGAGGTGCACGAGGGCGTCGCACACCGCGTTGTGGATCGCCGGGGTCGAGCCGATGGTCCCGGACTCGCCGATGCCCTTCGCGCCGAGCGGGTTGCGCGGCGAGGGGGTCTCGGTGTTCGCGATCTCGAAGCTCGGCAGTTCAGCCGCCGACGGGATCGCGTAGTCCATCAGGTTGGCGGTGACGGGGTTGCCGTCGTCGTCGTACTGGACCCACTCGAACAGCGCCTGCGCCGCACCCTGGGCGATGCCGCCGTGCTGCTGACCGTTCACGAGCATCGGGTTCAGGATCCGACCGCAGTCGTCGACGGCGACGTGGCGGAGCAGCCTCACCTTGCCGGTCTCCCGGTCGACCTCGACCACGGCGATGTGGGCACCGAAGGGGTAGGTCGAGTCGCCGCCGTTGAACACGAGCTCGTGGGCGAGACCGGCCTCCATGCCCTCGGGCCGCTTGCCGGCGTCGTTCGCCGCCGCAGCGAGCTGCCCCCAGGACAACATCCGGGCGGGAACGCCGGCGACCTGCAGGCCGGCGCCGTCGTCGGTCCGCACGACGTCGTCGACGTCGGCCTCGAGGAGGTGGGCGGCGAGCTGACGGGCCTTGGCGAGCACCTCGGTGGAGGCGACGTGCACGGCGGACCCGGCGGTCTGCAGCGACCGGGACCCGAGCGTGCCGGCGCCCTGCGGCACCGACGCCGTGTCGGAGTTCACGAACCGGATCTTGTCCATCGGGATGCCGAGGATCTCCGACGCGATCATCGAGAACGCCGTCGCGTGGCCCTGGCCGTGGACCGACGTACCGACGTACATCGTGGCGCTGCCGTCCTCGTGGACCTCGACCTTGCCGTACTCGGAGTGCAGCCCGACCGGCGCGGTGACCTCGACGTAGGCGGAGGATCCGATGCCGAGGAGCTTCGAGTCGCCGGCGGCACGCCGGCGGGCTTGCTCGGCGCGGAGCTCGTCGTAGCCGGCGAGCTTGCGCACCTCGACCATCGGCAGCGCGTAGTTGCCCGAGTCGTAGTTCGCACCCGTGAGGGTGGTCATCGGCTCGCTGAACGGCTTGATGAAGTTCTTCATCCGCACGTCGACCGGGTCGAGGCCGACCTGGTGCGCTGCGATGTCGATGAGGCGCTCGATGATCTGGGTGGCCTCGGGCCGACCGGCACCGCGGTAGGCGCCGATGGTCGTGTTGTTCGTCAGCGCCGTGGTCGCCTGGTAGTTGATCACCGGGATGTCGTAGACGGCCTGCGAGAGGAGCTGGGTCAGCATCGGCAGGATCGCACCGATCGCCGGGTAGGCACCCGCTGCGGCGGTGACCCGGGTCTTGAGCCCGGTGAACGTGCCGTCCTTGCGGATGCCGAGCTCGGCGTCGACCACGAAGTCGCGGCCGTGGACGAGGGAGACCATGTCCTCGGAGCGGGTCTCGGTCCACTTGACCGGGACACCGAGGTCGAGTGCTGCCTTGCCGGCGACCATGTACTCGACGTAGTTCGCCGCCTTCGGGCCGAACCCGCCGCCGACCCAGGGGCACACGACCCGGAGGGTCTCGGGCTCGAGGCCGAGGAACGGGGCCATCGCGCCGTGGAGTCCGTGGGGGGCCTGGTGGCTGACCCATGCGGTGAGACCGCCGGATGCGGGCTCACCCGGCACGCACACGATGCCGTTGTTCTCCATCGGAACACCGGCGAGGCGCTGCGAGACCATGTGGACCCTGGCGACCTCGTCGGCGCCGACGAAGGGGTCACTGTCGGGAGCGAGCTCGGTGGCGAAGCACACGTTGGACCCGTGCTCGGGGAAGAGCAGCGGGGCGCCCGGGGCAAGTGCGTCGACGGGGTTGGTGACGGCAGGGAGGATCTCGTAGTCGACGACCACGGCCTCGGCGGCGTCGACCGCCTCGGCCTTCGACTCGGCGACGATCGCTGCGACGATGTCGCCGACGAAGCGCACCCGGTCACGGGCGAGCGTCGGCCGGTTGAGCACCGCCGGCATCATCGGGAACGCCTGGAAGTCGGCGAGGCCGATGTTGTCCGCCGTGTAGACCGCACGGACGCCCGGCATCGAGGCCGCCTCGGACGTGTCGATCGAGTTGATGATGCCGTGGGCGACGGTGGAGCGCACGAAGTGCACGTGGAGCATCCCGTCGAACCGCAGGTCGTCGAAGTACTTGCCCGCACCACGGACGAGGTCGGGATCCTCCCGCCGGAGCACCGAGTTGCCGAGGATCGAACCGGACGCAGCCATGCCGTTCTCCCTGTGGACGCCACCGGGGAACGGCCCCTGCGGCGATGGGTGTGACGTCGGTGACGCTAGCCGCCCGTGGTGACATCGGCCACGTGTACGCGCGGCCGGGTCGGCGGTGGGTTCAGAGCTCGTCGGGACCGATGCCGACCCGACCCGGTGAACGGATCTCGGTCGGCAGGATCGGTTCGTGGCAGTGCGAGCACGTGAGGATCGGTTCGACCTCGTGGCCGCAGCGTTCGTGGATCAGTGTGACGGGCGGACCCTCGTCCTCGGCGAGCCACCGGTCCCCCCACTGCTTGAGCGCGATGAGGACCGAGTAGAAGTCGCGCCCCATCTCGGTGAGTCGGTATTCGTAGCGGACCGGGTGCTCCTGATACGGCCGTCGTTCGAGGAGTCCGGCCTCGACGAGGGTGCCGAGCCGGTCCGAGAGCACGGCCCGACCGATGCCGAGGCTCGCCTGGATCTCCTCGAAGCGGCGCATCCCCCGGAACACGTCCCGCATGACGAGCGGGGTCCACCACTCGCCCACGATGTCGAGCGAACGGGCGATGGAACACTGCATGTGTCCGACGCTCGACCGCTTCATGCGGCGATGCTACCCCGGCTACGGCGTGAGCTCGTCGGGCATCCGGACGGGCTCGTCGGGCCTGACGAGTCGTCGGATGAGCTCGGCCTCGCCCGGGTAGCGGGCGGCGAGCTCGTCGGCGTCGCCCCCCTCGTAGTCCTCGGGTGCGAAGCCCGGCGCCATGGTCGTGCCGACGAGCGCGTACCGGTCGTCACCCTCGCCCGGGAGGACCCGGGACCCCATCCACGTGCGAGCGGGAACCGTGTACTGCACGTGCTGGCCGGCGAGGACGTCGTGCCCGAGCACGACGCGTTCGGCGCGTCCGTCAGGGTGCAGCAGCAGCATCTCGAGCGGGTCACCGAGGTAGTAGTGGTACACCTCGTCGGTGGGGAGCCGGTGGAGCGCTGAGAACCCGTCCGGTGCGTCGGTGATGAGCGCGAAGATCGCCGTTCCCGCAGTCCGGTCGTTGCCGGGCCAGTGTCGGTGCGACCGCCACGTCTCGCGGTAGAGGCCCCCCTCGACGGGGAGCGGGGCGAGCCCGAGCACGGTGCAGAGTTCCGCTGCGGAGGGCCGGTTCACGGCGCCGATGCTACGACGCCGTGCCGGCGGTGGTCGGAGGTGCCGGGTTCCGCAAGGTGAACACGAGGATCATCGCCCCGAGGTTGCACGCGGCGCACAGCACGAACGCGAGTCGGTAGCTCTGCGTGGCGTCGTAGAGCACACCGGCGAGGAACGGGCCGATGGCGGCGAGCGCGCCGGCTGTGGCGAAGATCGACCCGACGATCGCCCCGGCGTGGGCGCGCCCGAACAGGTCGCCGATGATCGCCGGGAACAGCGTGGTCCCACCGCCGTAGGAGAGGCCGAACAGCATCGCGACGGGGAGGAGGAAGGTCCAGGAGTTCCCGACCGCCCAGCCGAGGAAGGACACCACCTGCAGGGCCATCATCACGGCGAGCGTGGTGCGACGGCCGAGGCGGTCCGACGCGGCCCCGGCGGACAGGCGGCCGATGACCCCGCCGACGCCGATGAAGCTGATGACGAATGCGCTCGTGCGGGTCGTCGCACCGAGGTCCTGCGCGAACGACGCGCCGTGCACGAAGGGGACGAAGACGACCAGCCAGTTGAGCAGGAAGATGCCGAACAGCGCCCAGAACGCCGTCGTGCGCCTCGCCTCCTGTGCCGTGTACGCCGGGCCGAGGTCGACGACGCCGCTCGTCGTGACCGGTGCCGGGTCGCCGTCGGGGTGCAGCCCCACCTGTTCGGGGTCGCGGATCATCAGCACCGACATGGTGACGAGGATCGCTGCGCCCGCGATGCCCGAGACGATCAGCGTGGAACGCCACCCGATCGAGGCGATCAGGGTGGCGGTGATCGGCGGCACGACGATGTTGCCGAACGCCCCGCCCGTCGACGCGATGCCGTAGGCGAGACCGCGGCGTCGCACGAACCAGCGCACGACGGTGGCGCTGCAGGGGACCCACGCCGAGCTCATCCCGCACGCGGCGACGATGCCGAACACGAGGTAGACCTGCCACAGCTCCTGCGCGAGCCCGAACAGCACGTAGCCGCTGCCGAGCAGGATGCCGCCGACGAGGATCGCGACACGGGGTCCCTTGCGGTCGGTGACGATGCCCGACACGGCCGAGAGCGCCGAGTAGAGGAACACGTAGACCGCATAGGGGATCGACAGCTGCGCCCTGGTCCAGCCGAGGTCGTCCTCGATCGCCTTGACGAACACCCCGAAGCTGAACTGCAGCCCGTACGCGGTGAACAGCACCGTGAACGCGGCGAACACGATCACCCAGCCGCGCACGAAGCGGGCGGGTGCCCCGGTGTCCGCCGTCGACGCGGTCACGGCGCGCCGACCTCACCGAGAACCGCGGCGGTGTGCTCGCCGAGCAGCGGTCCACGGCCCGGCGGCGTCCCGGCACCGCCGACGAGCTGGCCGGGTGCGGTGACGGTGCCCCACTCCGGGTGCTGGTGGGTGACGAGGAGTCCGTTGTCCGTGGCGATCGCCTCGTTGACGAGGCCGGTGCGCACGATCGGTACACGGTGCGGGCCGTCGACGAACTCCCAGCCGTCAGCCGTCTCGACGCAACCTCGTTCGGGGAGCGGACCCGGGTGGTCCCAGCCGCCGCGTGCGGTCGGCGGTGCGCCGGCGTACCGGGTGTACTCGGCCGCCTGCACGGCCATCGTCGTGCGTGCGAGGGAGGTGCGCACGCGCTGCGCGCGGCCGGTACGGGCCCGGTGGTATAGGGCTGCGACGAGGCCGAACGCGCTGATCGTGGGCGTCATGACGTCGTGGATCGCGATGGTGAGGAACACCGGGTCGTCGTCGCCGCCCTGTGCGTCCATGATCCCGCCGAGCGCCTGCAGCAGCGGGTCGAACGCCGGGGCGTCGGCCATCGACATGTCGTCGCCGTAGCCGGGCGAGGACAGCAGGACGAGCGCGGGGTTCACGGCGTGCAGCGCGGTGGCGTCGGCGCCGAGTCGCGCGGCGACGCCGGGCCGGAAGTTCTCCACGACGACGTCGACGGTGCGGGCGATGCGGTGCAGCGCCGCCCGCCCGTCGTCGGTGCCGAGGTCGAGTACCACCGACCGCTTGCCCTGGTTCCACGTGGCGAACGGCGGGCCGAACGCCCGGAACGCGTCGCCGGCGGGGGCTTCGACCTTGATCACATCGGCGCCGAGCATGGCGAGGTGTCGCGTCGCGACCGGCCCGGCGATGAACGATGCGAGGTCGACGGCGCGCACGTCGTGGAGGGGGCCGCGCCCATCGCCAGCCGGGCCGGCGGGGTGCGGGGTGCGGGGTGCCTCCGCGAGGACTTCGGTGGTGTGCTCGCCGAGGAGGGGTGCACGGCCGCGGACGCGACCCGGCGCGTCCTCGCAGACGAGAGGGACGCCCATCATCCGGACCGGGCCGAGCTCGGGGTGGTCGACGGTGACGTCCATGTCGTTCGCCCGGCACAGCTCCGACTCGACGAACTCCGCACGGGTCTGCACGGGTTGCGCGGGCACGTCGGCCGCCCGGAATGCGCTGAGCCACTCGTCCCGGGTCCTCGTGGCGAAGACCTCCTCGAGCAGCGGTGCGATGAAGGCGACGGCGTCGAGGGCCACGAGGCCCCACGGCGGGGCGACGAGCCGCGGGTCGTCGCGGAGTTCGGGGCGGCCGATGACGTCGAGCATCCGCTCGTAGAACCGTGGTGTGCCGCAGGCGAGGAAGAACCACCGGTCGTCGCCGGCACGGAAGAGGCGGTAGATCGGCACTCGTCCGAGCGAGCCCATCGGGGAGGACCCGTCGCGTTCCTCGACGGCGTCGCCGATGCGGAACTGTTCGAGCTGCAGTGCGGCCGACCCGGCGACCTGGGACACCTCGTAGGTCGGGGTCCACCCGTGCCGTTCCCGGGCGTAGAGCCCTGCGGCGATGGCGACGGCCCCGAGGATGCCGGTGGCGTAGGCGACCATCGGCACGACGAGGTGGACCGGGACCTCGGCGTAGGACTGTTGCTGCCACAGCAGGCCGGTGGCCGCGGCGACGAGGTCGTTGGTGGCGGGGTCGTCGACCCTGGGACCGTGCTCACCCCACGGCGGAAGGGTGATGATCACCGCACCGGGGGCGATCGCCCGGATCCGTTCGGCGTCGCCCGGCCGGTCGACGACGACGACGTCTGCTCCGGCGACGATCCGGTCGAGGTCGACCATCGAGGATGCCACGACCGACCGCTTGCCACGGTTCACGGTCTGGAACCCCGGTTCGGACCGGTACGGGTCACCGCCGGGTGGTTCGATCTTGACGACGTCCGCACCGTGGTCGGCGAGGAACATCGTCGCGTACGGCGCGCTGATGCCGGTGCCGAGCTCGACGACACGGACCCCCGAGAAGATGTCCCCCATCGGCCGCGCAGCGTAGCCGTGCACAGGAGCCCTGCCCCGCCGATCGCGACGGTGCGATGATGAGGAGGTGACCGATCCGACCGCTGTGCCGAACGAGACGCCCTACCTCGAGGGGGTCCGAGTCCTCGACTTCACCCAGTACCTCGCCGGTCCGGCCTGTACCCGCCTGCTCACCGAGATGGGCGCCGAGGTCATCAAGGTCGAGATGGCTCCCTACGGCGACCCGACCCGGTCGAACGAGCCGCGGCGCAACAAGCGTGCGGGCTACCACGTGCAGCAGAACCGCGGGAAGCGTTCGCTGTGCCTCGACCTCACCAAGCCCGAGGCCATCGCGCTGATCAAGGAGCTGATCCCGACGGTCGACGTCGTGGTGGAGAACTCCGCGCCCGGCGTGATGGCCCGCCGGGGGCTCGCCTACGAGGATCTCGCAGCGATCAACCCGAGGATCATCATGGCGTCGATCTCCGGGTTCGGGCAGACGGGCCCGTTGTCGTCGAAGACGGCGTTCGACTTCATCGGCCAGGCCTACGCCGGGGTGATGCACATGACCGGCGAGGCGGACGGGCCGCCGATGTTCGTCGGCACGGCCATCACCGACGTCGGATCGGGCGTCCACGCGTTCGCGGCGATCGGCTACGCGTTGTACCGCCGGGACCGCACGGGCAAGGGCGCCCACCTCGACATCGCGATGGTGGACACCCTCTACCACATGCAGGAGATGGCGGTGCACGCGCCGTCGATGACCGACGGCGAGTACGTGGCGATGCGGAACGGTCGGCACTACGGGGCGATGGCGCCGGCCGGCAGCCACCGTTCGCCCGAGGGCTGGATCGTCGTGATGTGCACGCAGCCGCAGACGGTGACGCTGTTCGGGGCGATGGGTCGGCCGGAGCTGATCGAGGACGAGCGGTTCCGCACCCCGAACGCCCGGGTGGCGAACCGGGAGGCGCTCACCGAGATCATCGAGTCGTGGATGGCGACGTTCGCGACCGACGCCGAGGTGCTCGAGGTGCTCGAGGCGCACCGGATCCCCTGCGGTCCGGTGCTGCGTCCCCAGGACCTCGGCTCGATCGAGCACTTCCGGCAGCGGCGCACGGTGCGCACGGTGACGGATCGGCTCGTCGGGACGTTCGACATCCCCGGGTTCCCGATCAAGTTCTCCGACGCACCGCCGGAGGCGGACCTCGTCGCCCCCGATCTCGGTGAGGCGAACGCGTACGTCCTGTCCGAGCTGCTGGGCTACGACGCCGACGCGGTGCGCACCTGGACCGAGAGCGGGCTGATCTTCGACAAGGACCGGTAGGAGCTTCGTCGGCGGACCCGGCGCCGCGGTAGCGTGCCGGGCCATGGCCGCTGCGAACAGCTTCGGTGCCCGCTCCGCGCTCACGGTCGGGTCCGCCTCCTACGACATCTTCCGCCTCGACGCCGTCGCCGCTGCAGGCTTCGACGTGGCGCGGCTCCCGTACTCGCTCAAGGTGCTGCTCGAGAACCTGCTGCGCTTCGAGGACGGGGTCGCGGTGACCCGCGCCGACGTGGAGGCGCTCGCCTCCTGGGACCCGACGTCGGAGCCCGACAAGGAGATCAGCTTCACGCCCGCCCGGGTCCTCATGCAGGACTTCACGGGCGTGCCGGCGGTCGTCGACCTCGCGGCGATGCGCGACGCGATGGCGTCGCTCGGCGGCGATCCGTCGCGGATCAACCCGCTCGTGCCCGTCGATCTCGTGATCGACCACTCGATCCAGGTCGACCACTTCGCCGTGGGCAACGCGTTCGACCTGAACGCATCGCTCGAGTACTCCCGCAACAAGGAGCGCTACGAGTTCCTGAAGTGGGGCCAGCAGGCGTTCGACAACTTCTCGGTGGTGCCGCCGAACACGGGCATCTGCCACCAGGTGAACCTCGAGTACCTGTCCAAGGTCGTCATCGCCCGTGACGGCATGGCGTTCCCCGACACGCTCGTCGGGACCGACTCGCACACGCCGACGGTGAACGGCGTCGGCATCGTCGGTTGGGGTGTCGGTGGCATCGAGGCCGAGGCGGCGATGCTCGGCCAGCCGATCCCGATGCTGATCCCGCGGGTCGTCGGCCTGAAGCTCGTCGGTGAACTCCGCGAGGGTGTGACGGCGACCGACCTGCTGCTGACGGTGACCGAGACGCTGCGGCGCCACGGCGTGGTCGGCAAGTTCGTCGAGGCGTACGGGCCCGGTGTCGCCGCGGTCGGCGCCGAGTCGCGTGCGGCCATCGGCAATATGAGCCCCGAGTACGGCTCGACGATCACGGTGTTCCCGATCGACGACATCACGCTCGGGTACCTCCGTCTCTCCGGCCGCACCGATGCCGAGGTCGCCCTCGTCGAGGCGTACGCCAAGGCGCAGGGCCTTTGGCACGACCCGTCGGTCGAGCCGGTCTTCTCCGAGTACGTCGAGCTCGATCTCGCGACCGTGGTGCCGTCCCTCGCCGGGCCGTCCCGACCCCAGGACCGTGTGTCCCTCGACGTGATGAAGCAGTCGACGGCGCAGCACCTCGCCGGGATGGGTGCCTCGTCGACCCCGGTGCGGGTGACGCTCGCCTCGGGTGAGCAGGTCACGCTCGACCATGCGGCCGTCGTGATCGCAGCGATCACCTCGTGCACGAACACGTCGAACCCGTCCGTGATGCTCGCAGCCGGTCTGCTGGCCCGGAAGGCGGTCGAAAAGGGGCTCGAGCGGAAGCCGTGGGTGAAGACGTCGCTCGCACCCGGGTCGAAGGTCGTCATGGACTACTACGAGCGGGCCGGGGTGCTGCCGCACCTCGAGAAGCTCGGGTTCAACCTCGTCGGTTTCGGCTGCACGACCTGCATCGGGAACTCCGGGCCCCTGCCCGCGGAGATCTCGGCTGCGGTGAACGAGAACGATCTCGCCGTCGCCGGGGTGCTGTCGGGCAATCGCAACTTCGAGGGTCGCGTGAACCCGGACGTCCGGCTCAACTACCTCGCCTCGCCGCCGCTCGTGGTCGCCTATGCGATCGCCGGCACCCTCGACTGGGATCCCTACAACGACCCGATCGGGCAGGGCACGGACGGTCCGGTGTACCTGCGGGACATCTGGCCGACCACCGCGGAGGTCGCCGAGGCCGTGGCGTCGAGCGTGACGGTCGAGCAGTTCCGCCGCGAGTACGGCGCCGTGTTCGAGGGCGACGCCCGGTGGCAGGCGATCGACGCCCCCTCAGGTGACCGGTTCGCTTGGGACGACGCGTCGACCTACATCGCCCGTGCCCCCTACTTCGACGGCATGCCCGCGCAGCCGACGCCGATCACCGACATCGTCGGTGCGCGCGTGATGGCCGTCCTCGGGGACTCGGTCACGACCGACCACATCTCGCCCGCTGGCAACATCCGGGCGACCGCACCGGCGGGTCTGTACCTACAGGGGCGTGGCGTGGCCCCGGCGGACTTCAACCAGTACGGCGCACGCCGCGGTCACCACGAGGTGATGATCCGCGGCACGTTCGCCAACATCCGCATCCGCAACGCGATGGTCCCCGGCGTCGAGGGTGGCGTCACGGTGAAGCTGCCGAACGGCGGTGAACCGATGTCGATCTACGACGCGGCGCAGTCGTACGCGGCCGAGGGCACGCCGCTCGTCGTCCTCGCTGGCAAGGAGTACGGGTCCGGTTCGTCGCGTGACTGGGCGGCGAAGGGCACGGCGCTGCTCGGCGTCCGTGCGGTGATAGCGGAGTCCTTCGAGCGGATCCACCGGTCGAACCTCATCGGCATGGGCGTGCTGCCGTTGCAGTTCCTCCCCGGTGCGTCGGTTGCGTCGCTCGGCCTCACC
Source organism: uncultured Acidimicrobiaceae bacterium (assembly GCA_964453335.1). Classification (GTDB taxonomy): domain Bacteria; phylum Actinomycetota; class Acidimicrobiia; order Acidimicrobiales; family CAIXPF01; genus VGBO01. The sequence continues at coordinate 16,548 of CAYVOK010000032.1, forward strand.
GGCACGGAGACGATCACGATCGACGGCCTCGCCGCCGTCGCGGCCCCGGACGCACCGTTCCCGACCCGTCTCGAGGTCCGCGCGGACGACCGCACGTTCACCGTGCAGGTCCGCGTCGACACGCCCACCGAGGCGGCCTACTACCGCCACGGCGGCGTCCTCCTGTACGTGCTCCGGCAGCTCCTGCAGCGGTGATCGGGCCCTCGGCGGTTCGAACCACGCAGTTGGTCCCGGCGTTCCCTAAGGTTGGCGTGTGGCTCCCACCCCGGTGATGGAAGCGCCCGAACGGCGCGACAAGTTCGACCGGCTCCGGCCGGTGAAGCTCGGTGAGGTCCGGCGTTCGTTCTCCGAGGAGACGTACCGTCGTTCACCGGCGAAAACGTTCGGTTTCCTCGCCGTCGATCTCGTCGTCTATGCGGCCTTCGTCGCCGGAGCGCTGCTCGCGCCGCATCCGCTCCTGCAGATCGCGTCGGGGGTGCTCGCCGGGTTCGCCGTCGCCTCCCTGTTCGTGTGGGCGCACGACGCCGCGCACGGCGCGCTGTTCCGGTCGGAGGGCGTCGCCGAGGTGTTCGGCACGATTGCGATGCTCCCGTCGTTCAACCTGTACCGGCTCTGGGTCTACGGGCACAACAAGGTGCACCACGGGTACACGAGCTACAGCCCGATCGACTGGATCTGGAAGCCCGACACCCGTGCCGAGTACGCCGCCCGGAGCTCGTTCTCGAAGATCGTGTACCGGATCGAGCGGAGCCTTCCCGGGTGTGCGCTCCACTACGTGCTCCGGGTTTGGTGGCCGGGGATGATCACCTTCCGCCCCGGTGCCGAGGTGCGCAAGCGGTACCACTTCACCCGCTCGAAGATCGCCACCGCATCCTTCGCCGTCGTGATGATCGCCGTCTCGGCGCTCGTCGGCGGTTGGGTCGGCGTGCTGTCCGCAGTGGTGATCCCGTGGGTGGTGTTCAACTACCACATCGCTCTGTTCGTCTACCTGCACCACACGCACCCCACGCTGCCGTTCTTCGACGACCGCAAGGACTGGAGCGCCACGATCGGCCAGATCGGTTGCTCGGTCGTGATCCGTGGTTCCCGACTCTTCGAGTGGGTGTCGCACTACATCCTCGTGCACACCCCGCACCACGTCGACGCCCGGATCCCCTTCTACCGACTCCCGCAGGGGTGGCGCGATCTGCAGCCGACCTTCGGCCAGGACGTGCTCTCCTACCGGTTCCGATGGCGGACGGTCGCGTCGATCTTCCGCCAGTGCAAGGTGTTCGACTTCGACACCAACACCTGGTACCGGTTCAGCGACCTGCGGTCGTGACCGCGCCGGGTCCGCTCGCCGTGCGCCGTCCGCCGGCGAGCCGGATCCTCCCCGATCGTCTGTTCTACGGCTGGTACGTCGCGGGCGCGTGCACCGTGATGATGTACGTCACGGTCGGCGTGGGCTACTACGGGCTCTCGGTGTTCCTGCGGCCTCTGCAACTGGAGCACGGCTGGTCGAACGCTGTCGTGAGCGGGGCGACCGGGTTGTACTTCGCCGTCTCCGGTGTCGCCTCCTTCGTCGCCGGCCCCTTCATCGACCGGTACGGTCCGCGCCGGTTCATGACGGTCGGGATCCTGCTGACCACGGTCGGCACGGTGGCGATCGGCTTCACCGCCGAGGTCTGGCACCTCTACGCCGCCTACTCGGTGATGGCGGTTGCGTTCGGCATGGGATCGGGCGTGAGCGTGAGCTCGATGCTGTCGAAGTGGTTCATCGAGCACCGGGCGAAGGCGATGACGATCTCCTCCACCGGGGTGTCGCTCGGCGGGGCGACGCTCGTGCCGATCGGGACGGCACTCGTCGGACGGGGTGGGCTCGAGCTCGCGGCGCCGGTCCTCGGTCTCCTCGTCGCCGCCGTCGCATTACCGGTGCTCGCACTCGTCGTGTCGACCGACCCGCACGCGATGGGCCTGCACCCCGACGGCCGGGTGCCCGACGCCGATGCCTCGATCGGCCGCCACCGGGCGCAGTACCGGGTCTGGACGCGCGCATCCGCCGCCCGCACGGCCGCGTTCTGGGCGCTGGTGGGCGGCTTCGCACTCACACTCGCAGCGCAGACGGCGGTACTCATCCACCAGTTGAGCTTCTTGCAGGAGGACGGCCGTCTCGGTTCCCGTGGTGCTGCGGCGCTCGCAGTGACGACGACGACGATCGGCTCGATCGTCGCTCGGCTCGTCGTCGGGTTGTTCGCCGACGGTCTCGACAAGCGGCGGGTGACGGTCGGCCTCTTCGTCCTGCAGGCGGCCGCCGTGTTCGCCTACGTGCACGTGAGCTCCGGAATCGCGATCTACGCGGTCGCCCTGGTGTTCGGCTTCACGATCGGCAACGTGTACCTCATGCAGTCGCTGCTCGTCGGGGAGATCTTCGGCATGGTGTCGTTCGGCACCGTGTTCGGCGTGGTGTCCCTCGCCGGTCAGCTCGGCAGCGGCGTCGGTCTCGTGTTCATGGGCTGGCTGCACGACCGCACGGCGGGGTACGTGCTGCCCTTCACGGTGCTCGCCGTGGTCGACGTCGTCGCTGCGGTGGTGATCGCGTTCGCGCGCCCGCCGCGGGAGCGACCCGCTCAGCGGTAGTTGCCGGTGTGCCCGGTGCTGTAGCGGCCGGGCTGCGGGAAGTAGGTGAGCCCGTGTGGCCCGGCACCGGTCTTGATCCGCTTGACGAGTCCGCCGGTCGTCGTGTCGATCACGTAGATCTCACCGTGGTTGCGCCCCGACACCCAGAACTGCCGACCGTCGGGCGAGACGGACCCCATGTCGGGTGAGCCGCCGTTGGGGATCGTCCAGGTGGCGACGACCGCCCGGGTGGCGAAGTCGATGACGCTGATCGATCCGCCGAGGCGGTTCGTCGCGTAGAGCTGACGGCCGTCCCGGGACACGTAGAGGCCGTGCGTCCCCCGACCGGCAGGGATGAAGGCGACCTCGGCGAGTGTGGTCGGGTCGACGACGATGACACCGTTGCGGCCCTGGTCTGCCACGTAGAGCACCGACGCGTCTGGTGCGAGCTTCACGTCGATGGGGAGCTGGCCGATCTTGCGTTCGGCGACGACACGCCCTTCGACGAGGTCGAGTTTCACGAACCAGCCCGACCACTCACAGGTGGCGTAGAAGTACCGCCCGTCGGCGGAGAAGTCGCCGTGGTTCACCCCGGAGTGGGGGATGGGCACGGAGTACTTGAGTTCCCAGGTCTTCGGATCCCGCACGTCGATGCGCATGTAGCGCTCGGCGATGACCAGGGCGAGCTTCCCGTCCGGCGTGAAGTACAGGTTGTACGGGTCCGGCACGGGGATCGCGGTGCCGAGCTTCGACGTGCGGGGGTCGATCGGTCTGAGGGTGTTGCCCGACGTGTCGAGGATGTAGAGCGTCGTCATGTCCCACGACGGTGCGACGTGGTGGGGCACCTGTCCGGTGTCGTATTTCGCGATGACGGTGAGCGTGACCGGGTCGATGATGGAGACGGTGTGCTCGTCGGAGTTCGGCACGTAGACCCGCGGCGGGATGTCGAGCAGGCGCTCCTCGACCTTGTCCGACGTGGTGAACCGGTAGATGTTCAGCGGTTCCGGCAGGGTCGCCGGTGGTGCGGTGGTGGTGACCTCGACCTCGACGGCGGCCTCGGTGGTCGTCGGCGCCGGCTCGAGGGCGACGTCCTCGGATGCGTTCGAGCACGCCGTCACTGCGGCGATGGCTGCACCGACGAGGAAGATCGCTACCGGGCGGGGCGGCACGGACGGTAAGAGTACCGTGAGAATCAGCTGTGACCGGAGTCGCAGCAGGCGAATTCTCGGTGAACCGTCAGACGTTGAACCGGATCTCGAGGACGTCGCCGTCGAGGACCTCGTAGTCCTTGCCCTCGACCCGCAGGCGGCCCTCGGCCTTCGCCTTCGACCAGCCACCGATGTCGAGCAGCTCGTCCCAGTGGATGACCTCGGCGCGGATGAACCCGCGCTGGAGGTCGGAGTGGATGACACCGGCGCACTCGGGCGCCTTGGCCCCGGCCCGGAAGGTCCACGCCCGGGACTCCTTGTCGCCGGTCGTGAAGAACGTGCGCAGCCCGAGCAGGTGGTACGCGGCCCGGGCGACACGGGGGAGTGCACCTTCGCCGAGCCCGAGGCCTTCGAGGAGTTCGGCCCGTTCGGCCTCGTCGAGCGCCGCGGCCTCGGCCTCGAGCTGCACGCACACGCCGAGCACCTCGCCCCCGGCGCCGGCGAGCTCCGCAGCGACCGGTGCGACGATGGCCTCTGCGTCCGCCAGCTGGTCCTCGCCGAGGTTCACCACGGCCATCACCCGCTTCGAGGTGAGGAAGAAGAACGGCTGCAGGAGCGCGAGCTGCTCGGCACCGAGACCGGCGCGGTACAGCGGGGTCGCCTGCTGCAGGTGGGCGTACGCCGCCTCGAGCGCGTCGACCGCGGGCTGCTGGCTCTTGTCGGAGCGGGCCGCCTTGCGCCGCCGGTCGATCTGTCCTTCGGCCGACGCCGCATCGGCGAGCACGAGCTCGAGTTCGAGGGTCGCGAGGTCGTCGAGCGGATCGTTGCCGCCGACGACGTTCGGATCCTCGAACGCCCGCAGGACGAACAGGATCGCGTCGACCTCACGGATGCCGTGCAGGAACCGGTTGCCGAGCCCTTCGCCCGACGACGATCCCTTCTGCAGGCCCGCGATGTCGACGAACTCGGCGGTGGCGGGGACCACCTTGCGCGACTGTGACATCGCAGCGAGCCGGTCGAGGCGGACGTCGGCGACCTTCGCGACCCCGACGTTCGTCTCCGTGGTGGAGAACGGGTGTGCCGCCACGGTCGCATCACCACCGGTGAGCGCGTTGAAGAGTGCGGACTTGCCTGCGTTGGGGAGACCGACGATGCCGAAACGTTCCATGCCGGGGGGCGAGGCTAGTCGGCGAGCGGGTCGCCTCCTCCCCGGCCGATTCGGCGCGGCACGCCCGGCGCTGCGAGCGTGTCCCCGTGCGCACGGTCTGGGTGCTCGGCGATCAACTGAACCGGGCGATCGGCGCGCTCGCCGATGCGGTGCCGGGGACCGACCGGGTGCTCCTCGTGCGCAGCGAGCGCAAGGTCGCGTCGCGGCCGTACCACCGGCAGCGTCTGCACGTCGTGCTGACGGCGATGCGCCGGTTCGCCGACGACCTGCGGGCCGAGGGATTCGAGGTCGACGAGGTCGACGCGCCGACGATGCTCGCAGGCCTTGCCGATCATCGCCGACGGTTCGGTGCCCCCACGGTGGTGGCGACCGAACCGCTGTCGCGGGGGCTGCGTGACCGGCTCACGGCCGCCAGGGTCGGCCTCGTGCGGTCGAACCAGTTCCTCTGCCATCCCGACGAGTTCGCGGCGTGGGCGGCCGGACGGCGCACCGTGCGGCTCGAGGACTTCTACCGCTGGCAGCGGACCAGGCTCGGGTACCTGATGGACGACGGTGGACCGGTGGGCGGGGTGTGGAACCTCGATCACGAGAACCGGAAGCCGCCGCCGAAGGGGCCGGGTGCCGCCGATCGTTGGCCGGCGCCGACCGCCTTCCCGCTCGACGAGGTCGACCGGGAGGTGCTCGCATCGCTGCCCGGGAGTTCCTTCGGCGCGGACCCGGTCGGCTGGTGGCCGACGTCGCGTCGGCAGGCACTCGAACGACTCGACGAGTTCGTCGACCGGGTCCTCGCCGGGTTCGGTCCCTACGAGGACGCGATGCTCGCCGGGAACTGGCACCTCGGTCATTCGCTGCTGTCGCCGGCGCTGAATCTCGGCCTCCTGCTGCCCGGTGAGGTGTGCGACCGGGTCGAGGAGGCGTTCCGCGCGGGTCGGGTACCGCTCGCGTCCGCCGAGGGGTTCCTGCGGCAGGTGATCGGCTGGCGCGAGTACGTCTGGGGTCTCTACTGGGCGTGGCCCGACCACGCCGACCAGAACGCGCTCGGTGCGCACGACCCCCTGCCACCCGCGTTCACCGGTGCGGCGCCGACCTCGATGCGCTGTGTCGCGACCACGGTCACCGAGCTGCACGACAACGGCTGGTTGCACCACATCCAGCGCCTGATGGTGCTCGCGAACCTGGCGACGTCCGCGGGGGTCGACCCTCGTGCTCTGCTCGACTGGATGACGGCCTCCTTCGTCGATGCCGCGGACTGGGTGATGATCCCGAACGTGATGGGCATGGCCACGTTCGCAGACGGCGGTCGGATGGCGACGAAGCCGTACGTGTCGGGTGGCGCCTACCTGAACCGGATGAGCGACTACTGCCGCGGGTGCGCGTTCGACCCGAAGCTGCGGGTGGGCGAGCGAGCGTGCCCCTTCACGACGCTCTACTGGGACGTGATCGACCGCCACCGCGACCGCTTCGCCCGGAACCCACGGATGGCGCAGCAGGTGCGCGGCCTCGATCGTCTCGTCGATCTCCCGGAGCTGCGGGAGCGTGCGGTCGAGGTCCGACGACGTCTCGCCGCAGGAACCCTCTAGCTGCGCTCGGTCCCGGCGAGCAGGTCGAGGACGAGTTGCGCCGTCGCCTCGGGATACTGGCCGGGGAACAGGTGCCCACCCTCGACCCGGATGTGGCCGACCCCGGCTCGGGCTGCCTGACGGACGAACAGGTCGTCGGGCAGGTTCGTCGTGGTACCCGACACGATCGTCGCCCGTCCGGCGAGTGCGGGCAGGTGGTCCCAGGCCGGGTAGCCGCCGCGTTCGCTCTGGGTGATCTCGAAGACGAGCGCCTCGATCTCGGGCGGCGTCGCGAGTGCGACCTCGCCGTTCGGCATCGGCACCGTGCCGTGCGCCAGGTAGCCGTCGAGGGCACGTGGGTCGAGTTCGGCGAGCGGGCCGGCGTCGCGGTAGCGCTCGCGCATCGCGTCGACCGACGGCCACACGGCCCGGCGACGCCGCGCGCCGTCGGCCATGGTCGACGGCGGTCGATCGAGGTCCCGGGGGAAGATCACCGGCTCGCACAGGACTAGACGTTCGACCGCACCGGGGGCCGCCCGGTCGACGAGCGTCGCGACGACCCCGCCGAGGGAGTGGCCGAGCAGCAGGTAGGGGGGTCGGACGTCGAGCGCGGCGAGCACGGCGAGGACCTCGTCGGCCACCTCCGCGAGACGGAACGCCCCGAGATCTGCGGGCGGGTCGGCACGACCCTGACCCCCGAGATCGACGGCGAGCACCCGGTATCGCGTGCGCAGGAGTCGGGCGAGCGGGTCGAACACCCCGGCGCCGAACCCGTTCGGGTGCAGCAGCACGAGGTCGCGGCCGCTCCCGCCCCAGTCGAGCCCGGTGTGGAGGCGGCCGTCGAGGCGCACCTCGAACAGGGTCGGGTCGGCGGGTCCGGTGGCGGGCATCGCCGCCACGGTAGCGACCGTTCCCCAGCGCGTGGACGGGGTGTGGGGTAGAACCGCGGGGTGAGCAACGCCACCACCATCGTCGGGTACTGCGATCCGCTCGTCGTCGAGCCGGGTGACCGGGTGTCGCTGATGGTGCGGTCGCACGTGCCGGGCCCGTGCACGCTGCGGGTCGCCCGCCTGCTGTGCGGCGACCCGTCGTCGAAGGGCCCGGGCTACCGGACCGAGGACACGGTCTTCGAGGTCCCTGCGGCGTTCCCGGGCCGGGACCAGCCGCTGCGGCCCGGTTCGTTCGTCGTGGTCGACGTGCCGACCGCGCTCGCCGACCGGATGGTCGACCCGGCGGCGGTCGAGGTCACGATGCGGATCTTCGCCACACGTCCCGGCGACGGGCCGCAGGCGCTGCTCGGGTGGTTCGACGCGTCGTCGGGCGCCGGGTTCGCCCTGCAGCTCGACGAGGCGGGTGCGTGTGCGGTGCGCGTCGGCGGTGCGGTGGTCTCCACAGGTGCACCGCTGGTGGCGCGTCGCTGGTACGACGTCGTCGCGCGCTGGGACGCCGAGTCGGGCGCAGTGTCGGTGCGGCAGGTGCCGCTCGGGACCCGCGCACCGGGCGACGCCGTGTCGCTGCGGGCGGCGGAGGTGGCGGGGACGGTGGCTGCCGCGGTCGGAGCGTCCGGTCGGCCTGCCGAACTGCGCATGGCGGCGTGGGTCGACGCCGGCGTGCACGCTGCGTGCTTCGACGGTCGGATCGAGGCCCCTGCGCTCGCCGTGACGTGTGCCGACGGTGCACGGGTCGCGGCCCGTTGGGATCTCGCCGTCGGGATCGGTTCCACCCGGGTCGCCGACGTCGGATCGCACGGGCTCCACGGCCGCACGGTCGGTGGTCCGGCCCGGGCGGTGACGTCGTCGACGTGGGACGGCTCGACGCAGCGGTGGTCCGACAAGCCCGAGCAGTACGCGGCGATCCACTTCCACCGTGACGACATCGTCGACGCAGGCTGGGATCCCGACGTGGTGATCACGGTCCCGACGGACACGCGATCCGGCATGTACGTGTTCGAGACGACCGGTCCCGACGGGAACGTGGACCGCACGCCGTTCTTCGTGCGGCCGTCTGCGGACGGTCCGCGGGCGGCGCTCGCGTTCCTCGTGCCGACGGCGACCTACTACGCCTACGCGAACCATCGCATGACGATCGACGGGTCCGACTTCTTCGCGCCGCGTGACCATCACCGGCCGGAGATCGAGTACCTGAAGCAGCATCCCGAGTGCGGGCACTCGATGTACGAGTACCACGACGACGGCTCGGGCGTGATGCTGTCGTCGCGGCGCCGACCGATCATGAACATGAAGCCCGGCGCGGACGGGTGGGCGTTCACGGCGGACACGAACATCGTCGCGTTCCTCGAACACCTCGGCATCCCCTACGACGTCATCACCGACGACGACGTGCACCGTGAGGGCGTCGGGTTGCTGGCGCACTACCGGTGCGTGGTGACCGGCAGCCATCCCGAGTACACGTCGACGGCGATGCTCGACGCCTTCGAGGCGTTCACCGCAGGCGGTGGACGCTTCGTCTACCTCGGAGGGAACGGCTTCTACTGGCGGGTCTCCTGGAGCGAGGAGGAGCCCTGGATCATGGAGATCCGTCGGGCCGAGGACGGCACACGGGCCTGGATCGCCGAGCCGGGCGAGTACTACCACGCACACGGTGGCGAGTACGGCGGGCTCTGGCGTCGGCTCGGTCGCGCGCCGAACCGGCTCGTCGGGGTCGGGTTCGCCGCACAGGGTTTCGACCGTGCGAGCCACTACCGCCGCAGCCCGGCGAGTCACGAGGGGCGCGCGGCATGGATCTTCGAGGGTGTCGAGGGTCAGGAGATCGTCGGCGACCACGGGGTCGGTGGTGGTGCGGCCGGCCAGGAGATCGACCGCTTCGACGTGGCGCTCGGCTCACCGCACCACGCGGTCGTGCTCGCCTCGTCGGAGGATCACAGCGAGCAGATGCTGCGCACGAAGGAGGAGTACCACGCAACGGTCGTGCCCGGTCCGGAGGACCCGGCCGTGCGGGCCGACCTCGTGTTCTTCGAGACCCCGAACGGCGGCGCGGTGTTCTCCACCGGCTCGATCTCCTGGTTCGGCGCGCTCGCGACTCGCGGGCCGTCGGGGGACCTGTACGACAACGACATCGCGCGGATCACCGCGAACGTCGTACGACGCTTCGTCGACCCGACCCCCGTGCCACCCCCGCCCGGGTAACCTCCGCGCATGGTCGTGCTCGGTGGCGTGCACCACATCTCGCTCAACGTCCGGGACGCTGCGGAGGCGTGCCGGTTCTACGTCGACGTCCTCGGTCTCACCGAGATCCCTCGGCCCGATCTCGGTTTCCCGGGCCACTGGCTCCGCACCCCCGACGACCGGGAGATCCACCTGCTCGAGGTCGAGGACTGGGTCGCCCCGAAGGGTCAGCACTTCGCCTTCCGGGTCGACGACCTCGACACGGCGCGTGCCGAACTCGGCCGTGCCGGGGTGAAGGTCAGCGATCCGATCCAGGTGCCCGACGGGGGACGGCAGTCGTTCCTGCGCGACCCCGCCGGGAACCTGATCGAGTTGAACGAACCGCGCGGGCGCTGAGCGCTCAGGCGATGGCGCCCGACGAGCGGAGCGCGGCGAGCTCGGTGGCGCTGAAGCCCCAGTCGCCGAGCACCTCGTCGGTGTGCTGCCCCGGGTCCGAGGGCCCACGCTGCACGGCCCCGGGGGTCGCGCTGAAGCGCGGTGCCGGACCCGGCTGGACGACGCCGTCGACCTCGACGAAGGTGCCCCGCGCCGCCATGTGCGCGTGCTTGGGGGCCTCGTCCATGTCGAGGACCGGTGCGAAGCAGATGTCGGTCCCTTCCATCACCGCGCACCACTCGTCGCGGGTGCGGGTCCGGAACCGAGCGGCGACGACGTCGCGGTGGGCCGGCCAGTTCGCCGGGTCGAGGCGGCCGTCGAGCGAGATGTCGAGCGCCTGCTCGAGCTCCTCGTAGAACTTCCCCTCGATCGACCCGATGGACACGTACCGGCCGTCGGAGCACTCGAAGGTCCCGTAGTAGTGGGCGCCCGAGTCGAGGATGTTCGTGCCGCGTTCGAGCGACCACCCACCCGCTGCGTACATGCCGTAGATGGCGGTCATGAGCGAGGCCGCGCCGTCGACCATCGCTGCGTCGACGACCTGGCCCGTGCCGGTGGCGCGGGCACTGATGATTCCTGCGCACAGGCCGAAGGCGAGGTAGAGCGCACCGCCGCCGAAGTCGCCGACGAGGTTGAGCGGCGGGACAGGCGGGCCGCCGTGGTTGCCGATCGCGGCGAGGGCGCCGGTGAGTGCGATGTAGTTGATGTCGTGACCGGCTGTCTTCGCGTACGGGCCGTCCTGGCCCCAGCCGGTCATGCGGCCGTAGACGAGACGCGGGTTGCGGGCGAGACACACGTCCGGTCCGAGGCCGAGCTTCTCCATGACGCCGGGGCGGAACCCTTCGATGAGGGCGTCGGCGCCGTCGACGAGACGGAGGACCGCCTGCACGCCGTCGGGGTTCTTGAGGTCGACCGCCGCAGAGCGACGCCCACGGTTGAGCACGTTGAACTGCCGGGCGTGGGAGATGCCGAGGTCGACCGATTCGGTGCGGTCGACCCGGATCACCTCGGCGCCGAGGTCGGCGAGCAACATCGCGCACATCGGGCCGGGGCCGATGCCGGCGAGTTCGACGACCTTGATTCCTGCGAGGGGTCCGGATGCCATGTCGGGCACCCTAACCGGCGCGCCGCTCAGCGTCCCCGGAACTCGGGCCGGCGCTTCTCGAGGAACGCGCGGACGCCTTCCCGGTAGTCCTCGCTCGCGAAACACCCGTCGACCGACGCACGGATCCCCGCGGCGTCGCGCTCGGCGGGCGGGCGGAGCACCTGACCGGTGAGGTACTTCACCGACCGCACGGTGAGCGGGGCGTTGCGGGCGATCTGCGTGGCGAGCGCACGCACGGCGTCCTCGAGTTCGGCTTTGGGGTGCACGGCGTTCAGCAACCCCATCGCGAGTGCCTCCGTGGCGTCGAAGAGCCGCGCCGTGAAGAAGATCTCCTTCGTACGGGACGGGCCGACGAGCCGTTCGAGGGTCTCGATGCCGGCGATGCCGTACCCGAGGCCGAGCTTCGCCGCGGGGATCGCGAAGCGACCGTCGTCGGCGCTCACGCGCAGGTCGGTGGTGAGCGCGATGGCGAGTCCACCACCGACGCAGGGGCCGTGGACCATGGCGATCGTCGGCTTGCTGATCGCGGCGAGGGCGCCGTACCCGGCGGTCGTCGCCGCCTCGTAGATCGCGGCGCCCTCACCCGTGCGGCGGGCCTCGAACTGGCTGATGTCGGCACCGGCGACGAACGCCTCCTCGCCTGCCCCACGCACCACGACGACGCGCACGTCGTCGTCGGCGTCGAGTCGGGCGGCGGCGTCGGGGATCTGCTGCCACATCTCGAGCGAGACCGCGTTACGCCGTTCGGGCTGTTCGACGACGAGCCAGCCGATGTGGCCGTCGACCTCGGTCCTGATGAATCCCGCCATGGGGCGGACCCTAGTTGCCGGTCGGTTCCGCGAGGTCGGCCGCGACGACGTCGCCACGACGGATGCCGAGCACGAAGAGGATGGCGTCGAGGTAGGGGACGCTCACGCTCGTGTCGGCGGCGTCCTGGACGACCGGCTTCGCGTTGAAGGCGACGCCGAGCCCTGCGGCGGCGAGCATCTCGAGGTCGTTCGCCCCGTCACCGACAGCGACCGTCTGCGCCAGATCGATCCCTTCGGCGGCAGCGACCTCCCGGAGGATGGCGGCCTTGCGCCGCCGGTCGACGACGGGTCCGACGACCCGGCCGGTCAGCCGACCGTCGACGATCTCGAGCTCGTTCGCGAACGCGTGGTCGATACCGAGCTCGGCTCGGAGGTGGTCGGTGAAGGGGGTGAAGCCACCCGACACGATCATCGTGCGGAACCCGAGCCTCTGGAGGGTGCGCACGAACGTGCGGGCACCGGGGGTGAGGCGCAGGCGGCTGCGTGCCTCCTCGATCACGTGTGCGTCGAGCCCGGCGAGGAGCGCCACCCGGGCGCGGAGCGATTCCTCGAAGTCGAGTTCGCCTGCCATCGCCCGGGCGGTGACGGCTGCGACCTCGTCGCGGCACCCGCACGCGTCGGCGAGGAGCTCGATGACCTCGTCCTGGATCAGTGTGGAGTCGACGTCGAGAGCCACGAGGCGGAGTGCCCGTCGCCCGAGGCCTTCCCGTTGCACGGCGACGTCGAAGCGGTGCGTCCGGGACGCCGCCACCAGGCCCGCCCGGATCGGTGCGATGTCGGTGGACGACACGATCAGCTCGTACGCCTCGACGGGGTAGTGGGCGAGGCAGGTGATCCGGTCGATGTTCGCGTCGCACGCCGCGACGGCGGCAGCCGCCGCTGCGAATGCAGCCGGGCCGAGTTCGGCGCCGAGCAGGGTGATCGCATGGCGTTGGTCCCCGACCAGGGTGACGTCGTCGCCGTCGTCGACGATCTGGAAGTCGACCTGCAGGTCACGCTCCCAGCCGTAGTAGAGGAGTTCCTTGAAGGGGTCCTGCCCGTCGGGGATGCGCAGCGCGACGCTGAGCAGCAGTCGTCCCCGGATGGTGATCTGTTCGACGTCGAGGACGTCGGCACCCTGCCGTTCGAGCACGTCCATGAGCGCGGCGAGGACACCCGGTCGATCGGGCCCCGAGATGTGCGCGATGGCGGTGCGGTGCATGGTGGACCCGTCGGCCTCAGCGACCGGCGGCCTTGAGCGCGTCGTAGATCTCCTTGCACGTCGGGCACACGGGGTAGCGCTCCGGGTCGCGGTTGGGGATCCACTTCTTGCCGCACAGTGCGGTGGCGGGGACGCCCTCGACGGCCGCGCGCATCATGTCGGCCTTGCGCACGTAGTGCGAGTACCGGTCGTGGTCGCCCTCGTCACCGTCGGTGAGTTCGGGGTCCTGCACCGGTGTCGTGGTGAGGGTGTCCGTCACGTCGGACACGCTACCCGGCCCGCGGTTTCGGATCGCGCCGGTCGAACGGGCATACTGGTAGGCCGCTGCAGCCGAACCGCGAGGGTCGCCATGAAGAAGGACATCCATCCCGAGTACCGCCCGGTCGTGTTCCTCGACACGCAGGCCAACTACTCCTTCATCACCCGGTCGACGGTGCAGACGAACGACACGACGGTGTGGGAGGACGGGAACACCTACCCCCTCGCCAAGGTCGAGATCAGCCATCGCAGCCACCCGTTCTTCACGGGCACGATGACGATCGTCGACACCGCCGGTCGTGTCGAGCGCTTCGAGCGCCGGTACGGCCGCCGCAAGGGCTGACCGTCCGGCGCCCAGCGCCTGTGGCTCAGCGCCCCTTGAAGTCGGGGAGGCGACGCTCTGCCGTCGCCTTCACGCCTTCCTTGAAGTCCTCGGTGGACCGCAGGCGGTCCTGCTCCTCGAGTTCGTGGTCGGTCGCCGCCTTCACCTTGGCGGCGAGGTCGCCGCGCATGGTCTGGCGGATCGAGCGCACCGCGAGCGGGGCGGACCGGGCGATCTCGACGGCGAACGCGTGCGCCTCGGCACGGAGCTGATCAGCGGGCACGAGCCGGTCGCACAGACCGACCCGGAGTGCTTCCTCACCGCTCACCCGGCGGCCGGTGTAGAGCATGTCGAGGGCGACCTGCTGCCCGACGATGCCGGGCAGGGTGACCGACAGGCCGAACCCCTGGTGGAACCCGAGGCGGGCGAAGTTCGCGCTGAAGCGTGCCTCGGGGCTCGCGATCCGGAAGTCGGGCATGAGGGCGACGCCGAGACCGCCACCGATCGCGGCGCCCTGGACGGCGGCGACCACCGGGGTCTTCGTCTCGAACAGCTTCACGGCCTCGCGGTACAGGTTGCCGGGCTGGGTCTGGCCGTCCCGCGGCGCGTTGAAGTTGGCGCCCGCGCAGAACGACTTTCCCTGGGCGCACAGCACAATGGCCCGCACCCGGTCGTCGTCGTCGCAGAACGTGAAGGCGTCGGCCAACGACCCGATGAGGACGTGGTCGAAGTAGTTGTGCGGTGGGCGGGCGATCTCGACGGTGGCGACGTAGTCGTCGCCGATGCTGAATTCGAGGTCGGTGAAGCTGGGCGTTGACATCGGTCCCCCCGGGTGTCGATCGGCGTGCACGGGCACGCTAGCGGGTCGCCCGGGGTGGGGTCGGTGAGCGGTAGCGTCGGCCGGATGACGCCGGATGTCGTGGCTGCGGTGACCTGTGTGAACCGGCCGACGGTGGTCTGTTCGGCGCTCGTCGACGCCGGCGCGAGCGACGCGTTGGCCGGCTTCGCGGACTGGGCGATGGGTACGCCGCTCCGGGTCGCGGTGATCGCCGTCGTGGCGTTCGTCGCGCAGCGCGTGCTCCGGTCGATGCTCGCCCGTGCGCTCGCACGCTGGGAGGCGGCCCAGTCGCGTGAGGCGACCGGCGTCGACGCCGTTGCACAGCGGCAGCGACTCGTCGGTCGCAAGGGGACGCTCGCCCAGGTCGCGTTCGGTGCGGCGACGGGGTTCGTGGTGCTGTTCGCGTCCTTCGCCGCGCTCGGCGAGCTCGGGGTGAACCTCGCCCCGTTGCTCGCGTCGGCCGGCGTGGTCGGTGTGGCGATCGGTTTCGGCGCACAGACGCTCGTGAAGGACTACGTGTCCGGCGCGTTCCTGCTGATCGAGGACCAGCTCGGTGTCGGCGACGTCGTCGACGTCGGGGTCGCGACCGGTGTCGTCGAGGCGATGTCGTTGCGGCGGGTGCGGATCCGCGACGAGGAGGGCACGGTCTGGCACGTGCCGAACAGTGAGATCCGCCGGGTGGGCAACCGGTCGCAGCCGTCGCGCTGAGACGTCGGCGCCCGGTCAGTCCTCGGCGAGGGTGACCTCGACGGCGAGCTCGTCACCGTCGGTGGTGCGCAGCTCCGCGACGCCCGACGATTCCATGAGGTCGGCGCGAGCGGCATCGACCGCAGCGCGCGCCCCTGCGGGGGCGGCGACGACCACGAGCGCGACGGGGGCACGCATCGACTTCTTCGCCTCGGTCTTCGTACGGCGCACGGCGGCGGTGACCTCGCACGCGGTGCGGTACACGTCGGGGTCGGCGTCGGTGCCGGCCGCGGTACGCACCGCCACCGCGTCGGGCCACGCCGCCCGGTGCACCGATCCGTCCTTCCACCACGACCACACCTCTTCGGTGGCGAATGGAAGGAATGGGGCGAACAGTCGCAGCAACGTGTCGAGGGCGATCTCGAGGGCGGCGCGGGCAGATGCGGCCGCGTCCGCTCCCTGGCTCGCGTAGGCGCGGCCCTTCACGAGCTCGAGGTAGTTGTCGCAGAAGTCCCAGAAGAACGCCTCGGTGCGTTCGAGGGCCCGGGCGTAGTCGTACCCGTCGAACGCCGCCGTGGCGTCGTCGACGAGTGCTGCGAGTCGGGCGAGCAGCGCCTTGTCGAGCGGCGCGGTCACGTCGGCCGGGCTCGTGGGGGCGGCATCGGCACCGCCGAGGCCGAGTGCGAACTTCGACGCGTTCAGCAGCTTGATGGCGAGGCGGCGGCCGATCTTCATCTGCCCCTCGTCGAACGCGGTGTCGGTACCCGGTCGTGCGGACGCCGACCAGTACCGCACGGCGTCGGCGCCGTACTGGTCGAAGAGGTGCATCGGGGTGACGACGTTGCCCTTCGACTTCGACATCTTCTTGCGGTCCGGATCGAGGATCCAGCCCGACAGGGCGGCATCCGTCCACGGCAGGCTGCCGTGTTCGGCGTGCGCCCGCACGACCGTGGAGAACAGCCACGTCCGGATGATGTCGTGTCCCTGGGGACGCAGGTCCATCGGGAACACGAGGGAGAACAGTGCCGGGTCGTCTTCCCAGCGGCCTGCGATCTGGGGGGTGAGCGACGAGGTCGCCCACGTGTCCATCACGTCGGGATCGCCGATGAACCCGCCGGGGACACCCCGCTGATCGGCGGTGTAGCCCGGCGGCACGTCGGTCGACGGGTCGATCGGCAGGACCGACTCGGCGGGGGCGATCGGACGGTCGTGGTCGACGCTGCCGTCGGCGTGCAACGGGTACCAGAGCGGGATCGGCACACCGAAGAAGCGCTGACGGGAGATGAGCCAGTCACCGTTGAGACCGGCGACCCAGTTCTCGTACCGGTGCCGCATGTGGTCGGGGTGCCACACCAGCGAACGACCACGCTCGATGAGCGCCTCGCGCAGCGCTGCGTCGCGGCCGCCGTTGCGGATGTACCACTGCCGGGTGGTGACGATCTCGAGCGGACGGCTGCCCTTCTCGAAGAACTTCACCGGGTGGGTGATCGGGCGCGGGTCACCGACGAGCGCGCCGGACGCCCGGGCGGCCTCGACGACGGCGGTCTGGGCCGGCTTCACGGTCTTGCCGGCGAGTTCGGCGTAGGTCGCACGACCGGCCGGGTCGGTGATCCAGCTCGGGACCTCGGCGAGGATGCGTCCGTCGTGCCCGACGACGGGGCGTGCCGGCAGGTCGAGTTCGCGCCACCAGATCACGTCGGTCGTGTCGCCGAACGTGCAGATCATCGCGATGCCGGTGCCCTTCTCGGGGTCGGCGAGCGGGTGGGCGTGGACGGGCACCTCGACACCGAAGACCGGGGTGCGCACGGTCGTGCCGAACAGTGGCCGGTAGCGGGCGTCGTCGGGATGCGCGACGAGCGCGACACAGGCGGGAAGGAGTTCGGGCCGGGTGGTGTCGATGCGGATGTCGCCGCCGCCGTCGGTCCGGGCGAACGCGAGCGTGTGGTAGGCGCCCGGCTGGTCGCGGTCCTCGAGTTCGGCCTGCGCGACGGCGGTGCGGAAGTCGACGTCCCACA
>CAYVOK010000033.1:0-32256 GCA_964453335.1 uncultured Acidimicrobiaceae bacterium
ATCGACGAGGTGGACCGCGTCGAGATCGAGACCGAGGCTCTGCTCCTCGAGATCCTCTCCGACTACCAGGTGTCGATCCCCGAGATGGGCACGATCACGGCGACGCAGATCCCGCTCGTGTTCCTCACCTCGAACAACACCCGGGAGCTGTCCGAGGCGCTCAAGCGCCGCTGCCTGTTCCTGCACATCGACTACCCCGAGATCGAGCGCGAGCGCGAGATCGTGCTCACCAAGGTGCCGGGTATCACCGAGACGCTCGCCGACCAGGTCGCCCGCATCGTGCGCACCATCCGGTCGCTCGAGCTGAAGAAGGCACCGTCGGTGTCGGAGACGCTCGACTGGGCGAACACGCTCGTCCTCCTCGGTGTCCAGCAGGTGACCGAGGCTGATGCCGTGGACACCCTGCACATCCTCCTCAAGTACCAGACCGACATCGCGAAGGCTGCGAAGGAACTCTCCACGGCGCAGTCCAAGTGGCAGAAGACGCCCTGAGCGGACACGTCGGATGACCGTCACCGAGGACTCCGTACCCGTACCGATCGAGCTCGGGCAGCCGCTGCTCGAGCTGCTCAACGGTTTCGTCATCGAGCTGCGCAACGCGTCGATCCCGGTGAGCCTCACCGAGAACCTCGACGCGATGGAGGCCCTGCGGCACGTGCCGCTCGGTGACCGGGAGGCGTTCAAGTACGCGCTCGCGGCGACGATGGTGAAGAACCAGTCGCACTGGAAGGCGTTCGAGACGGTCTTCGAGATCTACTTCTCGCTGCGCGGCGACCAGTACGCGCTCGGCGAGGACGGTGAAGGTCAGCCCTCCGAGGAGGGCGAGGACCAGGACGGTGACGGCGACGGCGAGATGCCCGGCCAGGGCGGCGACGGCAAGGGTGGCGGTTCGGCGATCACGCCGGAACAGCTCGCCCAGATGCTGTACAACGCGATCCTCTCGGGTGACCGTGGCCTCATGCGGATGGTGTCACGGACCGCGGTGAAGCGGTTCGCGGGCATGGAGCCGGGCCGACCGGTCGGCGGGACGTACTACCTGTACCGCACGTTGCGGAACCTCGATCTCGACGGCGTGCTCGCCAAGCTGATGGAGGAGGCCCGCCAGAAGGTCGGCGGGAAGATGTCCCCGCTCGAGGAACGCCTCCAGGGCGACGAGTACGAGAACCGGGTCGATCAGCTCCGCCAGGAGATCGAGGCCGAGATCCGTCGGCGCCTCGTCGCCGACCGCGGGGTCGAGGCGATGGCGAAGACGCTGCGCAAGCCGTTGCCCGAGGACGTCGACTTCATGCACGCGTCGCGGGACGAGATGGCGAAGCTCCGCAAGGCCATCTACCCGCTGACCCGGAAGCTCGCCGTGCGGCTGCAGCGCAAGCGTCTGCACGGTCGGCGTGGTGCGCTCGACTTCCGCAACACCGTGCGGCACTCGATGTCCTACGGCGGTGTGCCGGCCGAACTGAAGTTCCGCCGGCCGCGGCCGAAGAAGCCCGACATCATGGTGATCGCCGACATCTCCGGCTCGGTCGCTGCGTTCGCCCGTTTCACGCTGCACCTCGTGTACGCGATCTCGAGCCAGTTCTCGAAGGTGCGCTCGTTCGTGTTCATCGACGGGCTCGACGAGGTCACGCGCTTCTTCGAGGGCACCGAGGACATCCTCGAGGCCGTGCACCGGGTGAACACCGAGGCGGACGTGGTCTGGGTCGACGGCCACTCCGACTACGGCCACGCGTTCGAGGTGTTCTGGGAGAAGTACGGCCGTGAGGTCGGCCCCAAGACCACCGTCATCATCCTGGGCGACGCCCGGAACAACTACCACTCCTCGCAGGCCTGGATCATCAAGGAACTCCGTGAGAAGGCCCGCTCCGTGTTCTGGTTGAACCCGGAGCCCCGCAGCTACTGGGACACCGGCGACTCGATCGTCGGCGAGTACGGCCAGCACTGCAACGGTGTGTTCGAGTGCCGGAACCTCCGGCAGCTCGAGGGGTTCGTCGACAACCTCGCCTGAGTGCCCACGACTCGGTTCCTCCTCGTGCGCCACGGCGAGTCCGTGGCGACGGTCCGCCAGGTCGTCGGCGGTCCGGTCGGCTGCACCGGCCTGTCCGACCTCGGCCGGTTGCAGGCCGAACGGTTGCGTGCACGGCTCGCCGAGGGTCACGAACCGGTGGTCGACGCAGTCGTCGCGTCGACGTTGCCCCGGGCGATCGAGACGGCGGAGATCCTCGACGCCCACCTCGGTCTCGGTTTACGCACCGACGAACGTCTCGTGGAGCACATCGCCGGCGACGCCGACGGTCTCGGCTGGGCCGAGGTCGTCGAACGCTACGGCGACCCGCAGTGGGACCGCCTCCCGCACTCCCGGCTCGCACCGGGTGCCGAGTCGCTCGCCGAGTTCTACTGCCGTGTCGGTGCGGTGTTGCACGATCTCACCGAGGAGTACCTCGGTCGTACGGTGCTCGTCTCCTGCCACGGCGGGGTGATCGACATGGCGCTCCGCGGGGTGCTCGGCCTGCCCTATCGCTCGAACCACGATCTGTGGACGCTCAACTGTTCGATCACCGAGCTGAGCGCCCGCCACGAGGACGGCGTCCTCCCCGACCGGTGGCGCCTGGTGCGGTACAACGATGCGGCGCATCTCGCCGGACTCCCCGCCCGGACCGAGGTCTAGGATCCCCGCCATGACGGGGGACAAGAACGAGACCACGGTCGCGATCAGCGGCTCGAACTCACCTGGCCAGTACGACTGGGCGAAGATCGTCGACGACCTGAACCGCCTGCTGCGGCTGCGGACCACGCCGATCGGCATGAAGATGTTCGCCACGGTCGCCGAGATGGAGGCGGTGCCCAAGATCCGGCGGCCGCAGTCGATCCACACGATGGACCAGATCGTGTCCATGGCGTCGCGGATCGGTTGGACGGTCGGTGCGACCAACGCCGATTTCGTCGGTGACCAGTGCGGGGCCGTCGTCGGTCTCAAGGAACCCGACGAGAAGTGGCTGTCGGGCGAGCGCATGAAGGGCGTCTGGTTCGAGACGCTCGAGGATGCGAGCAACCACCAGCACGCGATGCACCTCGTGCCCTTCGGTCAGTACGAGGCGGTCGCCGTCTCGCCGCTGACCGCCGGTCGTCTCGACCCGCCGGACATCTGCATGATCTACGCGAACCCTGCGCAGATGATCCTGATGATCAACGGTCTGCAGTGGAGCGGCTACAAGAACTTCAGCTGGGGTTGTGTCGGTGAGTCGGCGTGCGCCGACTCGTGGGGCCGGGCGCTCAAGCTGCGCGAGCCGTCGGTGTCGCTGCCGTGCTTCGCAGAGCGTCGCTACGGTGCGGTGCCCGACGACGAGATGCTGATGGCGACCCCGCCGGAGTTCGTGCCGAAGATGATCGCAGGCCTCGAGGCGCTGTCACGCAACGGGCTGCGCTACCCGATCCCGGCGTACGGCATCCAGAACGACGCACGCGCCGGACTCGGGTACAGCTACAACAGCTGACCGGCCGGTCTGCTCAGTCGGCGAGGAGCTCGGCCACGCGGAACGCGAGGTCGAGCCCTTGGCGCGCGTTGAGGCGCGGGTCGCAGATCGTCTCGTAGCGACGGTCGAGGTGGCCTTCGAGTACCTTGGTCGAGCCTCCGAGGCACTCGGTGACGTCGTCGCCGGTGAGTTCGACGTGGACGCCGCCCGGCCAGGTGCCGGCGGCACGGTGGGCGGCGAAGAATCCTTCGATCTCGCCCATCACGTCGTCGAAGTCGCGGGTCTTGAATCCGGACGCCGACGTGAAGGTGTTGCCGTGCATCGGGTCGCACACCCAGACGACCGGGTGGCCGGCGTCGCGGGTCGCCTCGAGGAGCGGCTGTAGTGCGGGCCGCACCATCGTCGCACCCATGCGGGAGATCAGCGTGAGGCGGCCGGGGATCCGGTCGGGGTTGAGCTTCTCGCAGATCGCGAGCACGTCCTCGGGGGTCGCGGTCGGTCCGAGCTTGCACCCGAGCGGGTTGTGCACGCCGCGCAGGAACTCGAGGTGCGCACCGTCGAGCTGACGGGTCCGCTCACCGATCCACAGCAGGTGCGCGGAGCAGTCGTACCAGTCGCCGGTGAGGGAATCGCGTCGGGTGAGCGCCTGCTCGTAGCCGAGCAGGAGCGCCTCGTGCGACGTGTAGAAGTCGACCTGGTGGAGCTGTGCCTCGGCGGCGGTGTCGAGCCCGCAGGCCTGCATGAACCGCAGGGCGCGCTCGATGCCGTTGGCGAGCTCCTCGTAGCGGTGACCCTCGGCCGAGTCGGCGACGAACTCCTGGTTCCAGGCGTGGACCCGCCCGAGGTCGGCGAAGCCGCCCTTCGTGAACGCCCGGACGAGGTTCAGCGTCGCGGCGGCCTGGTGGTAGCCGGTCACGAGCCGTTCCGGGTCGGGGATGCGGCCGGCCTCGGAGAACACCTCGGAGTTCACGTTGTGGCCCCGGAAGGAGGGGAGCGTCACACCGTCGACGGTCTCCGTCGGCGACGAACGTGGCTTGCCGTACTGTCCAGCGATGCGGCCGACCTTCACGACCGGGACGCCCGAGGAATAGGTCAGCACGACGGCCATCTGCAGGATGACCTTGAGCTTGTCGCGGATCCGATCGGCGGTGAAGTCGTTGAAGCTCTCGGCGCAGTCACCGGCCTGCAGGAGGAACGCCCGGCCGGCAGCGACCTCGGCGAGCTTCGCCCGGAGGTCGCGTGCCTCGCCGGCGAAGACGAGCGGCGGGTACGACGCGAGCGTCTTCAGCGTCGCCTCGAGTGCGGACGCGTCGGGGTACTCGGGCTGCTGCTCGGCGCGCAGGTTCTGCCACGAGGTGGGAGTCCAGGACTGCGTCATCGACCGTCAAGCCTTGCCGGTGTGTGCCGTCGCCGCAAAGTGCGGGCCGTCAGGCCGCGCTGATCGCCGCGGCGACCGAGGCGGGTGCGCTGTTGCGGATCGTGCCGACCGCACGCTTGACGAGACGACGGGCCGCCTCGGCGGTCACGCCGAGTTCGTCGCCGACCTCGCGGTAGGAACGCTTCCGACCGTCCTGCAGACCGAAGCGCTGCTCGACCGCGTAGCGGGCCCGGGGGTCGAGCACGTCGAGGAGGTCGGCGATCATCTGCTGCTCGACCCGGGCCATCAGCTCCTGTTCGGGGCCGGGGACGTGCGCGGGGATGAGGTCGACGAGCTCGTCGGAGCCGATGTCACCGACGGGGCGGTCGAGCGACGTCGGCGTGGAGAGCCGGTGCAGGTGCGCGTGTTCGGCGTCGAGGCCGTCGCCGTCGCCGGACACCCGCCGCAGCGCGGCGCGCAGCGACGCCGAACGGTCACCGGGGAGGCGGACGAGGGAGGCCTTCTGGTCGAGCGCCCGGCCGATCGACTGGCGGATCCAGAACGTGGCGTAGGTGGAGAACTTGAACCCCTTGCGCCAGTCGAACTTGTCGACGGCGTGCTCGAGGCCGATGTTCCCCTCCTGGATCAGGTCGAGGAGCTCCATCGAGGACGGCAGCGGGTATCGACGGGCGATGCTCACCACCAGTCGGAGGTTCGCCCTGATGAACCGGTCCTTCGCGTCGGCGGCGGCCTGGGCGGCCCGCTTGTCGGCGATGTGACGGCTGCCGTTCGCGATGCGGATCCGGGCTTCCTTCCCCGCCTCGATGACCTGCGCCAGCTCGCGCTCCTCCTCTGCGGTGAGCAGCGCCACGGCGCCGATCTCCTCGAGGTACCGACCGATTGCATCACTCATGACCCATGTCCTCTCCTGCCCCGTACACTCCGTGCCGGTGGAACGGCTCGGAGTGCTCGGCGGGACCTTCGACCCTCCTCATATCGGCCATGTGGCGGCCGGTCTTTACACCCTCGAGCAACTTCATCTCGATCGGGTCCTCTTCGTGGTCGCGAACGACCCGTGGCAGAAGTCCGCGGACCGACCGGTGACCCCGGCCGCGGACCGGCTCGCGATGGTGGAGGCGGCCGTCGCGGGGCACCCGGGTCTCGAGGCGTGCACGGTCGACATCGACCGGGGTGGGCCGAGCTACACGGTCGACACGGTGGCCGATCTCGAGGAGCGGTTCCCTGGCGCGGCCCTGTGGTTGGTGCTCGGGGTCGACGCCGCGGCGGGGATCCCGACGTGGCACCGGTGGGAGGACCTCGCCGGACGGGTCCGGATCGCCCTCCTCGACCGTGCCGGTTCGCACCGGGACGATCCGCCCGGCTTCGTCGTCGACGTCGTCGAGATGCCCGCGGTCGACGTCTCCTCGACCGCCGTCCGTGCGCTGCTCGCAGCGGGCGGTTCGGTCGACGGGCTCGTCCCCGACGCCGTGCAGTCCGTGATCCTGCGACGCGGCCTCTATCGTCCCCTGCCGTGACCGACACTCCCGGAGCCGCACCGCGGTCGAGTTCCTCCGGGGTGCCGGACGTGTCGCCACCCGGCAGCATCCCCCCGCGTCGTGAGCCGCCCGGCCCGTCGCGGACGGTTCGCCGTGGGGTCGCCGGCGCGGTCGTGTTCGCGGTGCTCGTCGCGGTGCCGGTGCTCGGCAAGGTCGGTGTCGACGCCGCGTTGCGCGGTGGCGGTCCCGGTGAAGCGTCCTCGAACGCCGATCCGACCCTCCCCGGTTACCAGGCGATCGTGGCCGCGTCGCCGACGGTGCTGGCACTCGACATCGCCGTTGACGGCCGTCTCGTCGCCGCTGCGCTCGTCGGCGGGACCGCACGACAGGGGGGTGGCGGTGTGCTGGTCGTGCCGGCAGGTCTGCGGACAGGCGACGGTCCGACGGCCCCGACGCTCGGCGACGCGTTCGCGAGCGGTGGTCCGACCGCGGTCGCGTCGCTCGTCTCGACGATCCTCCGGGTCGACACCGGCCCGGTCGTGCGGCTCGACGACGCGGCGTGGCGTGACGTGGTCGGTGCGGGGACGTCCCTCGAGATCGACAACCCGGCGCCGTTGCTCGACGACGCGGGCACGACGGTGTTCCCGGCCGGTCGCATCGCGCTCGGTGCGGACCGCATCGCCGCATACCTGCACCAACGGGGTCCCGGCGAGGACGACCTCGAGGCCCTCTACCGCGCCGAGCTCGTGTGGACGGCGTGGCTCGGCCGGGGCGGATCGAGTGGCACGGTACTCGGTGATCTCGTCGGCGGCCTCGCCGGCGCACCGGTGACGGTGCTCACGTTGCCGGCGACGGCGCGCGACGAGGACGGTCGCCGCACGTACACGATGGTCGCCGCCGAGGTCGACGAGGCGGTCGCGCTCGTGGTGCCGTTCCCCGCCCCACCCGAGACGGGGGGGCGGACGCGTGTCCGACTCCTCGACGGCACCGGCGAGGCCGAACGTTCGTTGCGGATCGCTGCCGAGGTCGTGCCGCTCGGCGTGTCGATCCTCGTGTTCGGCAACGCCGACCGGTTCGACCACGACGTCGACGTCGTCGAGTACCACCGGCCCGACGCCGAGGCCGCCGCACGTCGCATCGCCGAGCGGCTCGGTGTCTCGACGGTGACCCTGCTCGACCGACCCGATTCGGCGATCGACGTCACGATCGTCGTCGGCAGTTCCCACGTCTTCGACCCGGAGGTCCCGAATGTATCCGTCGCCCGCTGATCTGGCGCGCGCCGCCGCCGACGCAGCGGACGACAAGCTCGGCCAGGACACGGTCGTGCTCGACGTCGGCGACGTGCTCGCGATCACGGACTTCTTCGTCGTCACGCACGGGTCGAACGACCGGCAGGTGAAGGCGATCGCGGACGAGGTCGAACGGGTGCTCCGTGAGCGCTTCGGGATCAAGCCCGTGCGCACCGAAGGGCTCGACGACCTGCGTTGGGTCCTCGTCGACTACGGGCCCATCGTCGTGCACGTCTTCGACGACGAGACCCGCCGCTTCTACGAACTCGAACGTCTCTGGCGAGACGTGCCCCGCCTCGACCGGTAGACCTGAGCGGTACGGTGTCGGGTCATGGCCATCGTGCAGCTCCGACGCTACGAACTCGTCCCGGGGACCATGGACGACTTCCTCGCCTGGTTCCCGCGCATCGTCCCCGTGCGCGCGCAGTACGGGTTCGAGGTGCTGTTCGCCTTCGCCGACCGTGAGCGCAACGAGTTCACGTGGGCGGTGCGGTACGAGGGCGACCTCGCCGAGTACGAGGCCCGACTCGAGGTGTACAACGCGTCGCCCGAACGGGCCGCCGTGTTCGAGGGCCAGCCGCAGCGCGTCGCCGCGATGCACCTGGCGCTCGTCGACCCGGTCGTCTGACGCGTGCGAGTCGTCGCCACACCCGATCCGCCGCCCTCCGGTGTGCCGAACCCGGTGCACTCCGCCGAGGGCGCGGCAGCGGCGGGGTACGCCGGTGCGCTCGTCGCCGGGATCCGGATCTACGGCTGGGCGGCGGAGGTCGTCGTCGAACGACTCGGTGCCGCGTGGCTCGAGTCCGGTTGGGCCGATGTGACGTTGCGTCGTCCGCTCTTCGCGGGCGAGGAGGTGACGGTCACCGTCGGAGCGCCGGGCGACGCCGTGGGCGAGGGGTGCGCGGTCGAGGTCCGCACCGCCGACCGGGTGGTGCTCGACGGACGAGTCGGATCGGGCACCGCTGTGTGGGCGTCGTCGATCGCACCGCCTGCGTTCGCGCCGGCGGAGGATCCGCCTGTGGTGCGGCCGGGGTACGACCTGGTTTCGGCGCCGATCGGTGTGCCGTTGCGGCCGCTCGGGGTCACCGTCGACGAACGCGCCGCCCGTCGGCTCGCGACGGCGGATCTGGGGCTCGAACGTTCCGCGGTCCCGGCGGACCGGCTGCACCCCTGGTTCCTCGCCGGACGGATGGCGCCGTTGACCCGCCACAACTTCACCTACGGTCCGACGATCCACGTGCGGTCCCAGATCCAGCACGTCGGCCCGGCCCGGCTCGGCGAGATCGTCGTCGGTGCGGTGATCCGTGAGGTCTACGACCGGAACGGGCACGCCTACCAGGTGCTCGACGGGTCGGTGACAGACGGTGACGGTGCGGGTGTCGCCCGCATCCGGCACCACACGATCTTCCGACCCCGCGGGACCTAGGGAGCGGTGTCGCGGACGGGGACGCTGATGGTGGTCGTCCCTGCCTTCTCGAAGGTGAGCGTCAGGTCGAAGCTCGTGCCGGACTTCAGCGGTGCGGCGAGCTGCATCAGCATGATGTGGTAGCCGCCGGGCTTCAGCTCGACCGCGGTTCCGGCCGGGAGCGGCAGGCCACCGGCGAGTTCCTTCATCGACATGGCGCCGTTCGCCATCGTCACCTCGTGGATCTCCGTCATCCCGGCGACCGATGTCGGCACCTTCGCCGAGACGAGCTTGTCGTCGGTGGCGGCGGTGACGGTGAAGTACGCGGCGCCGGTCTTCGCGCTGTCGGCGGTCGCCCGCGCCCACGGCTTCGCGATCGTGGGCAGCGTCGACGCGTTCGCGGCGGTCGTCGATGCACCGGCTGCAACGGTCGTCGCGCTCGCCGAGTCGGCGGAACCGGTGTCGTCCCCGCCGCACGCGACGGCGGTCAGGCCCAGCAGGGCGACGAGGGCGGCTGCCCGGGCGGTTCGGAGATGGCGCATGGGGACTCCTGTCGTCGGTCCGTCAGCTTTGTAGACGCCGCGGGTGCACGAGAAGTTCCACCCGTGTCCGATGTCATGCGGAAAGGGTCGTTCGGCCCGCTCGTCGATACCGGCCGGCGGGACCGTCCTGCGCTTGACTGGGCCGGTGCCCGAGCGACGATTCGACCAGTTGGTGCGCACACACCACCGTGCGGTCCGCACCTATGCGTCGTCGTTCGCGTCGTCCCGGACCGTTGCCGAGGACGCCGTGCAGGAGACGTTCCTGCGGGCGTGGCGACACCTCGACGCCTTCCGCGGTGACGGCACACTCGAAGGCTGGCTGATCCGCATCTGCCGCCGCTGCGTGATCGATCTCGAGCGACGGGAACGACGGGCGGCACGACCGGTCGAGCGCCCGAGCGCGTGGTGCGAGGACCCGGACCTGTCGGGTGAAGCGTTCGCCGTGCTCGAGACGCTCACTCGTGACCACCGTGAGGTGCTCGTGATCTGCGGGGTCCTCGGTTACGACTACGAGTCGGCCGCGGCGGTGCTCGACCTGCCGGTCGGCACGGTGCGGTCCCGACTCCACCGGGCACGAGCAGCGTTCGCCGCAGCTCTCGACGTCGACGACTCGCGGTCGGCATGACGCTGCCGCGCGATCGTGACGACGACCGGATCGCGGACGATCTCGCCCCGGTCGTGGGGTTGCCCCGTCGTCGGGACGACGTCGACGAGCTGCTCGAACGGCTCGACGCAGCCCTGCCGGGGCCGCCGTCGTGGCTCCGGGTGCTCGTCGCGCTCCTCGCAATCGCGCAGTCGGCTGTCGCAGCGCCGTGGCTCG
This sequence comes from uncultured Acidimicrobiaceae bacterium, assembly GCA_964453335.1. Lineage (GTDB taxonomy): Bacteria > Actinomycetota > Acidimicrobiia > Acidimicrobiales > CAIXPF01 > VGBO01. The sequence continues at coordinate 10,377 of CAYVOK010000033.1, forward strand.
TCGGTGCCGACCCGCTCGGGCTGCTCTCGGGTTCGAGCGCAGCGCACCTGACCCGAGACGGGGCGCTCGGTCTCGTCGTCAGCGTCGGCGGCTGCCTCGTCGCCTGGCGGCCCCGCTGGTCGCTGCCGTGCTTCGCGTTCGCGTCGGCAGCGATCGTCGCCCAGGCGGTCGCCGGGGTGTTCGACGAACCGGCAACGGGACTTGCCAGCTCGGAGCTGCTGCACGTCCCGTCGTTGGTGCTCACATGCCTGATCGGACTCTCCGGTGTGCGACTCCGCCCTCTCGGGCCCGGACGGCGGACCGGCCGATGACGCGGAACGGCCCGACCGGGTGGTCGGGCCGTTCCTTCGACGTGGAGCTAGAGGGACTTGAACCCTCGACCTCTTGCATGCCATGCAAGCGCTCTTCCACCTGAGCTATAGCCCCGCAGGCCCGGTTACGATAGCAGCCCGTCGCCCGGGCCCGGCAAACGCCAGGTAGCCTCCGCGCATGGCCGATTCGCCGCCGCCCGCAGACCCGTACCGGCCACCGACACCGCCGGTTCCGCAGGCCCCGCAGCCTGCACAGCCGTGGCTGACGCCGGCTGCGCCCGGCGGCTACGGCGCACCCGGTGGCTACGGCGGACCGGTCCAGCAGGCGACGAACGGGCTCGCGACCGGAGCGTTGGTGCTGGGCATCGTGTCGCTCGTGCTCTGTCAGTGGCTGTTCCTGCCCGGGCTCGTCGCGTTCGTGCTCGGACTCGTCGCCGCCGGCACGGCGAAGAAGATCGGGGGCGTGGGACTCGGCAAGGCGCGCGCCGGCTGGATCCTCGGGCTGCTCAGTGTCGTCCTCGGTGTGGCGCTGTGGGTGTTCGGCACGATTGCGTTGGTTGCGACCGTCGTCGGGCTCGCCGAGAACCTCGACGTCCCCACCGGTGAGGTCGCCGACCCCGCCACCTACAGCGCCGGGGTCGACACGTGCGACCTGTCGCCGGGTGGCGTGGCCGAGATGAGCGTGACGTTGCGCAACCGCACCGCCTTCGAGCAGACCTTCGTGGTGGAGGGCGCGTTCGTCGTCGACGGGTCCGAGGCCGACAGCGACCGCGCGTCGCTGACCGTTCCGGCGCGCGGCAGCGGTTCGGTGATCTTGACCGGCTCGGTTCCGACGACCGCCTCCCGGTCGGCGCTGCGCTGCAACGTCGCCGAGGTGTACGAGCCGTTCATCGACTCGTCCCCGTCGTCGTCGCAGTGACGCCGACCGGTCGGCCGCCTCAGTCGCGGGCCGAGGGGTAGTCGGGGTTCCGCTTCTCCTGGAGGGCGTCGAGCCCTTCACGGCAGTCGTCGGAGAAGAACCCGAGCATCTCGTAGGCGAGCGACGCCTCGAACGCGGGCGTCGACTGCTTCAGCCACAGGTTCAGGCTGCGCTTCGTCCAGCGGATCGCCGACTGCGCGCCGGTGCCGAGCTTGGTGGCGACCTCCATCGCCGTGGCCTCGAGGTCGGCGAGGGGGACCGATCGGGACACGAGGCCGATCCGTTCCGCCTCGACACCGTCGATGAAGTCGCACGTCATCAGGTAGTACTTCGCCTTCGCCATGCTCGTCAGCAGCGGCCAGAGGATGACGGCGTGGTCACCGGCGGCGACACCGAGGCGGGTGTGACCGTCGGTGATGCGGGCCTCGTGCGCCATGATCGAGATGTCGGCCATGAGCGCCGTCGCGAGACCGGCGCCTACGGCGACGCCGTTGATCGCCGAGATGACCGGCTTCGGGCAGTCGATGATGTTGTAGACGACGTCCGCCGCTTCCTTCGCGATCTCACCGACGCGCCGGAAGTTGTTGTGCTGCTCGTCGATCATCCCGAAGTCGCCACCGGCGGAGAACGCACGGCCGGCGCCGGTGATCACGGCGACGCGGGTGAGGGGATCCTCGCCGACGTCGAGCCAGACCTTCGACAGCTCCCAGTGGAGCACCTTGTCGGTGGCGTTGAAGTGCTCCGGACGATTGATCGTGATCCAGAGGATGCCGTTCGGACGCCGCTCGAAGAGCAGGTGCTGGTACTTGTCGTAGATGGCCAGGTCGCTCATGGCCGGACCCTAGCCCAGCGTCAGCCGATCACTCCCCGGCTTCGCAGGTCGTCGAGTTCGGCGGCGTCGAGGCCGGCTGCGGTGAGGACCTCGGCCGTGTGCGCACCGAGCTCGGGAGCCGGACCCTGTGGGCCGATCGCCGCGCCACGGATCTTGAAGGGGATCGCGACGGTCGGGAACGACGAGCCGTCGGGCATGGTGATCTCGGGGAACAGGCGCTCGGCCGCGGCCTGCGGATCGGCGACGACATCGGCGAGCGTGTTCGCCGGACCCCAGATCATGCCGACGTCGTCGAAGACGCGTGCCCACTCGGCGAGCGGTCGGGTCGCGATCGCGGCGTCGATCGTGTCGATCAGTTCCGGCATGTGGTCGAAGCGCCCCTTCGTGGTCTGCAGGCGTTCGTCGTCGAGGAGTGCCTCGAGACCGACGGCCTTGCAGAACACGGGCCACCAGTGCTGTTCCGGCATGTTGACGACGATCCAACGGTCGTCCGCGCAGCGGAACCGGTTCGCGAGCGGGGTGATGAGGTGGCGACGGTCCCGCTTGGAGGGGTTGCGGCGGTCGATGACCGCTGCGGCGTAGTCGGTGGCCATCGTCCAGACGGCGGTGCCGAACAGGCTCGCGTCGACCGCCTGCCCTTCGCCCGTGCGTTCGGCCCGGCGCAGCGCCGCGAGGATGCCGGCGACGAGCGCGAGCCCGGTGGTGTGGTCGCCCTGGGCGGGTCGCGGGGCGGGGAGCGGGCCGCCCGGTTCGATGCTCGAGTCGGAGATCCCGCCCCGGCCGAAGAAGGCGGTCACGTCGTAGCCGGGCCGGCCCGCCTCGGGACCGCTCCGTCCGTAGCCCGACAGCGTGGCGTGCACGAGCTGGGGTCGGACGGCGAAGAGGCTGTCCGGGTCGAGGCCGTACCGCTCCTGCCGGCGGGGCAGCAGGTTCGTGAGGAACACGTCGCGTTCCGCCACGAGCCGTCGGACGAGTGCCGCCCCGTCGGGTTGGTCGATCGCAACGGTGATCGAGCGCTTGCCGCGGTTGTCGACGTGGAACGGCTCGTCCCGTTCGGGGTCGCCTTCGTCACGCTTGGGTTGGCGCGACATCCCGCGCATGGGGTCGCCGCGCAACGGTTCGAGCTTCACGACATCCGCGCCGAGGTCGGCGAGGATCGCGCCGGCCGACGGCGCAGCCATCCAGCTCGTCAGTTCGAGGACGCGGGTCCCGGCGAGGGGCAGGTCGTCTGCGGCAGCCATGCCCGGACGGTAGCCGCCCCCGGCGCTCAGCCGACGACGAAGTTGACGAGCTTGCCGGGCACGGCGATCACCTTGCGGACGGTCGCCCCGGCGAGCAGCTCGGCGATGCGTGCGTCGGCCCGGGCGGCGGCCTCGAGTGCTGCCGCGTCGGCGTCGGCGGGCACCGTGATCCTGGCCCGGACCTTGCCGGAGAGCTGCACGACGACCTCGACCTCGTCCTCGACGAGTTCGGCCGGGTCGGCGACGGGGAACGCCTCGTGGGCGAGGCTGCCGTCGTGGCCGAGCCGCGCCCAGAGCTCCTCGGCGAGGTGCGGGGCGAGCGGGGCGAGCAGCAGCACGAGCGGCTCGGCGACCGCACGCGGCAGACCCCCGTCGGCGGCGACGGCGGTCAGGTGGTTGTTCAGCTCGGTGATGCGTGCGATCGCGGTGTTGAACCGGAGGTGTTCGAACTCGGTGCGGACCGCGTCGACGGTGCGGTGCAGCAGACGCCGTGTCGCAGGGTCGGCCGGGGTGTCGACGACCGTGACGGCGCCGGTGTCCTCGTCGACGATGTTGCGCCAGATACGCTGCAGGAGTCGGTATGCGCCCGGTACGGCACGCGTCTCCCACGGGCGCGACGCGTCCATCGGACCCATCGACATCTCGTAGATGCGGAGCGTGTCGGCGCCGTACGCGTCGTACATCTCGTCGGGCGTGACGGCGTTGCGGAGCGACTTGCCCATCTTCCCGTACTCACGGGTGACCGGGCGTCCCTCGAAGAAGTATGCGCCGTCGCGTTCCTCGACCGCTGCGGCGTCGACGTAGACACCGCGTTCGTCGGTGTACGCCGCAGCGAGGATGTACCCCTGGTTGAACAGCCGGTGGAACGGTTCGACCGAGGACACGTGGCCGAGGTCGTAGAGCACTTTGTGCCAGAACCGCGCGTAGAGCAGGTGGAGCACCGCGTGTTCGACGCCGCCGACGTAGAGGTCCGCGCCGCCGGGGTGGCCGGGCCGCTGCGGGTCGGGGCCCATCCAGTAGCGCTCGACGTCGCGGTCGACCATCGCCTCGTCGTTGGTGGGGTCGAGGTAGCGGAGCTCGTACCAGCACGACCCGGCCCACTGCGGCATGACGTTCGTGTCGCGGCGGTAGCGACGCGGTCCGTCGCCGAGGTCCAGGGTGACGTGCACCCAGTCGCCGAGACGGTCGAGGGGGGACTCCGGGTCGGAGAACTCGTCGGCGGGGTCGAACGTGCGGGGCGAGAACTGGTCGGTGTCGGGCAGCTCGACGGGCAGCAGACCGGCGGGGAGCGGGTGGGCGATCCCGTCCTCGTCGTAGACGATCGGGAACGGTTCGCCCCAGTAGCGCTGGCGGGAGAACAGCCAGTCGCGCAGCTTGTAGTTGACGGTGCCGGTGCCGGTCCCGTCGGCCTCGAGTCGGGCGATCATCGCGTCGATCGCCTCGTCCTTGCCCATGCCGTCGAGGAACCCGGAGTTCACGTGGACGCCGTCGCCCTCGAACGCCTGGCCCTCCCACCCGTCGGGGCGGGCGATGGTCTCGATGACGGGCAGGTCGAACTGTGCGGCGAAATCCCAGTCGCGCTGGTCCTCGCCGGGCACGGCCATGATCGCCCCGGTGCCGTAGTCCATGAGCACGTAGTCGGCGATGAACACCGGGACGGGTGCGCCGTTCACCGGGTTCGTGGCGAAGGTGCCGGTGAACACGCCGGTCTTGTCGCGCTCGGCGGCCTGTCGGGCGATGTTGCTCTTCGACGCAGCGGCGCGCTGGTAGGCGCGCACGGCTTCGGCGGGCGTCACAGCACCGCCGGTCCAGGCCGGCTTCGTCCCGTCCGGCCAGGCGGCGGGGACGAGCGCGTCGACGAGGGGGTGTTCGGGTGCGAGCACCATGAACGTGGCGCCGAACAGGGTGTCGGGGCGGGTCGTGAACACGGTGATCGCACCGGCGGGCGACGCGAAGTCGACGCGTGCGCCACGGGAGCGCCCGATCCAGTTCCGCTGCATCAGCTTGATCGACTCGGACCAGTCCAACAGGTCGAGGTCGTCGAGGAGCCGGTCGGCGTACGCGGTGATCCGCATCATCCACTGGCGCATCGTGCGGCGGAACACGGGGAAGTTCCCTCGGTCGGACCGCCCGTCCGCGGTGACCTCCTCGTTCGCGACGACGGTGCCGAGGCCGGGGCACCAGTTCACGGGCGCCTCCGCGAGGTAGGCGAGCCGGTGGCCGTCGACGACCGCGTGCTGCTCGGCGGTGGTGAGCTCGGCCCATGCGCGACCGTCCGGGGTCGACCTGGATCCCGCAGCGAACTCGGCGACGAGCTCGGTGATGGGCCGGGCACGACGCTGCTCGGCGTCGTAGAACGCGTTGTAGATCTGCAGGAAGATCCACTGCGTCCAGCGGTAGAAGTCGACGTCGGTGGTGGACACCGACCGGCGCGGGTCGTGGCCGAGACCGAGGCGGCGCAACTGGCGGCGCATGTTCGCGACGTTGGCCTCGGTGGTGGTGCGCGGGTGGGTCCCGGTCTGCACGGCGTACTGCTCGGCGGGCAGCCCGAAGGAGTCGAACCCCATCGTGTAGAGCACGTTGAAGCCGCTCATCCGCTTGTAGCGGGTGTAGACGTCGGTGCCGATGTACCCGAGGGGATGGCCGACGTGGAGGCCCGACCCGGAGGGGTAGGGGAACATGTCGAGCACGTAGAGCTTGGGCCGGTCGGCGGCGTCCGGCCCGGCGAGCGGGCCGGACGGGTTCGGGGCCTCGAACGTGCCCTCCGCCTCCCAGCGGTCCTGCCAGCGGGTCTCGATCTGTTCGGCGAGTCGAGCCGTGTACCGGTGCTCGGGCAGACCGGTGGTGGCGTTCTCGGGGGACGGGGCTGACATGGGGTCGAACGCTAGACCGGCACCGCAGCCCGGAGCGACCGGGGGTAACCCTCGGGCGTGCTGTACGGTCCGACCCTCGTGCGCACCCTTCTCGAACGCATCGAGCATGCTGCGGTCCGACCCGGATCCGGCGACATCGTCTTCATGACCGGCGGTTCGCCCGACCGGTTGTCGTGGTCCGAACTGCACCACGAGGCCCGGGCGGTCGCTGCGAACCTGCAGGCCCGGGGCGTGCGTTCCGGGAGTCACCTGTCGGTGCTCGCACCGACGTCACGGGCGCTCGTGACGTTCATGCAGGCGACGTGGCTGGCCGGGGCGACCCTGATCGTCCTGCCGTTGCCGATGCGCCTCGGCTCGCTGGAGGAGTTCACGCTGCAGACACGCGCCCGCGTGCGCAACGCCGACACGGATCTGCTCGTGATCGACGCCGACCTGGCGCCCTTCGTCGAGGCCGACCCGTCCGACCCGACGACCGTCGTCCTGCAGGACCTGCTCGGCGGCGACGCGTCGGGCTACGTGCGTCCCGACGTCGCCCCAGACGACCTCGCGATCCTGCAGTTCACGTCGGGTTCGACCGCCGAGCCGAAGGGCGTGATGATCCCGCACCGGATCATCTGCGCGAACCACGACGCGATGATCGAACGGGCGAACCTCACCGACGCCGACGTCCTCATCTCGTGGTTGCCGCTGTACCACGACATGGGGCTCGTCGGGCTGCTGCTGTTGGGCATGGCGAACGGGGTCGATCTCGTCCTCGGCGCCCCGCAGGACTTCCTCGCTGATCCGGGCCGGTGGATGGAGTGGATCCACACCTACCGCGGCACGGCGACGGCGGGCCCGAACTTCTCGTGGGTGCTCGCCGCCCGGGCGCTGCGCCGCCGCAAGGAGACGCTCGACCTGTCGTCGTTGCGGATCGGGCTGAACGGTGCGGAACCTGTCGACCCGGCGACCGTGCGCGACTACATCGACGCCGGAGCCCGCCACGGTCTGCGACCGGGTGCGGTGTTCCCGGCGTTCGGGATGGCCGAGGTCGCGATCGGCGGGACGTTCCCCGATCCGATGGCCGGCCTGCGCACCGATGCGATCGACGCCGCCGTCCTCGAGGCGGAAGGTCGTGCCGAGCCGGTCCCGCCGTCGCACGAGACCGCTCGAGAGCTCGTGAAGCTCGGTCGTGTGCTCGGTGGGATGGATCTCCGCATCGTCGACCCCACCGGCGTGGTCCTGGCCGAACGCATCGTCGGCGAGTTGCAGATCCGGGGGACGTCGGTGACGCCCGGCTACTACCGGAACGACGCGGCGACGCAGGAGCTGTTCGACGACGGGTGGCTGCGCACGGGCGACCTCGCCTACCTCGTCGACGGCGATCTCGTGATCTGCGGCCGGATGAAGGACCTGATCATCGTCGGTGGGCGCAACGTCCACCCCCAGGACATCGAACGTGTGGTCGGCGACGTCGAGGGTGTGCGCGCCGGGAACGTGATCGCGTTCGGTGTGGAGGGTCGTCACGGCAAGGAGGGCGTCGTGGTCGTCGCCGAGTCGAAGACCGGGGACCCTGCAGCACTCGCGGACGCGGTGTCGGTGCGGGTGCGCGAGGCGATCGGCCTCCCGGTGCGCGACGTGGTGCTCGTCGCGGCGGGGACGTTGCCGAAGACGTCGTCGGGGAAGCTGCAGCGCGCCCTCTGCCGTCAGCGCTACGTCGCCGACGAACTCAGCCGGATCTGAACGGGGTTCAGCCCGTGTAGGCGGGCTGAACGATCGGGGCGGGCGTCGTCGGGGCCTGTGCTCCCGCAGGGGTGCAGGGCACGCTCGCCGCGTTGGCGAAGAGCTGGTACGCCGACGTCGAGTCGGTGAAGGCCGGCATGTCCGGCGGCCAGATGTTGATGCCGACGACGCAGTTCGTGCCCACGGCGAACAGCGCGTTCCCGTCGCTCCACGACATGATCGAGGTCGCTGAGTCACGCACCGCGACGATGTTGCGGTTCATGGCGTTCTGGCCGACCGGGGTGCCGAACGGTGGCGTGACACCGGTGACGTAGGGGGAGCCGGGTACGTCGACCACACCGTCCGCGCCGCCGACCCACGTGTAGCCGTCGCAGGGCGAGGCTGTCGGGCCGACCAGCGGACTGTACCCACCCGTCTCCCAGCGACCGCCGATCCCCCATTCTGACCCGTTCGTGCCGATGTTCGGACAGGCGAAGGAGTAGGTGGCCTCGATGACGCGGCCGCCGCCGTCGACGAAGGCTGCCAGCAGGTTCCCCAGAGCGGCGGCGTCGGCGAAGTCGTCACCGCTCGAGACGATGACGAGCTCGATCCCGGCGAGATCGGCCCACGTCGGCGTACCCCCACGACCCTTGTACGCGTCGAAGACCGTGATGGTCCCGAAGGCCCCGGTCGCCGTCAACGCCGGCACGACGGTTCCGGTGAGATCGCCGACCCAGGAGCTGCTGGAGTACGAGTGGACGATCATCGTGTCGGGCACGACCGCACCAGCGGGCGCGGTGGCGACGAAGAACATGGTCGCAGCGAGAGCGAGGGCACCCAGGGCGGCAGTGAGTCGGCTGAACATCGGCCGGGAGCTTACCCACCGGCGCACGTCACCGGCCTTCGCGGCGGAGGAACTGTTCGAGTTCGGCTGCGATCTCGTCGCCGGAGGGTACCTGCGGGGGCGGCACCAGTTCGTCGTAGGCGCGCTCGAGCTGCTCGACCATCGCAGCGTGCTCGTCGTTCGCGGAGACGAGTTCGGTGATGCGCCGGTGCGTGTCGGCGGCTGCGTCCGCCAGCTCGGCCGTCTCGACGGTGATGCCGCCGAGGTCGTGGAGGTGGGCGAGGATTGCGAGGGCGGCTGCGGGGTAGGGGAGGTTCGCCACGTAGTGCGGCACCTGCGCCCACAGCGACACCGTCTCGAGTCCGGCACCCGAGCACGCGACCTCGATCACCGCGTTGATGCCTGCAGGGACGTCGAGCTGGCCGGGGACGATGCCGACCCGTTCGGCGAGCTCCCGGGTCGACGCGCTCGCGACGACACGGGCGGTCCGCGTGTGCGGTGCGGGTGCCGGGTAAGCGCCGAGGGAGAGGACCGACCGCACCCCGGCCGCTTCGCACAACCCGACGACGGCGACCGTGAGCGCCCGCCACCGGTGATCGGGTTCTGGGCCGCGCAGGTGCAGGAACGTGCGGCCCGCTGCGTCGGTCACCTCGTGGAGTTCGATCTCGGGCCAGGCGACCGCCTCGTGCACACCTTCGACGATGCGGACGACGGGTCGTCGGGCCTGGTGGTCGACGAGCAGGTCGGTGGCGAACCGGGCGACGACACGCGACGGGAGCGCGACGAGGGCGGTGCGTGCCTGCGCCGCGCCGAACCCGGCGTCGATCCACGGGTCGAGCGACAGGACGAGGACGTCGGCCCGGGGCAACGGGTCGACGAGCAGCTCGACGAGCTCGTGGGGGGAGGGCTGCCGGTCCGTCATCCGCACGACGGTACCGTGGGGGGCGGTTCTACGAGGTGGGAGCGACCATGGTCATCGACGTCACCGATACAACGTTCGAACAGGACGTGCTCGTCCGTTCCGACTCGGCGGCGGTCGTCGTCGACCTGTGGGCCCCGTGGTGCGGGCCGTGCCGGACCCTCGGTCCGATCCTCGAGCACGTGATCGGCGAGACCGCCGGCGCAGTCGTGCTCGCGAAGGTGAACGTGGACGAGAACCCGGGGATCGCCCAGGCGTTCCGGGTGCAGGGGATCCCGGCGGTCTACGCGATCAGCAAGGGGCAGGTCGTCGACCACTTCGTCGGGGCCCAGGGTGAGGCCGAGGTGCGGGCGTTCGTGCAGGCGTTGCTGCCCACCGCCGAGGAGTCCGAGATCGATCGCCTCGTCGCGGCGGGCGACGAGGCGTCGCTGCGTGGGGCGCTCGAACTCGATCACGGGTACGAGCCGGCGGTGATCGCGCTCGCCGACCTGCTCGTCGCTCGGGGAGACAACGAGGAGGCGCTCGCACTCCTCGCCCGCATCCCCGAGAACGCGGAGACCCGGCGGATCGCCGCGCTCGCGCGCACCGGCCCGGTGGCCGACGACGTGGAGACCACGCTGCTCGGTCTCCTCGACCGGGTGAAGGGCGACGACGAGGCCCGTCAGCAGTACGTGGACCTGCTCGAGGTGCTCGGCCCCGACGACCCGCGGACGGCGCAGTACCGCAAGCTGCTGACCTCGCGCCTGTTCTGACGGCGCCCGGTCAGGCGCAGAAGAACGTCAAGCTCATCGACACCGAGTTGCGGAACGGGTAGTCGAGATCGAAGAACTTGATGTCGTCGATCGAATAGATGGCTGAGTTCATCACTCGGACCGAGCCGGCCTCGGTGAATGTGCAGGTTCGATGGTCCGACACATTCGTGAACCTGATCGTGCAGTAGAAGTAGGTGTCGCACGGCGATGTTCCGTCGACGCCGGCGCTGCGCAGCGGGAACACGTCCGCGACCGTCGGGAAGAGGCGTGCACTCCAAAACGCAGTCCGGCCGACGCTGAACACCTTCGTCGTGTCGACGCACGCCCACGCCGTGCCGGTCCAGCGGATCGACTGGTCGGTGGCACAGTTGAGCTGTCCGAGCGGGTTCGCCACGGGGTTCGTGCACTGCCACGAACTGCTCGACGCCTGCCACACCACGGTCTGACCGTCGGCACATCCGAGGTCGCCGAGACCCGCCGGACCTTGCGGCCCGGCGACGCCCTGCGGTCCGGCGGACCCCTGTGGACCCGCCTCGCCGGTGTGCCCGTGTGCGCCGACCGCGCCCGCCGCACCGCTCTCGCCCGTGGCGCCACGCGGGCCCGCAGGACCAGCCGGTCCGGCCGGTCCGGCGACGAGCTCGGCCGCTGTGTCCGCAGCCTGTTCGGCGGACCCGTCGTCCATGGTGCAGGCCGACAGCAGCGCTGCGATGAGCAGGCCGCCCGCAGCGAGCGTGCGACGACGTGACGTTGTGGTGGCGGGCATCCGGCGGACCGTAGCGGACCGGTTCGCCCCTGTCCGCTCGGTCACGGGCCGCAACTAGGTTCGGACTCCTTCCCCGTTCGTCCCCGCTGTGCGGGAGGTGCGTGCGATGTCACGCCGGGATCGGTTGTCGGACCTCGGGCAGGTCCTGCGGGGGTACGTCGAGCAGCGTCGGGCGACGGTCGTCGCCGTGTTCGCCGGCGCCGCCGTGGCGGGCGCGGTCGCGGTCGGCGTGGCTCGCTCGACCCCGGCCCCGGCGGCGCCGCTGCCGCGGGTGGTCCGGGTGACGACGACGGTCCCGCCGCCCGCGCCCGTCGTCGTGCACGTGAGCGGTGCCGTGGTGAGGCCGGGTCTCGTCGAGGTGCCTGCAGGGGCGCGGGTCGCCGACGTGGTGCGGGCTGCGGGTGGGGTGCGGCAACCGGTCGACCTCAGCGGGGTCAACCTCGCTGCGGTGGTCACCGACGGTGTGCGCGTGCACCTCCCCGAGCCGGGTGAGCCCCCGTCGACGGTCTCGTCGGGCGGGGTCGTGGGTGGGGCCACGGCGGGTTCGGCCGGGCCGATCGACCTGAACCGCGCGACCGCCGCCGATCTCGACCGGCTGCCGGGGGTCGGGCCGGCGACCGCGGCCGCGATCGTCGAACACCGCAGCCGGGTCGGTCGGTTCGGATCGGTCGACGAGCTGCTCGACGTGCCCGGGATCGGTCCGGCGAAGCTCGCCACGATCCGCGCATCGGTGCGCGTGTGACCGCGCCCGCAGTGCCCGATGCCGTCGACCGACCGACCGTCGGCATCGGTGACCGGGCGGTGGTGCTGGTCGCGATGGCGGCGTGGGCGGGGGCGTGGTGGGCGGCCGGCCGTCCGTCCGTGGTCGCCGCCGGCGGGGTCGCGACCGGTTGGCCGTTCCTCGTCGGCCCGGTGGCCGGGGTCGCTGCGGTGGTCGCGCAGCGTGCCCGCTCGGCCCTCGGTGCCGCCGTCGCGGTCGCCGTGCTCGCCACGTGGTCGGGGACGCATGCCTGGGAACGGCTCCGGTCGCCCGACCCCGGCCCGTTCTCGGCGGTCGTCACCCTCGTCGACGACCCGGCGGACGTGTCGGCCGGAGTCCGGGTGCGGGCGGCCGGGCCGTTCGGTCGTGTCGAGCTCTGGGCGCGTGGACCCGCCGCCGCCGAACTGCGAGCCGCCGGCGCAGGGAGCAGGGTCGAGGTCATCGGCTCGTTCGCCCCCCGGAGCGGCGCGGCGATCGCCGCATGGCCGAGCGCACGGGTGGTCGGGAGTGTCGCGGTCGGCACCGCGACGGTCGTCGACGGCGGCGCCCTGCACTGGCGTGCCGCCGCTGCGGTGCGGGGCCTGCTCGAACGCGGCGCGGAGGGTCTCGAACCGGAGGAGTCGTCGCTGTTGCGCGGCCTGGTGGTCGGCGACGACCGCGACCAGGGGGCGGTCGTGCGCGACGCGTTCGATGCGGCCGGCCTCACGCACCTTCTCGCGGTGTCCGGGCAGAACGTCGCATTCGTGCTCGTGGCGGTCGGCCCCCTGCTGCGTCGGTTACGACCCTGGCCTCGGCTCGCCGTCGCCGCCGTGGTGCTCGGTCTGTTCGCGACGGTGACCAGGTTCGAACCGTCGGTGCTCCGGGCGGTGGGCATGGCCGGGCTCGGGTTGTTCGCCTGGACGCTCGGGCGTCCGGCGGACGCGCGACGACTCCTCGCGCTGACGGTGACCGTGCTCGTGGTGGTCGACCCGCTCCTCGTCCGGTCGCTCGGCTTCCGCCTCTCGGTCGCTGCGACTGCTGCGATCGTCGTCGCTGCAGCTCCCCTCGCCGCACGGCTGCGCGGCCCGGGGTGGTTCCGTCTCGGCGTCGCGGTGCCGCTCGTCGCGCAGTTCGCGACGGCGCCGCTGCTCGCCTCGGTCGGGGCGGGCGTCCCCGTCCTCGCCGTCCCGGCGAACCTGCTCGCCGAACCCGCAGCAGCGTTCGTGATGACCTGGGGATCTTCGGTCGGGCTGCTCGCGGGTGTGGTCGGCGGTGGTGCCGCCGAGGTGCTGCACGTGCCGACCCGGGTCGCGCTCGGCTGGATCGACGGGGTTGCCCGGATCGCGGCGCACCTCCCGGTGGGGTCCTTCGGTGGCGCGACGACGACCGCGGTTGCCGCGGGCCTCGCAATCCTCGTGATCGGTCGGCAGCGCCTCGGCCGGTCGGCGGGCGTGGTCGGCGGACTCCTCGTCGCCGGTGGATTCCTCGCAGCCGGGCTGTCGGCCGGGGCTGCGCCGGGTCCGGTGTGCGGGCTACCGACCGGCGTCGTCGCGGTGACGTCGCATGACGGCAACTCGATCGTGGTCGTCGACCGGGCGGTCGACGGGGGACGTGTACTCCGGGCGTTGCGCGCCGGAGGGGTCCGCCGGGTGGAGGTGCTCGCCGTGTCGACGGCCGCCCCGGGTGCGGTGCGGGCCATCGAACCGCTGCTCGATCGGTTCGATCCGCCGCTCGTGGTCGGCCCGGCGAGGCACGAACGGTTCGTCACCCCGACCGACGGCGCCCGCATCACGATCGACGACGTCACGCTCGTGGTGTCGGTCCGGTCGGGTACGACGTCGTTCTCGCTGACCTCGTCAGGTACTTGCGGGCATGAACTGATCGACGTTCGGTAGGGCGCCGGCTGGGGTGCCCCCGGCGCCAGCCGCCGACGGCTGCGCAGGCTGCCGGCACGAAGCACGTCCTCCGTCAGTGCAACTTCGACCGGGTCAACTTCCAGTCGTTCGTGTGGCACATGACAGTGGCCTTGCAGAACGCAGCCGTTCGGCGCCTCCGACATCGCCGGTGACGCCCGCCTACACGGGCTGATCTACCGGGCCATGGACGGCGCACGTCCGGGGTCGGCGACGGTCGGGTCCGGTGCAACTAGGTTCGGCGCCAATGGTCGTCTTCGTCCGGGGTGAGGATCCGGTGCTCCTGCGTGACGCCGTGCGTCGGGCGGTCGACGAGGCGGTCGGCGACCGTGATCGCGACCTCGTCGTCACCGAGAACGAGGGTGACCAGGTCGACATCGGCGCGCTCGTCGACGCAGCGTCGACGCCGCCGTTCCTCACCGACAGGCGGGTCGTCGTCATTCGGATCGGCGCAGACGACGTGACCGTCGACCAGCTCGCCCCGCTCCTCGAGTACCTCGCCGACCCGCTCGAAACGACCGAGCTCGTGGTCGCGTGGGGTCGGGGTGGTCGGCTCCCGAAGTCGCTCGAGGCGGCGCTCACCGCTGCGGGGACACAGATGGTGTCGACCGGCCCGGGCGGCGGGCGCAGCGGCCGCCGCGAGTGGTTCGACGAGCAGTACGCCCGGTCGGGTGTTCGCCTCGACGCGGCGGCCCGGTCGCTCCTCGAGTCGACGGTCGGTGAGGACGTGAGCAGGGTGCCGAACCTGCTCGACACACTCGCGGCGGTCTTCGGCACCGAACGTCTCGACGCTGCGACGATCACCCCGTTCCTCGGTGAGGCGGGCGGCGTCCCGCCCTGGGAGCTCACCGACGCCATCGACCGGGGTGATGCGGCGCTCGCCGTCGAGCTCGTGCGCCGGGTGCTCACCACCCGGCACGCGCTGCAGGTGATGGCGACGCTCACGAGTCACGTCGACCGGATGTTGGCCCTCGACGGCAGCGACGCCCGCGACGAACGCGGTGCGGCGGAAGTGCTCGGGATCAAGGGGTCGACGTTCCCGGCTCGCAAGGCGCTCGACGGTTCGCGCCGGCTCGGCCACGACGGGGTGGTTCGGGCGGTCGAGCTGCTCGCCGACGCCGACCTGGCGCTTCGTGGAGCGTCATCCTGGGAGGACGGGCTCGTCCTCGAGGTGCTCGTCGCCCGGTTGGCCCGGCTGCGGCGCAGCGGCGCCGCTCGCTGAGACGGCGGGGTCGATCAGTCGGCGCCGCGGGCGATGCGGGCCATCAGGCGGCTCTTGTCACGAGCGGCCTTGTTCTTGTGGATCACGCCCTTGGCGGCAGCCATGTCGATGCGCTTGATCGCGAGCCGCAGCGAGTCGGCGGCCGTCTCGACGCCTGCGTCCGCCTGGGTGACCGCGGCCTTGCGGCGGGTCTTCAGTTCGGAGCGCGTCGCCTTGTTCCGCAGTCGGCGGGTCTCGTTCTGACGGTTGCGCTTGATCTGGGACTTGATGTTCGCCACGGGGTCCTACTGCTCTCCGGTCGTGAAGCCCCGAAAGACTAGCGGCTCCGCAAGGCGAGGGGAACTTCGGCAGCCCACGGCCCGCTGGTAGCTTCGCTCCGGACTGCCATGGACCTCTCCCGCATTCGCAACATCGCGATCATCGCCCACATCGACCACGGCAAGTCGACCCTCGCCGACCGAATGCTGGAACTGTGCGGCGCCGTCGACCCCCGCGAGATGCGGGCCCAGTACCTCGACTCGATGGACCTCGAGCGGGAGCGGGGGATCACGATCAAGCTGCAGTCGGTGCGCCTCGGGTACCGGGACCACGTCGTGAACCTGATCGACACGCCGGGCCACGTCGACTTCGGCTACGAGGTGTCGCGGTCGCTGGCGGCGACGGAGGGCGTGATCCTGCTCGTCGACGCGGCGCAGGGCATCCAGGCGCAGACGCTCGCGAACTGTTACCTGGCGATCGAGAACGACCTCGAGATCGTCGCGGCGCTGAACAAGATCGACCTGCCGGCTGCCGACCCGGACCGGTGCTGCGAGGAGATCGAACGGATCCTCGGCATCCCCGCCGACCAGGTGCTGCGCATCTCGGCGAAGACCGGCGAGGGCGTCCCCGAGTTGCTCGACGCCGTGATCGAACGGATCCCTGCCCCTGTCGGTGATCCGGACGCGCCGTTGCAGGCGCTGATCTTCGACTCGCACTACGACCAGTTCCGTGGCGTCGTGTCGTCGCTCCGGGTGATGAACGGGACGCTGCGCACCGACGCGAAGCTCCGGTTCATGCAGGCCGGCGCGGTGCATCCCGCCGAGGAGGTCGGGTGCCGCCTACCGACGCCGACCCCGTTCCGGTCGCTCGGCCCGGGTGAGGTCGGGTACCTGATCGCCGGGATCAAGGACGTCGGCGAGGCCCGTTCCGGTGAGACGGTGACGGAGGCCGCGAACCCTGCGCCCGAAGCGCTGCAGGGGTATCGCGAACCGAAGCCGATGGTGTTCTGCGGGCTGTACCCGATCGACGGCGACGAGTACCCGCGCCTGCGTGAGTCGCTCGACAAGCTGCGGCTGAACGACTCGAGTTTCACGTTCGCCCCCGAGACGTCGGGTGCGCTCGGGTTCGGGTTCCGCTGCGGGTTCCTCGGCCTGCTGCACATGGAGATCGTGCGCGAGCGGCTCGAGCGGGAGTTCGACCTGTCGATCATCGCGACGGCGCCGTCGGTGGAGTACCTCGTGACGGTGCGGGGCGGCCGTGAGGTCGCCGTCGACAACCCTTCCGAGCTGCCGCCGATGGGTGAGATCGAACAGATCGCCGAGCCGTACCTGCAGACCACGATCCTCGCCCCCTCCGACTACACGGGCACGATCCTCGACCTCTGCCAGTCCAAGCGCGGCGAGATGGTGAAGCTCGAGTACCTGTCGCCCGAACGGATCGAACTCGGGTACAAGCTGCCGCTCGCCGAGGTCGTGATCGACTTCTTCGACCAGTTGAAGAGCCGCACCCAGGGGTACGCAAGCCTCGACTACGAGCCCGCCGGGTACCAGCCCGGGAACCTCGTGAAGGTCGACATCCTCCTCGCCGGCGATCCGGTCGACGCGTTCAGCGCGGTCGTGCACCGTGACCGTTCCGAGGAGTACGGGCGGGCGATGACGGAGAAGCTGCGTGAGCTGATCCCGCGCCAGCAGTTCGACGTACCGATCCAGGCTGCGCTCGGTGGGCGGATCATCGCCCGGTCGACGGTCAAGGCATACCGCAAGGACGTCACCGCGAAGCTCTACGGCGGCGACATCACCCGGAAGAAGAAGCTGCTCGAGAAGCAGAAGCAGGGCAAGAAGCGCATGAAGGCGATCGGCCGGGTCGAGGTACCGCAGGAGGCGTTCATCTCGGCCCTCCGGCTCGACTGACCGTAGGATCGGGTCTCCAGGTGCGCCGCCATGCTCGATGACCGCAAAGCAGCGATTCTCTCTGCCATCGTCGAGGAGTACATCCAGACCGCGCAACCGGTCGGGTCCTCCCACGTCGTCGCCGCCACCGGGATCCCGGTGTCCTCTGCGACGATCCGCAACGACATGGCGTTCCTCGAACGCGAGGGGTTCCTCGCCCAGCCGCACACGAGTGCCGGGCGGGTCCCGACGGAGAAGGGCTACCGGTTCTTCGTCGACCACCTCGCCCAGCCCGATCTCGGGTCGATGGAGAGCCGGACGGTGCGACAGTTCTTCGACCGGGCGCACACGCGTCTCGAGGCGATGCTCGCCGACACGTCACGGCTGCTGTCGTCGTTGACGAGCTACGCCGGTGTCGTCGTCGCCCCGCAGCGTGAGTCGGCGACGGTGCGCAGTGTGCAGGTCGTCGGCCTCGGTGGTCGTCAGGCGGTCGTCGTGGTCGTGCTGTCCGACGGGGCGGTCGACCGGTATCCGCTCGAGATCGACCCGGACGTCTCCGACGTCGACCTCGGCGCGGGGACCGCCCGGTTGAGCGCGCTGCTCGTCGGTCGTCCGCTCGCCGCGGCGGTCACGGTGGTCTCCACGGGCAACGTGGCCGTCGACCGTCTCGTCGAGCAGGTCGTCGGCGCGTTGCACCACGACGGGACCGAGGCCGCCGGCCGCATGTTCGTCGGTGGTGCGGCGAACGTCGCGACGTCGTTCGAGGCGATGGACACGGTGCGGTCGATCCTCGGGGTCCTCGAGGAGCAGTACGTGGTCGTCTCCCTGATCAGGGACATCATGGACCGTGGTCTGCGGGTGGCGATCGGGTCGGAGACCGGGGTCGAACCGCTCGCCGAGTGTTCCATCGTCGTCGCCCCGTATACCGTCGACGGGGTCGCCGTCGGTTCGATCGGGGTGCTCGGGCCGACGAGGATGAACTACCCGCAGGCGCTCGCCGCAGTCGCGGTGGTGAGCAAGCGTCTCGGTAACCGATTGTCGGAAGGCTGAACCGATCCCGATGAGCACGAACTACTACGAGCTCCTCGGCGTCGACCGTTCGGCGTCGCCAGAGCAGATCAAGCGGGCATACCGCCGGCTCGCGAAGGAACTCCACCCGGATGTGAATCCCGACCCGGGTGCGGAGGCGCGGTTCAAGGAGGTCTCGAAGGCCTACGAGACGCTGTCGGACCCCGACCGTCGTGCGCGCTACGACCAGTTCGGCACCGACGACCCTTCGGCCGGCGGGTTCGGGCCCGGGTTCGGCGGTGGGCTCGACGACCTGCTCGGCATGTTCATGGACGGGTTCGGGTTCAACCAGGGCCGCGGCCCCGGGGGCCGGGGTCGCACCGGTCCGCCCCGTGGGCCCGACCTCGAGACCCGCGTCGACCTCGCCTTCGAGGAGGCGGTGTTCGGTGTCGAACGGGACGTGACCGTCCGCACGCTCGTCACCTGCGGCGACTGTTCCGGTTCGGGTGCGGCCGAGGGTTCGACGGTGACGGCGTGCCACGACTGCGGCGGTTCCGGTCAGGTGCGGCGGGCCCGACCGTCGATCCTCGGGCAGATGGTGTCGGTGACACCGTGCACTCGCTGCGGCGGGTCGGGGGAGCTGATCCCGTCGCCGTGCACGGGCTGTCGTGGTGAGGGTCGGGTGCAGGCCGACCGCACCTTCACGGTGGTCGTCCCCGCCGGTGTCGACGCCGGCACGACGTTGCGGCTCGGCGGTCGCGGGGCGGTCGGTCAGCGTGGTGGTGCGGCAGGTGACCTGTACGTGCACATCGCCGTCGCCCCCCACGAGTACCTCCAGCGTGACGGGTCGAACCTGTACCACCGCCTGCCGCTGACGTTCGCGCAGGCGGCGCTCGGCGTGTCGCTCACCTATCCGACCCTCGACGGGGACGAGGAGATCGAGGTCCCCCGTGGGACCCAGACCGGTGCGGTGCTGCGCCTGCGGGGCAAGGGTGTGCCGTCGGTGCAGGGTCGGGGCCGCGGTGACCTGCTGATCGAGCTCACCGTCGAGACCCCTGAGGATCTCGACGACGAGCAGGAGCAGCTGCTGCGCCGTCTCGCCGAGCTGCGGGGCGAGCCGGTCGCCGAGGCGGGACGCGGGTTCTTCGCCCGTCTCCGTTCGGCGATCCGCTGAGCCGGGGTCGCTGCGGTGACGCCGGTCGATCTCCGTGGGTCGCGCGGGACGGTCGTCTACGTGGCCGACGTCGCCGGCGATGTGCCCGATGTGGCGGACGACGACCTGCACCATCTGCGTCGGGTGCTGCGGTTGCGTGACGGGGCCGACGTCGTGCTCTGCGACGGAGCGGGTGCGTGGCGCAGCGCCGTGTTGGGTGCATCGGTGCGGCCGGTCGGGCCGGTGCACCGCGAGGCCGCGCCACCGCATCGGGTGACGGTGTGCATGCCGGTCGTGAAGGGTGACCGCACCGACTGGGCGGTGCAGAAGGCCACCGAGTGTGGTGTCGACGACGTGCAACTCATCGTGACCGAACGATCGGTGGTGACGTGGTCGGCCGACAAGGTCGCCCGCAACGTCGAACGTCTCGACAGGATCGCTCGGGCGGCTGCGGCGCAGAGCCGACGGGCATTCCTGCCTGCGGTGCACGGGCCGATCCCCTTTGCCGACGCGGTCCGACTCGAGGGTGCAGCGCTCGCCGCCCCCGGTGGCGGTGCCGTCGCGGGTGGGGTGCGCTGCCTGATCGTCGGGCCCGAAGGTGGCTTCGGCGACGCGGAGGTCGGGTGCGGACTGCCGACGGTCACGCTCGGCGCGCACGTGCTGCGGGTCGAGACCGCTGCGGTGATCGGGGCGGCGATGCTCGCTGCGGCCCGGTCGACCACGCAGCGCGGTTGACCGACCGGGAGGGGTCCGGCCTAACCTCACCGCCCGTAGGGGCCGGGCGGCGTGCGCGTCATGCGCGTCCGGCTGTGCGGAGTAGGGGTCCGATGGCGAACGAACGCGCAGTGAGTACCGAGGTGCCGACGCAGTACGGACTGCAGGTCGGCGAGCGACTTCGGGTGATCCGACGGCAGAAGCGTCTCTCGTTGCAGGACGTCGAGGCGGCGTCGTCCCAGGAGTTCAAGGCGTCGGTGCTCGGTGCGTACGAGCGTGGTGAGCGGGCGATCTCGGTGCCCCGCCTGCAGCGTCTCGCCCGGTTCTACGCGGTTCCCGTCGACCAGTTGCTGCCCGCCGATCGTGGGCCTGCGTTCGCGGCGGCGTCTGCGACCGCCCGTGCGCAGCAGGGTGACGCGGTGACGATCGATCTCGACAAGCTCGAGGAGCTCGACGGGCCGGAGGCCGAGATGCTCGGCCGCTACCTGTCGACGATCCAGATCATGCGGCAGGACTTCACGAGCCGTGAGATCACGATCCGTCGTGACGACCTGCGGTCGATCGCTGCGATCCTCGGCAGCCCCTTCGACCAGGCGGTCGAACGGCTCGAGGAGCTCGGTCTGCGCGTCGCCCCCTGAGGGGGATCGTTCGCCCTCAGGCGGCGAGCGACGTGACGCTGAGCGGTGCGGGGTCGATCGCCTGCAGTGCGGGCAGGACCTCGCGTGCGAACAGCCGCATGCTGCGCCGCGCCGCTTCGATCGGCATGCCGCCGTAGCGGAACACGAACATCAGCTCGTTCGTGCCGAACGTCTCGGCGAGCTCGGTGGCCCTGGCGATCACCTGGTCGGGTGTGCCCCAGGGGTGGGACCCGTAGAAGCCCCGCAGGAACGGTGCGGCGTCCTTGGCGAGTGCCCGCGACTGCGCCGCGTACGCCTCGTACCCCTTGATGGCACCGAGGTGGTCGTTGCGGAGCTCGTAGTGCCGCAACGCCGAGTCGGCGTACTCGACCATGTACCGCTCGGCGCCCTCGCGGGCGGCCTCCTCGGTCTCTGCGACGTAGGTCCACAGTGCGAGCTTCGTGGCGACGGGGGTGGTGATCCCGCCCTCGGCGCGGAGTTGCACGTAACGCCGGGCGTTCTGCAACGCGAGGTCGAGCGACGTGGTGGGGATGATGAGCGGGCGGACGTCGTGGCGGGCGATGATCTCGACGGTCTCCGACGTGCCGCCTGCGCACCACAGGTTGGCGCTGAGGTCACGGTCGGGTTGGGGCCGCAGCCGGACGTTGTCGACGCTGAAGTGTTCGCCGTCGAAGGTGCACGTCCCGGTCGCGAGGAGGGTCCGCAGCACCTGCAGTGATTCGTCGAAACGCCCACGGGCCTCGTTCTGGTCGATGCCGAGCCCCTGGTACTCGCGACGCCCGAGCCCTCGGCCGACACCGCAGATCACCTCGCGCCCCGGGCCGAGGAACGTGTCGAGCATGTTGACGTCCTCGGCGACGCGCACCGGGTTGTGCCAGGGGAGGACGGTGACCATCGTGCCGAGGTCGACGCTGCTCGTGATGCCTGCCACGTAGGTGAGGTACTGCAGCGGGTTCGTGACCATCGTGTACGGCGTGAAGTGGTGCTCGATCGTCCACACCGAGTCGAACCCGGCGTCGTCCGCGATCCGGGCGATGTCGAGTTCCTCGGCGAAGATCTGCCGGTCGGAGGTAGCCGGCCGCAACGGCACGGCATCGCCGCGTTCCTCGGCCTCGTACCGATCCCAGTCGGCATAGTTCTGGTTGAAGATCGTCGCCCCGACTCGCATCCCTGCCCCCAAGGTGTGCTCGA
>CAYVOK010000034.1:0-31960 GCA_964453335.1 uncultured Acidimicrobiaceae bacterium
AACCACGGTGGTGTCTCGGTGTTCGCCGGTGTCGGTGAGCGCACCCGTGAGGGCACCGACCTCTTCCTCGAGATGGGGGAGTCGGGCGTGCTCGAGAAGGCGTCGCTCATCTTCGGCCAGATGGACGAGCCGCCCGGCGTGCGTCTGCGGGTCGCGCTCGCGGCGCTGACCGTCGCCGAGTTCTTCCGCGACGAGAAGGGCATGGACGTCCTCCTCTTCATCGACAACATCTTCCGGTTCGTCCAGGCCGGCTCCGAGGTCTCGACGCTCCTCGGGCGTATGCCCTCCGCCGTGGGTTACCAGCCCACGCTCGCGGACGAGATGGGCGAACTGCAGGAGCGGATCACCACGACCCGAGGTCGTTCGATCACCTCGCTCCAGGCCGTGTACGTGCCGGCGGACGACTACACCGACCCGGCGCCGTTCACCTCCTTCACCCACTTCGACGGCACGACCGAGCTCAGCCGTGACATCGCGGCGCTCGGCATCTATCCCGCCGTGGACCCGCTCGCCTCCACCTCGACGATCCTCGCCCCCGAGGTGGTCGGGGATCGCCACTACCGGGTCGCCCGGCGAGTGCAGGAGATCCTGCAGCGGTACAAGGAGCTGCAGGACATCATCGCCATCCTCGGTCTCGACGAGCTCTCCGAGGAGGACCGGATCACCGTGTCCCGGGCCCGCAAGGTCCAGCGGTTCCTCTCCCAGCCGATGTACGTCGCCGAGGTCTTCACCGGTCTGCCCGGTGTGACCACGCCGGTTGACGAGACGGTGGAGTCCTTCGAGATGCTCGTCAACGGTGATCTCGACGACCTCCCCGAGCAGGCGTTCCTCAACGTCGGTGGTGCCGAGGCGGCCCGCGAGAAGGCCGAACAGCTCCGCCGTCAGGCCAACTGAGCCGGGGGCGGACGCACATGCCGTTGCAGGTCGAACTCGTGTCGCCGGAGGGTCCCCTCTACACCGGGGAGGCCGACATGGTGGTGGCGCGCACGGTGGGAGGTGGCGACATCGCCTTCCTGCCGGGTCACGTCCCGCTGATCGGTTCGCTCGCCGTGCACCCCGTGAAGGTCGTCGAGACCGGCGGGGCGACCACGTCGATCGCCGTGCACCGCGGATTCGTGTCCGTGGCCGGTGATCGGGTGACGATCCTGTCCGACGTCGCCGAGGTCGCCTCGTCGATCGACGTCAGCCGGGCCGAGGCCGCCAAGGCCCGTGCCGAGGAAGCGTTGCGCACCGCGGCCGACGACGAGGACGCCCGGGCGGCGCTACGCCGCGCCGAGGTCCGCCTCGAGGTCGCTCTCGGCCGCTGACCCGCCGCCCAACAGGGCGGCGTAGACCGCCTCGGTGCGGTCGGTGATGCGGTCCCACGAGAATCGGTCGAGCACGTCCCGGCGAAGCACCGGGTCGTGGTCCTCGCCGTGGTGGACAGCGGTGACGAGCTCGTCGAGCCCGCATCTGAGGTCGTCGACGTCACCCGCACGCACCACCCGACGACCGGGGCCAGCCGAGCCGAGCACCTCGAGATGCGCAGGGAGGTCGCTGACGAGCACGGGGAGCCCGTGCGCGAGCGCCTCGAGCAGGACGAGCGGCAGCCCCTCGAGCTTCGAGGGCAGCACGAACGCGGCGGCCGACCGGTAGAGCGCATCCACGGCGTCGCCGTGGCGGGCACCGGCGAGGCGTACCCGCGGGTCGCGTGCAGCGAGACGACCGATCTCGTCGGCGTAGCGGTCCGTGGCGCTCGACCCGCCGACGAGGACGAGCGGCATCGACCCCGGCACGTCGGCGTACGCCCGCAGCAGGTCGTCGGCGGCCTTCTCGGGGACGAGCCGGCCGACATGCAGGAGGAACCGCCCGGGCTGCACCCCGAGTCCGGCGAGCACCGCCCCGGCGCCCGGCGCAGCGCTCGGGGAAGGGGCGGCGACACCGTTCGGGACGACCGCGCCGGACACACCGAAGGAGGCCCGGAAGTCGTCCGCGAGCGCCTGGGAGACGTAGATCCTCGTGTGCGGCACGTGGGCGGCGGTGCGGGCGGCGACACCGAGGCCGGCTCGCCCGACGAGCCCCCACTTCGCCCGCAGGTCGTCGCGCCCCTGCACGGTCACCACCACCCGGGGCCGACGGGCGAGCCGGGCGAGGGGTGCGGCGAGCGTCGGTCCGAGGGCGTGGTAGTGCAGCACGTCGTGGCCCTCGGTGAGGGCGAGGACGGTCGCGGCGAAGGACTGGCCGAGCGTCCGGGTGCGGGGCCCGCCGGGGGCGGGGACGGTGCGCAGGCGGATCCCCCGATGCCGTTCGGTCGCCTGCCTGCCCGTCGGATCGGTCCGGCAGTAGGCGGTCACCTCGTGGCCCCGTTCGACGAGACGGGCGCCGATCTCCTCGACCGCCCGTTCCACGCCGCCGTGCCGTGCCGGCAGGGCGTGCTGGCCGATCATCGCGATCCGCATCAGTGACCGGGCCGACGACGGGCGAGGTCCACGGTCACGAAGATCCCGGTGACCGCCAGCGCGGCGCCCAGTGCACCGGTGAGGCCGGCACGCACCACCGCAGGGCGGGGGTCCACCGGTTCGAGGTCGGCGACGGCGAGTGCGGCGGTGCCCTCGAGCGCCAGTAACCGGGCCTCGGACCGCATCCGGTCCGTCAGCGCGTCGGTGTAGAGCTCCTCGGTGATCCGGCGTCGGAGCGGGTCGTCGTCGAGGATGCCGTCGAGCTGACGGAGCCGCTCGCGTTCGACCAGTCGGTCCCGGTCCGCCTGCTCGGTGGTGAGGCGCAGCACGGCCCTGGTCGCGGCCTCCACGACGGCCACGGATGCGACCGTCCCGCTGCTCGCCCTCGCGCACACCTCCACCGACGTCTCACCTGCGACCGGCTCGGCGATGGTGAGCTCGAGGTCGTCCGCCGTCGTGCCTGCCGCCACGAGCGCGGCATCGGTGACCTCGGGGAGCGCGAACACCCGCCGGAAGTCCTCCGTCCACGGTGGTAGGTCGAACGACGTCGCGTCGTCCTCGACGAACGCCCGGGCGGACACGGTGCCGCACGCCCGATGGCGCTCCGGTTCGTTCGCAGCGGCGACCCCGAAGGGGATCGCCGCGAGCGCAGCGGCCGCGAGCAGCACCGCGGTGCGGCGACGGTCGAGTCGGAAGATCGGGCTCGGTTCCATTGCGGAGGGGATGACCCCGCGCGACGTCCCGGGAAACCCGGCGGTTGCGCACGGCGTCGGTGGGGAACCCGGTGCGGCGTCGGAACGCAGGAGGATCGGATGCGCGTACTGGTCACGGGACACGACGGCTACCTCGGACAGGTGGTCGTCCCACGACTGCAGGGGGCAGGTCACGAGGTCGTCGGCCTCGACAGCGGACTGTTCGAGGGGTGTGGTCTCGGCGACCCCGGGCCGGGGCCGGACCGGGTCCTCCACGGGGACATCCGCGACGTGGCGGTGGACGACCTCGTCGGCGTCGATGCGGTCGTGCACCTCGCCGGCATCTCGAACGACCCGCTCGGTGACCTCGACCCGGCGTGCACCTTCGATGTGAACCACACCGGCACCGTGCATCTCGCCCGGACGGCGAAGGCAGCCGGGGTCGGACGCTTCGCGTTCTCGTCCTCGTGCTCCGTCTACGGCGCGCAGGACGACGCGCTGCTGACCGAGCGATCGCCGCTGCGACCGGTCACCCCCTACGGGGAGTCGAAGCTGCGGGCGGAGGAGGACCTCTCGGCGCTCGCCGACGGGACGTTCTCGCCGGTGTCGTTGCGCAGTGCGACGGCGTACGGGGTGTCGCCGCGCCTGCGGGGGGACCTGGTCGTGAACAACCTGACCGGGCTGGCGATCACGACGGGTGAGGTGTTGCTCCGTTCGGACGGTCGGGCGTGGCGGCCGCTCGTCCACGTCGACGACATCGCCCGGGCGTTCCTGGCCGTGGTCGCCGCACCGCGTGAGCTCGTCCACGACGAACGCTTCAACGTCGGCAGCAGCGCCGAGAACTACCGGATCTCCGACGTCGCCGAGCTCGTCGCCCGTATCGTCCCCGACTCGACGGTGCAGCTGGGCAAAGGCGCGAGCGCGGACGTGCGGAACTATCGGGTCGACTGCGGTCGTCTCGCCGAACGTCTCGGTTACCGCACTCGCTGGACCGTCGCAGCCGGGATCGGTGAGCTCCTGCTCGCCTACCGGCGCCACGGTGTGACCGTCGACCAGCTCGGCGGTGATCGGTTCCAGCGGATCGAACGGGTGCGCACGTTGCAGGCCCGCGGTCGGCTCGACGAGCGGCTGCGTTGGGCGACGAGCCCGGCGACGGTCGGGACGCGTCCGTGAGCGTGGCGTCGACCGCCTGTCGGGCGTGCGGCGCCGACCGGCTCAGGACGTTCCTCGACCTCGGCAGCACGCCGCTCGCCGATGCCCTCGTCGACCCGGCCCGTCCCGCTGCGGAAGAACGTCGTCACCCGCTCGTCGTCGCCTTCTGCGAACGGTGCGCAGTCGTGCAGCTGCGCGACCAGCTCCCGGCCGAACAGCTCTTCCCGGCCGACTACCCGTACCACTCCTCCTACTCGGACCTGACCCTCGCCCACGCCAGGGCCCACATCGACGGGCTCGTCGCCGAGGGCCGGCTCGGCCCCGGGTCGCTGCTCGTCGAGGTCGCCTCCAACGACGGGTACCTGCTGCGCCAGGCCGCCGAGGCCGGGATCGCCGTACTCGGCATCGACCCTGCTCCCGGCCCGGTCGCCGTCGCCCGGGCGGCCGGTGTGCCGACCGTGTGCGGCTTCTTCGGGCGGGAGCTCGCCGACCGTCTCGTCGCCGGGACCGTCGGGTCCTACGGGCCGGTGCAGGCCGACGTCGTCGTGGCGAACAACGTCGCCGCGCACGTCCCCGACCTGAACGGGTTCCTCGGGGCGATGCGCACCCTGCTACGACCGGACGGGCTCATCACCATCGAGAACCCGTCGGTGCACGAACTCCTGCGCCGCAACGCGTTCGACACGATCTACCACGAACACCTCTGGTACCACGGGTGCGTCGGCATGGACGGCCTGACCGTCCACAACGGGCTGCACCTCAACGACGTCGAGTACTTCCCGGACCTGCACGGGGGGACGCTGCGCTACCGCGTGAGTCGCCGTCCCGGCCGCAGCGCAGCGCTCACTGCACGTCTCGACGAGGAACGTGCCGCCGGGTTGCACACCTTCGACGCGTACGCCGCGTTCGCGGACCGGGTCGACCGGGCACGCACCGCGCTGCGAAACCGGCTCGTCGCGCTGCGCGCCGAGGGGTGCAGCATCGCCGCCTACGGCGCGGCCGCGAAGGGTGCGACGCTGCTCAACGTCGCCGACATCGGCACCGATCTCGTGCCCTACGTCGTCGATCGGAACACGCACAAGCACGGCCTCCGGATGCCGGGGACCCACCAGCCGATCCTGCCGACGGCGGAACTGCTGCGGCGCCGCCCCGACGTGGTCCTCCTGCTCGCGTGGAACATGCGGGATGAGGTGCTCGCACAGCAGGCGGACTACACCGCCGCCGGTGGACGCTGGCTCGTGCCGGTCCCCGAGGTGGCGGAGGTGACCCCGTGACCACGTCCGGCCACTGTCCGGCGTGCGGCGCTGCGTCGCTCGAGACGTTCCTCGAGTGGCGGTCCGTGCCGCGGAACTCGTGCCTGCTCCTCGAGGACCGGGACGAGGCCCGGGCGTTCCCGCGGGGGGATCTCGTCCTCGCCGTCTGTCGGGCGTGCGGGTTCGTGACGAACACCGCGTTCACCGACGTGGAGTACTCGGGCCGCTACGAGGAGACCCAGGCGTACTCGCCGACGTTCGTGCGGTGGGGCAGGGCGCTCGCCGAGCGCTGGGTGCACGACCACGGGCTCGCCGGCCGCAGCGTGCTCGAGATCGGCTGCGGCAAGGCGGAGTTCCTCGTCTGGATGCTCGACGCCGGTGTCGCCTCCGGGATCGGGATCGACCCGGGCGTCCACCCAGAGCGCATCGATGCCGCCCATCTCGCCCGGCTCCGCCTGATCCCGGAACGCTGGGGTCCGGCCTGGGCGCACCTGCAGGCCGACGCGGTGGTGTGTCGGCACACGCTCGAACACATCGCCCCCGTCGGAGAGTTCCTCGCGACCCTGCGCGCGGCGATCGGCGCGCGGCGTGACGTGCCGGTGCTCTTCGAACTCCCCGACGCACGGCGGGTCCTCGAGGAGGGTGCCTTCTGGGACGTGTACCACGAGCACTGCTCGTACTTCAGCGCCGGATCGCTCGCCCGTACGTTCGCCCGGCACGGATTCGCCGTGCGGTCCGTGTCGCTCGACTTCGACGGCCAGTACCTGCTGGCCGAGGCGTGGCCGGGGGACCCCGATGTCGACCCCGACGGCGTCGGTCCGCCCGACCGTGACCCGTTCGTCGCCGCCGCCCGGACCTTCGGTGACCGGGTGGAGGGGACGACGTCCATGTGGGCGGACCGGGTCGCGGAGGTCGCAGGACGGGGCGGCACGACCGTGGTGTGGGGGGCGGGATCGAAGGCGGTCGCGTTCCTCGCCGCCCTCGAACGGCACGGTGTCGCCGACCACGTCGCCGCCGCGGTCGACGTGAACCCGCACAAGGCGGGCCGGTTCCTCGCCGGCACCGGCCACGCCGTCGTGGCCCCCGCACGGCTGACCGGGATCCGCCCCGACCTCGTGATCGCGATGAACCCCGTCTACCTCGGTGAGATCCGCGCCGAGCTCGACGGCCTCCGCATCGGCGGCGATCTGGCCGGTGTCTGAGCGGGATCCGGCGCACCGGCGGGACACGGTCGTCACGGCCGCCACGTCCTTCGCCGTGTACGCGCTCGGGATCCTCACCGGGCCGCTCCTCGCCCGGGCGCTCGGCGCAGCCGACCGGGGCAGCTTCGCGGCGGCGTGGACGACGACCACCGCGTTGTCGTACCTGCTGATGCTCGGTCTGCCGCTCGCGACCGCCTACCACGCCACCGACCACGACCGCCGGGACCTGCTCGACGCCGTGTGGGTGATCACCGCGGCGGTCGCCGCGCCCGTCGCCATCGCCCTCGGCGTCGCAGCCCCGCACCTGCTCGCCCGGCACCCGCCGGCGGCAGTCGGGTGGTTCCGTGCGTTCCTCGTCGTCGCCGTCCTCGTCGTCCCGTTCGAATCCGTCTGCGACCACCTGCGGGTCGGCGGGGCCGCGGCGCGGGCGGCGCGCATGCGCGCGCTCGGGCCGGCCCTCGCCGCCGGCGGGATCGTCGGTCTCGCCGCCGTCGGTCGCCTCGACCTCGGCACCGCCTGCGCGGCCACGTTCATCGGCCACGCCGGGGGGATGCTCGTCGGCCTCGGCCGCACGGCGGCGTGGCCGCGTCGGCGTCGCCCCGGGCCACTGCCGCTCGCCGTGCAGTTCCGCTACGGCATCCGGGTCTGGTCGGGCACGGTGGCGACGATCGTGCTCGGCCGCTACGACCAGGTGCTCATGGTCGCCCTCGTCGAACCCGCCGAACTCGGGCTCTACGCGGTGGCCGTCACCGCGGCCGGACTGTCGGCGCCGGTGGCGATCGGGATCGCACA
This sequence comes from uncultured Acidimicrobiaceae bacterium, assembly GCA_964453335.1. Taxonomy (GTDB): domain Bacteria; phylum Actinomycetota; class Acidimicrobiia; order Acidimicrobiales; family CAIXPF01; genus VGBO01. The sequence goes on from CAYVOK010000034.1 coordinate 7,530, forward strand.
GGCGCTCTTCGGTCACGCGCGCGACGGCGACGCCGCCGACCGTGCGGCCGCGGCCGCTCGCTGGTCGTTCGCGATCTCGGTGACGATCGCCGTGGTGCTCGTCGCCGTCGGACCGTGGGCGCTGCCCGCGGTGATGGGACCGGCGTTCGCCGGGGCGGTGCCCGCGTTCCTCGTGCTCGTTCCCGGTCAGGTGTGCTGGAACGTCGGCATCCAGTGGAAGACCCGTCTCGAGGCGTCGGGACGTCCGGGTGTGGCATCGGGGTCGATGGCCGGGGCAGCGGTCCTCGCGCTCGTCGCCGTGCCCGTCGTCGTCCCTGTCGCCGGGATCGTCGGGGCGGCCACGGTGACGACCCTCGCGCAGGCGACCTTCGCCGGCACCGCCTGGGCGCTCGCCCGTCGAGTCGACGGCCGGGCTCAGACCGCAGCACCGGCTGCCGCGTAGACCGCGGTCAGCCGGGCGAGGTGCACCGCCGGGTCGTGGTTCGCCGCGACGGCACGGCGGGCCCGTTCCCCGGCCGCCCGGGCCCAGACCGGGTCTCGGAGGGGCCGGGCGATGGCGCGGGCGACGAGATCGGGGGCGGGGTGGTCGACCACCAGACCGTCGACCTCGTGCCGGACGAGTTCGGGCAATCCGCCGAGGGCGGTGACCACCACGGGCACCCCGGCCGCCATCGCCTCGAGCACGGCGAGCGGCTGGTTGTCGGGCGCCCGGGCGGCGAGCACGGCGACCCGCGCCCCCGCGACGACAGCGGCGGTGTCCGCCGGGTCGAGCATCCCGCAGAAACGCACCCGCCCCGGTGCGAGCCGGCGCGCCAGGTCCTCGAGGGCGGCCCGTTCCGGTCCGTCGCCGACGACGGTCAGGCGGGCTCCCTCGCATCGGCCGATCGCCTCGATCGTCAGATCGACGCCTTTGGCCGCCACGAGCCGACCGACGCTGACCACACCGTCACCCGCGCCGCGCTGCGCCGGACGTCGGAGCGCCACCGGGTTCGGCAGGTGCACGACCCGGTCGGCGGCGAACCCGCCGCGGACCAGCAGGTCGGCGAGGAACCGGCTCGGCGCGACGAACCGGCCCACCGGGTCGTACGCGCCGATCGTGCGGTGGACGAGCGACTCCACCGCCACGGCGGCGGAGACTGCGAGCGATCCCTTCGCACAGCGGGCGGTCACCGCGTGCAGGGGGGAGGCGCCCACGCACGCCGTGCACGGCCCGCTGCCTGCGAAGAGGCTGTAGGACGGGCAGACGAGCTTCGCGTCGTGGGCGGTGAGCACCACGGGCACGCTGCGGCGGCGGAGCGGCCCGAGGATCGACGGGGAGAGCTGGTGGTAGATGTTGTGCGCGTGCACCACGTCGGGTCGGAACCGGTCCACCACGGCCGCGATGCGACGGGCGGCGACGGGGGAGTGCACCGTGCGTGCGACCGCGAGCGCACGGTGCAGCGGTCGGGGGTCGTCGTAGTCGACGGCGGGCGCGAAGTCGGCGGCGAATGTCGCCGGCAGGTTGTCCGGATGGTCGACGGAGAAGAACTCGACGGTGTGGCCCTCGGCGCGTTGCCGGGCGGCGAGGTCGAGCATGTACCCCGCCGCACCGCCGTGGCGGCGCAGGAACTTGTCGACGTGGAGGATCCGCACCGCTCAGCCCGCCCGGACCGAGGTCACCCGGGCGACGGTGAGGGCGACGAACCACAGTGGCAGGGCCTGGGTCAGCAGGTTGTCGGCGCCGAGCTGCACGACCCAGGCGAGACCGGCCGCCGCCGCGGCCGCCACCACGGGTCGGGGGACCCGGTCCGTTCCCCGGCGGCGGGCCGCACGCAGGGCGGCGACGGTGACGACAATCGTGCCGAGCAGCAGGATCCCGCCGACGAGACCCGCCTCGACGAACGCCTGCAGGAAACCGTTGTGCGGCGCGAACCCGCCGACCGAGGTCGCGGCGACCGACCCGGGCCCACCACCGAAGAGCGGCCTGGCCGCGATCCGGGGGACGAGCTCCTCCCAGTAGTCGAGCCGCCACACGAGGGAGTTCCGGTCCCCGCCACCGGCCCGCGGCCCGGCCGACAGGTCGGACAGGCGGGTCGTCACGGAGGGCACGGCGACCACGCAACCGACGGCGGCAGCGACACCCCAGGCGAGGACCCGTCGTTCCGTGAGGACGCCGACGACGACCACGGTGACCGCGGCCCCGAGCCACGCCCCCCGGGTGTAGGTGAGCACGAGCAGGGCACCGGCGATGAGGGCGACGACGGTGTACGCCCGGCGGGCGCGGTCACCGCGTTCGGAGCGCGCCGCGAGTGCGACGGCGACGACGGTGACGAGGGCGGCGGCGAAGGGGTTCGGGTGCACGAAGGTGCCGCGGACCCGGCCGACGTCGACCCACGGGTCGTACGGCGTGGACGATCCGAGCTGGCCGACGGCGACGACGGCGGGGACGGCGAGGGCGGCGGCGAGGATCTCGGGCACGTGACGGCCCCGGTCCGGCCGATCGGCGAAGCACTGCTCGGCGACGACGAGCATCAGCATCCCCGTCGTCGTCTTCGCCGCGAGCAGCAGTGAACCGGTGAGGTCCTCCGCCATCGTCGCTGCGACGGCGAGTGCGCCGCAGGTCCCGAGCGCCCAGCGGGCCGGCCGTGACAACGGGACGAGCGTGCCCGCCGTCCGGCGGCGGGCCAGCCAGAGGACACTGCCGATGGTGAAGAACGCGCCGGCGATCGCACCGGCGTCGACGAGCTTGACCGCGTCGAGGGTCGGGCGGACCACGACGAGCGCGACCACGACCGGCCACCACAGGTCGGGCCGCCGGGTGACGTCCGTCGGACGCCGCTGGGTGGGGGAGCCGTGCATGCGGCGCCCTCGTACCCGCTCAGCGTGCCGTTCGCACCCGTTCGTACCGCAGGTCGACGACGGCCCGACCGGCGTCCTTGGCGAGGCGTTCGTAGTGGGTGACCGGTCGGTCCGCCCGGGGTGCCACGCCACCCCGGAGGCCCGGCGCGGCGTCGAGCACGGCGCGCATCCGGGTCGCGTACGCGGCGTCGTCGGTCGCGACCTCGAGCACCCCGCCGTCGGCCAGCCGGTCGGCGACGACGGCGGCGAAGTCCGGGGTGACGAGGCGGCGACGGTGGTGTCGGTGCTTCGGCCAGGGGTCGGGGAAGAACGCCCGCACGAGCACCAGCGGGCCCGACACCGCTGCGAGGACGTCGCGTCCGTCACCCCGCACGATCGTGAGGTTGCGGAGCGTGGCGCGACCGACCGCCTCCGCCTCGAGCACGAACCGGGCGAGGGTCGCGGCGTGCACCTCGGCGGCGACGACCCGCAGGTCCGCCCGACCCAGCGCGAGCGCGAGCGCGGCCTCGCCACTGCCCGCCCCGATCTCGAGCGCCCACGGGCCGCTGTCGTCCGCCGCTGCACCACCCCAGGTCGTCGCGATCCGGTCGAGTGCCGCCCGTTTCGCCGGGGTCAGCCGACCGCCGCGTGCGTGCCACGTCGGCAGGCGGGCGTGACGGTGGTCGGCGTCGTCCTCCACGGGGAGGTGACGCTACCGGTTCACCCCGCCCACGGTGCGCCGTCGGCCCACAGCCGCTCGAGTCGCGCATGGTCGTGCGCCGTGTCCATGCACTGCCAGAACCCGTCGTGGCGGTACGCCATCAACTCGCCGTCCTCGGCGAGGCGACGCAACGGCTCCGCCTCGAACATCGTCGCGTCGTCGTCGACGTAGCCGGCGACCTCGGGTTCGACGACGAAGAAGGCGCCGTTGATCCATCCCTCGCCGTCGACCGGCTTCTCCTCGAAGCGCTGCACGCGGTCACCGTCGAGGGACAGACGGCCGAACCGGGCGGGTGGTCGGACCGCGGTCATCGTGCAGATCCGGCCGTGGGCGCGGTGGAACGCCACCGTCGCGTCGATGTCGACGTCGGAGAGGCCGTCCCCCCAGGTGAGCAGGAACGTCCCCCGGGGTTCGAGGCGTTCCGCGAGGCGGCGTACCCGGCCGCCGGTGCCCGTGTGCAGGCCCGTGTCGACGAGGTGCACCGTCCAGTCCGGTGCGGTCCCACGCGCCCGTTCGACCGTGCCCGCGGCGAGGTCGACGGTCAGGTCACCGTCGAGCCGCACACGGTCGGCGAACCAGCGCTTCACGTCGTCGGCCCGGTACCCGAGGGCCACGTGGAAGTCGCGGTGCCCGTACGCGCGGTAGTGCCGCATGATGTGCCAGAGGACCGGCATGCCGCCGACCTCCACGAGTGGTTTCGGCGTCCGGTCGGTCGCTTCCGCGAACCGGGTCCCGAAACCGCCGGCGAGGATCGCGACGTCCACCTGCACCGTCCCTGTGTCTCCGGTCGGTGCAGGTCATGCCCCGTCCGGGCGGGACGTCAACCTGCGATCGTGTTCGCCTTCGCGAGCCGGTGCCGCCCCTGCACGAGCCGCACGGTGCCCGACAGCGAGCGCATCACGAGCGATTCGGTGGTGCACACGTTCTGGCCGTACTGCACACCCTTGAGCAGTTCGCCGTCGGTGATGCCCGTGGCGGCGAAGAAGCAGTTGTCGCTCGCGACGAGGTCGTCGGTGGTGAGCACGCGGTCGAGGTCGTAGCCGGCGTCGATCGCCGCCTGCCGTTCGGCGTCGTTGCGCGGCCACAGGCGCCCCTGCAGTTCACCGCCCATGCACTTGAGCGCCGCGGCGCTGATCACACCCTCGGGGGTGCCGCCGACACCGAAGAGGATGTCCGCCCCCGAACCCTCCCACGCGGTCGAGATCGCACCGGCGACGTCGCCGTCGGGGATGAGGCGGATGCGCGCCCCGGTCGCACGGACCTCGGCGATGAGGTCGGCGTGCCGGTCGCGGTCGAGGATCACGGCGGTGAGGTCCTGGACCGCCTTGCCGGTCGCCTTCGCGACGTGGCGGAGGTTCGCAGTCGGGCTCGCGGTGATGTCGACCACACCGGCGGCAGCGGGGCCGACCGCGATCTTCTCCATGTACACGCACGGCCCCGGGTCGAACATCGAACCCTTGTCGGCCACCGCGATCACCGCGAGCGCGTTGCCACGGCCGAGCGAGGTGAGGGTCGTCCCGTCGATCGGGTCGACCGCGACGTCGACGAGGGCACCGGAACCGTCACCGATCCGTTCGCCGTTGTAGAGCATCGGCGCCTCGTCCTTCTCGCCCTCGCCGATCACGACGATGCCGTCCATCGCAACGGTGCCGAGCACGAGTCGCATCGCCTCGACCGCTGCGCCGTCGGCGCCGTTCTTGTCGCCACGGCCCATCCAGCGGGCGGCCGCCATGGCGGCGGCCTCGGTGACGCGGACGAGTTCCATGGCGAGGTTGCGGTCGGGCGCCCCCGCAGCGTTCCGGTGTTCGCTCATGCGGGCGACACTATCCCTCCGGCGCTAGAACGTTGCCCATGGGCACCACCACCGACAGTCCCGGCGACGGCCCGCTCAGGTCGTGGTGGGTACCCGACGGCGACGCACGCGTCTTCGAGTTGCCCGACTGGCCCGACCCGGCGCTCGAGGCGTTGCGGACCCTGCTCGGTGACGAGGACGTGCCGCACCGTTGGGACGACGGTCGGCTCGTCGTCGACGCCGCCGAACGCGACCGGGTGATCGCACTCGTCGCCGCGGTCGTCGAGGCGTCGCTGCCCCGCTTCGACCCGGAACGTCCCCACACCGTGTACGAGCTCGGGGACTGGCCCGACGAGGAGCTCGAGATGCTCGAGGCGGCGCTCGCCGACGAGGGCGTCGTGCACGCCTGGACCGACGACGCGGACCTCCTCGTCTACGACGAGGACGAGTCCTTCGTCGACGAGCTGTTCGACCGGCTCGGTCTGCACGGACCGGAGTCCGACGACGAGCTGACCGGCGAGGCGCTCACCGATCTGCTCACCGCCCTGTTCGTCGCCGCCGACCGACTCGCCCGGGCACCCGGCGACGCGTCCGCCACCCTCGACGCCCACCGCAGTGCCTCCGCCGTCGTCGCCCTCCGGCCGCCCTACGGCATCGACCCGGTCGCCTGGGGCGGGATCGTCGACGCGGCCGGGGTGATCGTCGAACTCGTCGAGCGCGACGCGGCGGACGACTACGCCGCAGTCGACGACGACGACGTCGCCGCAGCGGCGACCCGCGTCCGCGAGGAGCTCCGCCCCCTGCTGTGAACGGGGTGCGTCACGGGGTGCGGACCCGAGTTCCCCTCCGTGCGGGTGGGCTGGCATCGTTGGGCGCGTGACGTCGGCCGACCACGGACTCGCCACCCTCGAGCTGTTCCACTCCCGGCCGATCGCCCCGACCCGGCGGATCGCCGTCGGTCTGCACTACCTGCCCGTGCACGGCGGCCCCGGTCCCGGTGGGATCCTCCTCGGGGGCATCGCGGCGCGGTTCGGCCGTGAGCTCGACGAGGACGACCTCGACGCGGTCGACGACCTGATCGACGACCTCGTCGCCGGGGCGCGGATCGTGCAGCCGCGGTTGCGACATCGTCTGCAGACCGACCGGATCGGCCTGCTGAAGTCGGTGCACCGTCTCGACCCCGGACCCGACGGGCCGGCGTTCCGCATCGACGAGGTCGGCTCGCCGCTCGTGAACGTGCTCGGCGCGTGCTACGTCGTCCCGATGCTCCCCGCAGCGCAGCGGTCCGACGTGTGGCCGGCGCTGCGGCGGGCGCTGCGTTGGCGTGGTCCGATCGACGGGTCCTTCGTCGCGGCGTTGCACGGTGCGCGTGACGTCGCCGGGTGGATGGCCGCCGCCGAACCGCTCGCTTGGGCGCTCGGTGTGCTGGGCTTCGGGGCCGACGAGGACCCGACGAACCGTGAGGTGCGCCGCCGGTTCCGTGACGCGCTGCGGCTCGCGCACCCCGACCACGGCGGGGCCGACGACGAGGCCGCCGCCCGCATCGCGGACCTCACCGAGGCGCGCCGCATCCTCCTCGGGTGAGCGGGCGCAGGGTGCGGGCCGACGCGGTGTTCCTCGTCCACGGTGCGGGCACCGACCGCGACCACCACACCCTCGTCGCGCTCGACGCCGCGCTGCAGCCCCGCCCGGTCGTCCGCCATGACCTGCCGTACCGCCGGGCCGGGAAGTCGTTCCCGGACCGGTTGCCGGTCCTCGTCGCCGACGTCGTCGACGCGGTCGGGGCCCTGTGCGCGTCGACGGGTGTGCACCCCGACCGGGTGCTGCTCGGCGGCCGGTCGCTCGGCGGGCGGGTCTGCTCGGTCGCCGTCGCCGAAGGGCTCCCCGCGGCCGGACTCCTGCTCGTGTCCTACCCGCTCCACCCGCCGCGGCGCCCCGACCGTCGCCGGGACGCGCACCTCCCGGCGATCGACGTCCCGGTGCTCGCGATCTCCGGCACCCGTGACCCCTTCGGGACGCCGGAGGAGCTCGACGCGGCGTTCGCGACGATCCCGGGACCGGTCACCCGGCACCTGCTGCCGGGGGGCCGGCACGAGCTCGACCGCCACGACGACGAGATCATCGCGGCGGTGTCGGCGTGGCTCCGCCCGCCGCGTCGGACGGGTTGAGGTCCTCGAGTTCGCGGCCTGCGGTCTCGGGGAACCGGGTGCGCACCAGGAGGGCGACGAGCAGGGGACCGACCGCGACGACGGAGATCGCCGGGCCGAACGAACCCCAACGGTCGGCCAACGCGCCGACGCCGAGCAGACCGATCGCGCTGCCGGTCACCCCGAAGAGCGTGAGGATCCCGTTCGCCCGGCCGCGGAGCCGGGTCGGGAAGAGCTCCGGCCCGTACACGAGGAGGGTCGGCACGACCATGCCGCTCGCGATCGTGCCCACGAGCGCCCCCACCCACAGGCCGACCCCGTCGCTGCGGTAGCTGACCACGATGCCCGCGGTCGCGGCGACGAGACCGATCGCCCCGACGGTGCGGCGCCCGTGCACGTCGGCGAGACGTCCGCCGAAGAACACCCCGAGCGACGCCGGCGTCGAGGTCAGCAGGGTGAACAGCGCGATCCCGGCACCGCTGAACGCCCGTTCCGACCGCAGGTACTCGTTCTGCAGGCCGCTCGCAGGTGCGGCGAGCACGGCCGTGAGCATCGACGCCGCGGCGAGCAGCACCAGGCGGTTGCGATGGCGACCGAGTCGGGCGCCGCCGGTGGCGCGATGTCGTTCGAACCGGCCGCTCTCCGGCAACGGACGGCCGATCCGCCACACGAGCGGGGCGAGGAGCAGTGGCACACAGAACAGCAGGCGCCACGACCAGGTGGTCAGGTCGGCGACGGGCAGCAGCCACACGACCATCCCCGCACCGAGGCCGGCGGCGAGCGCGCCGACGCTCAGCCCGTACGCCCGCGCCCCGGCCGGCATCTCCTCGGCGACCACGATCGCCCGCACCACGTCCCCGCCGGTGGTGAGGCCGCGGGCGAGGATCTGGGTGGCCGCGAACGCGGTGAGCGTCGGTGTCGCAGCGGTCGTGACGTGCAGCAGGCAGGCGCCGATGACCGCGACGAGCAGAGCCCGTCGGCGGCCGACCCGGTCGGCGGCGAACGCGGCGACGAGCGCGACGAGGATCCCGATCCGGGTCGACGCGAGCGCGGCGCCCTGCGCGGTCACGTCCGCCCCGAACTCGCCGGCCGCGAACGTCGTCGTCTGGGAGAGCAGGGTCCCGAGGTAGCCGCTGCACCAGCCGACGGCGCTCATCCGGGCGAGGACGTCGACCTGGCGGGCGTCGAGACGGACCGGCGGCGCCCACCACGGTTGTCCGCCCCGGCGCCGCCGGCGGCGCAGGGCGAGACGGAACGCCGGGCGCACGAGCACGCCCCACACGGGCACCACGAGCTCCCAGGTGGTCCGTTCCACGACCCGGTGCCGACCCGGGCCGACCCCGGTCACCTCGAGGCGCCGCTCGTAGGTCGTGCACGGGCCGTGCCCGAGGAGGAAGCGGTCGGGGTCCGCCGGGTCGGTCTCCTCCGCGACGAGGTCGTCGAGCGGTCGCCGCAGGTCGGCGAGGCCGGCGTCGTCGACGTCGACGGTGGAGATCAGGGTCGGCATCCGGCTCCGGCAGGGTCGACGAGGGCGACTGGACCATACTTGCAGGGTCATGTCGGCCACCCCGCCCTCCACCATCGTGGTGCGCCCCGGATCCCCGCTGTGCGGCACGGTCCCCATCGCCGGGGCGAAGAACGCGGTACTGAAGCTGCTCGCGGCGACCACCCTCGCCGAGGGCCGCTTCGTGCTGCGCAACGTGCCCGACATCGCGGACGTCGCCTGGATGGCCGAACTGCTCGAGGCGATGGGCATGCGGGTCGACCGACCCGCCCCGGGCGACCTCGTGGTCGACCGGCCGGCGTCGATCGTGCCCGAGGCGCCCTACGAGCTCGTTGAGAAGATGCGGGCGTCGATCGTCGTGCTCGGACCGCTCGTCGCCCGCTGCGGGATCGCCCGCGTCTCCCTCCCCGGCGGCGACGACTTCGGTCCGCGCCCCATCGACATGCACCTGCGCGCCCTCGAGGCGCTCGGGGCGACGATCGACGTCGCCCACGGCATGCTCGAGGCCCGCGCCGACCGGCTGCGGGGCACCCGGATCGTGTTCGAGTTCCCGAGCGTCGGGGCGACGGAGAACACGCTCATGGCCGCCGTGCTCGCCGAGGGGATGACCACCATCGAGAACGCGGCCCGGGAACCGGAGATCGTCGACCTCGCCGACTTCCTCGTGCGGATGGGGGCGCGCATCCGGGGGGCGGGAACCTCGACCATCGAGATCGACGGGGTCGCCGAGCTCGGCGCCGCCGACCACACGCTCGTCCCCGACCGCATCGAGGCCGCCACCTACCTCGCCGCCACCGCCGTCGCCGGTGGCGAGGTCACCCTCGGCGGGGCGCGTGCCGACCACATGGACCTGCTGCTGCGCAAGGTCGAGCAGATGGGCGTGACCACCGTCGCCTGCAGCGAAGGGGTACGGGTCCTCGCGCCGGAACGGCTCCGCGCCGTCGACGTGTCGACCCTGCCGTACCCGGGCCTCGCAACCGACTACAAGCCGCTCCTCGTCGCTGCGCTCGCGGTCGCCGACGGGGTCGCGATCGTCACCGAGAACATCTTCGCCGGACGGTTCCGGTACGTGGACGAGCTCGTGCGCATGGGTGCGGACATCCGCACCGAAGGGCACCATGCCGTCGTGCGCGGGCGGGAACGGCTCTCCGGCGCTCGGGTCCGGGCGCACGACATCAGGGCGGGCGCCGCCCTCGTCGTCGCCGGGTTGCGGGCCGAGGGTGAGACCGTCGTCGCCGACGCCCACCACATCGACCGCGGCTACGAACGCTTCATCGACAAGCTCACGGCGCTGGGGGCGTCGGTGGAGCGTCGCTGACCGGTTCCTCCGCCGCAGGCGCACGTCGGGCCAGTTCCGCCTTCGCCCGCCGGTTCGCGAGCGCCAGCAGACCGCCGACGACCACGATCGGACCGGCGACGAGCAGGATCTCGTCCCAGCCGCCCTGGTGGGCGAGGAGCAGTCCGACGGTCATGCGCCCATTGTGGCCGCCCCGGCGATGATTACCGGTGCCGGTCGGGGCGATGGAAGAATGGACGCCGGTCCACGAGGAGGCGCAACGGCGTGCTGCGGGAGAAGGTCGAGCAGGTCATCGAGGTCGTGCGGCCGATCATCCAGGCCGACAGCGGCGACGTGGTGCTCCACGAGGTCGACGAGTCGACCGGGCTCGTCACGGTCGAGCTGACCGGTGCATGTGTCACCTGCCCGGCGTCGAACCAGACGCTCAAGGCCGGCCTCGAACGGATCCTGCGGGACCGCGTCCCCGGGGTGACCGAGGTCCGGAACATCGGCGACACCGTCGACGCGTTGCCGGAGACCTCGGTCTCGCTGTGATCGACCTGCGCCGCGCCCGGCCCGAGGATCTGCTCACCGCCGCTCGCTCAGGTGACCGGGCCGCGCTCGCGCGGCTGCTTTCTCTCGTCGAACGCGGCGGTGAACCCGCACGCGCCGTCGGTCGGGTGAGCCACCCCTTCGGTGGCGGGGCCCACACGGTCGGCCTCACCGGTTCCCCCGGTGCGGGGAAGTCGACGCTCACGGGCGCCCTCCTCGGCGAGGTGCGGAAGTCGGGCATCGAGGTCGCCGTGCTCGCGATCGATCCGTCGTCGCCGTTCACCGGTGGTGCGATCCTCGGCGACCGGGTCCGCATGTCCGACCACACGCTCGACCGTGGGGTGTTCATCCGGTCGATGGCGACCCGCGGGCATCTCGGCGGCCTGTCGCTCGCCACACCGGCCGCGGTGCGGGTCCTCGACGCGGTGGGGTTCCCCTGGGTGCTCGTCGAGACCGTCGGCGTCGGTCAGGTCGAGGTCGAGGTCGCCGGCGCGGCGGACACGACCGTGGTGGTCGTGAACCCGGGCTGGGGTGACTCCGTGCAGGCCAACAAGGCCGGTCTGATGGAGATCGCCGACCTCTTCGTGATCAACAAGGCGGACCGTCCCGGTGTGAACGACACCCGCCGGGACCTCGAGCAGATGCTCGAGTTGTCGGAGGGGTCCGAGGAGTACCGGCGCCGAGCCGGCCGCGGTGACTGGCGGCCGCCGATCCTCGCCACCGTCGGCGCTACCGGTGAGGGGGTGCCGGAGCTGTGGGAGGCGATCGGCGCACACCGCCACCATCTCGAGACCGCCGGTGACCTCGCCCGCAGGCGCGCCCAGCGGCGCGACGAGGAACTCCGACGCATCGTCGTGGAATCGCTGCTCGAACGGGCCGAACGGGCGTGGTCGTCGGCGGGTACCGCCGATCTGCTCGCCGCGATCGAGGCGCGCACGATCGACCCGTACACCGCGGCCGACCGGCTCCTCGACCAGCTCGGCTGAACGACGGGGGTCAGGCCCAGACGATCAACCCGGGCAGGGCGTGCCGGTCGAGCTCGGGATGGCGGGGCAGGACCCGTACCGTGCACCCGTAGTGGCCGGCCGCACCCGGGCGGAACGACGCCCGGTAGTGCTGCACCCCACCGTCCGGGACACCCACCGGTTCGGCCTCCACGACGATCGGCAGCTCGATCGTCCCGTCCGGGCTGATCCGGCCGTGCACGACCTCGACGGCGACGTCGGTCGGGTCGAGCTCCGCGAGGGTGACGGCCGCGTCGACGGTGACGGACGCGGAGCCCTCGAGCTGTTCCGCGGGGTGCTCGCCGAGCTCGACACGCACCGCCGGCCAGGCGTGTTCCACCCGGTGCCGCCAGGCGACGAGCTCCCGCGCCTCGGCGTGACCGGTGCGACCGAGCGCGATGGAACGTCGGGCGAGCGGCTCGTACCAGCGCTCGACGTAGTCGCGCACCATGCGCTGTGCGGTGACCTGCGGACCGAGCGATCGCCACGCTCGCAGCATCCGGTCGATCCACCCGCGGGGGAGGCCGGCGACGTCCCGGTCGGCGAAAAGCGGGACGATCTGCTGTTCGAGCAGACCGAAGAGCGACTCGGCCTCGATGGCGTCGCGGCGGGCGAGGTCGTCGACGTCGGGAGCGGACGTGACCGCCCAGCCGTTGTCGCCGTCGTAGAGCTCGGCCCACCACCCGTCGAGCACCGAACAGTTCAGCGCACCGTTCAGCGCCGCCTTCTCCCCGGACGTGCCGCACGCCTCGAGGGGGCGCCGCGGGGTGTTCAACCACACGTCGGCACCCTGGTAGAGCATCCGTGCGACGCCGATGTCGTAGTCGTCGACGAACGCGAACCTGTGGCGGACACCGAGATCGTGGGAGAACGCGACGATCCGCCGGATGAGCTCCTTGCCCTCGTCGTCGGCAGGGTGCGCCTTCCCGGCGAAGACGAACTGCACCGGCACCGGTGCCTCGAGCAGCAGGCGCCGCAGGCGTTCCGGCTGGGACAGCAGCAGGGTCGCCCGCTTGTAGGTCGCGAACCGTCGGGCGAAACAGATCGTGAGCGCATCGGGGTCGAGGGCGTCGTCGGTCCAGGCGACCTCCGCCGGGGACGCGCCCGCGGCGAGCGCCGCCTGACGGAGCCGGCCACGGACGAACCGGACGAGACGGTCGGTGCCCTGACGGCGGGTGGCCCACACCCGGGCCGGGTCCACGTCGAGGATGCCGTCCCACGCCGGTGCCGGGGCGACCGACCAGTCGGGAGCGACCTCGGCGCGAAGCAGGTCGTCGACCTCGGCGGACACCCACGACGGTCCGTGCACGCCGTTGGTGACCGAACCGATCGGTACCTCGTGGGTGGCGACCTGCGGCCAGAGGCCGGCGAACATGTGCCGGCTCACGTCTCCGTGGAGCTGCGACACGCCGTTCGACGCCCCGGCGAGGCGCAGACCCATCACCGCCATGTTGAACCGGTCGTCGGCCTCGTCGGGGCGACGACCGAGGGCCAACAGGTCCTCGAACGGGACGCCGCACGCCGTGCACCACGAGCCGAAGTACCGCTCCATCAGCTCGACGGGGAACCGGTCGATGCCGGCGGGGACCGGGGTGTGGGTGGTGAACAGACCACCGGCGCGGGTCACCGCGACCGCCTCGTCGAAGGACAGGCCCTCGCCGCAGATGAGCTCACGGATGCGTTCGAGACCGAGGAACCCGGCGTGCCCCTCGTTGGTGTGGAACACGTCGACGGGCTCCGCCACGGCCCGCAACGCCCGGACGCCGCCGACACCGAGGACGATCTCCTGGCGGAGCCGGTGCTCGGTGTCGCCGCCGTAGAGGCGGTCGGTGATCGTGCGCAGGTCCGGGTCGTTCTCCTCGAGGTTTGCGTCGAGCAGGTACAACGGGACCCGGCCGACGTCCGCCCGCCACACCTGCAGCGTCACCGGTCGGCCGCCGACGTCGACGGTGACGTGCAGCGGCGGGGCGCCGTCGTCGCCGGTGCGGACGAGCGTGAGCGCCATCGCGTGCGGGTCGAGCGTCGGGTAGCGCTCCTGCTGCCAACCGTCGACCGACAGCGACTGCCGGAAGTAGCCGTGCGTGTAGAACAGCCCGACGCCGACGATGTCGACCCCGAGGTCGGACGCCGCCTTCAGGTGGTCGCCGGCGAGGACGCCGAGACCGCCCGAGTACTGCGGCAGGGTCTCCGAGATGCCGAATTCCGGTGAGAAGTAGCCGATCCGGAACGACTCGCCGCGATGCTGGAACCAACGGGGGGCCCCGAGGTAGGCGTCGAGGTCGGCCTCGACGGCGGCGAGATCGGCGAGGAACGGAGCGTCGGCGGCGACCGCGTCGAGCCGTTCCGGCGCTGCGACCTGCAGCACGACGAGCGGATCCCCGTACGCCGCCCAGGCGCGCGGGTCGACCCGTTCGAACAGGGCACGCGTCGGACGGTCCCAGCTCCAGCGCAGGTTCCGGGCGAGCCGGTCGAGCGGGACGAGTGGGGCCGGGAGGTGGGGGTGGACGGTGAACCTGTGCCGGGCCTTCACCCGCCCGAAACTAGCGAGGGGTGTCCGGGGCTCCGGCATCGGGTACACCGCAGGGTGCCCGGTCGTCCGCCCGACCCCAGCGACCACACCTGGTACCGCCGGGCGGTCGTCTACGAGGTGTCGGTGCGGGGGTTCCACGACGCGTCGGGGGACGGCACCGGTGACCTGCGCGGCCTCATCGCGAAGCTCGACCACCTCGAATGGCTCGGTGTCGACTGCCTGTGGTTGCTGCCCTTCTACGCGTCGCCGTTGCGTGACGACGGGTACGACATCGCGGACTTCACCACCGTGCACCCGCGCTACGGCGTGCTCGACGAGCTCGTCGACCTCGTCGAGGAGGCGCACCGCCGGGGCATCCGGGTCATCGCGGACCTGGTGATGAACCACACGTCCGACCAGCACCCGTGGTTCCAGGAGTCGCGGGCCGACCGCACGAACCGGCGGGCCGACTGGTACGTGTGGCGTGACGACGACACCGGCTACCCCGACGCCCGTGTGATCTTCACCGACACGGAGACGTCGAACTGGACGTTCGACCCGGTGCGCGGGCAGTACTACTGGCACCGGTTCTTCCACCACCAGCCCGACCTCAACTACGACAACCCCGAGGTCGGCGAGGCGATGCTCGACGTCGTCCGGCACTGGTTGCGGCTCGGCCTCGACGGGTTCCGGCTCGACGCGGTCCCCTATCTGTTCGAACGGGAGGGGACGAACTGCGAGAACCTCGCCGAGACGCACGCGTTCCTGCGACGGCTGCGGCGCGAGGTCGACCGTTCCTTCCCCGGTCGGGTGCTGCTCGCCGAGGCGAACCAGTGGCCGGCCGACGTCGTGGAGTACCTCGGCGACGGCGACGAGTGCCACATGGCGTTCCACTTCCCGCTGATGCCGCGCATGTTCATGGCCGCCCGACGCGAGTCGCGGCATCCCATCAGCGACATCCTCCGCCAGACGCCCGACCTCCCCGAGGGGTGCCAGTGGGGCCTGTTCCTGCGGAACCACGACGAGCTCACCCTCGAGATGGTCTCCGACGAGGAGCGCGACGAGCTCTACGCCGAGTACGCCACCGACCCGCGGATGAAACGCAACATCGGCATCGCCCGGCGGCTCTTCCCCCTCATCGACAACGACCGTCGGCTCGCCGAACTGTTCCACGCACTCCTGCTGTCCCTCCCCGGGACGCCGGTCATCTACTACGGCGACGAGATCGGCATGGGGGACAACATCTACCTCGGTGACCGTGACGCGGTCCGCACGCCGATGCAGTGGGCGCCGGACCGCAACGGCGGGTTCTCGACCGCCGACTTCGCGCAGCTGTACCTGCCGGTCCTCATGGACCCGGTGTACGGCTACCAGCGGGTGAACGTGGAGGCGCAACGGCGTGACCGCGGGTCGTTCCTGCACTGGTTGCGGTCGATGCTCGCCGTGCGCCGTGACACGCCGGTGTTCGGGACCGGCGGGTTCGAGGTCCTCGACGCGCCGAACCCGGCGGTGTTCGCCTTCCTGCGCCATCCGGCACCGGGTCCCGAGGGCGCCCACGGCGGACCGCGCACCGTCCTGTGCGTGAACAACCTCGCGGCGCGGTCGCAACCGGCACTGCTCGACCTCGCCGCGTTCGCCGGGCGGATCCCCGTCGCCCTCCCCGGTGCCGCCCGGTTCCCCGAGGTGACCGACGTGCCGTACTCGGTGACGTTGCCGCCGTACGGGTTCTTCTGGTTCTCCCTCGACGAGGAGGCGTCCGTCACGAACGGGTGAGTCGGTACCGTGGAACCGCTGTGACGACGGCCCGTCCCACCTGCGATCCCGGTGAACTCACCGCCCTGCTCGCAGGCGAACACACCGACCCGCACCACGTCCTCGGCATCCACCCGGTCGGCGACGGCTGGGTGGTGCGGGCCCGGCATCCGGACGCCGTGCGCGCCGCCGTCGTCGCCGACGGCGCGGTCCGGTCGATGCGACGGGTCCACCCCGACGGCGTGTTCGAGCTGGCGCTCGAGTCCCGGCCCGCAGGCGGGTATCGGATCGAGTGGCGGTTCGCAGACGGCGGTCGGTCGAACGAGGGCGACCCGTACCGGTTCACGCCGACGCTCGGCGAGCTCGACCTGTACCTGCTGCGCGCCGGGCGGCACGAACGCCTGTGGGAGGTGCTCGGTGCGCGGCCGATCCGCCACGAGGGGGTCGACGGTGTCGCGTTCTCGGTGTGGGCACCGAACGCCCGGGCGGTGCGTGTCGTCGGCGACCACAACGGCTGGGACGGTCGCCGGCACCCGATGCGGAACCTGGACGCATCCGGGTTCTGGGAGCTGTTCGTGCCGTTGCTCGAGGCCGGGACCCGTTACAAGTACGAGCTGATCGACGTGTCGGGTCGGATCGACCTGCGCGCCGACCCGGTCGCCCGACGCGCCGAGGCCGCACCGGGGACGGCGTCGGTCGTCGTCGGCGCCGAACCGTTCGCGTGGGGGGACGACGCATGGCTCGCGGCCCGTGCCCACCGCCGGACCGACGACCGGCTCGCGATCTACGAGGTCCATCTCGGGTCGTGGTGCCCCGACCGGACGGCGGGGGACGAGCCGTGCGGGTTCCGGGACGTCGCCGACCGGCTCGCCGACCACGTCGTCGCGCTCGGGTTCACCCACGTCGAGCTCCTGCCCGTCGCCGAGCACCCCTACGGCGGCTCGTGGGGCTACCAGGTCACCGGGTACTACGCGCCCGCCGCCCGCTACGGCACCCCGGACGACCTGCGTCACCTCGTCGACACGCTCCACCGGCGGGGCATCGGTGTCCTCCTCGACTGGGTGCCCGCCCACTTCCCCCGTGACGCGCACGCCCTCGCCCGCTTCGACGGCACCCCGCTGTACGAACACCCCGACCCGCGCCGCGCCGACCACCCGGACTGGGGGACGCTCACGTTCGACTACGGCCGGCCCGAGGTGCGGAACTTCCTCGTCGCGAACGCCCGCTACTGGGTGGAGGAGTTCCACGTCGACGGGATCCGCGTCGACGCCGTCGCGTCGATGCTGTACCTCGACTACTCGCGCGGCGAGGGGGCGTGGGCGCCGAACGAGCACGGCGGTCGCGAGCACCTCGAGGCGGTCGCGTTCCTCCGCGAGATGAACGCGACGTTGCACGACCACCATCCCGGCGTGCTCACCGTCGCCGAGGAGTCGACGGCGTGGCCCGCGGTGACCGGTGCCGCCATCGACGGCGGCCTCGGGTTCGACCGCAAGTGGAACCTCGGCTGGATGCACGACTCGCTGCGCTACCTCGCCGAGGACCCGGTGCACCGCAGCCACCACCACGACCGGCTCACGTTCGGGCTCTGGTACGCCTGGCAGGAACGGTTCGTGCTCGCGCTCGGCCACGACGAGGTCGTCCACGGCAAGGGGTCCCTCCTCGGCCGCATGCCCGGGGATGCGTGGCAGCGACACGCGACCCTGCGGGCCCTCTACGGCTGGATGTGGGCGCACCCGGGATCACCGCTGCTGTTCATGGGCGGCGAGTTCGCGCAGCCCGGCGAGTGGGACGAGGCCGGGTCGCTCCGGTGGGACCTGCTCGACGACCCGGCGCACCGTGGGACCGCCGACCTCGTCGCAGCGTTGAACCGGTGCCACGCGGCGCACCCGGCGCTGTGGCGCGGCGACGACACCCCCGCCGGGTTCCGCTGGCTCGACGTCGACGACCGGGCGACGTCGGTGTTCGCGTTCCTGCGCAGCGATCCGACCGGTGCTGGCGCCGACGTCGTCTGCGTCGCGAACTTCACCCCCGTGCCGCGCCCGGGCCGCCGGGTCGGCGTGCCGACCGCGGGGACCTGGGGCGTCGTGGCGAACACCGACGACGACCGCTTCGGTGGCACCGGTCGACCCGTCGTCGGCCCGCACGGTGTGCCGACGGACGACGTCCCCTGGCAGGGATGCCCGGCATCGATCGTGATCGACCTCCCACCGCTCGCCGTCGTGTGGCTCGCACCCGAGGAACCGTCGTGAACCCCGACGCGACCTGTCACCGACACCCGGCCGTACCGGCCGCCGTCGCGTGCCAGCGGTGCGAACGACCGATCTGCCCCGACTGCATGCGCACGGCGTCGGTCGGTTTCCACTGCACGGCGTGCGCCGGTGCGGCGCGGACCACGATCGTCCGACCGGCCCGACGCTGGGCGACGGCGGGGGTCGGCGGGACACCGGCGGTGACCCGTGCGCTGATCATGGCGAACGTCGCCGTGTTCGTCCTCTACCTGGCCCTGCCCGGGCTGCCCGACGGTTCGCTGTTCGCCCGCCTGTACGACCCCGCTGCCGGATCGTTCGTCGGCGTCGGCGCAGGGGAGTGGTGGCGGATCGTCACCGCCGGGTTCCTCCACGCCGGGATCCTGCACCTCGCGTTCAACATGCTGGCGCTCGCGAACCTCGGCCGCATCCTCGAGTCCGCGCTCGGCGGTCCCACGTTCGCCGCGCTCTACGGTGCGGCGCTCTGCACCGGCTCGCTCGGTGTGCTCGTCGCGTCGCCGGACTCGCCGACCGTCGGCGCGTCCGGTGCGGTGTTCGGCCTGTTCGGTGCGCTCGCCGTGCTGCAGTGGCGGGCGGGTGGCAACCCATTCGCCGGCGGTCTCGGCGGGGTGCTCGCCCTGAACCTCGTCGTCACCTTCGTCGTACCCGGGATCTCCGTCGGCGGTCATCTCGGCGGTCTGCTCGGCGGTGCGCTGGTCGGGGCGGCGCTCCGGCCGGCATCACCGCGGGGCGGTACGGCCGGTGGTGTGGCGGTCGCCGTCGCGCTCGGCGCGGTCGCTTGCCTTGCGGCCGTGCTCGTCGCCTACGCCCGGTAGGGTCCGCCCCGTGCGCCAGACCGTCGACCCCGCCGATCCGGCGAACACGTGCTGGGGCTGCAGCCCGCACAACGCCGACGGTCTCCGCCTGGTCTTCGAACGCGTCGACGACCGGACGGTGCGGTCGACCTACCGTGCCCCGGCGAGCCGGTGCGGCCGGGAGCACACCGTGCACGGCGGGATCCAGGCGGCGGTGCTCGACGAGGTGATGGGAGCGGCGCTCGGGCTGCTGCTCCCACCGCCGCTCGCGTGCGCCACGGCGGAACTGCAGTTGCGGTTCCGTCGGGCGGCGCCGACGGAGACCACACTCGTGGTCGTGGCGACCGTCGTCGAGGAGGACCACCCGCACTACCACGTCGAGGCGACCCTCGGTGACGACGAGGGCGTGCTCACGACGGCGCGGGCACGCTGGCGGGTGCTCGAGGGCTGAACGTCGCAGGCGGTGCGGCGCGCCGTCCGCTCAGTCGCCGACCTCGCCGAGCTCGAGCGCGGCGCGTTCGGGCGGGACGACGTTGATCCGCACCCCCGTGCCCTGTTCGAATCCGGCCGCCGTGGTCGTCCGCGGCAGCACGTGCACGTGCCAGCAGAACAGGCGGTCGTCGTCCGCGTCGGCCTGGCGATGCGGCGCGGTGTGGAACACGAGGTTGTACGCGACGTCGCCGAGGAGTGCGCGCAGGCGCCCGAGCGACGCCCGCAGCACCCGTGCGACCGCGGCGAGATCGCCGGGCGCCGCCTCGTCGAGGCGGGCGCGGGCCCGGCGGGGGACGACGAGCAGCTCGTAGGGGGAACCGCTCCAGTACGGCGCGATCGCCACGGCGCGTTCGTCCTCGACGACGATTCGCTGGCCGGCGGCGAGCTCGTCGGCGACGACGGTGTCGAGCAGCGGTTCGCCGTCGTTCTCCGCTGCGAACGCGCGGAACGCCCGCAGTTCCTCCTCGAGCTCGCCCGGTACGAAGGGGATGCCGAGCAGCTGCCCGTGCGGGTGCTCGAGGGACGCCCCGGCCTCACGACCGTGGTTCACGATCACCTGGGTGTACTCGACCCCGGCAGTGGAGCGGTGGTCCTCGATCCGGTCCCGGATCGCCGCCATCACGAGACCCGCCTGCGCGTCGGAGAGATCGGCCCAGCTGAGGCGGTGGTGGGGGCTGAAGATCAGCACCTCGTGGATGCCGGTCGCCGGTGCGCTGCGGTGCAGCGGCCCGTGCACGGCCACCTGCAGGGGACCCGAGCCGGCGAACGCCGGGTACAGGTTCGGCACCACGCGCACCAGCCAACGTCCCTGCGGGCCGTAGGTCTCGAGCGCCGGCGGCGTCGCCTCCTCGCTGCCCGGGCAGAACGGGCACGGTCGGTTCGGCTCGGCCTCGACGGGCAGGCGTCGCGGCACGAAGTCCGACGGGCGGTGCGCCCGCTCCCCGGCGATGGTCACCCAGCGGCCCGACAACGGGTTGTGCCGCAGCTCGGTCATCGGCGGGGACGCTACCCCGCGACCCCGGTCGCCGGTCCAGCGCGGTACACGCTCACATGGGCGGTCGCATCGTCGTCGAAGGGCCGGCCAGCCCAGTCGGCCCAGCGCGCCTCGAGCGTGAGCCCGGCGTCCGCCGCGTACCGGTCGAGGTCCTCGGGGCCGACGTACCGCAGGTGCCAGGGGCGCAGGCGCACGCCACCGGACTCGGTGAACTCGACGTGCTGGCCGGTGAGGGTGTGGGCGACGGGGTCCTGGCGGCTGATGCGCAGCACCACCCGGTCGGCGGAGAGGGTGTGCACCTCGACCGCGTCGTGGACCGTCGGCGGCGGGTCGCCGGGGACGAAGCACTCGACGGCGAACCGCCCGCCGGGGGTGAGCCGTGCCGCGACCCGCTCGAAGCATCGGCGCTGCAGGTCGGCGGACGGCAGGTTGAACAGCGTGTTGAACGCCACGAACACGACGGCGAACGGGCCGGCGTCACCGACGTCGACCTCGGCCATGTCGCCGAGGTGCACGGTGACGGCGTCGCCGCCGGGCTTGCGGCGGAGCCGGTCGAGCATCAGCGTCGACGCGTCGAGCCCGTGCACCGTCGCACCGGCCGCGGCGAGCGGCACGGCGAGCCGACCGGTGCCGCACCCGAGCTCGAGGACGGGACCGCCGTCCGCGAGGCGCACCACGGTGCGCACGGTGTCGTCGCGGCCGGGCAGATCGCCGTACCAGTCGTCGTAGACGTCGGCGAACCCGTCCCCGTAGCTGTCCGGTCCGTAGCCCTGCACGTCGCACTCCCCGTCGGCCCGGGCGATCGTACCGGTCGTCGGTAGCCTGCAGGCGTGACGCGTGCGACGGCTGCGAAGACCGTCTACCTCGACTGGTCGGCCACGGCGCCGCTGCGGGCGGAGGCGCTCGAGGCGTGGACGCGCTGGTCGACGCACGTGGGGAACCCGTCCGGGTCGCACCGGGACGCCCGGGCCGCTCGCCGGGTGCTCGACGACGCACGCGACGTCTTCGCCGAGGTGCTGGGCTGCGACGCAGGGGACGTGGTGTTCACCTCCGGGGGGACCGAGGCCGACGACCTCGCCGTGCTCGGGGTCCTCGACGCCGCACCCCCGGGGGCGCTCGCCGTGTGCTCGGCGGTCGAGCACCACGCCGTCCTCGACCCGGTGGTCGCCCGCGACGGGGAGGTCGTGCCCGTCGATGCGGACGGGGTCGTCCACCCTGCGGCGCTCGCCGCAGTGCTGCGGCGGGCGAGGGACCGTGGGCCCGTCGCGGTCGTGTCGGTGATGGCGGTCAACAACGAGACCGGGGTGTGCCAGCCGCTCGATGGGCTCGTCGAGGTGGTGCGTGCCGAGGCGCCCGGTGCGGTCGTCCACGTCGACGCCGTCGCAGCGTTCTGCTGGATCGACGTGGCCCGGCGGGCTGCCGCCGCGGATCTCGTCACGGTGAGCGCCCACAAGTTCGGCGGGCCCGCCGGCGTCGGTGTGCTCGTCGCGCGCGACGGGGTGCCGCTGCGGGCCCGGTTGGCGGGCGGGGGCCAGGAACGGGGCCGACGGGCGGGGACGCCGAACGTCGCCGGTGTCGCAGCCGCAGCTGCCGCTGCTGCGGCGACAGTGGCGGAACGGGCCGACACGGTCGCCCGGGTCGGCGGCCTGCGGGACCGGCTCGAGGCCGCGTTTTGCGCCGTCCCGGGTGTGGTGCGCACGGTCGGGCCGACGGCCGAACGCGCCGCTGGCACGGCGCACGTGTGCGTCACCGGCGTCGACAGCGAGCCGCTGCTGTTCCTCCTCGACGAGGGTGGCGTGCGGGCGTCCGCCGGGTCGTCGTGCTCGAGCGGCGCACAACGGCGCTCCCACGTGGTGGAGGCCATGGGGGTCGATCCCGAGGTGGCCCGGGGTGCGCTGCGGTGCAGTCTCGGTCGGGGCACGACGGCGGCGGACTGCGACCGTGCGGTCGCCGTGTTCGTCGACGCGGTCGCACGACTGCGGGGGGTGCGCTGATGCGGGTCCTCGTCGCGATGTCGGGTGGCGTCGACTCCTCCGTCGCCGCGCTCCTCGTCCGTGAGGCCGGCCACGAGGTCGTCGGGGTGACCCTCCGGCTCTGGGGCGGTGCGTCGGACCGGGGCTGCTGTTCCGTCGCCGACGTCGACGACGCGCGCCGGGTCGCCGACCGGATCGGCGTCGACCATCACGTGTTCGACTTCGCCGACGCGTTCGAGACGCACGTGGTCGCGCCCTACGTCGCCGACCACGCGGCCGGCCGAACGCCGAACCCGTGCATCGAGTGCAACCGGCACCTGAAGTTCGACGTGCTGTTCGATCGGGCCCGGGCGCTCGGCTTCGACGCGGTGGCCACCGGGCACCACGCCCGTGTGGTCGTCCGGGCCGACGGGACCCACCGGGTCGGTCGTGGTCGGGATGCGGCGAAGGACCAGTCCTACGTGCTGCACATGCTCACCGGTGACGTCCTCGGCCGTCTGCTGCTGCCGGTCGGCGACCGCACGAAGGACGAGGTGCGGGCGATCGCCGCGGCCGCTGGGTTGCGCACGGCGGCCAAGCCCGACTCCCAGGACGTGTGCTTCATCGCTGCGGACGGCGGTCGCCGGGCGTTTCTCGGTGACCGGATCCCGTTGCGGCCGGGTCGCGTCGTCGACCTCGACGGCAACCGGGTGGGCGACGTCGACGCGGTGGAGCTCGTCACCCTCGGCCAGCGGCGCGGGCTCGGTCTCGCCGGTGCGGCGACGGGGCGGTACGTGGTCGACGTCGACGCGGCAGCGGCGACCGTCGTCGTCGGTCCCCTCGAGGCGACGCTCGTGCCCGAGGTCGTCGTCACCGCACCGCTCTGGGCGGCTGCGGCGCCTGGGGCGGGGGAGCGCGTGCTCGTGCAGACCTCGGCGCACGGGCGGGTCGCGGCGGCACGGGTCGAACCGCTGCCCGACGGGGTGCTGCTGCGGTGGGAGGAGCCGCAGCGGCGCGTAGCGCCCGGCCAGGCGGTCGTCTGTTACGACGTCGCCGCCCCCGACGAGGTGCTCGGCGGCGGGACGGCGCGCTGACCCTCAGCCGACGCGCAGGCCCCGCGCGGCGGCTTCGCGGAGCAGCGCCCCGGGGCGCAACGGGCAGAACAGGAACGCGGTCACCTCGACTGTGGTCGCAGCGCGGCGTCCGGCCCGGCGGCCGACCGGCAGCGGTGCGGCCAGGTCCGCCTCGACCACGAGACCGGCGGCCCCGAGGGTGAGGTCGGTGGCGGTGGTCGTCCGTTCGGCGACACCGAGCCGGTCGAGGCCGGAGGTGCGCACGAGGACCGGGTCGACGAGGGTGGCGCGGTCGGCGAGCACGAACCCGGCGGGCACGAACACGACGATCCGCTGCGCGAGGCCGTGCAACGCCCGGGCGGCGGCCGCCGCTGCGGGCAGGCCGACCACGACGGCGACGACGCCTGCGACGGTGCGCCCGCCGGCGAGGAGGAGCGGTCCGGTCCACAGCCCTGCGGCGACGACCGCCGCAGCGAGCGGTACCGGCCCGGCGAGGAGCACGGCGGGGGTGCGCAACGCGAACCGTCGCTCCGGCCCGTAGGAGCCGCCGTCGACACACCGGTCGACGATCTCGGGGTGCTGGGTCGCGGCTGCGGCGACGACGGCGACGGCGAGGCCGACGAGGTGCAGCACCGACCGGTCGGCGACCACGGTCGCCCAGGTCGTCCCGCCCACGACGGTCACCGCCGAGACGCGCAGGACGGTCACACCGAGCGGGTGGGCGAGGAGGAGGGCACCGAGGCCGGCGACGAAGGTCGCCCAGCCGGCGACGACACCGACGACGG
>CAYVOK010000035.1:0-9403 GCA_964453335.1 uncultured Acidimicrobiaceae bacterium
ATGTGCGACAGGCTTTTTCGAGCCCGGAGACCTGAGGAGGGCCACATGGCCAACGTGAAGAAGCGTGAACTGACCAACTTCGTGGCGGAGAAGGCGGGCGTCGATGCCCGCACCGCCGGCGCGATCATCGACGCCATCGGCGACGTCATCCTCGAGCGCGTCGTCGCCGGCGACAAGGTGACGCTGCCCGGTATCGCGTCGTTCGAGCGCCGCACCCGCGCCGCCCGCACCGGCCGCAACCCCGCCACCGGTGCGACCATCCAGATCCCCGAGAAGACCGTCGCGAAGGTGACCGCCCTCAAGGGCTTCAAGGACGCTGCGCTCGGCTCCTGACGCCGTCAGGCCCGAACTGAGAATCCTGCTCGGGGGTCGGCCGTTGGCCGGCCCCCGACGCGATGGCGCCCGGCCCGATGGAGGGACCGGGCCGAGCGACCAATCGACAGGGTAGCAATTGCCCTTATCGCCAGTAGCGGTAAAGGTGTCGGGCCGGTCTGTTCAGGCCGGATTCCGGGCCGCGTAGCCTGCGGCGAGCGATGTGGCGATGCACAGCCACACCAGGTACGGCACGAGCACGACGCCCGCCCACGGACGCGTCCGCCACGCCACCACGACCATCGGGACCGTCACCGCTGCGGCCACTGCCAGCGACCAGGCAGCTGGCCACAGGGCGTGTGACACGTAGAACAGGCGCGCCCAGCCGAGCGCGGCCACGACGCTCACGGCGAACGCTGCGAGCCAGATCGTGCGCGCCCGGACGTCACCCGCCGACGCCACGACCACACCGACGACGGCGAGCATCGTGAAGTTGTACGGCCATGCGAGGCCGAACACCACGTCGGGCGGCTGCCAGGGCGGACGCTCCAACGAGCGGTACCACCGGTCACCCTGGCTCACCCATCGACCCGACCCCCCGGCGTACACCACGACGAGCGCGATCGATGCCGCCGCTGCGACCAACCGCCCCGCCGACAGGTCGCTCACCGGTCGCTTCGGCGCAGCACGCCGCGCGCCTCGAGCGCCGCCACGTCCGTCGGGTCGATGTCGAGCAGTTCACCGAGCAGTTCGACGTTGTGCTCGCCGAGGAGCGGAGCGACGATGTCGGGGAGTTCGGGCTGCGCCGAGAACTTGAAGGGGAATCCGGCGATCAGCACGTCACCGACCACCGGATCGGGAACCCTCCGCACCATGTCCCGTGCCAGGTACTGCGGGTGGGTGATCGTGTCGACCGGGTCCATCACCGGTGCGATCGGGATACGTGCCGCACGACAGGCCTCGAAGACGGCCTCGTTGTCGGGGAAGGTGAGCAACCACTCCTGGATCTGGGGGATCAGCTCCGCCTGGTTCTCGGCCCGCACGGTCGACGGGTTGAACCGGGGGTCGGTGTCGAGGTCGGGTCTGCCCATCGCCTTGGTCAGGTACGGCCACTGGCGGTCGAGGCACATGAGCAGCGCCCACCCCTCCGGCACCCGGTACACGCCGACCGGGCAGACGAGCGGGTGGTGCTGACCGATGCGGTTCGGGCGGTAGCTGCCGCCCGACAGGTCGTACTGCGACAGCACCTCCGACAGGTGGAACATCGCATCGACCATCGCGATGTCGATGTGCTGGCCCTCACCGGTGCGTTCCCGGTGCAGCAACGCGTAGCCGAGCGCGGCGAAGCCGTGCACCGCTGCGGTCGAGTCGGCGATCGCGAACCCTGCCGCGGCAGGCGGCCCGTCCGGGTCACCGGTCATGTGCATCATCCCGGAGAACGCCTGGGCGATCCCGTCGAACCCGGGCCGGTCGGCCCACGGGCCCGTGCGACCGAACGCACTCACCGACAACATGACGAGGCGTGGGTTCTCGGCCCGCAACGACTCGTAGTCGAGGCCACGTCGTTCGAGCACACCGAGCGCGAAGTTCTCCACGAGGATGTCGCACCGCCGGGCGAGTCGGTGCACGAGTGCGAGCCCCTCCTCGGTGTCCCAGTCGATGCAGACGCTCCGCTTGCCCCGGTTCATCTGCACGAAGAAGCTCGAACGCCCCTCCTTCACGAACGGCAGGAGCCGGGCCGGATCGCCGTCGGGGGCGAGCTCGACCTTCACGATGTCGGCGCCGAGCTCCGCCATCATGCGCGTCACCCCGGCACCCGCGAGGTACTGCGAGAGGTCGAGCACCCGATAACCCGCCAACATCCCCGCCATCGGAACCCCCTGCGACGCGGTGACAACCCTCGCAGTCTGGCACCGATCGGCCGGCGCATGAGCCGGACCGTCGCCGGCGCGGGCAAATCCCGCGAAAAGTTGTGACCGCCCGCCGGCTCGTCGGCTCTCCCCGTCAGAACCGCATGGACAGCGGTGGACACGGGAGCACGGACATGGCACGCAAGGCACGCACCAACCTGATCATCGGCACGATCGCCACCCTCAGCACCGTCGCCGTCGGCATCGGCGCCGTGGCGGTCGGCACCTCGTTCGCTACGGCCGAGGTCGACCTCGCAGCCTGGGAGGACACGATCGACACCGGGTCCGACAACGACACGAACGACTCGGTCACCACCGCGACGCCTGCGGAAGCGGGTGTGCAGGCCGAGTCCGGCCGCGACAGCGCCGCCACGGGCGCTCCGACGGCGCCGATGGCCTCGACCGGCGAACCTGCCGGCGCCAGCCCGACCGCACCGGCAGAAGCGGCCCCGGCCGGCGGTGACGGCTCGGGCGTCCGCACCGGCCCCACCCTGCCCCGGACCGGCCCGGTGCTCGTCGAGAACGACGGGCCCCGTGCCGAGGTCGTCTCGATCGTCTGCGACGCGACGGTCGTGCTCGTCTTCGGACTCGTGAGCCCCGACGGCGTCGGCAACGTCACGGCGTCCTACGACGACTGGACCGGCCGCCACACCGTGAACCTCGTCAGCATCGGCGGGTCGAAGTACCGCTTCAAGGTCGCCGACACGAAGGGCTCCGGGTTCCGGAACATGACCGTCGGCGCGAAGGACTCGCTCGGCAACGTCGGAACCACCTTCATCGGTGACGTGTGCACCGGCGGCCCCGGATCGCTCACCGACCTCTGACCGGCCGCGCTACCGTCCCCGGATCGGCGACCCCCGACGTGGAGGGTCCCGGTCCGGGGAGGTTGCGCGTCATGGCAGGACCGTTGCAGGGGTTCACCGTCGTCGAACTGCAGGGCATCGGGCCGGGCCCGTTCTGCGGGATGGTGCTGTCCGACCTCGGTGCCGACGTGATCCGCGTCGACCGTGCCGAACGCGCCCCCGACACCGCCCCCACCCGACCGCCGCTCGACGTGTTGGGCCGTGGTCGCCGGTCGGTGTCGGTCGACCTGAAGGACCCCGCCGGCGTCGACGTCGTCCTCCGCCTCCTCGAGAGCGCCGACGCACTCATCGAAGGGTTCCGGCCCGGGGTGATGGAACGCCTCGGGCTCGGCCCCGACGTCTGTCTCGCCCGCAACCCGCGCCTCGTCTACGGGCGCATGACCGGGTGGGGACAGGACGGACCGTACGCCCAGACCGCGGGCCACGACCTGAACTACATCGCCCTCGCCGGGGCGCTCGCCCACATGGGTCGGGCCGGCGAACCGCCCACGCCGCCGATCAACCTCGTCGGTGACTTCGGTGGTGGCGGCATGCTGCTCGCCGTCGGCATCCTCGCTGCACTCCTCGAAGCGCAACGCTCCGGAGCGGGCCAGGTCGTCGACGCAGCGATGGTCGACGGCGCCGCACTCCTCATGGCGCCGTTCCACGGGCTCAGCCACATCGGCCGGCTCGCCCCCCGGGGCAACAACACCACCGACACCGGCGCGCCGTTCTACGACGCGTACGAATGCGCCGACGGCGAGTACGTCTCGATCGGGTCGATCGAACCGCAGTTCTACGCCGAACTCCGCCGCCTCATGGGCCTCGACGGACCCGAATGGGAAGACCAGATGGACCGCACCCGCTGGCCGGGCCTGAAGGAACGCATGCGGGCGCTGTTCCGCACCCGAACCCGCGCCGAGTGGTGCGCATTGCTCGAATCGAGCCCGGACGTGTGCTTCGCACCCGTGCTCACCATCCCCGAGGCGTACGAACACCCCCACAACGTCGCTCGGGGGACCTTCGTCGACGTCGCCGGCATCCCCCAGCCGCGCCCAGCTCCGCGGTTCTCCCGCACCGACGGTGCCGTCGCCGGACCGCCCGCATGGGTCGGTCAGCACACCGACGACGTGCTGCACGACGCCGGGTTCACCGACGACGAGATCGCCGCACTCCACGGCACCGGCACGGTGCGATGACGGAAGGCCCGTGGCGGTTCGTGCACGAACCGCTGCTCGGCACCGTGGTCGTCGTCGACGTCTACGGCCCCGACGACACCGTCGCCGCGGCCGTCGACCGGGCCGTCGTCACCGAGATCCGGCGATTGCAGGTGATCTTCGACATCTACGACCCGACCAGCGAGCTCACCCGGTGGAAACGGGGTGACGTTCGGCGACCGTCGCACGAACTGTGCACCGTGCTCGCAGCTGCCGAGCAGCATCGGGTCGTCTCCGGTGGACGGTTCAACCCGGCCGTCGGCGTCCTCGTCGAACTGTGGCGCGACGCGTCACGCGCCGGCGTCGAACCGTCCGACGCCCGACTTGGCGCAGCCGCCGCTGCGATCGCCCGGCCCGGCTACCGGGTCGTCGACGGTGACGTCGTCATCGAGGGTGACGTCGCCGCCGTCGACCTGAACGCGTTCGTGAAGGGCTGGATCGTCGACCGAGCCGTCGAGGTCGCCACCGCGACGGTCGGTGACGTCGACGGGATCGTGGTGAACGCGGGCGGCGACCTGCGCCACCACGGCGAACCGCCGCTCGTGGTCGGCGTCGAGAACCCGCTGCGGCCCTACGACAACGAACCGCCGATCGACGTGATCAGTCTGCAGGGCGCCGGCCTCGCAACGTCAGGGCGGGCCCGACGCGGCCACCAGGTCGGCGACCGGTGGTACGCGCACGTCATCGACCCGCGCACCGGCCGACCTGTCGACGACGTCGCGTCGGTCACCGTCGTGGCCGCCGACACCGCGACAGCGGACGTGACAGCGACGGTCCTCGGCGTGATCCCGCCCACCCACGCGATCCGCGAAGCCGACACGACCGGGCTCGCATGCCTCGTCGTGGGATCGGACGGCACCGTGCACGCGAGCCGGGCGTGGCAGGAACTCCGCTGCTGATCGTCGCTCAGATCGATGCGGTCACGACGTACCCGCCAGCGACCCACCCGGTTCCGAGCGCACGTCGATGCCCATGGCGGCCGCTCGCGCGACCAGGTCGTCGTCGCGGCGACGTAGGTCCACTTCTGGCCGTCGACCCACCCGACGAATCGGGTTGCCGTGGACTACCTCGAACGGCCGAACGCGCCGGTTGACGAGGCTCAGCGCCCCGACCGCCGACGCAAAACCCAGATGTCGACCGTCGAGAACGACGGAGCTACTGCCGACAGCGGCATGGGGTCCGAGGACGATTCGGCCGACGCTGGTCTCTCTGAGGTCGGCGGGCACCGACGGGTTCGTCAGTCGCCCGGTCGTGTAGTCCTCGACCGCTGAGTAGAGGGCCGCGAACGGCGCTATCCCACTGCCGTACCCGAGCGTGATGCCGCCCTGGGCACCCGAGAGGTAGGTGTGCGCAGCGACGTGGGTGAACGAACCGATCTCGACCGAGGCGGGACCCGCCGTGATGACGGCGAAAGCGTCGATCCGGACATGCGATCCGAGGTGGATGTGCTCATGACCGAAGATCGCGGCGCGCCGGTCGATACGGACGTTCTCGCCGAGCGACGCGAAGCCGAGCTCCCGGAGTTCGCTGTCACCGAGGATCATCGCGTCGATTCAGCGTCGAGGAACTCGAGGATCGCCCCGACCGACGTCAGCGTCTCGACCACGTCGAGTGGGATCTGCACACCGAATCTCGACTCGAGTGCCATGCAGACCCGGAGGTGGCCGAGCGAGTCCCAGAACTCGACGTCCTCAGCGCTGCTCGAGACGGACAACTCACCCTCGTCGAGATCGAGCTCTTGCCTCAGTACCCCGAGGACGTCCTCGACAGTCGGCTTCATCGGATTCCCTTCGTCCCGGTCCAACCCTCGCTGGCGACAGTCTGCCGGTATCCCGCCGCTGGAAGGAAGCTTGCTGCGACCCCGTTCCGATCGGACGGGACGAACGACGCCGTCAGTTCGCCCAGGCCGGACTCGAGAGCGAGTCGTTCGACCTCGGCGATGAGCGCGAACTCGACGCGACGTCCGAGTACCCGGCAGCTCAGGAGCAGATTCGACATTCGCGCCGATCCGACATCGAGGAATGCTGCCCCGATGATCCCCTCGTCCCCGAAACGATCGCTGTAGCGACACGCAACGACCCTGTGGTCCGCAGCCTCCATGAGCTGTGTCACCTCGGCTGGTGAACGTCGGTCGGTGGTCAGGTTGAACTGGTTCGTCTTCTGCGAGAGCTGGCTGATCCGCTGCGCGAGGCTCAGGTCGTCGACGTAGTAGGTGAGCTCGATCTGCAATGCCTCGATGAAGCCGTCCAGATCTGCGGCGGCGGCCGCAGCTGCCGTCTTCCGCTCCGACCGCGCTCGGTAGTTCGCAGTCTTGGCGCTGTCCTCCTCGAGGACCCGGACTCGCGGGAAGTGCGTCGGCACGACTTCGTCGGTCAGCCAGCTCGACAGGTGCTCGTTGCGCGTCGGGAACTCGGGGACGGCGACATCGGGGAGCGTCCTCCGAACGAGATCGCGCTCCGCAGGGTTGTCGTCGATGAAGACGACCGAGTCGAGTCCGAGGTCGAGATCGGCCGTAAGTGCGACGATCCGGTCCGCCTTGTTGGTCCAGTCGGCGCTGACGGCCACGAAGTCGGGACGTCGGAGCACCATCATCGGATGGTTCTCGATGGTCTCCTCCGCCAGAGCGTGGTCGTTCTTCGAGACGACGGCGAGGAGCACACCGCACGCCTGCAATGCCCGGAGATGCACCTGGAAGTCCCGGAAGCACTTTCCGACGCCGTCCTCGCCGAGCTTCAGACCCTCGATCCCGTCCTCGCCGACGACGCCTCCCCAGAGTGTGTTGTCCAGATCGAGGACCAGGAGTTTGCGGGAACGCGAAAGCAGACCCGCGAGCATTCGTTCCACTTCGAGGGCGACGAGGTCGAACCCTGCCGTGCTGAGACGGATGCGGCCCAGGTACCAGTAGGCGTCGTTCGTCAGTGGTTCGGTCGCCGTCTGGGAGAGCCCTGCGAGATCGAGCACACCGACGTTCGGAAGCCCGAGCGCAAGCTCGGACAGCCGGCGGTCCCAGTTGACTCGCGCGGCGAATCGACCCCCGGGGAGCGCGACGTCGGCGAAAGAGGACGGCACCCTGGATCCCGCGAGGAGTGTGGAGACGGCGACGAACTTGGACGGGTGACGAACCGCGAATGCCTCGACCAGTCCGGCGAGTTCGTCCACCAGTTCGGCGGATCCGAACGGAGGCAGGATCGACGCACCGTCCGGGCAGATCACCACGACGTCCGTGGAGCTGTCTGCAGCGGGGGACGTCGGATCGACGAGTGCCTGCAGCAGGCTCCCCACGCCGGTGGTCACCACATCGTGCCCCGACAGCTTGCCGGCGAGCGGCTCCATCGTCATGTTGGAAACTATTGCGATCCGCACCGTTGCTCCAGGAGCTCGATCAAGCCTGTCGGACCGAGAACGAATGCCACGCGTCGACCGTCGAAGAGCACAGCGGGTTTCGGTGGGGACACGACCCTGCACGCATCACCGACGAGCTCGGCGAGCGTGATCTCGAGATCGGGGACCTCGTAGCACACGTGGTAGAGCAGCTGACCTCGCCGGAGCAGCCCTGCGACGACGGGTCCAGCCACGAGCTCCAGTGCGATCCCGCCGACCTCGAGCAGACAAAGGTTGGCCTGCTGGAGTTCGTCCCAGATGACACCGCTCTCTCGCTGGACATCGTGCGACCTGAGCACCCAGTCGCGTGTCGCAACGATGTCCTCACATGCGATTCCCACGTGATGGACTCGACCGAGCAGAACCACGGTCGAAGACTAGAGACTCGTGACCGTGCGTCGCGAAGTTGCCACGATCAGATGAGGCCGTAGCGGTCGAAAGAACCACCGAGGACCTCGTCGGTCGGACCGCCGAGCCAGTCGAGAGCGACCGCGTACAGCGACCGGGTGTCGATCCCGATCGGGAGGTCGCCGTCGACGAGGGCACCGAGCCCTGCGTCACCGACGACCCGACCACCCCGCACCCCCGAGCCGATCACGAACTGCACGCCGGCGAACCCGTGGTCGGTCCCCTCCGACGCGTTCTCCGCGACGCGACGGCCGAACTCGCTCGTCGTAACGAGCAGCACGTCGTCCGCAAGGCCCGCCGCCTCGAGCCGGTCGAAGAACGCCGTGATCCCCGCAGCGACGTCACGCAGCAACTCGTCGTGGACGATGAGCTGGTTCGAGTGCGTGTCGAACCCGTTCACACCGACGAGCAGCACCTGTGAGCCGACGCCGAGCTCGATGATGCCCGCCGCGGTCTGCAGGAGCGCCGACGCCGTGTTCTCGTTCACCCGGCCCGTCACGAGGTCGACGTCGGGGTCGTCCACCCGTGCCCGGTCGACGAGATCGATCGCGTCGAGGGTCGTCGGGATCGCGGCGCGGGCGGCGTCGAGCCACACGTCCGACGTCGCAGCCCCGCCGGGGGCCGAGGTCGCGAGGAACGCTGCGGTGATCGCAGCGGCGTCGGTGCGGGCCGGGGCGGCGAGCGCGAACCGCGACGGCGACAACACCACCGTCGGCAACGACCGGGTGCCGACGAGCGCAGGCGCCCCGACTCCGAGTGAGATCGACCGCAACGGATTCGGTGACGAACCCTCCGTTGCGTCCAACCACCTACCGAGCCAACCCGTCGTCGACGCGGAGCCGTCGGTGCCCGCCCACCACACGTCCATCGCCTTGAAGTGTGAGCGCGACTGGTTCCGCTGTCCGATTCCCTGGAACGCGGCGACACGTCCGGCCTCCCACCGGGTGGCGAGCGGCGCGAGGCCGGGATGCAGGGCGAAACCGTCCGCCTGCACCCGCACGAGCTCGGCCTCGGGAAGGGCGAGCTTCGGGCGAGCGTCCCGGTACCGGCCGTCGGCGGGTACGAGGGTGTTCAGGCCGTCGTTGCCACCACCGAGCTGCAACACCACGAGCACACGACCCGACGCGGCGCCGCCCCGTGCGGCGATCGCCGCAGCATCCTCGACCCGCTCACGCAGCAGGCCCGCCCACGCACCCGCACCGGCGGCCGACGTCGCCGCCGCACCACCGACGAGGGACAGGAACGCACGACGACTCAGCACTGTGACCACCCGGCCATCACGCCACCACCAGTTCGGGCGCAGCGAGCGCCACGGCCAGCACCGCCGCGCCCG
>CAYVOK010000035.1:9503-31282 GCA_964453335.1 uncultured Acidimicrobiaceae bacterium
TACGCCCCGGGTCGTGGGCGCACACCGGCCACCTTGCAGATGCCCGCGAACCACGGGAACGGCGACAGCACCGTCGACGAACCGGCCCCGTCGAGCCGGGCCTGCAGCACCGCTCGCACCAGCGGCGCGATCTGCAGGTCGCTGTCCCGGAAGGTACGGGTGAAGGAATCGAGCAACGTCTGGTCGACGCCGTCGCCGAGGAACCACGTCGCCACCTTCGCCGAGACGAATCGGGCGCACGCCGGGTGGTCGAGCACGGCGTCGACGACACCGGGCGCATCGCGCACGCTGCGGCCGAGGAGCGTCTGCGGCGTGGCGTCGTGGCGGCGGGGGACGAACTGGACGGCGAAATCGGAGCGCGGCTGTACCGTCCACCCGGTGAGCGCGACCGCGGCCGCCCTGACGTCGCCCTCGGTGAAGGCGTCGAGGCCGAGGCCGTACAGCTCGAGGAGCTCCCGCCCGTAGTTCTCGTTCGGCGCGGCGGCCGTGCTCGTCGACCCGTCGAGGAACAACAGCATCGCCGCGTCGGTGGTGATCTCCTGCAGCAACATGCGGAAGTCGCCGAGGGCATGGCGACGCAGCCGCGACAGGTAGCGGGCGAAGGGCGTCGGGAACTTCACGACACCGAAGGACACGGCGAAGTGGTCGTGCCAGAACCACGCCATCGACTCGACGAGAGGCCGGGAGCTCGAGGTGAGTGCACCGAGCCACGCGTCGAGGATCCGCAACGCCTGCTGCTGCCGTTCGTCCGGATCGTTCTCGAAGGTAGCAGCGGCCCACGGATCGGGTGCTGCAGGGACACCGTGCGAGTCCGGGTAGACGAGCTCGTCGAGCCAGCGGTCGGCACCGAGCCCGACCGCGCGGTCGATCGCACCCGGTGCGAACCCGAAGGTCGCCCTGCGGCCGAGTGCTGCGATGTCCGCTGCGGTCGACACGATCGCCGAACCTCCTTCCGCCGTCGTCATCGGGCCCGACGGGCGCAACGTTACGGAATCCAGGTAAATCGTGGGTGAGAACCGGACAGGAGCGCGGTCAGGACCACTGCACCCGGGCGAGGCACGACGTGGTGCAGTACCAGACGTCGCGTTCGTCGCCCGCCGTGAGGAACATCCCGTTCCCGACCCTCGAGCCCGTGCGCACACGGTCGACGAGCTCGCCCGACGCGAGATCGACCACGATCAGATCGTCGAACCCGTCGTCGGTGAAGTCGTTCGTCACCAACTCACCCGAATCGGGGAAGACGACCGGCTGCATCACCGGCCGCACGTCGAGCGTCCACCGCACGTCGAGTTTGTCACCCGACGTGTCGACGCCGGCGAGACCGCCCTGCACCGAGTCCCACACCACTGCCGTCGACCACTCGGGCACGTGCACGGGCGGCGACACGATCCCACCACCGGGCGTCCCGAACGGTTCGATCGCGCGCGCGTCGGCGGGGTCGTCGAGATCGAGACGCAGCAGCCGCAACGCACCCGACCACGGCGTCGGCAAGCGCCACGACAACGCCCGCCCCGGTGGTTCGTCGAAGCGACCGTTCGGCAGGGTGCCGTGGATGCGCCGCACGGACCACACGTCGCCGCAGTCGAGCACCCAGCACGCACCGTCGGAGATGCACCCGTCCCACGCCAGCCCGGTGTCCGCGCCGGCCGTCCGGTACCGGGCACGCCAGTCGTCGACGACGAGGTCCCCGCCGTCGACCACCACGCACCAGACGTGTTCGGTGCCCGGCACGTACACCCGCTCCACCCCGTCGGTGCCGATGTCGGCGGCGATCCGGCCCATCGAGCCCTCGGGCAGGGTGAGCGACCCGACGACCTCGAGCGAACCGGCTGCGAGACGCGTGAGCGTCGTCCCGCCCTGTCCCTCGAGGCGTAGGTCCTTCGTGAGGAGCGACCCGTCGGCGAGCACGAGCACGCCGTTGTGGCTGCGGTCGACCGGCAGCGCACGTTCCGTCAGCACCGACAGGTCGGTCGGGTCGAGGCGGTGCACGAACGAGCCGTTCACGTGCACGATCGAACCGTCGGCGTGCGCGAGCAGGGCACCACACCACACGTGCGAACCGCACGGCAGCTCCGGCGACGTGGCGACCGGTTCGAGCGAGTCCGGGTCGAGGCGCTGCACCCAGCCGAACGGCGGCGGACCGCTGAACGCCGCCATCGTCCCGCCGACGAACCACGCACCAGGCTCACGACGCACCACCATCACGTTCCACCGGTCGTTCCGGCTGAATCGGACCGACGCGGTGCCCGTCGCAGCGTCGAGCCGGCCGTGCGCCGCCTTCTGGCGGCGGTTTCCGCCACACTCCACCGGCCACGGTGACGGCCAGTAGCCCGGGTGCGGCGTCGAACGGTCCGATGCGGTCATGGCGGCGGAGCGTACCGGTAGGGTCCGAGTCATGGACCTCCACCTCGCCGCCCGTCACCTCGGTGCCGCCCTCGAACCCTTCGTCGGCGCCGTGTTCTTCGCCCCCGAGGTGCACGCCGCGTACGAGGCGGTCGGGTTCGACCCGAGCCCCGGCCTGTTCAACGGCGTCGCAGCCCCCGAGATGTGCGCCTACTTCACGAGCCGTGGGTCTCTCCTCGGTGACGTCCCCGGTGAGGTCGTCGCCGCCACGTTCGCAGTGTTCCGGCCGGCGATGGTCGTCGACGCGGTCACCGCCGGACGCGCCCGCATCGCGATGCCGACCCTCCGGGGCATCCGGCGCGAGGCCACGGTTGCGGCGCTCCGTCGCATCCTCGGCCCGTCACCCGCCGGTGTCGACCTCGCACGCACGCTCCTCGCCCGGGCCGCCGCGCCGCTCCGACCCGAAGGACGTGCGCTCTACGCCGGGGTGCTCGCCGAGCCGCTCGACGACGACCCGCTCGTCGCGTCGTGGCAGCTCGGTGAACAGCTGCGTGAGTTCCGCGGTGACGCGCACACAGCAGCGTGGACCGCCGCGGGGTTCGACGCCACCGAGATCGGCATCCTCACCGAGCTGTACTGGGGTCTGCGGCCGTACACCTACACCCGGACACGCGGCTGGGACCGCGCCGAGCACGAGGCGGCCATCGATCGTCTGCGCGCGCGTGGGCTCGTCGTGGGCGACGAGTTCACCGACGCCGGTCGTGCCGCCCGTGAAGCTGTGGAGGAGGCGACCGACCGCCAGGTGCGTCCTGCGCTCGACGCGCTCGGCGACGACCTCGGCGCGCTCCTCGACGTGCTGCGGCCGTGGTCTGCTGCGGTGCGCGCCGCGGGCTGCTACCCGGCCACCGGCCCGCACGAGCCCGCCGTTCAGGCCCGCGCGACCCCGCTCCTCTAGGCTTCCCCCGTGCAGGGCGGCCGACCGGAGCGCAAGGCGACCTCCACGTCGAACTTCGGCGTGTCCCGCCGTGAGAACCACGACGCCAGCGGGTTCTACGAGCGGTTCGTCGCCCCCGAGGTCTCCGCCGACGACACGGTCCGGGTCGCGACCGACGTCGACCGCATCCACGTGCACGACGCACGGTCGATGACGCAGCTCCCCGACGCGAGCGTGGCGCTCGTCGTCACGTCACCGCCGTACTTCGCCGGCAAGGCGTACGAGGAGGCGCTCGGCCAGGGTGCGGTGCCGGCGAGCTACGCCGAGTACCTCACGATGCTCGAGGACGTCTTCGCCGAGTGTGTGCGCGTGCTCGAACCCGGTGGCCGCATCGCCGTCAACGTGGCGAATCTCGGCCGGAAGCCGTTCCGTTCCCTCACCGCCGATGTCACCACGATCCTGCAGGACCGGCTCCGACTCCTGCTGCGCGGCGAGGTCGTGTGGGTGAAGGCCCGCGGCGCGTCGGGGAACTGCGCCTGGGGTTCCTTCCAGCGTCCGACGAACCCGGTGCTGCGCGACCTCACCGAGCGCGTCGTCATCGCGTCGAAGGGGAGGTTCGATCGGGCGCTGCCCGCACGGCGTCGGGCCGAACGAGGCCTCCCGCACGAACACAGCGTCACACGGGACGAGTTCATGGACGCAACGACGGATCTGTGGGAGATCGCCCCCGAGAGCGCGACTCGCGTCGGGCACCCTGCTCCGTTCCCCGTCGAACTGCCGGAACGGCTCATCCACCTCTACACGTACCGGGGCGATCTCGTGCTCGACCCGTTCATGGGGTCGGGGAGCACGGCGGTCGCCGCCGTGCGCACCGGACGGCACTACGTCGGCTACGACCTCGACCCTGCCTACGTCACGGCAGCGGAGGAACGGATCCGGGCGGAATGCGCACGGATCGAGCGCGGTGACGATGCCGCCACCGCGGATCCGGACGGCCCGGCAGCGCGGGAACACGCGTCGACGTGTCTCGCTGCCGCGGGCTTCACCGACATCGCGCGCGGTCCGTCGCTCCCCGGCCAGATCGAGATCGACCTCAGCGCGCGCGACCGCACCGGACGCACCTGGTTGTTCGACGTGTGCGGCGGCTTCACCGCCGTCCGGCCCGGGCTCGCCCGACCCGACACGTTCTGGAAGTCGCTCGGACGCGCCGCGCTCGTACACGCCGCCCGACCCGAGGCGCCCTACGTGCTCCTCACCACGGCGCTCCCCGGTGGCAGTGGGCGGGCGACGCTCGGCGCCGTCGTCGGCGACGGCCCCACGCACAGCATCCGCGACGTGGTCGTCGTCACCGACCCGGCAGATCTCACCCGGCTCGCCTCGCACGCAGCAGGGGAATGAGCCCAGGCGGCGCAGGGCTCAGGCGCCGCCGCCCGTCAGCCCGGCGAAGCGGGCCGGGTCGAACTCGATGAAGGTCGCCTCGGCCTCCACGAAGACGCCGTCGTCGCCGCTGCCCGTGCAGCCGACGATGAGCTTGCGCCCCTGGCGGTCGACGAGCCGGGCCCTGAACTCAACCGGCACACCCATCGGCGCGCCGGCCACGAGGCGGATCCGCAGCTCGCCGGTGAACGCGACGGTCTGCAACGTCGGCATGAGCGCAGCCATCGCCTCGTCGACGATCGCGGCGACGACACCGCCGTGCACGCGGGCCGGCGGGCCCTCGAACGGTGCGGTGAGCGTCAACCGGGTCACCGCCTCGTCACCCTCACGATGGTGCGACGCCCCCATCCCGAATGGGTTGTAGACACCGCCGACCAACGAACCCGGATCGAAGTGGATGATCTCACCGTCCCCGGGAGGCTCGGGCATGCGACCCGTCAGCCGGAAGTGCTCCCACCGCTCGTTCCCGCTCATGTCGGTGCTCTTGTCACGCACCCGCGCGGTCTCCGCTTCGACCGACAACGGCTCGAGCACCTCGGCGATGCGGTCGAGGAGTTCGGGTTCGAGCACCCGTCCGGCAACCGCGTTGCCGAGGCGACGCACCGCCTCCGCTGCCCGTCGTCGATCGTCGTCGAGGATCACGGCCGCAGAGGCTAGGTCAGTAGGGTCCCCGCGGATGAACGACGACTGGGCGGTCTGGCGGGCCCGCACCGATCTCGATGCGTACGACCGTCGCTGGCAGGAGCTCGCCGACAGCGGGGCGAACCCCCACGGTGAAGCGGACCGTGTCGAGGGGCTCCTCTCGCCGCACGGTGGCACGGTCCTCGACGCCGGGTGCGGTACAGGTCGGGTCGCGATCGAGCTCGCCCGACGCGGTCACCGGGTCGTCGGCACCGACCTCGACGTCGACATGCTCGACCGGGCGCGCCGTAAGGCTCCCGAACTCACCTGGGTCGAGGCCGACCTTGCGACGCTCGACCTCGGAACCACGTTCGACGTCGTCGTCGCCGCCGGCAACGTGATCCGTTTCGTGCGGCCGGCCGATCGCGCCGCGGCCGTGCACCGGGCCGCAGCGCACGTGGCACCCGGCGGACGACTCATCGTCGGGTTCGGTCTCGTCGACGGTGGTCCGACCGTCGACGAGCACCTCGCCTGGTGCGATGAAGCAGGGCTTCACACCGAACGGCTCGACGCCACCTGGGACGGGGCGCCCTACGACGGGGGCGACTACCTCGTCGCCCAGCACGTCCGGCCTGTCAGACCTCCATCGGCAGCGACGGGTCGGCCGCCCACTCGTTGAGCGAGTTGTCGTAGACGGCGACGTCGGTGCGACCGAGCCGGAACAACGTGAACGCATCGGCCGACGCTGCGACCCCACCACCGCAGTACGCGATGACCCGGCCCGTCCCCGTGACGTCGAACATCGCACGCAGGTCGTCGAGCGGGCGGAAGCGGTTCGTCGCCGGGTCGACGAGCTCGACCGCCGCGACGTTCGCCGAGCCCGGGATGTGGCCCGGACGGGCGTAGTTCTGCACCTCACCGCGGTGCTGCGCCCCGTCGAGCGCGTTCACCACGCACGTGGCCCCGTCGCCGATCGCAGCGAGCACCTCGTCACGACCGACGAACAGCCCGTTGCGCGGGCGTGGGGTGAGCGTCGCCGCCGGCCAGGTCACCGCATCGGTGGCGACCGCACCGCCGGAGGCCTTCCACGCCGTCCAGCCGCCGTCGAGCACCGCTGCCCCATCGACGCCGCACGCTCGCAACATCCACCACACCCGGGCCGCCCACATGCCGGGGCCGCGGTCGTAGAGCACGATCCGGTCCCCGTCGCCGACACCGAGCCGACCGAGCGCCTCGCACACGTGCTCGGCGCCGGGGAACGTGAACCGCAACTTCGCCGCGGTGTCGGACAGGTCGTCCTGCAGCTCGACGAACTGCGACGAGGGGATGTGCCCCGACTCCCAGTCGCCGCGCGCGCTCTGCACCCGCAGCCCACCACCGTCACGGGGGACGAGGTGCACGGTGCACTCGAGTACACGGAGATCGGGGGCGCCGATCTCGCCGGCGAGCCATTCGGGGGAGACGAGCGGTTCCATGCCCGTCATTCTGGCGTGGCCGAGGCACCCTCGCCGCGACGCTCGGCGGCGGTGACGACCCGTTCCATCTCCTCGAGCTGCAACGGGTCCCGCACGCTCAGCAGCGCCGCGTAGAAGCGGATCCCCCGCGGCGTCCCCTGTACCCGCACCGGGATCCGCTCGGACAGGTCGAGGTCGTAGTTCTTCGGGATGTCGACCGATTCGATCCCGGCCTCCCGCAGGTCGGCCTCGGTCGCCGGGAGCTCACCGCCGCCGTAGAAGTACAGGTCGGCGTCGACGAAGAACGTGAACTCGGCCATCGGCACTCCGCGGGTACGACCACCCGCCGCCGGACGGTCTAACGGTTGGGGACGGTGACGACCTCGCCGAACCGCTGGTCGTCACGCACGAGGCCGACGACGGCTGCGACGAGATCGTCGACATGCAGTCTGGCCGCGAGCGGCAGCGGACGGCCCACTCGGACACCACCCGCGGGATGAGCCGCCAGGCCCGCCCGATCGGGGTCGGCGAGACCGGGGCACACGGCGTTGATCCGCACGCCGTGCGAACCGGCGAGCGGGGCGCACGCCCGGGTGAAGCTCACCACGGCTGCCTTCGCCGCAGCGTGCACCGGGTCGGACGGCAACGGGTCGAGGCTCTCCGCGGTCACCGTGTTCACCACGACCCCGCCCCGTCCCTCCATCACGGCGAGCGCGAGTCGGGTGGCCTCGAGCAACGCGGTCACCTGCGCGTCGATCACATGACCGACCCGTGCGAGCGATGCGTCGACGAGCGGACCCGCACCCGGGATCGGGGTCGGGTGGTTGCAGACGACGTCGACCCGACCCTCGGCGGCCGACACGTCGGCGAACGCGTGCGCCACCTCGACCGAGTCGGCGGTGTCGACGAGCCGGGGGACAGCACGTGCACCGGCGGCGCGCACCGCCTCGGCGACGGTGACGAGACCTTCGGCGTCGTTGTCGAAGAGCGCCACGACCGAGACACCCGCACCTGCGAGGGTCGCAGCGACTGCGCCACCCATCTCGGTCGCAGCACCCGTGACGATGGCGACCGAGCCGGTGAGATCCACGCGGGACTATCTACCAGTCGCCGCGCGTCAGGCGGTGGACCCCCGTCGAGCGCGGCAGCGCGCGCCCACGGGTCAGCCCGTGAACTCCTCGTAACGCCATGAGGGACGCACCATCCACAGGCGGTGCCTGGGCCCCGGTCGGTCGAGGTCGTCGCTGTCGGTCCCTGCGAGCACGTCACCCGCATAGATCGACACCTGCCCCTCCTCGCCGAGATTCACGAGCCGCGGGGTGAAGCGGTGGTAGCGCTCCGAGGGCACCGCATCGATCGCATGGTCCACCGACGAGTACCGCGTGAGCCGGAGCAGGGACACGAACGTCGGGGGCGGCAGATCCACCTCGCCGCGGTCGCGGGCGGCCAGTGCGTCCGACGGCGTGATCCAGAGGTGGTCGCTGATCTCCCCGCCGTCGACGACCACCTCGGACGCGCCCTCACCGAGACCGGCCAGGAAGAACCACGTGGCGAACCGTCGGGGACGCCCGGGTGGCGTCGTCCAGTGCGCCCAGGGCACGAGCGCGTCGGGCGCGACGCTGATCGACGCCTCCTCCGCCGCCTCGCGCACCGCTGCGGTGCGCGCCGCGTGCTCGTGGTCGTCGGGGCGGTCCGGTGCGTAGTCCTCGGGATCGAAGCGACCTCCGGGGAACACCCACGAACCCCCGTGGAACACGAGCTCGGCGCTGCGGCGCAGCAGCAACACCTCGAGCGGGCCCGTCGCCGTCGCACCGCCGTCGCGCACGACGATCACGGTGGCGGCGTTCCGGATCGGCACATCGTCCATGGCGGGCACCCTAACCCGTCGCAACTACCGTCGATCCCGTGCCGCTGCCGCTCGCCCACGAACTCCACGAGCCGGACCCGGCGGCCGTTGCGGCCCGACCCGATGCGGTGCCGGTGGTGCTCACCCACGGCTTCGGCGGGACGCTGCGCATGTGGGACCCGACGTGGCCCGCACTCGTCGCCGCCGGGCACCGGGTGCTCACCTGGGACCTCCCCGGGCACGGCCGCAGTGACTGGGGACCGGACCCTTCTGCGTACACCCTCGACGCCGTGCTCGAGGCGTGGGCGGAACTCCTCGACCGGTGCGGCATGCAGCGGGCCTGCGTCGGCGGGCTGTCGCTCGGTGGTCAGCTCGCCCTCGGGTTCCGCAACCGCCACCCCGAGCGCGTCGCCGCCCTCGTCCTCGCCGACACCGGCCCGGGCTTCCGCGATCCCGAGGCCCGGGCGAAATGGAACCGGGGTGTCGAGTTCCGTGCGCAGTTGATCGAGGCGAAGGGGTTCGGCGCCCTCGGCAAGGAGGCCGGCGTCGGCCTCGACCGCCATCTCGACCCGCAGGGACTCGTGCTCGCCGCACGCGGGTACCTCGAACAGCGCGACTCCTCGATGATCGACGGGCTCGACGCGATCGACGTCCCCACGCTCGTGCTCGTAGGCAGCGAGGACCGACACTTCCTCGCCGCCACCGACTACCTCGCCCGCAAGATCGTCGGGGCGCACAAGGTCGTCGTCGACGGCGCCGGCCACGTCGCGAACCTCGACCGCCCCGAGGCGTTCAACGCGGCACTCGTCGGGTTCCTCGCCGGGCGGTGACCGGCGCCCGCTCGCACACGACCGCAACGGAGCGCCGTCAGCGGACCAGTTCGGGGAAGGCGTCGGCCGGTACCACCTGCGCCTGTGCGGGGATGG
Organism: uncultured Acidimicrobiaceae bacterium; assembly: GCA_964453335.1. Taxonomy (GTDB): domain Bacteria; phylum Actinomycetota; class Acidimicrobiia; order Acidimicrobiales; family CAIXPF01; genus VGBO01. The sequence goes on from CAYVOK010000035.1 coordinate 19,065, forward strand.
GTAGGTCGACCGGACCGAGCTCGAGGAGATCGACGATCGTCGGCGCCGTCCCACTCGCGGCGTTCGCCTCGAAACGCAGGAGACGCGTGCTGCCGGCGGCCAGCCAGTAGAGGTTGCGCTCACCGAAGCGGAGCACGTCGGCGCTGCTCCCGCGGAGTCGATCGGCACGGACGAAGGAACTCCCCGGCTTCTGCTGGATGAGCAGGGAGTTCTCCGGTTGCTCGGCGGCGAGACCCATCACGACCGCGATGACCCGGTCGATCAGCCCGACCCCCGGCTCGGGTCCACGTGCGAACCACGGCGTGTCCGGGCCACCGAGCGACCGGACGATCTGATCGACACCCGGACGTCGCTCGAGGAGGAAGGTCTCCTCCCAGTACACCTCTGTGATCGCCGGGTACCGGTCGGAACGAACCGTCGCCCGGCCCCTGTGGTTCTCCCAGTCGACGATGCCGACCACGGTGACCGTCTCGGCGGCGGGTCCGCCGACGAACGCCGCGTTCGCCTCGAACCGTGCGCCGCCAGCCAGGTAGTTCTCGTACACCGTCTGTGCGAGACGGGCCGCTTCGTCGTTGGTGAGGGGACGCACCTCCTCGACGGGCGTCGCGGATCCGCAGCCGACCGTCACGGTGAGGAGCAGCGCGAGCACGACGAGGAGACGCCGGGTCATGCGGGCACCCCGATTGCGTCGAGATCGACCTGGACCGGTGCGCCGGCACCTGCGGTCACCCGCCGTGCCCCGTCCGGCATCGTCGGCTGCGGCGGTGGTGCAGGGATGTTGCGGTAGCGGACGTCGGGCGGTGGCGCCGCCATCGGTGCGGTCACGGCGGCGAAGGGTATGCCTCCGCCCGAGCACGGCAGCGCCCGTTCGATGTCGAGCGGCGCCGACGAACCGAAGACGTTCCCGGCGAAACAGTTCCCGGCCGGGTCGGCGATCCCGGAGTAGAGGAGATCGACGGCGTTCGCTGCGAGCACGTTCCCCTCGATCCGGTTCGACATCGGGGCGAACCGTCCCATGCGCAACAGTTCGATCCCCGCCCGGTCGTGCCCCGTGACACGGTTGCGCAGCACGACGTTGCCGGTACCACCGCCCACGGCGATCCCGCCGCCGAAGTACCCGTCGGGGATCTTCGGCGCTGTCGGATCGTCGTTGTCGACCACGAGGTTGCCGACGATCGTCGCGTCGGCCTGCGGTGCGAGGCGTTCGGTCTCCTGCGAGTTCGGCGCGATGCCGAGCCGGTTGTTGCGGAACGTCGACCGGGCGACGACGACACCTCCCGACGCGTTCGTTCCGTAGTACCCGATTGCGTTGCGCTCGGCGACGACGTCGAGCAGGTTCACGTCGCAGGGACGGCACTGCCCGACGTAGAAGCCGGAATCGGGATGCCCCGATGCGTAGCTGTGCTCGATGGTCCCCGATCGGGCGGCGAACGCGTACACGCCGTAGAGCCCGTTGTTCGACGTCGTCACGTAGCTGACGCGGTACCCGACGAGCGCGTTCCCGCCCGTTCCGTAGTCGACCGCAGGGTCTGCGGCACCACCGTCGGTCGACGCAGCGATGCCGTTGAAGACGACGCCGTTCTGCAGGTAGTTGCGGATCGTGAGGTTCTCGACGGCGACGTCGTTCCCCGTGACGAACACGCCGTTGAGCAACTCGTGCCGCCCGTCGAGCACGACGGCGTTCCGGTCCGTCCCGCGGATGGTCACCCGGTCGACGGTGACCTCGACGGCTTCGTGGTAGACGCCCGGTCCGATCTCGATCGTGGTGCCCGGTTTCGCGGCCGCAACCGCCGCGGTGATGGTCGCATGGTCGCCGGGGACGGTGATCGTCTGGATCCGGGGCGTATCGACACCGCACCCGGCGAGACCAACGGCGACTGCGGCGAGGGCGAGGAGTAAGGACAGCCGACGCATGTATGGGAAGAAACCTTATTGCAGACTCGGCGACTGCCTCGGTACTGCCGCGGCTGAGACGGCGGTCAGCTCGGTAGCGTGCGGCGATGGCCGCCATCGCGTACCCGATCCCCGCCGAGGTCACCGCCGTCCTCGACGAACTCGACCCGTTCCTCGAGAGCGAGGTTCTGCGTCGCCATCGCGACCACCACGCGGCGCTGAGCGACCCACGGCACCGGTACGACGCCGACGGCCGGTACACGCCCGAGGTGCAGCAGCTCATCCGTGAGGTGCGGATGGCGTCGTCGTCGGCCGGGTTCTTCAACCTCGCCGTGCCGACCCACATGGGCGGCCGGGGCATGGGCTACCTCGCCTATTACTCGGCGTGGGAGCACATCAAGCGCCGCTGCGGGTCGCACAACTGGTTGGGCACGTACGTCCTGTCGCACTGGGCGTTCGGGCCGTCACGGGTGCTCGAGCAGCTCAGCCCGCAGGCGAAGGCGGACGTCCTGCCGGATCTCGTGGCCGGACGCACGTCGATGTCGTTCGGCCTGTCGGAGCCCGACGCCGGATCCGACGCGGCGAACCTCCGCACCACCGCGACGCCCGACGGTGACGGGTGGCGGCTGAACGGCACGAAGATCTGGACGACGAACGTCACCTTCGCCGACTGGATCCTCACGTTCGCCGTCACCGACCCCGACCGTGCGGCCGCGCGGCGCGGCGGGATCTCCGCGTTCATGGTGCCGATCGACGCCCCGGGGTTCCGGGTCGAGGAGATCGTGCTCCTCAACGGTGAGATCGGCGGCGTCGAGGGGCGGTCCACGTTCACCGACGTGCGCGTCGAACCATGGCAACTCGTCGGACCGCTCCACGAGGGGTTCTCGCTCGCGATCATGGGCGTCTCCCTCGGGCGGGTGTACAACGCGGCCCGCGCCGTCGGCTACGCCCGATGGGCGCTCGACCTCGCCCTCGACCACACGGCGACCCGGGTCACCTTCGGCAAGCCGATCGCCGAGTACCAGGGCGTCACGTTCCCGCTCGCGGACTCGGCGATGCAGGTGCACGCCGCGCACCTCATGGGCATCAACGCGGCTGCCCTGCTCGACCGCGGCGAGCGGGCGATCAAGGAGCTGTCGATGGCGAAGTGCTACGCCGTGCAGGTCTGCCTCGAGGCCGTCGACCGGGCGATCCAGACCTTCGGCGCCCGCGGCTTCCGCAACGAACTCGGGCTCGTCGAGGCGTACCACACGTTGCGTGCCATCAACGTCGCGGACGGCACGAACGAGATCCTCAGCCGGACGATCTTCCAGCGTCTCGCGGCCGGTGACCGCGAACTCTGACCGGATCCGCCGCGCCGCTCAGAAGATGTCGGGGTCGACGCCGAGCAGGAGCTGACCGAGACGCGGGTGCACGCGGTCGGGATGCGCGTTGATGTGCAGCGGCATCGCCGTGAAATCGCGCCAGCGTCGCTCGAACGTGCCGCTCTCGCGCAGGCCGTTCCCGCCCTGCGTCCGCAGCAGGAGCTGCATGGCCTGCTCGCACAACTGCAACGCGATCGCAGGCACCGACGCCTGTCGGCGGTAGTCGAACTCGGTGGGGAACACGTCGAAGGTGATGCGTTCGTCGACCTCGGCGGTCGCCCGTTCGATCATCGACCGTGCGGCGGCGAGCAGCGACGCGACCTCCCCGAGGTTCGCTTGCACCATCGGCATCTGCGCCATCGACGCACCCATGATCGCCCGCCGACCGCCGCCGATCGATGCGACGGCCTCGGTGAGCGCGGCGGTGACCACACCGATCGCCATGGAACCGAGCCACAGGTCCGACAGGCCGACCCAGTCCTCGCGGTAGCGGTGCGAGATCATCGGCAGGTCCGGGTCACGCAGGATCTCTGCCCGGTTCGCCGCGTACCAGGGCACGCAACGCTCGAGCGGGATCACCACGTCGTCGTAGTGGACGGTGTCGGTTGCGGTCGCGCGCAGCGACGCCGCGTCCCACGTCGGCTCGATCCGCACGCCCGGGGAGTCGAGCCGCACGATGCTGAAACGCAGATCGGCCGCAGTGATCGGTGACGTGCCGTCGGTCAACGCGAAGGCGACGCCTGCCCAGTCGGCGTAGCGGCACCCCGAACCGAACCCGGCCGGACCCGAGAGCCGCACGACATCACCCTCGATACGGCCGAGCACGCGGCTGCCGGCTCCCGCCGGGAAGCACACCCACTCGTGGCGTTCGACGATGCCGGCGAGCAGGTCCCGGTGCGCCGGGCCGAGCGCGCCGCAGAACAGGTGGAACACGCACAGGTGGTTCCAGAGGCACCAGGCGGTCGAACTGCACGCGGCAGCGATCGCGCCGAGCTCGGCACCGAGCTGCACCATCGACGCCTCGTGCCCGCCGATCGTGCGTGTCGCAGAGAGGGCGAGCACATCAGACGCCTTGATCCGTGCGATCACGTCCGGGTCGACGGTGCGGGTGCGGTCGGCCTGCGTCGCCTGGCCGGCGATGGCCTCGAGCAGGTCGGCCGACCAGATCGCCGGGGGCTGGCGCACGAACGCGGCCGGACCCGTCGCCTCGGCAACCGTGCGGATGTCCTCGGTCGTCGTCATGCCCGCTCCCCGTGCTGGCCGATTTTCCCCACTCGGAGGCGCAGCGTACCGTGCCCCGTGATGGAGGCAGAAGGCGCACGGCAGGTACCCCGGCGTGCGTGGCTCGCACTCGCCGTGGTCGCCTCCGCCACGCTGATGATCGCCTTCAACCAGACCGGGACGAACATCGCGTTCCCCGAACTCGAGCGGGAGTTCCCCGACGCCGGACGGACACTGCTGTCGTGGTCGATCACCGGGTACAACATCGCCCTCGCCGCGCTGATGCTGCTCGGCGGGCGCTTCGCCGACCGGTTCGGTCGCCGCCGCACGTTCCTCGCCGGTGTCGGAGTGTTCGCGATCGGCAGCATCGGTACCGCGCTGTCGTGGACGGTCTGGATGCTGATCGGATGCCGGATCGTGCAGGCCGTCGGCGGCGCGATCGTGCTGCCGTCGTCGCTCGCCACGGTGCTGCCCGACTTCCCCGACGGGCGGCGCGGGTCGGTCGTGTCGACGTGGTCGGCGACGAACTCGCTCGGCGCGGCGGTCGCCCCGAGCGTCTCGGCGCTCATCATCGCCGGGGTCGGATGGCGGGGCGTCTACCTCGTCGGCGTCCCCGTCTGCCTCATCGCGCTCGTCGCCGGGCGGCGCCTGCTGCGGGAGTCGTCGTCGGCGGAGACCGCGCGCGTCGACGTGCTCGGCGTCCCGCTCGTGGCGCTGTCCGTCGGTGCTCTCACACTCGGCATCGTGGAGGGGCCGAACTGGGGATGGACGAGCCCCGGGGTGCTGTCCTCGCTCGCCCTCGCCGCCGTCGTGTTCCCGGTGTTCCTGCGCAGGTCGTGGCGGCACCCGGCGCCGATCCTCGACCTCGCTGTCTTCGCCCGCCGGTCGGTGTGGTCGTCCAACGTCGCGAACCTGTTCCTCGCCATGGCGGGGATGTCGATCTGGCTCGTGTGGCCGCTCTACCTCACGAACGTGTGGGGCTACTCACTCCTGCAGACCGGCCTCGCGATCACGCCCGGTCCGACGAACGCGGCCTGGGTCTCCATCGTCGCCGGGCGCATCGTCGACCGGCGCGGGCCCCGCGAGCTCATCACGATCGGATGTCTGTTCCCGGTGGCGGCGACCGTGTTCTTCGCCACCCGCGGACCGACGGACACGACCTATCTCACCGACTTCCTGCCCGGGATCCTGCTGTTCTCGACCGGTTTCGGGCTCACGTTCTCACCGCTCAACGCCGCCTCGCTCGAGGGTGTGCCGCCGGGCGCGTTCGGCCAGGTCAACGCTGCGTTCAACACGATCCGCACACTCGGCGGGGCGATCGGCACCGCGGCGGTCGTCGCCGTCCTCGCCGGCGCCTCGAAGGAGAACCCGGCGCCCTTCGACCATGCCTACCTGCTCCTCGCCGCATGTGCGGCGTGCTCCGCCCTGACCGTCATGCTGCTCTACCCGAAGCGGCGGCCGAGCGTGGCCGACGAGTCCGTCGCCGCCTGACCGGAGCTCCGGGGAGTCGGGTAACGTCCGCCCGAGAACGATCGAGGGGAGTGCGGGGATGACGATCACCGAAGCGGATCCGGCGGCATCGAAGAACGCCTGGCGGCAGGTGACGCCGGGTGTCGAGGGATGGACGCGCACGGCGCGCCCCGGCGACCCGAACAAGTACTTCATGGTGTCGACGGACTGCCACGTCACCGAACCGCTGTCGTTCCTGCAGAACGTCGAACCCGAGTACCTCGACCGCATCCCGCGCACCGAGCAGCGCGAGGACGGCTCGAAGTGGATGATCACCGAGGGCAACCAGCCGATGATGGTCGTCCCCGGCCCGAAGACGAAGACCGTGCAGGAACAGCAGGTCTTCGAGCGCGCCGAGCACAACCGGCACTCCGGCTCCCGTATGGAGGAGGAGGACCTGCTGCGCGTGAAGTCGGGCAAGTCGATCGAGCAGCGGCTCGCCGATCAGCTCCTCGATGGCGTCGACGCCGAACTCCTCTTCCCGAACACCGGCCTCCTGTGCTGGGCGACCCCGGACTCGCGCTTCGCGATGGCGATGTGCCGGGCGTGGAACCGTTGGGCACACGACCACGTGGGCGAGCACATGCAGGGTCCGAACCCGCGCATCATGCCGATGGCGCTCATCGCCACGGGTGACATCGAGGGTGCGATGGCAGAGGTGCGCTGGGCCGCCGAGAACGGGTTCCGGGGTGTCTGCCTCGGGAACTCGCCCACCTACGGGCCGAACATGCCGGGGAGCCTCCAGTACAACGACCCGGCCTTCGAACCGCTGTGGTCGACCATCGAGGAGACCGGACTCGTCATCACGTTCCACGTCTCGACTGGTCGCGACCCGCGGGCGGTCGGCGGGAACGGCGGCGCCATCATCAACTACGTGTGCCACTCGATGGAGACCACCATCGAGCCGATGGTGCAGCTCATCACCTCCGGTGTGATCGAACGGCACCCAGGCATCCGCGCCGGCCTCGTCGAGAGCGGCATCGGGTTCCTGCCCTGGATGCTCGAGGCGATGGACTACGCGTACAAGGCGCACCACTTCTGGGTCCGGCCCGTCATCCCGGACCTGCCGTCGGAGTACTTCCGCCGCAACTGCTTCGCCACGTTCCAGGAGGACCACGTCGGCCTCGCCATCGTCGAGCAGCTCGACCTCGTCGACAACGTGATGTGGGCGAACGACTACCCGCACCACGAAGGCTCGTGGCCGCACTCCGCCGCGGCGATCGAGCGGATGATGGGCCATCTGCGCGAGGACAGCCGGGCGAAGATCCTGGGCCTGAACGCTGCTCGGGTGTTCGGCCTCACGCCCCCCCGGGGCTGAGGGTCGCACGCCGGCGCTGCCACACCACCGACAGCGCCAACAGCCCCAGGCTCGCCGCGAGCAGGGCCGTCGACAGCACGTGCACCTGTGGCGCGAGTTCGCGCTGGAACGACCCGTAGACGTACTTCGGGAACGTCGCGTCGGCTTCGCCCGACACGAAGAACGTGATGATCACGTCGTCCATCGACAACGAGAACGACAGCAGCATCGCGGCGACGACCCCGGGCACGACGAGCGGGAAGGTCACCGTGCGGAACGTGCGCCACGGCGGTGCGCCGAGATCCATGGCAGCATCCTCGAGCGTCCAGTCGAGGCCACGCAGACGCGCCTTCACCGTGAGTGCCACGAAACTCAGGCAGAACATGCTGTGCGCCAGCAGGATCGTCACCGGCCCCCGATCGACACCGAGATCGAGGAACAGCAGCGCGAGCGACGAACCCATCACGATCTCGGGGGTCGTGAGCGGGAGGACGAGCAGCAGGTCGACGAGCGCACCGCCCCGGAACCGGTGGCGGACCAGCGCGAGGGCGACGAGCGTGCCGAGCACCCCGGCCACGAGCGACGCACCCGCAGCGATGCGCAGCGAGAACAGCACCGCAGCGGTGAGTTCCTCCCGTTCGAACGGATGCAACCAGTTGTCGAGCGTGAACCGCTGCCACACGAGGTTGTAGCGGCCTGCCGGCTCGTTGAAGCTGAACACGACGATCACGACGATCGGCGCGAACAACAGCACGAAGCCCCCCAGCGCCGCGAGCCCGACGATGCGACGCCCCCACGAGCCGGTCACGACGTCAGCTCCTCGGTGCCGAGCACCCGTGCGTAGACGAGCACCGCGACGGTGATGACGGTCATCAACAGGAACGAGATCGCAGCGGCACCCGGCTGGTCGAACTGCACGAGGAACCGGTCCTGCACGACGTTGCCGATCATCCGGCTCGACGTGCCCCCGAGGAAATACGCGTTCACGAAGTCGCCCGTCGCCGGGATGAACGTGAGCAGCGACCCGGCGAACACGCCCGGCAGCGACAGCGGCAGGACCACCCGCCGGAACGCCGACCAGCCCGACGCGTACAGGTCGCCGCAGGCGTCGAGCAGGCGCAGGTCGATCTTCTCGAGGCTCACGTACAACGGCAGCACCATGAACGGCAGGAAGTTGTAGGTGAGTCCACCGACGACCGCGACCGGCGTGTCGAGGAGACGGTCGCCGTCGATCCACCCGAGTGCGCGGAGCACAGCGGTGATCCCGGTCGCCCGCAATGTCCGCACGACGATGCCCTCATCGGCCAACAGCACGGTCCAACTGATCGTGCGCAACAGGAACGACGTGAAGAACGGGACGATGACGAGGCCGATCAGCGCGGCACGGAACCGACCACCGTGCACCACGACCCAGTACGCCATCGGGTAGCCGATCACGAGACACGCGAGGGTCGCCAGCCCGGCGAAGAGGAAGCTCCGGCCGAGTTGTGTGCCGTAGGTGCCGAACACGTCGGCGTAGTTCGACCAGTCCCACCGGAACGCCGGGTCGAAGTCGTAGCGCGAGCGCTTCGTCGACAACGACATGACGAACAGGTTCCACAGCGGAACGAGGAAGAACACCCCCAACCACGCGAGACCGGGGGCGACGAGCAGGTACGGCGTGAGCCGCCGACCGCCGACCCGGGCGCTCACGCGCCGGTCAACTCCGAGAACGCCTCGGAGAGGCGGGACTCCTCGTCCTCGGTGAGGGAACGGAAGCTGTAGAGCCGCTTCTCGGTCGCCGTGTCGGGGAACAGCACCGTCGACTCGGCCAAGGCCGCAGCGTCGCCGCCGGCTGCGCGCAACGCCTCACGCACCCCCTGCACCGGCGAGATGTACTGCACGGATGCGGTGATCCTGGCGGCGTTCGTCGGGTCGTAGACGAAGTCCATGAACTTCGCAACGGCATCGAGGTCGGTGGTCCCCTTCGGGATCACCATCGCGTCGGCCCACTTCATGCCGCCCTCCTCGGGCACCACGTAGGCGAGATCGGGGTTCTCGAGTGCCAGCTGGGCGACGTCGCCCGACCAGGCGACACACGCAGCGAACGAACCCCTCGTGAGCTCGTCCTGGTAGTCGTTGCCGGTGAACTTGCGGATCTGGCCGTCGGCCTTCGCCTTCCGCAACCGCTCGATCGCCCGCTCCGCGTCGGCGAGCGACGCAGTCTGGGGGTTCTTGCCGTCGGCGAGCATGAGGAGGCCGAGGGTGTCGCGCATCTCGGTGAGGAAGCCGACCTTGCCGGCGAGATCCGGGTGGAACAGGTCGTTCATCGACCGGATCTCCTTGCCGCCCGTCGCCTTGCGGTTGTAGGCGATGCCGGTCGTGCCGGTCTGCCACGGCAACGACCAACGGCCCTCCGGGTCCCACGTCGGCCGTTGCAGGCCCGGCAGCAGGTTCTTCGCGTTCGGGATCGCGTCGAGGGGGAGGGGCTCGAGCCAGCCGAGCTCGGCGAGCCGCGGCACCATCCAGAACGTCGGCGTGATGATGTCGGCGCGGATCGCCTTCCCTGCCGACAACGTCGGCTGGATCTTGGCGAAGAACTCGAGGTTGTCGTTGATCTCCTCGTTCCAGTCGACCGGGATCCCCGTCGCCTTCTCGAACAGGTCGAGCGTCGCCTCACCCTCGGGCTCGGTGTCGATGTAGATCGGCCAGGTCGACACCCGGAGGCGGCGACCGCCGACCTCGTCGTTACCGCACGCCGTCAGCAGTGACGGGGCGAACACGCCGCCGGCGGCGACAGCGGCCAGGCCGCCGAGGAAACGACGACGGGACGTCTGCAGGCTCATGCGGGAACACCTCCGAGGGCGGAACGGATTTCGGGACGGTCCGAGGCGACGGCGGAGCCGTCGTCCGGGGGGAGCGCGACGGCGTCGTCGGCGTGCCAGGCCACCCACACACGATCGCCCGGACGGGCGAGCGCAGTGTCGGCACCGGCGTCGACGTCGACGAGGAGTTCGGTGCCCTCCGGGGTGACGCAGGTGCACCGCACCACGGCCCCGAGGAACGCCGCCGCGGTGACGGTCGCCTCGACCCCCGGTCCGGTCGACCGTTCGGTGCCGTGCGCCTCGAGCGTCATGCGTTCGGGGCGCACGGCGACGAGCCCGTCGGCGGTGGTCACGAGGTTCGACGTGCCGATGAACGTCGCCACGAACCGGTTCGCCGGACGGTCGTACACCTCACGCGGGGAACCGATCTGGCACACCCGGCCACTGTCCATCACCGCGATGCGGTCCGACATGGCGAGCGCCTCGGCCTGGTCGTGGGTGACGTAGACGAACGTCGTGCCGAGCTCCTGCTGGATGCGCTTCAGTTCGGTCTGCATCGACTCGCGCAGCTTCAGGTCGAGCGCGCCGAGCGGTTCGTCGAGCAGCAACGCCCGGGGACGGTTCACCAACGCCCGGGCCAACGCCACCCGCTGCTGCTGGCCGCCCGAGAGCTGCGCCGGGCGCCGACCGGCCAGATCGGGCAGGCGCACCACCTCGAGCAGTTCACGGACCCGTCGCCCGACCTCGACCTTGGGGACCTTGCGGCTCCGCAGTCCGAAGGCCACGTTGTCGAACACGCTGAGGTGCGGGAACAACGCGTACTGCTGGAACACGGTGTTCACGTCACGCCGGTACGGGGGCACGCCGCTCACGTCGGCGCCGTCGAGCAGCACACGACCGTCGGAGGGGCGTTCGAACCCGGCGATGAGTCGCAACGTCGTCGTCTTGCCGCACCCCGACGGTCCGAGGAGGGAGAAGAACTCCCCCTCACCGATCCGGAGGCTGGTCTCGTGCAGTGCCGTCGTCGCGCCGAACCGCTTGCTGACCCGGTCCAACGCGATGACCGGTGCGGTGTTCCCCGTGGGCGACTCGGACAACCTGTCGGCCTCCAACGTGCAGAGCGGCGGACGGACCGGCGAATCCTAGGACGAAACACCGCCGGGGACACGTCAGAGGGGAGGATCGAGGCGGGGCGACCGCTGCCCGGTGGGGTGACTCGGTAGGCTCACGACCCGAACCTCGAAGGAGGCCCCGCCCGCATGACGGTCCCCACCCCCACCATCGCCCCCGCGCAGGGTCGGCTCGGCGTCCTCGCCGTCGGTCTCGGCGCAGTCACCAGCACGCTGATCGCCGGCGTCGAGCTCGCCAAGCGCGGCATGGCCGAACCGGTCGGGTCGCTCACCCAGATGGGCACGATCCGGCTCGGTCGGCGCACCGACCACCGCGTGCCGCTCATCCGCGACTTCGTGCCCCTCGCCTCCCTCGACGACATCGTCTTCGGTGCGTGGGACCCGTTCCCCGACGACGCGTACGTCGCCGCGCAGCGTGCCGGCGTGCTCGACGGCCCGCGCCACCTCGAGTCGATCTCGGACGCGCTGCGTGCGGTGCGCCCGATGAAGGCGGCGTTCGACGTCAACTACGTGAAGCGTCTCGACGGCCCGAACACGATGGGTGCGGTGTCGAAGCGGGCGATGCTCGAGCAGCTCCGCGAGGACATCAACCGGTTCCGCGACGACAACCGTCTCGACCGCGTCGTGATGATCTGGGCCGGTTCCACCGAGATCTTCCTCGAACCCGGCCCGGCGCACGTCGACATCGAGTCCTTCGAGAAGGCCATCGACGCGAACGACCCGACGATCGCCCCCTCGATGCTCTACGCCTACGCCGCGTTGCTCGAGGGTGTGCCGTTCGCGAACGGGGCGCCGAACCTCACCGTCGACATCCCCGCACTGCGCAACTACGCGACCGAGCACGGCATCCCGATCTCCGGCAAGGACTTCAAGACCGGTCAGACGCTGCTCAAGACCGTGCTCGCCCCGATGTTCAAGGCCCGCATGCTCGGCGTGTCGGGCTGGTACTCGACGAACATCCTCGGCAACCGCGACGGCGAGGTCCTCGACGACCCGGAGA
>CAYVOK010000036.1:0-13401 GCA_964453335.1 uncultured Acidimicrobiaceae bacterium
CAACTACATCCGCCCCGGTGGTGTCGCAGCCGACCTGCCGGACGGGTGGCGTGACGACGTCCTGCGTCTGCTGGACGAGATCCCCCCGCACCTCGAGGACCTCGACGTGCTGCTGTCGGGTCAGCCGATCTGGCGCAACCGTCTCCAGGGTGTCGGCGTGATCAGCACCGCCGAGGCGCTCGATCTCGGCGCGACCGGCCCGATCCTCCGTTCGACCGGCTACGACTGGGACCTCCGCCGGGACATGCCCTACCTCGCCTACGACCAGGTCGACTTCGACGTGGTCGTCGGCACGTTCGGTGACTGCTACGACCGGTACGCGATCCGGCTCAACGAGATCCGTGAGTCGATCGGCATCGTGCGCCAGATCCTCGATCGGATGCCGTCGGGCGACTACAAGATCCAGGACAAGAAGGTCACGCCGCCGCCGCGTGCCCGCATCGACGAGTCCATGGAAGCCCTCATCCACCACTTCAAGATCTTCACCGAGGGCTACAAGGTCCCCGAGGGCGAGGTGTACGTCGCGGTCGAGTCCCCCCGGGGCGAGCTCGGTTGCTACATCGTCGCCGACGGCTCGTCGAAGCCGTACCGCATGCACGTCCGTGGTCCGAGCTTCGTGAACCTGCAGTGCCTGCCGCACATGATGGCCGACGGCCTGATCGCCGACACCGTCGCGGTCATCTCCTCCGTCGACCCGATCATGGGGGAGGTGGACCGCTGATGGCCCGCCTCGACCCGGCGAACGTCGCGATCGCACAGGAGATCATCTCGCGGTACCCGCGACCGAAGTCCGCGCTGATCCCGCTGCTCCACCTCGCCCAGGAACAGGACGGCTGGGTGAGCGACGAGGCGATGGTCCACATCGCCGAACTCGTCGACTGCACGCCCGCCGAGGTCATCGGTACCTGCAGCTTCTACGAGATGTTCAAGCGGGAGCCGGTGGGCCGGTACCTCGTCAACATCTGCACGAACATCGCCTGCCAGCTCCTCGGTGGTGAGGAACTGCTCCACCACGCCGAGCGCACGCTCGGGGTGCGTGCCGGCACGACGACGCCGGACGGCCTGTTCACCATCGAGGACGTCGAGTGCATTGCTGCGTGCACCGAGGCGCCGTGTCTCACGGTGAACTACCGCTACTTCTACAAGGTCGGACCGGCCGACTTCGACGCGATCGTCGCCGACCTGCGGGCGGGACGACGGCCGACGCGGTGTGCGGCGGAGCAGGGTGAGGACGGGGAGATCCCCGCTCACGGCACCCTGCACCGCGTGCGCCAGTCGATCCCCGCCGACCGTTGCGCCGGCAACGCCGATCCGGACACCGCCGGGGAACCCGCGTGGCTCGGCGCCGGAGGTGCGTCGTGAGCGAGGAGACCACCGTGTCGTCCGGACCCCCGCCGATCGTGCGGCTCGTGACCCGGCGTTTCGAGCACGCCGACTCCCACACGCTCGACCGCTACCTGGCGACCGGTGGCTACGAGGCGTTGCGCAAGGCACTCGCCGGGACGCCCGAGGCAGTCGTCGACGAGGTCAAGTCGGCGAACCTGCTCGGTCGTGGCGGCGCGGGCTTCCCGGCCGGCACGAAGTGGGGCTTCACCCCGCCCGGCGTCTGGCCGCGGTACCTCGTCGTCAATGGTGACGAGTCCGAGCCCGGCACCTACAAGGACCGCCAGCTCATGGAGCGCGACCCGCACCAGCTCATCGAGGGCTGCCTGCTCGCGTGCTTCGCCGCCGGGCTGTCGCAGTGCTTCCTCTACATCCGCGGCGAGATGGCGCTCGCCCAGGAACGTGTCGCCAAGGCCCTCAACGAGGCGTACGCGGCCGGGTTCGTCGGCCGGAACATCCTCGGGTCGAACTTCTCCGTGGACATCGTCCTGCACTGGGGCGCCGGCGCGTACATCGTGGGTGAGGAGACCGCGCTCATCGAGTCGCTCGAGGGCAACCGCGGGATGCCCCGCCTCAAGCCCCCGTTCTTCCCGGCAGCGATCGGTCTGTACGGCAAGCCGACCATCGTCAACAACGTCGAGACGCTGTCGAACCTCCCGTGGATCGTCGCCAACGGCGCCGAGGCGTACAAGCAGTACGGCTCGGAGACGTCGCCCGGCACGCGCATGTTCGCCATCTCCGGACACGTGAAGCGCCCCGGTGTGTACGAGGTGCAGCACGGCGTCACCACGTTCCGCGACCTGCTCTACTCGCCGCAGTTCTGCGGCGGGATCCGTGACGACAACCGCCTGAAGATGTTCATCCCCGGCGGCGGCTCGGCACCGTGGTTCTTCGAGGAGCAGCTCGACCTGCCCCTCGAGGCGCGGCCCGTCGGCGCGGCCGGTTCGATGCTCGGTTCCGGGGCGATCGTCGTCATGGACCACACGACCGACGCCGTGCGCGCGTGCCTCCGGGTCGTGCGCTTCTACGCCCGTGAGTCGTGCGGGAAGTGCACGCCCTGTCGCGAGGGAACGAACTGGCTCGAGACGATCCTGCAGCGGATCGTCGACGGTCACGGTCGTCCGTCCGACCTCGAGAAGCTGCTCGACATCGGTGACAACATCAGCCCCGGCCCGTACCCGGCGGCGTCCTGGGACGACGGCGGGCTCGACGCCGTGCCGTTCCCTCCTCGCCAGACCACGATCTGTCCGCTCGGACCGTCCTCGGTCGCGCCGGTCGTGAGCGCGCTGCGCCGGTTCCGTCCGGAGTTCGAGGCGAAGATCACCAAGCGGTCGGTCAACATCCCGCTGCACGTCGAGCGGGAGGGGAGCCATGTCTGACGTCGAGACCCCCGTGACCGTCCGGATCACGGTCGACGGCCGTGAGGTCGAAGCCCACCCGGGTGAGCTCGTCATCGACGCGGCGGAGCGGGCCGGCGTCTACATCCCGCGCTTCTGCTACCACCCGCGGATGAAGCCGGTGGGCATGTGCCGGATGTGTCTCGTCGAGATCGACGCCGGGCGCGGGGCGGCACTGCAGCCGTCCTGCATGATCCCCGTCAGCCCCGACATGTCGGTGGTGACCGATTCCGAGCGCACCCGCAAGGCGCAGGAGGGCGTGCTCGAGTTCCTCCTCATCAACCACCCGCTCGACTGCCCGGTCTGCGACAAGGGCGGCGAGTGCCCGCTGCAGGACCAGACGTTCGCGTACGGGCCGGGCGAGAGCCGGTTCGTCGAGGAGAAGCGGCACTACGAGAAGCCGATCCCGATCTCGGGGCTCGTGCAGCTCGACCGCGAGCGCTGCATCCTCTGCGACCGTTGCACCCGGTTCGCGAAGGACGTCGCCGGTGACCCGCTCATCCACTTCCAGGGTCGAGGTTCCTCCACCGAGGTCAACACCTTCCCGGACGAGCCGTTCAGCTCGTACTTCAGCGGGAACACCGTGCAGATCTGCCCGGTCGGCGCGCTCACGGCGTCGTCGTACCGGTTCCGTGCCCGTCCCTGGGATCTCGAGGAGACCTCGTCGACTTGCCGCACCTGCTCGGTTGGTTGCTCGATCACGATCCAGTCGTCGCGCAACGAGGTGCTCCGGCAGAACGGTGTCGACAACGACGCCGTGAACTGGGGTTGGCTCTGTGATCGCGGTCGGTTCGACATGGAGGCGGGTCGGTCCGAGGCCCGTCTCGCCGATCCCCTGGTGGGGGGGACGACGGCTCGCTGGTCCGACGCCCTCGGTGCCGCTGCGACGGCGATCCGCACGACGATCGAGGCACACGGTCCGTCCGCGGTCGCGATGATCGGCGGCGCTCGGCTCACGAACGAGGCGGCGTACGCCTGGGCCCGACTGCTCAAGGGCGTGATCGGCACCGACGACGTCGACTGCCAACTCGGTGACGGTCTGCCGGCGCAGCTCGTGCTCGGCCTGCCCCGGGCGACGATCGCCGACGCCTGCGCGCCGAAGGGCACCGTCGTCCTCGTCGGTCCCGACGTGAAGGAGGAGCTGCCGGTCCTGTACCTGCGTCTCCGCCACGCCGTCGTCGAGGACGGGGCGACCCTGCTCGAGCTCGGCCACGGGACGTCGGGGATGTCCCGCTACGCGACCCGCACCTCGCACGCGCTCCCGGGCGGCGATCTCGTGGAACGCGCCCGCCTGCTCGCCAAGGACCTCGACGACAGCCGACCCGTCACCGTGGTGTTCGGGCGGACCTCGATGTCGGAGGACCCGGCGGTCCTCGCCGAGGTCGCGGCGATCTTCGCAGCGAAGGGTGCACGCTTCCTTCCGGTGCTCCGCCGTGGCAACGTCTTCGGTGCGCTCGACGCCGGGCTCGCGCCGGGTCTCCTGCCCGGGCGTCGCCTCCTCGACGACGCCGCGGCCGCCACGAAGATCTGGGGCTCGACGCCGACGTCGCCGGGCCGGGACACGTCGTCGATCCTCAGCGCCGCTGCGGCGGGCGAGGTGAAGGTGCTCCTCCTCGTCGGTGCCGACCCCGTGGCCGACGGCCCCGACCGTGCGCTCGCCGAGGCGGCACTCGAGCGGGCGACCGTGATCTCGGTCGACACGTTCCTCACGGAGTCCGGTGCCCGCGCCGATGTCGTGCTCCCTGCTGCAGGGCCCGCCGAGGTGGACGGCACGGTCACGAACCTCGAGGGGCGGGTACAGCGGGTGCGGCGCAAGGTGACCCCGCCGGGGACGGCTCGTCCCGACTGGATGATCGCCGTCGAGCTCGCCGACCGTCTCGGCGCCGAGTTCCCCCAGGATCCCGACGCGCTGCTCGCCGAGCTCGGTGCGGTCGCCGACGGCTACGCAGATGTCGCTGCGGCACTCGACGCGCAGCCCGATGGTGTACTCGTGGCCGGCTCCTGCCCGCTTCCTGCGACGCCCACCGCGCGCCGTGCCCCCTCGCCGACCGGTTCGACGTTCCGTCTGGTGCTCACCGACTCGCTCTACGACGCAGCGACGCAGACGGCACAGTCCCCATCGCTCGCACCGCTCGCGCCGGGCACCGTCGCCCGCATCAGCCCGACCGACGCGGCATCGCTGCGGATCGAGGACGGCACTGTGGTGACGCTCACCTCCGGCCGGGGATCGATCGAGGTCCCTGCGTCGATCGACGGTGGTGTGATCGCCGGGTCGATCGCCGTGGCAGCGAACCAGCCCGACTGCCAGGTCAACCGGTTGCTCGATGCGACCTGGTCCGCAACCGACGTCCGTGTGGAGGTGCGACGCTGATGGGCGATCCGCTCTACGCCGGTGGGATCGGTCTCACGGTGGTGCTCGTCACCCTCGTGAAGGTCCTCGTCACCTTCGTGCTGCTGCTCGTGGCGACCATGTTCATGGTCTGGTTCGAGCGCAAGATCGTCGCGGACATGCAGCACCGCGTCGGCCCGAACCGCGCAGGGCCTTGGGGTCTGCTCCAGACGCTCGCGGACGGTACGAAGCTGTTCTTCAAGGAGGACCTCCTCCCAGACCGGGCAGACCGGATCGTGTTCCGCCTCGCCCCGGTGCTGGCCGTGGTGCCGGCCTTCCTGGCGTTCGCGATCGTGCCGATCGGCGGGAACTTCGCCGAGGGCGGGACGGTGTCGATCTTCGGGCGTGCGACGTTCATGCAGCTCGCCGATCCGCCCGTCGGCGTCCTGTTCTTCCTCGCCATGTCCGCGATCGGCGTGTACGGCGTGATGCTCGCCGGTTGGTCGTCGGGGTCGAAGTACCCGCTGCTCGGTGGCGTCCGTGCGACCGCCCAGATCGTCTCCTACGAGGCGGCGCTCGGCCTGTCGCTCGCTGCGGTGATCCTCGTGAACGGCACGCTGTCGACGCATGAGATCGTCGCCCGCCAGGCCGGTGCGGGGTTCGGTGGGATCATCCCGAACTGGAACCTCGTGGTTACCGGTGTGGTGCCGGCGCTGATCTTCCTCATCGCCGGCACGGCCGAGCTGAACAGGCCGCCCTTCGACCTCGTCGAGGCCGAGCAGGAACTCGTCGGCGGCTTCAACACCGAGTACAGCTCGATCCGCTTCGCCCTCTTCTTCCTCGCCGAGTTCATGAACACGGTGACCATGTCGGCGCTCGTCGTCACCCTGTTCCTCGGCGGTCCGAGCGGGCCGGTGTGGGGTCCCGAGGTGGTGCGCACCTGGTTCTTCCCGATCTTCTGGTTCCTGGCGAAGCTCGTGGTGTTCCTGTTCGTCTTCGTGTGGTTCCGCGGCACGCTGCCCCGTCTGCGCTACGACCAGCTGATGGATCTCGGGTGGAAGGCGCTGATCCCCCTCGCGCTCGGCTGGCTCCTCCTGCTCGGCACGGTGCGCGTCGCGCAGACCGAGGGTTGGAACCTTGCGCTGACATTCGGGATCATCGCCGTGGTCGCCGTCGTCGCCGTCACGCTCCTGAACCTGTCCCTGCGCGCCGCACAGCGGCAGCGGCTCGCCGATGCGGAGGTGCACGCCTGATGGGCTACCTCGAGGGGTTCGCAATCACCTGGCGAAAGTTCGCGCGCGGGTTCGTGGGCGACGAGATCGTGACCACCGAGTACTCGGCGGGCACGAGCAGCGGACGTCACGACGAGAAGCGGCCGAAGCCGGAACGGTTCCACGGGCGGCACGTCCTCAACCGGTACGAGGACGGCATGGAGAAGTGCATCGGCTGCGAACTCTGCGCCGGTGTGTGCCCCGCCCGCTGCATCTACGTCCGCGGTCGCGACAACGATCCTGCTGATCCGACGTCGCCGGGTGAGCGGTACGGCTACGTCTACGAGATCAACTACCTGCGGTGCATCCACTGCGATCTCTGCGTCGAGGCGTGCCCGACGGAGGCGATCACGGAATCGAAGCTCTTCGAGTTCTCCTTCCGGAGCCGTGAGGACGCCATCTACACGAAGGACGAGCTCGTCGTCGGTGACGACGGTCGGCCGAAGCGACTGCCCTGGGAGGACTGGCGGGTCGGCGACGACCAGTTCACGTCCGGCTGGGTGCGGGCGACGGCACCCCAGGGCTCGGCCGCCTACGAGAACCGCGTCGCGTGGTCGGGAGAACTCGGGTACGGCGTCCGTGCCCCCGAGGCCGGCCAGGCCGCCGACATCGCCGGCGCGCCGGCCGCGTCCCACGGCCACGACCACGACCACGGCCACGACGACGGACACGGGGGACACCACTGATGGAGTTCGTCGTCTTCCTGATCGCCGCCGCGATCGTCGTGGGCGGCGCCCTCGGCGTGCTCGCGCTCGCGAACCCGGTGCACTCGGCGCTCTCGCTCGTCGCCACGCTGTTCGGTGTCGCCGTGCTGTTCGTCGCCCAGGACGCGCAGTTCCTCGCTGCGGTCCAGGTGATCGTCTACGCCGGTGCGATCGTCGTGCTCTTCCTCTTCGTGATCATGCTGCTCGGTGTCGACCGCTCGGACGATCTCCGGGTCGAACCCATCGTCGCGCAGCGCCCGCTCGCGATCCTCTCGGGTGTCGGGGTGCTCGCCGCATCCCTCGTGGCGATCCTCGCCGCGGGCGGCGACACGGCGACGACGACGGTACGGGCCACCGCCACGGCGATCCCGACGGAGGAGGCCGACGCCGCCTCGCTCGGTCGGTTGCTCTTCACCGATCACGTGCTCGCCTTCGAGATCACGGCCATCCTGCTGACCGTGGCCGTCGTCGGTGCCGTCGTGCTGGCCCGTCGCCCCGTGCGCGGCGACGATCCCGTCGACGTCGAGGCGGAGGCCTGAACGTGATCGTCGCCCAGTCACTGCCCACGGTCACCCCGACCTGGTACCTCGCGCTCGGTGCCGTGCTGTTCGCCATCGGCGCGGTCGGCCTGCTCGTGCGGCGGAACCCGCTCGTGATGTTCATGTGCGTGGAGCTCATGCTCAACGCCGTCAACCTGACCTTCGTCGCATTCGCCCGATCGATGGGTGACCTCGGCGGTCAGGTGCTCGTGTTCTTCGTGATGGTGGTCGCGGCCGCCGAGGTCGTCGTCGGCCTGGCGATCATGGTGGCGCTGCTGCGCCGTCGACCCGACGCGACGACCGCCGACGACGTGGCGGCGTTGAGGGGGTAGGCCGGTGCTCGATCTCGTTTGGCTCATCCCCGCGTTCCCGCTCCTCGGGTTCGTCCTGCTCGTCGCCTTCGGGCGCAAGCTCGGCGACCCGGGTGCCGGCTGGCTCGCAACGCTCATGGTCGGTGGGAGTTTCGCCGCCGCCGTCGCCGTGTTCGCCGGACTCCTCGGCCTCGACGGCGAGGAGCGCTTCGTCGTCCGCACGCTCTTCGAGTGGATCCCGGTGGGGAACTTCAGCGTCGACGTCGGCGTCCTGATCGACCCGCTGTCGATGACGATGGTCCTGTTCGTGAGCGGCATCGCCACGCTGATCCACCTCTACGCCATCGGCTACATGGCCGGTGACGAGAAGTTCTCGAAGTTCTTCGTCTACCTGAACCTGTTCGTCTTCTCGATGCTGATGCTCGTGCTCGGCGACAACATGTTGCTGACGTTCCTCGGGTGGGAGGGCGTGGGTGCGTGTTCCTACCTGCTGATCTCGTTCTGGTTCGGTGACGAGGCGAACGCCAGCGCAGGGAAGAAGGCGTTCGTCACCAACCGCATCGGTGACTTCGGCTTCATGACGGCGGCGTTCCTCACGTTCGCCACCGTGGGTTCGATCCGCTACGTCGACGTCCTCGCGAAGGCCCCGACCGTCGCAGCGGTGACCGCGACCGGGATCACGCTGCTCCTGCTCATCGGTGCGTGCGGCAAGTCGGCGCAGCTCCCGCTCTACGTGTGGCTGCCCGACGCGATGGCCGGCCCGACCCCGGTCTCCGCTCTGATCCACGCCGCGACGATGGTGACGGCGGGCGTCTACCTGCTGACGCGGATGAACCCGGTGATCGCCGCGGCGTACGACTGGGCGCCCACCACGATCGCCTGGGTCGGCGGGATCACCGCACTGTTCGCCGCGACGGCCGCCGTCGCGCAGAACGACATCAAGAAGGTGCTCGCGTACTCGACCGTGAGCCAGCTCGGGTACCTCTTCCTCGCCGTCGGCCTCGGCGGCTACGTGCCGGCGATCTTCCACATGGTCACGCACGCGTTCTTCAAGGCGCTCTTCCTCGCCGCCGGGTCGGTCATCCACGGCATGCACCACGAGCAGGACATGCGCCGCTTCGGCGGTCTGCTGCGGCTCCTGCCGATCACCGCCGGGACCTTCATCGTCGGCTGGCTCGCGATCGCCGGCGTGCCACCCTTCTCCGGGTTCTGGTCGAAGGACGAGATCCTCGCCTACGCCTGGCAGGAGAACAAGGCGCTCTGGGCGATCGGGCTCCTGACCGCACTGCTCACGGCCTTCTACATGAGCCGGCAGGTGTTCCTGACCTTCTTCGGCCGGTACCGCTTCGGTGATCCGTCACCCGAGGAGCTGCACGCGGCGTGGGACGCACGCATCGCTGCTGCCGAGGCCGACGAGGTGACCGCAGCCACGGCGATCGCCGCCGCCGAGGCCGCACGCGACGAGGCGGTCACCGCGGTCGCCGCCGCCGAGGAGGCCGTGGTCGCCGCCCGGGCGGACGCCGAGACCGCCGCAGCCGCTGCCGCAGCGGTCGACGAGGCGTCGCTCGAGGCTGCCCGTTCCGCCGTCGCCTCGGCCGAGGACAAGGACTCGAAGAAGGCGGCCGAGAAGGCGCTGAAGGAACTCGAGAAGCCCGCCAAGGACGCGGAGAAGGCGCTCTCGGCGGTCGCGAAGGCCGAGGCCGCCGTCGAGGCGGCGCGTGCCAAGGTCGCGGATGCCGAGGAACTCGTCGTCACGGCGCGCCGGGCTGCGGACGACTCCGCTGCCACGGTCGACGCCGTCCGCCGCGCAGCCGATGCGGGACGTCCGCGCACGACCGTCGTCCCGTTGCTCGAAGCGCCCGACTCGTCGGGTGTCGAAGAGCACCTGCCACACGAGGTCGCACACCGGCGCGCGTACCACCCGCACGAGTCGCCGTGGACGATGACGCTCCCGCTCGTGCTGCTGTCGGGCGGTGCGATCCTCGCGGGCGGGCTGAACCTGCCGTTCGCCAAGTCGCTCCACGTGCTCGAGCACTGGCTCGAGCCGGCGCTGTTCGGTCACGAGACCCACCTCGAGCTCTCGGGCACGGCGAAGTTCGGGCTCGCAGCGGTCGCCGTGGCCGTCGGTGTCGTGGGCATCGTCACCGCAGGTGCGGTGTACCTGCGCGGTCGTGGCGATCGTTCGATGATCGAGCAGCCGCTCCTCGCCGACGCCTGGCGCGTCGACCGCTCCTACGCGTGGTTCATGGGTGGCCCCGGCCGCCGGTCCTTCGACCTCACCGCACTGTTCGACCGCACCGTCGTCGACGGCGCCGTGAACGGGGTGGCGACGTTGGTGCGGACGGCGTCGAGCGGGCTGCGGGTCGCACAGACCGGTTACGTCCGCACCTACGCGCTCGGTATCGCGCTCGGGACGGTCGCCCTGCTGGTCCTGTTCCTGTCGAGGGCGGCGTTCTGATGAGCATGTTCCTGGCCGCGGCCGAAACCGCGTCGACGCCCTTCCCTCACCTGCTGACGGTGCTCGTCCTGGTGCCGGCGGTCGGCGCCGCCGTCGTCGCGCTGATCTCGCGACAACGCCCCGACGTCTGTCGACAGGCCGCCTTCCTGTTCTCGGCCACGGCCGGTGCGCTCGCCGTCTACCTCCTGTGGAACTTCGACGTGGCGAACCCCGGTTTCCAGTTCGTCGAGTCGACCACGTGGGTGCGGGACTTCGGCATCGGTTGGCGGCTCGGCGTCGACGGCATCTCTCTCTTCCTCGTCGTGCTGTCGGGGGTGTTGTTCCCCTTCGTGATCGTCGCGATAACGCCGGAACACGACCCCAAGCCGTACTACGCCTGGCTGCTGCTGCTGCAGGCAGGTTCGCTCGGCGTGTTCGTCGCGCTCGACCTGTTCGCGTTCTTCGTCTTCTTCGAGATCGTGCTCGTCCCGATGTACTTCCTCATCGGTTCGTGGGGTCACGGGAACCGCACGTACGCGGCGATGAAGTTCTTCCTGTTCACGATGTTCGGTTCGGCGTTGATGCTGGTCGGCATCCTGGCGCTCGTCGCCACCGCCGCTGCGGCGACCGGGACCGCGGCGACGTTCGACATCCGGGAGCTCGCCCAGGCCGATCTCGCGACGAACACCGCCCGGCTCATCTTCTGCGCCTTTGCGCTGGCGTTCGCCGTGAAGGTCCCGATCTTCCCGCTGCACACGTGGCTCCCCGATGCCCACACCGAGGCGCCGACAGCGGGTTCGGTGATCCTCGCCGGGATCATGCTGAAGCTCGGCACCTACGGGTTCGTGCGCTTCGGTCTCTACCTGTTCCCCGAGGCGGCGCAGTGGGCGGCCCCGGTGTTCCTCACGCTCGGCGTCATCGGGATCCTCTACGGCGCCGTCGTCGCCACGATGCAGCGCGACCTGAAGCGGCTCGTCGCCTACTCGTCGGTCGCGCACCTCGGGTTCATCGTGCTCGGCACGTTCGCCATGAATTCGCAGGGGATCACCGGCGGCATCCTGCAGATGGTGAACCACGGCCTGTCGACGGGCGCGCTGTTCCTCCTCGTCGGCATGATCTACGAGCGACGGCACACCCGCGAGATCGCCGAGCTCAACGGGCTGCAGCGCTCGGCCCCGATCATGGCGGCCTGCTTCACCGTCGTCATGCTCTCCTCGATCGGTCTGCCGGGTCTGAACGGGTTCGTCGGCGAGTTCCTGATCCTCAACGGCACGTTCGTCGCACACCGCTGGTATGCGGTCGTCGCCGCCGTCGGCGTGATCCTCGCCGCGCTGTACCTGCTGTGGGCCTACCAGCGGGTCTTCCACGGGACGCCGCGCTCCACCGAGAACGAGACGTTCCCCGAGATGCGACTGCGCGAAGGGATCGCCGTCGGCGCCCTGCTCGTGCCGATCATCGTGCTCGGCGTCTATCCGAAGCCGATGATCGAGCGGATCGAACCGTCCGTCGTGGCGCTGCTCGACCACATCGAGGCACGGACCGGGGTCGCCCCGGCGGAAGGCCCGGAGGCCGAACCCTCCACGGTCGAGGAGCTGTTCGGCGCCGGTCACGGTGACGACGCGTCGCACGGCGCCGAGAGCGGGGAGGTGCACAAGTGAGCCTGCTCGCCGCACTCGCGACCCAGACCGCA
Organism: uncultured Acidimicrobiaceae bacterium; assembly: GCA_964453335.1. Taxonomy (GTDB): domain Bacteria; phylum Actinomycetota; class Acidimicrobiia; order Acidimicrobiales; family CAIXPF01; genus VGBO01. The sequence goes on from CAYVOK010000036.1 coordinate 12,062, forward strand.
ACGGCGGGGTCCGCCCCCGTGGTGGTCGACACGCCGTCCGTCGACTGGTGGGGCCTCCTGCCCCTCATCCTCCTCGCTGCCCCCGCGATGGTCCTGCTGCACGTGTCGTCGTTGCTGCGGCGGGTGTTCCGGGGGTTCCACGCCCTCGCCACCGTCGCGATCGCCGGAACGGCGGCGGGGTTCGCGATCGTGCAGTGGTTCCGGGTGAAGGACGTGGCCGGCGGACGCGGCCCGTACACGACCGTCGCCGGAGCGTTCACCGTCGACGGGTTCTCGGTGTTCGTCACGGTGGTGCTGTGCCTCGCCGTGATCGTGAGCGCGCTCGTCGCCGACGGCTACTTGCGGCGTGAGGGGCTCGACGGCGCAGAGACGTATGCGCTGCTGCTGCTGTCCGCGTCGGGCGGCGTCGTCATGGCGTCGGCGAACGACCTCATCGTGCTCTTCCTCGGGCTCGAGGTCCTGTCGATCCCCGTCTACGTGCTCGCCGCCTCCCACCTCCGACGTTCCACGTCGCAGGAGGCCGGCTTCAAGTACTTCATCCTCGGTGCCTTCGCCTCGGCCTTCTTCCTCTACGGGATCGCCCTCACCTACGGCGCGACCGGTTCGACGAACCTCTCGGTGATCCGTGCGACCCTGTCCGCCGACCCTTTCGTGGACGGTGGCACGCTGCTGCTCGCCGGGGCCGCGTTCCTCCTCGTCGGCTTCGGGTTCAAGGTCGCCGCCGTGCCGTTCCACGCGTGGACGCCCGACGTGTACCAGGGCGCGCCCTCACCGGTCGTCGCCTACATGGCGTCGGGTGTGAAGGCTGCAGGCTTCGCAGGCCTGGTCCGGGTGTTCTCCGTGGCGCTCGACGGGCAGGTGAACGACTGGCGACCGATCGTCGTCGGCCTCGCCGTGCTCACGCTCCTCGGCGGGAGCGTGCTCGCAGTCGTGCAGACCGACGTGAAGCGCATGCTCGCCTACTCCTCGATCAGCCACGCCGGCTTCCTCCTCGTGGGCGTCGCAGCGGCATCCGCGGCGGGCACGGCTGCGGTGCTCTTCTACCTCGCGGCCTACGCGGTGATCATCGGTGGGACGTTCGCCGTGGTGACCGCCGTCGGCGGGCCGGGGGAGCGGTCGACGTCGCTCGACGCATTCCGCGGTCTCGGCCGCCGTCACCCGGTGCTCGCGCTCGGGTTCGCGGTCCTGCTGTTCGCCCAGACGGGTGTCCCGCTCACGTCGGGGTTCTTCGCGAAGTTCGGCGTCATCAAGGCTGCGGTCGACGGCGAGTGGTACTGGCTCGCAGCGGTCGCCATGGTCTCCGCGGTCATCGGCGCGTTCGTCTACCTCCGCATCGTCGT
>CAYVOK010000036.1:13501-30688 GCA_964453335.1 uncultured Acidimicrobiaceae bacterium
CCCCCCGACCACAGGATTAGGCTCCCCCCACGTGTCCGACTTCTTGCGCAGCTATCTGACCGTCGGCATCTTCCTCGGCGTCGCCGTGGTCCTCGTGAGTGCGCTGCTCGGGCTCTCGTCCCTCCTGCGCCCCTCGAAGCCGACGCCCCAGAAGTCCATCGTCTACGAGAGCGGCGTCGACCCGGTCGGCAGCGGATGGGCCCAGAGCCAGATCCGCTACTACATCTTCGCCCTGCTCTTCGTCGTCTTCGACGTCGAGGCGGTGTTCATCTTCCCGTGGGCGACGCGCCTCGAGGCCTACGGCCTCTTCGGGCTCATCGAGATGGGCATCTTCATCTTCATCCTCTTCCTGAGCCTCGTCTACGCCTGGCGAAAGGGTGTGCTGCGGTGGGTCTAGTCGAGAGTGGCAAGCTGCCGAAGCCGCTGACGAAGCTGCTGAACGTCAGCCGGAAGTACTCCCTCTGGGTGTACCAGTGGGGTCTTGCGTGCTGCGCCATCGAGATGGGTGCGGCGTTCGCTTCTCCCCGGTACGACGTGATGCGGCTCGGCGTCATCCCGTTCCCGGCGAGTCCCCGTCAGGCGGACCTCGTCGTGATCTCGGGCACGGTGACCGACAAGATGGCGCCGGCGATCCGCCGTCTCTACGAGCAGATGCCGGACCCGAAGTACGTGATCTCCATGGGGAGCTGCGCGAACTGTGGCGGCCCCTACTGGGACAGCTACTCCGTGACCAAGGGTGTCGACCAGATCATCCCGGTGGACGTCTATGTCCCCGGGTGCCCGCCCCGTCCCGAGGCGCTCCTCGAGGGCATCGTCCTGCTCCAGGAGATGATCGCCAACGAGGACATGGCCGCACGCTGGAAGGGTGAGCCGCTTGTCGTCAGCTGACGTGACGGAGGCAGCCCCGGCGACCGACGAGCGGCGCGACGCGCTCGTGGCGCGTCTCGGCACCGAACTCGGCGACGCGCTCGTGGCGAGCCACGTCGACGCAGGGCGCGACGCGTGGGTGCGTGTGGCGACCGAGGCATGGGAGGAAGCCGGCCGCGTGGCCCGCGACGCCCTCGGCCTCCGCTACTTCGGGTTCCTGTCGGCGATCGACTGGATGCCCTCACCGTTCGGGCGGAGTCTCGACGCGGCGGTCGATCTCGAGCCCGAGGCGACGTCGAAGGACGTCGAGCCGATGGAGCAGGGTGTCACCGGCGGTGCGACCCGGTTCCAGGTGTTCGCCCGCCTGCAGTCCGTGACCGAGCACCTCGGCCTCACCCTCAAGGTGGACGTCCCCGACGACACGACGACCGTGGCGACCTGGACGCGTCTCTTCGGCGGTGCGAACTGGCACGAGCGCGAGACGTTCGAGATGTTCGGGATCTCCTTCGAGGGTCACCCCTCGCTGCGCAAGCTGTATCTGCCGGGTGACTTCGAGGGGCATCCGCTCCGCAAGGACTTCCCGCTGCTCTCCCGGATCGTGAAGCCCTGGCCGGGCATCGTCGACGTCGAGGGCATGCCGGGAGTCGCCGACGACGAGGGTGGTGAGTGACGCGATGACCGCCGTCACCGAACGTCAGCAGCTCGCGTACATCGCGAACCAGGCCGCGGACATGCGGGTGAACGTGGAACTCGAGACCGAGGGCATGACCCTCAACATCGGGCCGCAGCACCCCGCCACCCACGGCACGCTCCGGATCATCGTGAAGCTCGACGGCGAGCAGGTCGTCGCCGCCGATCCCGTGCCGGGTTACATGCACCGCGGGTACGAGAAGCTCGCCGAGGTGCGGACCTATCCGCAGGTGACGACGCTCGTCAACCGCATCGACTGGCTCGGCAGCTTCGCGAACGAGGTCCCGTTCATCCTCGCGGCCGAGCGTCTCATGGACGTCGAGGCACCGCCCCGGGCGCAGTGGATCCGGACGATCCTGTTCGAACTGTCCCGCATCGCGAACATCGCACTGTTCCTCGGCGACATGGCCGTGCAGCTCGGTGCCGTGACGCCGGTGTTCTACGCCTTCCGCGACCGGGAGTACGTCCTCAACCAGATCGAGGCGATCACGGGTGGTCGATTCCACCCGAACTTCGACCGCATCGGTGGGCTGAAGGACGACATCCCGAAGGGCTGGGTCGCCGAGACCAAGGGCGTTCTCGTGAAGATGCGCGAGTTCTGCGACGAGCTCGACGAGTTGCTCATGGGCAACGAGATCTTCAACGCCCGGACCCGTGGCGTCGGCGTCATCCCGCCCGAGGTCGGGCTCTCCTACGGGCTGTCCGGCGCGAACCTGCGGGCCTCCGGCGTCGACTGGGACCACCGCCGCGACTCGCCGTGCGGGCTCGTCTACGACAAGCTCGACTGGAAGGTCTGGACCCACCCCGACGGGGACTCCTACGCCCGCTACTGGGTGCGCCTGCAGGAGACCCGTGAGGCGATCCTGATGCTCGAGCAGCTCCTCGACGGGATCCCCTCGGGCCCGATCATGGCGAAGGTGCCCCGCATCATCAAGGTGCCCGCCGGTGAGGCCTACGTCGCGACCGAGAACCCCCTCGGCGAGATGGGCTACTACGTCGTCTCGAAGGGCGAGCTCGTCCCGTTCCGGGTGAAGATCCGCTCCGCGAGTTTCAACAACATCAGCATCGTCCCGTGGGTGCTGCGTGGCGTGTACGTTCCGGACGTCATCACGATCCTGGCGTCGCTCTACTTCATCCTGGGAGACATCGACCGGTGACCAGCCAGCTCGCCGTCGAACTCGCCTACTGGCAGCAGACGATCCTCCGCTCCGTCGGGGTGATCGCCGCCGTGCTGCTCCCGGCGGGGACGATCGTCTACCTCTTCCTGTTCAAGATGATGAGCTTCATGCAGAGCCGTCTCGGCCCGAACGAGGCCGGCCCCTACGGTTCGATGCAGCTCCTCGCCGAGGTCGGCAAGTTCCTCCAGAAGGAGGACCTCGTCCCCGACGGCGCCGACCGCCGGGTCTTCACGTGGGCCCCGATCGTCGTCGTCGCCTCGACGTTCCTCACCTACGTCGTCGTGCCCTTCGGACCGGACGCCTGGTTCGCCCGGATCCCGGCGGGCATCTACTTCGCGCTCGCCGTGTCGTCGCTGTCGGTCATCGGTGTCCTCATGGCCGGATGGTCGTCTGCGAACAAGTACTCGCTCATGGGCGGTCTGCGTGCTGCGGGCCAGCTCATCGCGTACGAACTCCCGCTCGTGCTCGCCGTGCTCGGGGTCGTCATCCAGGCCGGGACGATGGACATGCAGGGCATCGTCGCCGCCCAGCGGAACGGTGAGATCTTCGGCTTCGGCGGGATCGGCAACCCGTTCATCATCACCCAGATCGTCGGGTTCCTGATCTTCCTCGTGGCGATGCAGGCCGAGCTGACCCAGCCGCCCTTCGACATGCCCGTCGCCGAGTCGGAACTCGTCGCCGGCTACATGACCGAGTACTCGGGGTTCCGGTTCCTCCTGTTCTTCATCGGTGAGTTCGCCACCGCAGGTGCGTTCTCGGCGATCGCCGCGACGCTCTTCCTCGGCGGCTGGTCGGTGCCCGGCATCGATCCCGACAACAACCTGATGAACGTGCTCGGGCCGGTCGTCCTGCTGCTCAAGATCCTGCTCATCATGTTCCTCGTGATGTGGTTCCGGGTCACCTACCCCCGGTTCCGTGAGGATCAGCTCCAGATCTTCGCCTGGAAGTACCTGATCCCGTTGTCGCTCGTGAACATCGCAGCGACCGCTGTGCTGAAGGTGGTCTTCTGATGTCCCTCGTCCCCGGGGTGATCAAGGGTCTGGCGGTCACGCTCGGCGAGGCCCGCAAGACGGTGTTCCCCGACGGTTTCCTGAAGCCGCCGGCACCGTCCAAGGGCGCCGTCACCGTGCAGTACCCGCGCGTCAAGGAGGATCCGACACCGCGGGCCCGAGGCGTCATCGCACTGCACGAGGAGAACTGCACCGCCTGCATGCTGTGCGCCCGTGAGTGCCCGGACTGGTGCATCTACATCGAGGCGCACAAGTACCTCGCACCGCCGCGGCGCGAGGGCGGGAAGCCCCGTCAGCGCAACGAGCTCGATCGCTTCGACATCGACTTCTCGCTCTGCATGTACTGCGGGATCTGTGTCGAGGTGTGCCCCTTCGAGGCGCTCTTCTGGTCGCCCGAGTACGAGTTCTCCGAGCCTCGGATCGCGGACCTGCTCCACGACAAGAGCCGGCTCGCCGACTGGATGACGACCGTGCCGGACTTCGAGGCCTACGAGGCCGGGTCGGAGGCCAAGGTCAAGAAGGTCCCGAGGTAGTCGTGGTCGCGCAGAACATCTTCTTCGGGATCATCGCGCTCGTCATGGTCGTCGCCGCCGTCCGGGTGGTGACGACGAAGAACATCGTCCACGCCGCCCTCTACCTCGTCATCGTGCTCGCCGGGGTCGCCGCCCAGTTCATCCTGACCGGCGCAGAGTTCACGGGCGTGACGCAGATCCTCGTCTACATCGGCGCAGTCGTCGTGCTGTTCCTCTTCGGCATCATGCTGACCCGGGCCCGGATCGGACGCGAGGTCGACGTCGACAACGAGAAGCGGTGGCTCGCCGGTCTCGTGGCCGTCATCCTGTTCGCCGTCATGTCCTTCTCGCTCGTCGACGCGTTCGAGGACGCCGAGATCGACGCGATCGGCGCAGGTGCGCCGCAGCTCACCGCCGAGGTGAGCGACTCGATCTTCAAGGACTACCTCATCCCCTTCGAGGCGGCGTCGTTCCTCCTTCTTGCGGCATTGATCGGCGCCATCGTCGTGGCGCGGCGGGAGTAGTCGCTCATGTGGCTGAACCAGTTCCTCATCCTCGGTGCGATCCTCTTCTGCATCGGCGTCTACGGCGTGCTCGCGCGTCGGAACGGCGTCATGGTGCTGATGGCGATCGAGCTGATCCTCAACTCGGTGAACATCAACCTGATCGCCTTCGGTGCCTTCAACGGCACACCGGTGGGGCAGGTCTTCGCCCTGTTCGTCATCGCGGTGGCCGCCGCCGAGGTCGGGGTCGGCCTCGCCATCGTCCTGTTGATCTACCGGAACCGGACGAGCATCGACCTCGACGCCGCCGACCTGCTGAAGGGGTGACGGAACACGATGCTCGCTGCTGAAGCCGTGGAAGCCGTGCACGCGACGGCCGAGAACGTCGGGTGGTTCCTCCGGAACGCCTGGATCTTCCCGGCCATCCCCGCGCTGTCGTTCCTCCTGATCATCATGTTCGGCAAGCGCCTCCCGAAGAAGGGGGCCGAGATCGGCATCACGGCGCTGTCGGTCGTGTTCGCCTGCGCGCTCGTCGCCGGAGCCCAGTGGATCTCCCACGTGGACGCCGCCGACGCCGGCCACGGCACCACGACGGAGGAGCACGGCGACGACCACGGAGGCGAGAAGGGCCTCGGAACCCTCGGGCGCGGCGTGGCCGCCGCCGCAGAGGGCAAGGAGGCCAAGCACGCCGCCGCCGAACCCGTCGAGACGGTGTGGGGCGACAACTGGTGGACGATCGGCGGCATCGAGTTCAGCGTCGGCACGCTGGTCGACGGCATGGCCGTGATGATGCTCTTCGTCGTCGGGCTCATCTCGCTGCTCGTGCACGTCTTCTCCACCGACTACGTGCACGGGGACATCAGGTACACGCACTACTTCGCGTTCCTGAGCCTCTTCACGGCCTCGATGCTCCTGCTCGTGCTCTCGAACAACCTCGTGATGTTCATCACGGCGTGGGAGCTCGTCGGCGTGTGCTCGTTCTCCCTCATCGGCCACTGGTGGGAGGAGAAGAAGAACTCCGACGCCGCGCTGAAGGCGTTCCTCACCAACCGGGTCGGCGACATGGGTCTGCTCGTCGGCATGATCGCCCTGTTCTTCACCGCCGGTGGCGGCAAGACGTTCGGCATCCTCGACATCAACCGTGCGGTGGTCGGGGGCACGGTGTCGAAGACGGCACTCACCGTCGCAGCGCTCTGCCTCATCGCCGCGGTCATGTCGAAGTCCGGCCAGTTCTTCCTCCACACCTGGCTGCCCGACGCCATGGCGGGTCCGACGCCGGTGTCGGCACTCATCCACGCAGCCACCATGGTCGTCGCCGGCGTCTACATGGTCGGTCGTCTGTACCCCGTGTTCTTCGAGGGTCTCGACGTCGCCGGGAGCTCGTTCAACGTGCTCGCCCTCGTCGGTGGTCTGACGACCCTCGTCGGCGGATCGCTCGCATTCGTGCAACGCGACATCAAGAAGGTGCTCGCCTACTCCACGGTCTCCCAGCTCGGCTACATGGTCATGGCGCTCGGCGTCGGCGCCTGGACCGCTGCGATGTTCCACCTCTTCACCCACGCGTTCTTCAAGGCCTGTCTGTTCCTCGGGTCGGGTTCCGTCAGCCATGCCTGCAACCACAGCTTCGACATGAAGTACGACATGGGCGGCCTGCGGAAGTACATGCCGAAGACGCATGCGACGTTCCTCGTCGGCACCCTGGCCCTCGCCGGTCTGCCCCTTCTCTCGGGTTTCTGGTCGAAGGACGAGATCCTCGCCGGCACCGGTGGACTCGGGCTGTCGACGGGCGCCAACGGCACGTACCACTTGATGCTGCTGATGGGTCTTGCGACCGGTGGCATGACGGCTGCGTACATGACCCGCTGCTACTGGCTCACGTTCATGGGTGAATGGCGCGGTGCGAACTCGCCGAACGCCCACCACGGGCACGGCGGGCACGGTGGTCACGACGACCACGGGCACGACGCCCACGCTGCGCCCGGTCACGACGACCACGGGCACGACGCGCACGACGCGCACGGGCACGATGCCCACGACGACCACGGCGGTCTGCCGCACGAGTCGGGTGTGCGCATCACCACGCCGCTGCTGATCCTGGCGGTCATGGCGTTCCTCGCCACCTTCACGAACATCCCGGGCAAGTTCTCGAGCTATCTGGGTATCCCCGAGGGCTGGACGCTGCGGTTCGAGCACTACGTCGAGCCCCGCGCCGACTACTTCCCGAAGATCAGCCACGCCGAGTTCAGCCCGGCACTCGCCGTCATCTCGATGGTGATCGCTGCGGTCTGCGCAGGTGCGGCCATCGCGTACTACCGCAAGGTCCAGGCAGCCGACCCGATGGCGACCGAGCTCGCCGACGGTCCGACGGCCCGGATCCCGGTCGCCGCGGCGCTGTACCGGGTCCTCGAGAACAAGTTCTACCTCGACCACCTCTACACCGGGATCATCGCCGGCGCGACCAAGGGCCCGATCGCCCGCGCCGCGAACCTGTTCAACCAGCGGGTGCTCGACGGCGTGGTCAACGGCGCGGCGACGGTCTCACGTGCCGCCGCCGGGGGTCTGTACACCTATGTCGACCAGCAGGTCGTCGACGGTCTGGTGAACGCATCGGGTGCTGGGGCGTCGGAGGCGGGCGGTGTGCTGCGGAAGCTGCAGACCGGTCGCATCCAGGCGTACGCAGCGCTCATGTTCGCCGCGGCCGCCGTGCTCGCCGGGATCTTCGTCCTGGTGATCTGACCCGGTCACACCCACGTCAACGAACACTTCGACAGGCCCCCCGGGGCGCAACTGCAGGAACTCGACACCGGAGGACGGCGCCATCAGGGTCCGGCCCGAGGTTCGAGAGGAGAGGCGAGAGCAACCGAGATGACGGACTTCCTGAACGACTGGGGACTCACGATCCCGACGTTCCTGCCACTCGTGGCAGCCGTCGTGATGATGCTCATCCCCAAAGCCGAGGAGGAGACGCACAAGATCGTCGCGCTGGCCACATCGCTGGTCGTCGCCGTCTTCGGCGTCCTGCTGCTCCTGAACTTCGACTTCGACCGGACGAAGGACCTGCAGTTCGCGGTCGACGTCGGCTGGATCGACATCATCCGGTCCCGGTACACGATCGGCGTCGACGGCATCGCCCTGCCGCTGATCCTGCTCACGATGTTCGTGGTCCCGCTGGTGATCATCTACAGCTGGAACCACTTCCCGGAGCCGCACAACCCCAAGGCGTTCCTCATCCTGATCATGATCCTGCACACGGGCATGCTCGGGTCGTTCGTGGCACAGGACCTGATCCTGTTCTTCGTGTTCTTCGAGGTCGTCCTGCTGCCGATGTACTTCATGATCGGTGTCTGGGGCGGGGAGCAGCGCCAGTACGCATCGATCAAGTTCTTCCTGTACACGCTGTTCGGCTCGGCGCTCATGATCGTGAGCTTCCTGGCGCTCTTCGTCCTCACCGGTGCCGAGACCTTCAACATGGTGCAGCTCGCCGAGCAGGTCGCCGCCCGGGAGATCGCACTGTCGACCCAGGTGCTCGTCTTCGGCGGCATGTTCATGGGCTTCGGCATCAAGGTGCCGATGTTCCCCTTCCACACCTGGCTGCCCGACGCCCACACCCAGGCGCCGACCCAGGGCTCGGTCATCCTGGCAGCGGTGCTCCTCAAGCTCGGCACCTACGGATTCGTGCGCATCGCACTGCCGATCCTCCCCGACGCCGCCGTGCAGTGGGCGCCCTGGATCGGCCTCCTGTCGGTGATCGGCATCATCTACGGCGCCCTCGGCTGCCTCGCCCAGACCGACATGAAGCGTCTGATCGCCTTCTCCTCGGTCGCGCACATGGGCTACGTGATGCTCGGCATCTCGACCCTGACCGACTTCGGGATCAACGCTGCGATCTTCGGCATGGTCGCCCACGGTCTGATCACCGGCATGCTCTTCTTCATCGCCGGATCGGTGAAGGAGCGGTTCCACACCCTCGAGATCAGCCGGCTCGGCGGTCTGCTGAAGCAGGCCCCGCGGATGGGCTGGATCCTCGGTCTCACGACGATGGCGTCGCTCGGCCTGCCCGGTCTCGCCGGCTTCTGGGGCGAGTTCCCGGCCATCCTCGCGGCGTACAACCCTGCCGAGGGCCTCAACGTCACCCTCTTCCGGGTGTACATGGTGATCGCCGCCCTCGGCACCGTGCTGGCCGCCGCCTACCTGCTCTGGCTCTACCAGCGCACGGCGTTCGGTGAGCCGAAGGAGGAGTTCGCCCATGAGCACGTCCACGACATGCACGTGACCGAGTGGATCGCCTGGATCCCGATGGTCGTCGCCTTCGTGGTGCTCGGTCTGATGCCGGGCCTGCTGTTCGGGATGATGGACGGTGCAGTGACCAACATGGTCCGCACGGCATTCGGGGGCTGATCCGTGATCGCCGCCCTCCTCGCCCAGGTCTCGTCGACGTTCGAGCCGCCGACGCTCGACTTCCACGCGCTCGCGCCGGAGATCACGTTCGCCGCGTGCGTCGCGCTGCTGTACCTCGTCGACATGATCAAGCTCGAGGACGGGCGTCGTCTCATGCCGGGCCTCTCCGGTCTCGCCCTGCTCGCCCCGCTCATCCCGATCCTCACGCTGGCCCTCGACGGTGCGGACCGCTCGCTCTTCGGCGGGGCGTTCGTGGTGGACAACGTGGCGTTGCTGTTGAAGGCGATGTTCTTCCTGTCGGGCTACGTCGTGGTGCTGCTCTCGACCAACCACCTCGCCGAAGGTGACTTCTGGGAGAGCGAGTACTACCTGATGCTCACGTCGTCGCTGCTCGGCATGGTCATCATGTCGTCGGCCCGCGACCTCGTGACGATCTTCGTGGCGCTCGAACTGCTGTCGATCCCGGCCTATCTCATGGCGACGTGGGAGAAGCGGAGCCTGCGCTCGAACGAGGCCGGGCTCAAGTACTACCTGATGGGCGTCTTCGCCTCGGCACTCATGCTGTACGGCATGTCCCTGCTCTTCGGCATCTCGGGTTCGACGCTGCTGACCGACATCGGTACGCGCATCGCAGAGGGCTCGAGCTCCACGCCGATCGTCACCCTCGCCATCGTCCTCGTGATCGTCGGCTTCGGTTTCAAGGTGTCGGCGGTGCCGTTCCACTCCTGGGCGCCGGACACCTACGAGGGGGCACCGACACCGGTCACGGCATTCCTCGCCGTCGCGTCGAAGGCCGCCGGGTTCGTGGCGTTGATCCAGCTCGCCTACATCGGCTTCGCCGGGCGAACCGACGTCGTCGAGCCGATGATGTGGATCCTCGCAGCGGCGTCGATGACGGTGGGCAACCTCATCGCGCTGCGCCAGACGAACATCGTGCGGATGCTCGCCTACTCCGGTATCGCGCAGGCCGGGTTCATCCTGGCGCCGTTCGCGGTCATGGGGGACAGCGCGGCCGAGTCGCTGACGGCCGTCGTGACCTACCTCGTGATCTACGCGGCGATGAACCTCGGTGCGTTCGCCATCGTCATCGCCGTGTCCCGCAAGACGCAGTCGGGTGAGATCTCGTCCTTCGGCGGACTGTTCGGGTACGCCCCCGGCCTCGCCGTCGCGATGACCGTCTTCCTCGCGTCCCTCGCCGGGATCCCCCCGCTCGGCGGTTGGTTCGCCAAGTTCGTCGTGTTCAAGGCGCTCGCCACGGCGGGCACGCCATGGGGCTACTCGCTCGCCGTCGTCATGGCGGTGAACTCGGTCGTGGCGTTCTACTACTACGCACTCGTGCTGAAGGCGATGTGGTTCGAGGAGGCGCCGTTCGGCGATACGTCGCCCGTGCGGGTGCCGGTCTCGCTGATCTCCGCGACCGCACTGACCGCCGGCGCGACGATCCTGTTCGGGGTCTTCCCCGGTCTGCTCGGTCACTTCACCGGCAGCCTCGACGGCATCGTCGCCGCCCTGCCGGGCGGCTGACGCTCCGCCACCAGCCGGTGCCGGTCGACGGGGAGCGGTTCGACCGCTTCATGGCGCGTGCGCTGTACGCGCCCGGCACCGGGTTCTTCACGAGCGGGCGCGGGGCTCCCGGTCGCCGCGGCGACTTCCTGACCTCGGTCGAGGTCGGGCCGCTCTTCGGCGCGGTGGTCGCTCGCATGCTCGACGCCGCCTGGGACGGGCTCGGTCGGCCGGCGACGTTCACCGTCGTCGACGCCGGTGCCGGTGCGGGAACGTTGCTGCGCGCCGTCGAGGCGGCGGCACCCCGGTGCGCCGGGGCGCTCGACCTCGTCGCCGTGGAGGTCTCGCCCGTGCTGCGGGCGATGCACCCGGCGGAGGTGCGCAGTGTCACAGCGGTTCCCGACGTCGAGGCCGGCGTCGTCGTCGCCAACGAACTGCTCGACAACCTCCCCGTCCGCGTGCTCGAGCGCACGACGGAGGGGTGGGCGGAGCTCCACGTCGTCGACGGCGGCGTGGTGCTGCAACCGACCGACGCGGTCGGTCCGGTCGACGTCCCGGTCGGCGCGCGGATCCCGATCGCCGAGGAGGCGGCCGCATGGGTGCGCTCCACGCTGGACCGGATCGGTCGGGGACGTCTCGTCGTCATCGACTACGGGGCGGAAACCGTCGAACTCGCCCACCGCCCCGGAGGGGGATGGCTGCGGACCTACCGGGCGCACGGTCGGGGCGGCCCCCCCTGGGAGGACCCCGGATCACAGGACATCACCTACGACGTCCCCTTCGACCAGCTCCCGGGTGGCGCCCGTTCGACGCAGGCGGCCTGGCTGCGTCGATGGGGGATCGACGAACTCGTCGACGAGGGGCGGCGGATCTGGACGGAACGCGCCGGCGTGGCCGACCTCGCAGCGTTGCGGGCGCGCAGTCGGGTCAGGGAGGCGGAAGCGCTCCTCGACTCTGCGGGTCTCGGCGGGTTCGTGGTCGCCGAGTGGGAGCGACCGGGGTACTGAGGGGCAGTCGACACGGAGGGCCGCGTAAGCTCCCCGTGCCGTTCACGTCGGACGTCCGACCTGCGCACGGGGAGACCACGGTGGCCGAGCCCACGATCGAGAACTACTACAGCGAGGACCGGACCTTCCCGCCGTCGGCGGCGTTCCGGGCTTCGGCCCTCGTCACCGACCGGGCGATGTGGGAGGAGGCCGAGCGCGACTACGAGGCGTTCTGGGCACGGCAGGCGCGTGAGAACGTCACCTGGTTCGAGGACTTCCACACGACGCTCGCATGGGACGTGCCGTTCGCGCAGTGGTTCATCGGCGGGAAGCTCAACGTCAGCTACAACTGCCTCGACCGCCACGTCGAGGCCGGTCGCGGTGGCAAGGTCGCCTTCCACTGGGAGGGCGAGCCCGGCGACACCCGGACCATCACCTACGCCGAACTGCTCGCCGACGTCGAGCGGTGCGCCAACGCGCTGCGCGACCTCGGGCTGCGGTCGGGTGACCGGGTGGCCATCTACATGCCGATGGTGCCCGAACTGCCCGTCGCCATGCTCGCCTGCACGCGCATCGGCGTGGCGCACTCCGTGATCTTCGGCGGGTTCAGCCCCGACGCGATCGTCGACCGCTGCAACGACGCCGAGGCCCGACTCATCATCACCGCCGACGCGGGCTACCGCCGTGGCGCGCCGTCGGCCCTCAAGACCAACGTCGATCTCGCCCTCCCGTCCTGCACGACGGTGGAGAAGGTCCTGGTCGTGAATCGTTGCGGTGTCGAGGTCGACATGGTGGAGGGTCGCGACGTCTGGTGGCACGACGCCATGGCCGCCGCTGCACCCTCGTGCCCGCCCGAGCCGCTCGACAGCGAGCACCTCCTCTACCTGCTCTACACGTCGGGGACCACGGCCAAGCCGAAGGGCATCATGCACACGACCGGCGGGTATCTCACCCAGGTCGCGTTCACGCACCGCTACACGTTCGACATGCACCCCGACACCGACGTCTACTGGTGCGCCGCCGACATCGGGTGGGTGACCGGCCACAGCTACATCGTCTACGGGCCGCTCGCGAACGGTGCGACGTCGGTGCTCTACGAGGGCACCCCCGACACGCCGCGGCCCGAGTTCCGTGAGGGCACCGACGCCGGCGCCTGGCGCAAGGACCGGCTCTGGGACATCGTCGAGCGGTACGGGGTCACGCAGCTCTACACCGCGCCGACGGCGATCCGGACGTTCATGAAGTGGGGGGCGGACTGGCCGGCGGCCCACGACATGTCGACGCTGCGCGTCCTCGGGACCGTCGGTGAACCGATCAACCCCGAGGATGTGGTACCACGAGCACATCGGGGGGAGCACCTGCCCGATCGTCGACACCTGGTGGCAGACCGAAACCGGCGGTCACATGATCACGCCGTGGCCGGGCGTGACGACCACGAAGCCGGGTTCTGCGACCCATGCGATCCCCGGGGTGTTCGTCGAACTCGTCGACGATGACGGGGCACGCGTCGAGCGGGGTGGCGGCTACCTGACGATCACCCGCCCCTGGCCGGGGATGCTGCGGGGGATCTGGGGTGCGCCGGAGCGGTACGCCGAGACCTACTGGAGCCGGTTCCCGGGCCGCTACTTCGCCGGTGACGGCGCCAAGCTCGACGACGACGGCTACCTCTGGCTCCTCGGCCGGGTCGACGACGTGATGAACGTCTCGGGCCACCGGATCTCCACCACCGAGGTCGAGTCCGCACTTGTCGACCACCCCGCCGTCGCTGAGGCGGCGGTCGTCGGTGCCAACGACGACGTCACCGGCCAGGCGATCTACGGCTACGTGATCCTGCGCGGTGGGAACGAGTCGTCGGACGCGCTGCGCGAGGAGATCCGCCAGCACGTGTCGAAGAAGCTCGGCGCGATCGCCCGGCCGAAGGCCGTGATCATCGTGCCCGACCTTCCCAAGACGCGGTCCGGCAAGATCATGCGGCGGCTCCTCCGCGACGTCGTCGAGGGTCGGACGCTCGGTGACACGACGACGCTGGCCGACGCGAACGTCGTCGAGGCCATCCGGTCCCGGGCGGCGGACGCCCCGCAGGAGGACTGAACGGCGTCCCGAGAAATTCTCCCGGGCCCGGGAATGATCGGGAGCCCTCCTCGGTTACACCTCTCGTAACCGCTCGAGGGTCATCCCCCCCCGACCTGGACGAGCGGAACCTGACCGGCCGGCTGCGACCACTCCCCCCCGGGTCGCAGCCGGCCGGTTCTCTTTTCCCCGCCCTCGCCGTGGGGTCCCTACGATGCGGACGATGCACCTCGCCTACGACGACGGACTGCGTCGCCGGCTCGCCGACAACCTCGGTCGACGCCCGGTGATCGAGGGATCGACCGAGGGGCTGCGACTCGCAGCGGTGGCGGTGGTCGTCGTCGACAGCGACCCCGAGCTGCACGGCGTCGACCCGGGTACCGTCGACGCCACCCGGCTCGCCGACATCCCCGGCGCCGACGTGTCCACGCTCTCGGGTCGGCTCGACGGGGTCGCCGGAGGCCCCGCCGTGCTGCTCACGCGGCGGGCTCCCAAGCTCCGGGACCACGGCGGTCAGTGGGCGCTCCCCGGCGGCCGGGTCGACCCGGGGGAGACGGCGCTCGAGGCGGCGCGCCGGGAATGTCGCGAGGAACTCGGCCTCGACCTCGACGTCGACCGGCTCCTCGGCCGTCTCGACGACTACCCGACGCGGTCCGGGTACCTGATGCGGCCGTTCGTGTTCTGGGGTGGTGCCGACCCCGAGCTCCGGCCCGATCCGCGTGAGGTCGCATCGGTGCACCGGGTCTCGGTGCGCGAGCTGTGTCGACCCGACTCGCCGCGCACGGTCACGATCCCCGAGAGCGATCGACCCGTGTTGCAGCTCCCCCTCGGCGGGGACCTCGTCCACGCGCCGACCGCCGCCGTGCTCTACCAGTTCCGCCTCGTCGCGGTCGAGGGGCGCGACGAGCGGGTCGACCACTTCGAGCAGCCGACGTTCGCCTGGCGCTGAGCCGGCGTCGGGGATCAGTCCCGGAAGTTCTCGAACTGCAGCGGGATCCCGAAGTCGTGCTCGCGCAGTGCGGCGATCACGGCCTGCAGGTCGTCGCGCTTCTTGCCGGTCACCCGTAGCTGCTCGCCCTGGGTCTGGCTCTGCACACCCTTGAGGGCGAGCCCCTTGATGTGGGTGTTGATCGCCTTCGCCTTGTCCGAGGAGATCCCAGCCACGAGCGCGATCCGCTGCCGCGCCCGACCGCCCGATGCCTCCTCGATCTTCCCCGGGTCGAGGGACTTGAGCGACACCTTCCGCTTCACGAGCTTCTCCTCGAGGAGCAGGCGGAGCGCGGCGAGCCGGTCCTCGCTGGAGGAGTGCAGGGTGAACCCGGCATCGTCGAGATCGATGCTCGAGTCGGTGCCCTTGAAGTCGTACCGCGTGACGAGTTCGCGCCGGGCCTGGTCGACGGCGTTGCGGACTTCCTGCTGATCGACCTGCGAGACGACATCGAAGGTGGGCATGCCGCAACGCTACCGCTGTCCCGGGTGACGCTCGGGCGCGGTTTCGACGGCGGAGGGGTGGGCGCTAGGATCTGGGCTTCCGATCGGGGTCGGTGCCCGAGTGGCCAAAGGGAGCGGGCTGTAAACCCGCCGGCTTACGCCTACGGAGGTTCGAATCCTTCCCGGCCCACGTCCGGTGTGCACGGCCGCCCGCGAGGGCGGCCGTTGTGCTTTCCTTCCAGGATGACGACGTTCCTGCTCCGCCTCGACCCGTCCCCGGCAGCGACCGGACCACGCCTCGCCGTCAAGGACCTCATCGACGTGGCGGGCACCCCGACGACCTACGGCTCACGGGCGCTCGTGGCCGCCGGGCCGGGTGCCGAGCCCGCCGTGGTCGACGCGACATGCCTCGCCGGGGCGAGGGCGGCAGGTGCGCGCTTCGTCGGCAAGACGAACCTCCACGAGCTCGCGTTCGGTGGTCGGGGGGTGAACCCGCACTTCGGCACGCCACGCAACCCGCTCGACGCGGCCCGGATCCCGGGAGGTTCGTCGAGCGGGTCGGCGGTCACAGTGGCGGACGGTGACGCAGAGGTGGCGTTCGGCTCCGACACGGGAGGATCGGTCCGTATCCCCGCTGCGTGCTGCGGCGTCGTGGGGCTGAAGACCACCCACGGCCGGATCTCCCTCGAGGGCACGCGACCCCTCGCGCCGATGTTCGACACGATCGGACCGCTCGGGCGCGACGTCGCCGCGACGGCGCTCGGTATGGCCCTGCTCGAGCCCGGCTTCACGCCCGCTGCGGCCGGGTCGCTGCCCGATGTCGTCGGGATCCCCCGGCAGGGCCCCGACACCGATCCGACGATCACGGCTGCGGTGGCGGACGCCCTGCAGCTCGCCGGATGGCGGACCGTCGACGTCGACCTCCCCGGCTGGGATGCCGCCGAGCGGGCGGCCACCGTCGTCTCGGCGGCCACCGCCTATCACCACTGGGCCTGGCTGCTCGCCGCCCACGGTGATCTGATCGGCACCGACGTCGCCGGTCGGCTCACCGCCGGCGGCGCCATCGACGCCGCCGAGGTCGAACGGGCGACCGCCGTGCTCGTGGCGTGGCGGTCGGAGGTGCGCGCCGTCCTGCGCGCCACGCCGCTGCTGGCCATGCCGACGTTGCCCGTGCTCCCACCCCGCATCGACGAGGAGGTGGCTGCGCCGGTGCTCACCGCGTGGACGCGGGCGGCGAACGCGGCGGGGACGCCGGCGATCTCCCTGCCGGTCCCGCGGCGTGGCGGCGGGTTCCCCGCGTCGCTGCAGTTCATGGCGGACGACGGGGCGGAGGATCTGCTGCTCGCGGCGGCGGCCCGTGTCGAGGCCGCCGTCGCCTGAGGCCGACTCACAGCATCCGCTGGAACAGCTCCATGTCGATCCAGCGGCCGAACTTCCGGCCGACCTCGCGCTCGGTGCCGATGTGGGTGAAGCCGAGGGCCTCGTGCAACGCCCGGGAGGCGTCGTTCCCGGCGATGATCTTCGCCATCACCGAGTGGAACCCGTGCGCAGCGGCCACCTCGACGAGCCCGCCGAGGAGCGCCCGACCGACGCCGCGGCCGTGTCGGTCGCGGCGGACGTAGACGGAGTCCTCGACCGTCGCGTTGTACCCGGCGCGCTCCCGGTACGGCGACAACGACCCGAAGCCGACGATGTCGTCCCCCTCGGCGGCGACGAGGACGACGTAGGTCCCCATGCGTGAACGCAGGTAGTCGCGCTGGTCGTCGAGCGAGCGCGGGACGAGGTCGAGCGTCGCCGTGGACGTCTCCACCTCGTGGTTGTAGATCGTCCGGATCGCCTCGGCGTCCTCGAGGACGGCAGGCCGCACCAACATCGCCACGACGATACCGGCGACGGGCCCCGACACCTCCCGCTTCGTTCGCACTCCGGGACGTCGGGGTGTAACCTCAGCGCTCCGACGGACCTGCCCGGTGCCGGTCCGCCCGCCCCCTTAGCTCAGTCGGCAGAGCGTTTCCATGGTAAGGAAAAGGTCGTCAGTT
>CAYVOK010000037.1:0-2057 GCA_964453335.1 uncultured Acidimicrobiaceae bacterium
GCACTGCGCGGCGGGCGCGGGGAAGCGCGCGTTGGCGTGCGCGGCGGCGCCCGTCGACTCCGGCGTCCACGGCTGGTTGCGCCAGTCGGTGGCGCGGGCGGGCTTGTCCTGCGTCATGCCCTCCCACCAGACGTCGCCGTCGGAGGTCAGCGCGGTGTTCGTGAAGATGCAGTTCGCGTGGAGCGTCTGCATCGCGTTGGCGTTGGTCTCGTAGCTGGTGTTCGGGGCCACGCCGAAGAATCCGGCCTCCGGATTGATCGCCCAGAGCCGGCCGTCCGGTCCGAACTTCATCCAGCAGATGTCGTCGCCGACGGTCTCGGCCTTCCAGCCGGGCACGGTCGGCTCGATCATCGCGAGGTTCGTCTTGCCGCAGGCCGACGGGAACGCGGCGGCGACGTACTTCGTGCGGCCCTCGGGGTTGGTCAGCTTGAGGATCAGCATGTGCTCCGCGAGCCAGCCGTCGTCGCGCGCCATCACGCTGGCGATGCGCAGCGCGAAGCACTTCTTGCCCAGCAGCGCGTTGCCGCCGTAGCCCGAGCCGTAGCTCCAGATCTCGCGGGTCTCGGGGAAGTGGACGATGTACTTCTTCTCCGGGTTGCACGGCCACGCCACGTCGGCCTGCCCCGGCGCCAGCGGTGCGCCGACGGAGTGCACGCACGGCACCCACCGTCCGTCGCCGAGCACGTCGAGCGCGCCCTGGCCCATGCGGGTCATGATCCGCATGCTCACGGCGACGTATGCGCTGTCGGTGAGCTGCACGCCGATGTGGGCGATCGGCGAACCGAGCGGACCCATCGAGAACGGCACCACGTACATCGTGCGGCCCTTCATCGCACCCGTGTAGAGAGCGGTCATCTCGGCGCGCATCTCGGCGGGGGCACGCCAGTTGTTCGTCGGCCCGGCGTCGATCTGACGCTCCGAGCAGATGAAGGTGCGGTCCTCGACGCGGGCGACGTCGCCCGGGTCGGAGAGGGCGAGGTAGCTGCCCGGGCGCTTCGCCGGGTCGAGGGGCTCGAGCGTGCCGGCGTCGACGAGCTGCTGCACGAGCCGTCGGTACTCCTCGTCAGTCCCGTCGCACCACTCCACGGCGGCGGGCTGGAGGATCTCCGCCCAATCACGCACCCAGTCGAGCAGACGCTGGTTCTTCGTGGCAGCGGGCATGGCAACCTCGGATTCGTTCGACGCCGTTGTCGTACTCCCGCACGGGTCGGGGGGACCTGCGAGGGATGCCGGGCATGGTAGCAGCGTCCGCGCCGCCGGCACGGGCCGATCCGCGGTGGGAGGCGTCAGGCCCCGGCGCCGAACCCGGGGGTGCCCATGTCGACCTCGGAGCCGAGGCGCAGGGTGGTGGCGCGTCCGTCACCGTCGAGGTCGAACACGACCCGCTGACCCGGTCGCACCATGCGGAAGATCGAACCGTCGAGCGCGTCGGCGGCGAGTTCCACCTCCGCGAGATCGGTGTCGCGGAGCAGGCTCCCGGTGCGGGTCCCCGGGTCGTAGGACTTGATCACGCCTTGCACGCCCCGCAGGCTACCCGTCCCGGTGGGACCCCCGGGTAATCTCGCCTCGTCATGGCGCAGGTGCGGCCCGCCGAGCCCTCCCCGGCACCCGGTGGCAGTGGTCCCCTCACCGTCCCGGAACTCGACGCGATGGGCGTCGACCGGTTGCGCGGCGTCGGCCCCCGCCGCCTCGAGGCGATGGGCGAGGTGGGGATTGGGTCGCTGTGGGACCTGCTCACCCACTACCCGCGTCGCTACGTCGACCGCAGCCGTCAGGCGCTCGTGCGCGACCTGCGGATCGGCGAGGAGGCGATGGTCCTCGTCCGCATCGGCGCCGCGTCGACGCGCCGGTCGGGACGGCGGGCGATCACGACCGTGTCGACCGTCGACGGCGCGGGTGACCGGTTGCGGCTCACGTTCTTCAACCAGCCCTGGCGTGAACGTCAGCTCGCCGAGGGCACCGAGGCGGTGGTGTTCGGCCGGCTCGAGCGGTTCCGTGACGTCGCCGGGATGACCGCACCCGTCGTCGACCTCGTCGGTGACCGGACCGGCCGCATC
>CAYVOK010000037.1:2157-28230 GCA_964453335.1 uncultured Acidimicrobiaceae bacterium
CAGTTGCTCGCCGGCCTCCCGTTCCCGCTCACCGGTGCGCAGCGCCGGGTGATCGCCGAGATCGGCGCCGACCTCGCCCGCCCGGTGCCGATGCACCGGCTGCTGCAGGGCGACGTCGGTGCCGGCAAGACGGTGGTGGCGGTGGTTGCGATGCTCGGGGCGGTCGACTCGGGGAACCAGGCGTTGCTCATGGTGCCGACCGAGGTGCTCGCCGAACAGCACGCTGCCGCGGTCCGCCGGATGGTCGAGGGGCTGACCGTGGACGACCCGTCGACGCTCGCCGGGTCCCGCCCGCTGCGGGTGGATCTGCTGACGAATCGCACCTCCGCCCCCGAACGCCGCCGCATCCTCGCCGGGCTCGCCTCAGGTGACGTCGAGATCGTCGTCGGGACCCACGCGCTCATCGGGGATGCGGTCACGGTCGCCCGGCCCGGTGTCGTCGTGGTCGACGAGCAGCACCGCTTCGGTGTCGAACAGCGTGCGGCGCTGCTGCGCCGGTCCGCCGACGACACGGTGCCCGACGTGTTGGTGATGACGGCCACACCGATCCCGCGGACCGCGGCGATGACCGTCTACGGCGACCTCGACGTGTCCGTGCTCGACGAGTTGCCGCCCGGTCGGACACCGATCCGGACGACCTGGGCCCGTACCCCCGCCGAGGTGGCCGCCGCATGGGCGACCGTGCGCGCCGCGGTCGCCGCGGGTCGCCAGGCCTACGTGGTCACCCCGCTCGTGGAGGACTCCGAGAAGTCCGAGATCGCCTCCGCGGAACGCACCCGCACCGAACTCGCCGAGGACGAACTGCTCGGTCTGCGCGTCGGGCTCTTGCACGGCCGGGTGCCGGCGGCGGACCGCGCGAACGTGATGGACGACTTCCGGCTCGGTCGGATCGACGTGCTCGTCGCGACGACGGTCATCGAGGTCGGCGTCGACGTCCCGAACGCGACGGTCGTGGTGATCCTCGACGCGGACCGGTTCGGGATCGCTCAACTCCACCAGCTCCGCGGGCGGGTCGGTCGCGGGGTGCACGCGTCGACCTGCATCCTCGTTGCCACCGACGGCGACAACGCCACGGCCGCCGCCCGCCTCGAGGCGCTCGTGCGCTCCACCGACGGGTTCGAACTCGCCGAGGTCGACCTCGAACTACGCGGGGAGGGCACGGTCATGGGGGAGCGGCAGAAAGGGCGCAGCGATCTGAAGCTCGCGTCGCTGCGCCGCGACCGGGCGCTCGTGGAGCTCGCCCGTGAGGTCGCGGGCGAGCTCGTCGGTCCGGCGGGCGAGCTCACCGCGATCCCGCTCCTCGCCGAGGAGGTCGCCCACACGCTCGGTGACGAGGCAGTCGACTTCCTCGCCAAGTCCTGACGGCGGTCTACCGTCGCGCCGTGCGCGTCATCGCCGGATCCGCCCGTGGTCGCCCGCTCGTCGCGCCGACCGGGTCGACGACCCGCCCCACGCTCGACCGGGTGCGGGAGGCGATGTTCAACGCACTCGGCAGCCTTGGCCCGCTCGCCGGAGCGACGGTGGTCGACCTGTTCGCCGGCAGCGGCGCGCTCGGTGTCGAGGCGTTGTCGCGGGGGGCGGCGTGGGCCACGTTCTGCGACGTCGACGCAGCCGCCCGGCGGGCGGTCACGGCGAACCTCGAGGCCACCGGCTTCACGGACCGGGCGACGGTGTTGGCGGTCGACGCCCTCGTGCACGCGGCGGCGGCCGATCCCGTCGACGTGGCGTTCTGCGACCCGCCGCACCGGTTCGACCGGTGGGACGAGCTCTTCGGGGTTGTGCGGGCCGGCGTGGTGGTGATCGAGTCCGACCGGGCGGTCGAACCCCCCGAGCCGTGGGTGGTCGTCCGGTCCAAGCGGTACGGCGGTACCGTGGTGACGTTCGTCCGGCATCGGTGACCGGGCGGCCGGACGAGCGGACCGAGGAGACGGTGGCGACCGCACTGGTACCCGGAAGTTTCAACCCCGTGCACCTCGGCCACGTCCGCATCGTCGAGACGGTCGCGGCGGCGGTGGAGCGCGTCGTCGTCGCCGCAGTGGGGAACCCGAACAAGCCGTCGGAGCTGTTCGACCTCGACCGTCGTGCGGCACTGCTCTCTGCGTCGCTCGACCACCTGCCGAACGTCGAGGTGACCACCGGCGGCCCGGGTCTCGTGGTCGACCTCGCCCGGCGGGTCGGTGCGACCGTGCTGGCGAAGGGCATCCGCGGCGTCGCCGACCTCGAGAACGAGACGCAGATGGCGCACATGAACCTCGCCATGGCGGGGATCCACACGATCTTCGTGCCGACGGCGCAGGAGTACGCCCACCTGTCGTCGACGCTCATCCGTGAGATCTGGCGCCTCGGCGGTAACGTGTCCTCGATGGTCCCGGCCCCCGTACTCCGGGCGCTGGCCGAACTGCAGGAGCCCCCCCGCTCGTGACCGATGTCGACGATCCAGGCCCCGAGGACGACCTCACGGACATCACGGAGCCGCCGCTCACCGCCACCGAGGAGGCGATCCGCCGGGTCGTCGAACTGGTGGAGACGGCGCGTCCGGTTCCGCTGTCGACCTCGGCGATGATCAACCGCGAGGAGATCCTCGCCCTTCTCGACGAGGCGCTCGAGAACTTCCCGCGTGAGATGCGCGAGTCGCGGTGGCTGCTGAAGGAGCGCACCGACTTCCTCGCGAAGGCCCGCAGTGAGGCCGAGGACCTGATCGTGCGGGCCCGCGCCCGGGTCGAGCAGATGGTGCAGCGCAGCGAGGTCGTGCGTGAGGCCGACCGGCGTGCCCGGCAGATCCTCGACGCCGCCGATGCGGAGTCGCGGCGGCTGTTGCTCGAGACCGACGACTTCTGCGACCGCAAGCTCGGCAGCTTCGAGATCCTGCTCGAGCGCACGGCGAAGCTCGTGCAGCAGGGTCGGGAGAAGCTGCAGATCGCGTCGGAGGAACTGCACGGCGACGACGCCGCGGACGCCGCCGAGGCGGTCGACGAGGGTGCGTTCTTCGACCAGGACCGTTCCTGACGATCCTCCGGTGAGCGCCGAGCAGGACGTCCCGGTGGGGGAGCCGACGGTCGTGGTCGGCGTCACCCGGATCCTCGGGCGCAGTGGCGCCCGGATGCCTGTGCGCCGCCCGGTCGGTCTCGGCGGTCTCGCGGTCGGCGGTTGCACGCTGCCGGCCGACCGCCCGGTCGAGGTCTCCCTCGACCTCGAGTGCGACGGGTCGTCGATCGTGGCGACCGGTTCGGTGCACGTCGTCGCCGACGGCGAGTGCCGCCGCTGCCTCGAGCCGTTCCCCGTGCCCGTCGACGTGCCGGTGCGCGAGGTGTTCGAGCGGCGGCCGACCGAGGGCGAGACGTACCCGATCGAGGGGGAGACGGTCGACCTCGTGCCCGTCGTGCGCGACGCCGTGCTGCTCGCCCTCCCGCTCGCCCCGCTGTGCCGTCCCGACTGTCCGGGTCCTGCGCCGGACCTGTTCCCGACCCGTCTCGGCGACGACGACGAGGCGGTGCCCGAGGCCGACGAGACCCCGGCCCCCGACCCGCGTTGGGCGGCACTCGCCGAGCTCCGACTCGACGACTGAGCCGTCGGGTCGCTCCGGGGGCGGCCACCCGCTACGCTTGCGCCCTCGTGTCCGGCGTACCGGGCACACACGCCCACCCGAGGGACAGATCGCGATGCCGGTTCCGAAGAAGAAGACCTCCAAGGCGAAGACCCGCAGCCGCCGCGCCGCCGCGTGGACGCTCGACGTCCCGCCCCGCAGCACCTGCCCCCGTTGCAGCGCCGCCAAGCTGCCCCACGTCGTGTGCCGCTCCTGCGGCTGGTACGGCGGGCGCCAGGCGATCGAGGTCGGCTGAGGCGTTCGGCGTCGGGAGGGCCGGGCCCGCCGTGTCGTTCGTCGAACAGTTCCCCCAGCTCGCCGGCGCGGTCGAACGTGCCGGACACCTGCCCGTCGCGCTCGACGCGATGGGTGGCGACCACGCGCCCGGTGAGATCGTGCGCGGGGCGCGCATCGCGTTCGAGGAACGCGGGATCCCCGTCGTGCTCGTCGGCCGCCCCGACGACCTCGGCGACGTCGGACCCCTGCCCGTCGTCCCCGCGTCGGAGGTCATCGCGATGGACGCCGACCCGGGGGCGAGCGTCCGGAAGATGAAGGACTCCTCGCTCGTGCGGGCCGCCGAGGCGGTGCGCGACGGGCGGGCCGCCGCGATGGTGAGCGCCGGGAACACCGGCGCGGCGATGGCGGCGTCGCTCCTGCGGATGGGCCGGATCCCTGGGATCAACCGGCCGGCGATCGCCATCCCGATCCACTCGCCGGGCGGTGCGCCGACCGTCCTCCTCGACGCCGGTGCGAACGCCGAGTGCCAGCCCGAGTGGCTCGTGCAGTTCGCCATGATGGGCGCCGTCTACGCCCGGCTCTGCTACGGGATCGCACAGCCCCGCGTCGGGCTCATGTCCATCGGCGAAGAGGACGTGAAGGGCGACCCGCTCGTCAAGGCGACCCACAACCTGCTCGTGACCGACCCGACGTGGGCCACCGCGGCGGGGGCGACCTTCGTCGGCAACATCGAGGGCCGCGACCTCATGACCCTCGGGGTCGACGTCGCGGTGACCGACGGGTTCACCGGCAATGTGATCCTCAAGGCGATGGAGGGGATGCTCACCGGCATCATGCGCACCCTCGAGCTCGACGCACCCGCCGACGCGGTCGCTGCCGTCCTCCCCACGCTCACCGCGCTCGCCCCCGAACACACGGGCGGCGGGATGCTCCTCGGGGTGCGCGGCGTGTCGATCATCAGCCACGGTTCGTCCCACGCCCCGGCGGTCGTGAACGCCATCGTGCGGGCCGTCGAGATGGTCCGCAACGGGGCCGTGGACGCCCTGCGGGCGGTGGCGGCCGCGACGGTCGCCGACAGCGACGTCGACGGCGGCTAGGTTTCCGCCCGGACACCCGCCATCGACGACCAGGAGCACCCGTGCCTGCGGAGACCCACATCGAGCAAGGACCGATCTCGCGTGCCGAGGTCCTCACGCTCGTGCGTGACCGCCTCGCCGACATCCTCGAGATCGACGCCGCCGGGATCAACGAGGGGGACTCCTTCAAGGACGACCTCGACGCCGATTCGCTCGCACTCATCGAGCTCGTCGAGGCGATCGAGGAGGAGCTCGGCGAGCGTTCCGTCGGCTTCCGCATCGAGGACGACGACCTCGAGGACCTGAAGACGGTCCGAGACGCCGTCGACTACGTTGTCGGCCGCGTCGGCTGATCCCGCGACCGTCGGCGGTGACCTCGACGGCCTCGCCCGTCGGCTCGGTCACCACTTCGCCGACCGCGAACTGCTCGTCGAGGCTGTCCGGCACGGGTCGTGGTGCTCGGAGAACGGTGGTGTGCCGTCGAACGAGCGCCTCGAGTTCCTCGGTGACGCCGTGTTGGGGCTCGCGGTCGCAGACCACGCCTTCAGCGCCCGGCCCGTCCGTTCGGAGGGCGCACTCGCGAAGATCAGGGCGTCGGTCGTGAACGCGACCGCGCTCGCCGAGCTCGCCGCCGAACTCGGGATCGGGGAGCACCTGCTCCTCGGTCGGGGGGAGGACGCGGCCGGAGGCCGGCAGAGGCCGTCGATCCTCGCCGACACCCTCGAGGCGCTGCTCGGTGCGATCTACCTCGACGGCGGGTGGGAGGCGGCACGGCGGGTCGTGGTCGACCTGTTCGACGACCGGATCGCCGCAGCGGCCTCCTCGCCGGGCATCGCCGACCACAAGACACGGTTGCAGGAGATCGCCGCCCGACGGTTCGGGGCCACGGTCGACTACGAGGTCACCGACGAGGGACCCGATCACGCCAAGACGTTCCGGGCGGTGGTCCGGGTCGGCGACGAGGTCACCGGTACCGGCACCGGTCGGACGAAGAAGCAGGCGCAACAGGCTGCGGCCGGTGAGGCGTGGCATCGTCTCGTCGGTCGGGAAGGGGACGACGATGCTTGAGCTGCCCGAACTGGAACTGCTGCGCCGGGAGCTCGACCGTGAGGTCGCCGGGCGGAAGATCAAGTCGATCGCGGTGGGCGAGAAGGGCGCGCTCGGCACCGGTACGGGTCCGGCCGCGGTCGCGTCGCTCGAGGGGGCGAAGGCCACGTCGGTGGTGCGACGTCCCGGTGTGCTCGCGATGGGGACCGACGCCGGGAAGCGACTCGTGTTCGAGTTGCGGGGTGCGTCGCCGTTCCGCCGCACGAAGGGCGACGAACCGACCGCGTTCGTCGTGACGTTCACCCAGGGTGCGCCCCTGCGGGTGCTGAAGGGCACCGTGAAGGCGACGGTGGTGGCCGACGACGCGTTCGACGCAGCGTTTCCCGCACCGTCCGGTCTCGACCTCGTCGAGGGTGCGGTGTCCTGGATGGTGTTCGCCCGGGCGCTCGTCGGGCGCGGTGGTTCGTTGCGGGCGTTGCTCCTCGACGACACCGTCATCGCCGGGCTCGGGCCGATCTACACGGATGAGATCCTCTGGCACGCCGGCCTGCGGCCCGACCGGAACGTCGACCAGTTCGGCACCCAGGAACTGCGCCGGTTGTCGCGTGCGGTCGCCGAGGTGCTGCACGAGGCGATGAAGTCGGGTGGCAGTTCCACCGCCGCCTACGGGTTCACCGATCTGTCCGGCAAGAACGGTGGGTACACCGAGCAACTCGAGGTCGTGGGCCGGGTCGGCAAGCCGTGCCGCCGTTGCCGGCGGGGCACGGTCGCTACGACGAAGATCGACGGCAAGCAGGCGACGGTGTGCCCGGAGTGCCAGGTCTGAGCGGTCCGGCCGCCCCGGTCAGTAGCTGAGCAGTTCGGGGTCCACCTCGGTGAGGTGGTGGGTCTCGTTCAGGCTGCCGAGCGCCCGCACGGTCGACCGGGCGCGCACGCGCTGCACCGACGCGTGCGCCGGTCGGAAGAACATCGCCGTCTCGAGGCCCAGGATCTCGCCGACGTAGGCGTTGATGACCCCGCCGTGGCATGCGATGACGACCCGCTTGCCGGCGTGCAACGACGCGATCCCCTCGATTGCGTTGACCGTCCGGTGGCGGAACTCGTCGTACCGTTCGGTCCCGGGATACACGTCCCAGGTGCGGTGGCGCAGCCAGCGTTCCCGGGCCCCGCGGAGCGTGATCTCACCGAGGACCTCCATCGGCGTGCGGTCCTGGGGCAGGTCCCGGAACGTCTCGATCTCCCGCAGCTCCTCCACGACCTGCACGTCGAGCCCGTGGTGCCCGGCGATCGCCCGACCGGTGTCGTGCGCCCGCGCCAGATGGGAGCTGTAGACGACGTCGACGTGTTCGGTCGAGAGCGCCCGTCCGACGGCCTCCGCCTGCCGTCGGCCGAGGGCCGAGAGGGGCGGGTCGACCCACTCGGCGATGCGTGCGCCGGCCGGATCCGGGACGTCCTGCTGACCATGCCGGACGAGGATCACCTCGGTGACGTCGTCGTGCCGGGTGAGGAACGCCCGGTCGAGCGGCGACAGCGGCGGGACGGGGACGTCGTTCGATGGGTTCGCACCGGTCATGGTCCGCCCAGCATGCCCGACGGCACGTCGGGGGGTTGCACCGACCGCACCGACCGGTGGGATAGGTTCGCCCCCGGTATCCGCCCATGCACCTGAAGACGCTCACCATCCGGGGCTTCAAGTCCTTCGCCGACAAGGCCGTGCTCG
This sequence comes from uncultured Acidimicrobiaceae bacterium, assembly GCA_964453335.1. Taxonomy (GTDB): domain Bacteria; phylum Actinomycetota; class Acidimicrobiia; order Acidimicrobiales; family CAIXPF01; genus VGBO01. Next base: position 9,821 of record CAYVOK010000037.1, read on the forward strand.
ATCTCGAGCCCGGCATCACCGTCGTCGTCGGCCCGAACGGGTCGGGGAAGTCGAACGTCGTCGACGCGATCGCCTGGGTGCTCGGCGCGCAGGCGCCGTCGACGGTGCGCTCGCAGCGGATGGACGACGTGATCTTCGCCGGGACGGCGGCGCGTCCGGCGCTCGGTCGTGCGGAGGTGTCCCTCACGATCGACAACAGCGACGGCGTGCTGCCCGTCGAGTTCACCGAGGTCACCGTCACCCGCACGCTGTTCCGGTCGGGTGACTCGGAGTACTCCATCAACGGCGTGCCGTGCCGACTGCTCGACGTGCAGGAGCTGCTCTCCGACGCCGGTGTCGGCCGCAACCAGCACGTCATCGTGTCGCAGGGGCAGATCGACGCGATCCTCAACGCCCGGCCCGAGGAACGGCGGGCGATCATCGAGGAGGCGGCCGGGATCCTCAAGTACCGCCGCCGCCGGGAACGTGCCGAGCGACGGTTGGCGTCGACGGAGGCCGATCTGCAGCGCGTCGCCGATCTGCTCCGCGAGATCCGCAGGCAGCTCCGGCCGCTCGAACAGCAGGCCGAGGCCGCACGGCGCCATGGCGCGCTCGCGGAGGAACTCGCCACGCTGCAACGGGCGGCGGCCGGTCAGGAGCTCGCGGCGTTGCGGGCCCGCCTCGACGCGGTCACGAACCGTCAGGCCGATCTGCAGCGACGGCGCGACGACACGACGCGTGAGCTCGCGTCGCTCGACGCGGCGGTGCTCGCCGCCGAGTCCGAGTTGCGCGCCCACGGGATCCGGCCCGTCGGCGACCTGATCGCACGGTTCGAGACGGCACGCGAACGGGGCCGTGGGCTCGCAGCGCTCGCCGGTGAACGCCGGCGTGGGCTCGAACGGCTGCTCGCGGAGCGTGCGGGGACGGAGGCCGTCACCGAGCTCGAGGAGCAGGAGCGTCGGGCGCTCGCCGACCTCGCCGAGCTCGCCGACGACCTCGGACGGCTCGTCCCCGAGCGGGACGGCGCCGCAGCGGCCGAGGCGACCCTCGCCGAGGAACGCGCTGCGTTCGCCCGGCCCGAGGGCGAGGGCCCCGACCCGCTCGTCGCCCAGGGGGTCGAGGTGCGCCGGGAACTGACCGGTCTGCGGGCGGCGGTCGAGCGCACGACCGGTGAGCTCGGCCGGCTCGAGGACCGACGTCTCGGTCTCGTGCGTCGACGCGACGCCGCGCAGGACGAGGTGCGTCGCCACGACGCGACCCTCGCCGGTGCCGACCGCGGTGCCGCTGATCTCGAGACTGCGCTCGGTGCGGCCGACACGGCGCTGCGGGCGGCGGGTGACGAGGCGGATGCTGCGGCCGAGGCGCTGCGCGAGGCCGAGGCCACCGCCCGTGCCGCCCGGGCCCGAGCCGATGCGCTCGCCCAGACGCTCGACGCCGCACGCGCCCGTGCCGGGGCGACCCGACTCGACGGGATCGACGGTGTGGTGGGCACCCTCCTCGACGCGGTCGAGGTCGACCCGGGCTGGGAGGCGGCGTTCGAGGCCGCGGTCGGTGAGGCCGTCGGTGCGATCGTGGTCCGCACGCCCGACGTCGCACGACGGGGACTCGAACGCCTCGTCGTCGACGGTGGTGCTGTGCTCCCGCCGACCGGCGGCGGTGGCGTCGACCCGATCGACGCGAGCGTCGCCGATCTCGCGGTGCGTCGCCACGTGCGCGCCCGGACCCCCGAGGTCGAGGCGGTGCTCGACCGTCTCCTCGCCGGGGCGGTGCGGGTCGCTGGCGGCTGGGAGGACGCGCTCGCGCTCGCCTCGCGGCGCGGCGACCTCGTCGTGGTCACCGACGCGGGTGACCGGTTCGCGCCCACCGGTTGGCGGGTGGGCACCCGGGTCGCCGGGGTCACCGCGGCGCTCGTCGAGGACGCGGAACGCACCGCCGTGCGCACGGCCGAACTGGTCGCCCCCGCCCGGGACCGTCTGACCGCCGCCCGCGCCGCGCACGACGCCGCCCGCACCGCGCAACGGGAGGCGGCGCGTGCGGCCGACGACCACGGTGCTGCGGTCCGCTATGCCCGGGAGGCGCTCGAGCGGGCGACCCGTGCGCTCGGCGACGTGGCCGGCGAACTCGAGGAGCTCGGCGGCCAGGCCGCATCGCTCACCGAGCGACTCGAACGCGACAACCGGCGCATCGCCGAACTCGACGCCCGGCTCCCGGCGTTGACGGCGGCGGAGGCCGACGAGGCCGCCCGGGCGCGTGCCCGCGCCGAGGCGCAGGCGGATCTCGACGCACGCTGGACGGAGGCGGGTCGACGGCGGCGCGAGCTCGAGGTCGAGGTCGCCGCCCGCACCCAGCGCCGTGCGGCGCTCGCCGACCGGGCGGACGACCTGCGTCGCCGGGTCGCCGCGGCACGCGCGGCCTCTGCGTCGCTCGAGGCGGAGCGTGGTCGGGCCGTGCGTGGCGTCGCCGTGCTCGCCGCCCTCGCGGATCGCATCGACGTGGTGCAGGGGCGGATCGGTGCGCAGCTCGACGCGCTCGGTGAGGAGCGTCGACGTCAGTCGGAGGCGAGCCGGGAGATCGGCGCCCGCCTCGACGACCTGCGGCGGCGACGGGTCGAGGCGGAGCGGACGCTCGCCACGACGAACGAGCTCGCCGCACGGGCCGAGATCGAACTGGCCGAGCTCGCCGTGCGGCTCGAGGCGTTGTGCGACCGCATCCGCCGCGAGCTCGACTGTGAGCCCGACGCCACGCTCGACGCCCCGGCTCCCGAACTCCCCGAGGGGATGACGGCGGCGACCCGCGCCCGCGAGCTCGAACGCGACCTCCGCTTGCTCGGCCCGGTGAACCCGCTCGCCGTCACCGAGCACGCCACGCTCGCCGAACGGCACACGCTCATCGAGACCCAGCTCGAGGACGTGCGGGCGTCGCGCCGTGAGCTGCAGAAGGTCGTCCGGGCGATCGACGAGGAGATCACCCGCACCTTCGCCGCGGCGTTCGCCGACGTGTCGGGGCACTTCGAGTCGCTGTTCGCCACGCTGTTCCCCGGTGGCAGCGGCACATTGCGTCTGACCGAACCGGACGATCTGCTGCGCACCGGGGTCGACGTCGAGGCGAAGCCGTCGGGCAAGAACGTGCGCAAGCTGTCGTTGCTCTCCGGTGGTGAGCGGTCGCTGACCGCACTCGGTCTGCTCTTCGCCATCTTCCGCAGCCGGCCGTCGCCGTTCTACGTGATGGACGAGGTCGAGGCCGCGCTCGACGACGTCAACCTGCGACGGTTCCTCGACCTCGTCGAGGAGTTCCGTTCGGAGGCCCAGCTGATCATCGTCAGCCACCAGAAGCGGACGATGGAGGTCGCCGACAACCTGTACGGCGTGACGATGCGGACCGGCGAGAGTTCGCGGGTCGTGTCGGAACGGCTCCGCTCGGCGTAGCCGGCACCGCTCCGTCGGCCGACGTCGACGGGCCAGACTGGTCGGGCATGCGCCTGCTGGTCGTCGACGACGAGATCCCCCTCGCCACCGCCGTCGCCCGCGGTCTGCGCCGTGCGGGGTACGCCGTCGACGTGTGCCACGACGGGGCGACCGCCGTCGAGCGGCTCGCCGAGGTGGACTACGACCTCGTGTGCCTGGACCGCACGATGCCGGGGATGGACGGACTCGACGTGTGCCGGCACATCCGGCGGACGGCGGCCCCCGGACCCCGGGTGCTGCTGCTCACCGCCCGGGACTCCGTCGAGGACCGGGTCGACGGTCTCGACGCCGGTGCCGACGACTACCTGGTGAAACCGTTCGCGTTCGCAGAGCTCGACGCCCGCATCCGGAACCTGCTGCGTCGCGACCGTCCCCAGCACGACGCGGTCCTCGAGGTCGGCGACGTACGGGCGGACGAGGCGCGCCGGACCGCGTTCCGGGGGGAACGCGCCCTCGAGCTCACGACGAAGGAGTTCGCGCTGCTGCGGTACTTCCTGCTGCACCCGGGGGAGGTGCTCTCCCAGGAGCGGCTCCTCGACCACGTGTGGGACCACGCCGCCGACCCGTTCTCGAACACGGTGCGGGTCACGGTGGGCACGCTGCGGCGGAAGCTCGCCGCCGGGGGTGAGCCCCCGGTGATCGAGACCGTCGTCGGCGCCGGCTACCGGATGGTCGAGCCGTGAGACGTTCGGCGTCGATCCGGCTGCGGCTCTCGCTGCTGTACTCCGGCGTCGTGTTCGGGCTCGGGGCCGTGCTCGTCGCGCTCGTGTACGTCGGACTCAGCCGGTCGCTCGACTCCCAGCCGGTGACGGAGACCCAGGTCCGCACGATGGAGGGCGACCCGTCGTGTCTGCAGATCGGCGGGGTGATCCTGTGCGAGCGGAACGTGGAGACCCGTGAGGTCACCGTCGTCGACGAGCTGAAGGTCGTCGAGAAGGCGACCAACCAGCGCGCGCTCGAACGGTTCCGCACCGTGGCGTTCGGCGGCCTCGGCGGCCTGTTCGTCGTGAGTCTCGTCGTCGGATGGGTGCTCGCCGGTCGGTTCCTCGCCCCCGTCGGTCGGATCACCGGCGTGGCCCGGTCCATCGGCGAGACCGACCTGTCGCGCCGGATCCGACTCGAGGGTCCCGACGACGAGCTCAAGCGGCTCGCCGACACCTTCGACGCGATGCTCGCCCGGGTCGAGGGGGCGTTCGAGGCGCAGCGGTCCTTCATCCACGAGGCGTCCCACGAGCTGCGGAACCCGCTCGCCGTGATGCGCACGAACGTCGAGGTGGCACTCGCCGACCCCGACGCCACCCCGGAGGAGCTGCGCGACGCCCTCGTCGTCGCCGGGCGTTCGGCCGAGCGCATGGGCGTGCTCGTCGACGACCTGCTCACCTACGCCCGGCGGTCCACACCCGACGACCAGCTCGCCCCCGTCGATCTCGGCGGCGTCGTCACCGAGACGGTGGAAGGGTTCCGTGCCGCCGCGACGGCACGCGACCTGCGTCTCGTCGCCGCGGTCGACGGCCCGTTGCCCGTCGCCGGTGACGCCGGCCGCCTCACGCAGGCGCTCGCGAACCTGGTCGCGAACGCGGTGCGGCTCGCACCCGAGGGGACGACGGTGACGGTGGCGTGCGGCCGGGCCGACGCGTCCGGTGCCCCGGCGGCGGACGGGCCGTGGGCGTGGATGACCGTGACGGACGAGGGGCCGGGCATCGACGTGGGGGAGCAGCGGCGGGTCTTCGAGCGGTTCCACCGACTGCCGACCGGGGCCGACGACGACGCGGCGCGCTCCGGTCTCGGGCTCACGATCGTCCGCCGGATCGCGCTCGCGCACGGCGGTTCGGTGGGTCTGCGGTCGACACCGGCGGTCGGCTCCACGTTCTCGATCTGGCTTCCCGCGCTCCACGGCCAGGACGTAGGGTCCCCGCCATGAGCGAGCACGCCATCAGCCGGTTCCCCGTTCCTGCGATCGACGCCCTTCCCGACGACCTCCGCACCCGTGTCGAGGGCATCGCCGAACGCTCGGGGTTCGTGCCGAACGTGTTCCTCGCGATGGCGCACCGCCCCGACGAACTGCGGGCGTTCATGGCGTACCACGACATCCTGATGGAGAAGGAGAGCGGACTCACCAAGGGCGAGCGCGAGCTCATCGTCGTGGCGACGTCGGCAGCGAACAACTGCAACTACTGCGTGGTCGCGCACGGTGCGATCGCCCGTATCCGGATGAAGGACCCGCTCATCGCCGACCAGGTCGCGATCAACTACCGCAAGGCGGATCTCACCGATCGGCAGCGGGCGATGATCGAGTTCGCGCTGAAGGTCGCCCTCCGCAGCCAGGAGATCGTCGACGCCGACCTCGAGTTGTTGCGCGGGCACGGTTTCACCGACGAGGACATCTGGGACATCGGTGCGATCGCAGCGTTCTTCGCCATGTCGAACCGCATGGCGAACGTGATGGCCACCCGGCCGAACGACGAGTTCTACGCGATGGGGCGAGGCGCCCGCTGAGCGGACCCGGGGCCGCTCAGGACACGTCGGAGCGGAGCACCCACTTCGAGCCGGCCTTGCAGTCCTCGATCGGCATCCCGGCCTCGGCCCACCCCGTGAACCCGGCCTCCATGTGGGCGACGTCCGGATAGCCCATGTCCTTCATCGCCCTTGCGGCGAGTGCCGAACGGCCGCCGCCGGCGCAGTAGAGGATGAAGCGCTTGTCGGGCGTGAAGAGGTCCCGGTAGTACTGGCTCGCCGGGTCCACCCAGAACTCGAGCATGCCGCGGTCGGCGTTGAACGCACCCGGCACCTTGCCCCGCAGGTACAGCTCGCGGAAGTCGCGGATGTCGACCAGCACGGCCGTTCCGGCGTCGACTTCGGCCTTCACCTGCTCGACGGAGAGGTTCTCGAGGTCCTTCTTGGCCTCGTCGACCATGTCCCACACCTTCTTGATCATGGTGCGGACCCTAGCCGTCCGGTCCTTACACGGCTTTTCGGCGCCGGTGCGTACCGTGGCCTGCAGTGACGACCCGGTGTCGCCGGGTACACCGCCCCCCCCGAACCTGGAGGTTCCGTGCAGCCGTACGACCCCACCGCCGGACCGACGGCCGGTTCCGGTCCGCCACCCCCGCCCGTGCCCCCGCCGCCCGTGCCGCCGGTGGCGCCGGTGATCCCGATCCTGCCGCCGCCGCCGGACATCGACGTCCCGCCGCCCGCCGCGGCGACCGGGGAGGGGGTGCCCCCCTCCGCTCCGCCCCCGCCGCAGTTCCCGCCCTTCGCCGACCTCCCCGCACCCGTCCCGGTGCCCGCTGCGACGACCGGGGGTCGTGGCGGTCGGGTCGTCCCGTTCCTGCTCGGCGCGTGTGCGTCGTTGCTGCTGGCCACGACCGTTCTCGCCGGGGTCGCCGTGGTGACCGACGACGACGACGGCCGTGACGGCGACCGTCGCGGCGAGGACGTCGCCGAGTCGGTCGGCTACCGGAGCAGTGCGCCGGAGCTCGACGAGGATCTCGAGGTCGCTGCGGCCGTGACGAAGGCGGTGTCGCCAGCGGTCGTGCAGATCCAGACGACCGACGGGCTCGGCAGCGGGTTCGTCTTCGACGCCGCCGGTGGTCTGATCCTGACCGCCGCCCACGTCATCGACGACGTGCAGACGGTGACCGTCGTCCTCGCGGACGGCCGGCGTCTGCCCGGCACGGTCGTGGGCACCGACGAGAACAGCGACACTGCGGTCGTCCGCATCGCCGAGGGGACGCCCGACCTCGTCGAGGCGGCCCTCGCCGTCGGCGAGACACCGCTCGTCGGCCAGACCGCGATCGCGATCGGGAGCCCGTTCGGGCTCGAGCAGACCGTCACCCAGGGCATCGTCTCGGCGGTGAACCGGGCGGTGGCGACCCAGTCGGGGAACCTCGTCGCGATGATCCAGACCGATGCGTCGATCAACAGCGGGAACTCCGGTGGTCCGCTCGTCGACCGCTACGGGCAGGTCATCGGCATCAACGTGCAGATCCGGACGTCGTCGGGGGACAACGCCGGGATCGGGTTCGCCGTCCCGATCGACCTCGCGTACGAGGTGGCGACCCGGCTCGTGGAGGGCAAGCCCGTGGACCTCGGGTACCTCGGCGTGTCGTCGAGCGGGGAGACCCCGGCCGGACGCAGCGGCGCCCTCATCACGCAGGTTGTGCCCGGCAGTCCCGCCGCCCAGGCCGGCGTCCAGATCGGTGACCTCGTGCTGTCGGCCGACGGTCGGCCGATCAAGGTGTTCAGCGACCTCGCCATCATCGTGCGGGCGAAGCGTCCCGGGCAGACCCTGCAGCTCGTCGTCGACCGCAACGGCACCGAGGTCCGGATCACGGTGACGGTCGGCAAGGCCGGCTGAGGCCCGGCGTTAGGCTCCCGCTCCCATGGAGATCGCCGTCCTCGTCCTCATCGTCGCCCTGCTCGCCGTGCTCGGCGTCGCGGCGTTCGTCGTCGTCCGGCACCGCGGGCGGACCGCCGTGCCGCGGATCGTGGTCGCCGATCGGGCCGACCGGACGGCGACCGCGCCTGCGGCGACCGCCGTCCTGGAGGCACCGGTCGTCGAGGAGGCGGTCGAGGCGCCGGTCGAGGCGCCGCTGGTCGAGGAGGTCGTCGAGCCGGTCGTCGAGGCGCCGCCGGCCCGACCGTCCTTCGGTGACCGTCTCGGCCGTGCCCGGGAGGCGATCGCCGGCCCGTTCCGGTCGGTGCTGGGCCGCAGCGCGATCGAGGCGGCGACCTGGGACGACCTCGAGGACGCGCTCATCGGGGCCGACGTCGGGGTCGAGCTCACGGGTGAGCTGCTCGACGAGCTGCGGGCCGTCGCCCGCGACCGCCGGATCACCGACCCCGCGGTGCTCCTCACCGCGCTGAAGGAGCTCGTCGTCGGCCGCCTCGACGGTCGCGACCGGACCCTGCACAGCGAGCCGGGCGCCACGAACGTGTGGCTCTTCGTCGGGGTGAACGGGGTCGGCAAGACCACCACCATCGGCAAGGTCGGCCGCGCCGAGACGCTCGCCGGGCGGTCCGTCGTCATGGCGGCGGGCGACACGTTCCGCGCCGCCGCGGCGGAGCAGCTCGGCACCTGGGCCGAACGTGCGGGCTGCGACTTCGTCCGGGGTGCCGAGGGCGGCGACCCGTCCTCGGTCGTCTTCGACGCCGTGCAACGCGCCGCCGCCCGGGACGCCGACCTCGTGCTCGCGGACACGGCGGGGCGTCTCCACACCAAGTCGAACCTGATGGACGAACTCGCGAAGGTCCGGCGGGTGGCCGACCGTGCGCCGGGCCGGGTCACGGAGTGTCTGCTGGTGCTCGACGCGGTCACCGGCCAGAACGGTCTCGTGCAGGCCGAACAGTTCACCGCCGCCACCGCCCTCACCGGTGTGGTTCTGACCAAGCTCGACGGTTCCGCCAAGGGTGGGATCGTGCTCGCGATCGAGCACCGGCTCGGGATCCCGGTGAAGCTCGTCGGTCTCGGGGAGGGCGTCGACGACCTCGTGCCGTTCGACCCGGTCGCCTTCACCGACGCCCTGTTCGGCTGACGGCGGCGCCGTCGGCGGCCGTCGCGGTCGAGGGGGTCGACGTCGGTAGGATGCCCGCCGCATGTTCGAGGCACTGTCCGACCGGTTCGAGGGGATCTTCTCGAGGCTGCGCAACCGCGGCCGCCTCGACGAACGCGACGTCGACGAGGTCCTGCGCGAGATCCGCGTCGCGCTGCTCGAGGCCGACGTCAACCTCGGCGTCGTCCGCTCCTTCGTCGAGCGACTGCGCACCGAACTCGTCGGGCAGGAGCTCTCCAAGGCGCTGAACCCGGCGCAGCAGGTCATCAAGGCCGTGCACGCCGAGCTCGTCGCCACCCTCGGCGGCGAGGCGATGCGCATCGTCCCGGCGCCCAAGCCCCCGACGGTCGTGCTCATGGCCGGCCTGCAGGGGTCGGGCAAGACGACGACGTCGGCGAAGCTCGCCCGCTGGTTCCGCTCGCAGGGCCGACAGCCGCTCCTCGTCGGCGCCGACCTCCAGCGCCCCGCTGCGGTCGCGCAGCTCCGCACCCTCGCCGCGCAGGTCGACGTCCCCGTCTTCTCCGCCCCCGACGACGTCGTCGCTTCTGCGTCGGGCGACCCGGTCGCGGTCGCCGCCGGTGCGATCGAGGAGGCCCGCCGCCTCGGTCGCGACGTCGTCATCGTCGACACCGCCGGCCGGCTCGCGATCGACGCCGAGCTCATGGAGCAGGTGCGCCGCATCAGCGACGCGGTCGGCCCGACCTACACGTTCCTCGTCGTCGACGCGATGACGGGTCAGGATGCCGTCAACGTCGCCCGGGCGTTCCACGACACCCTCGCCCTCGACGGGGTCATCCTCACCAAGCTCGACGGCGACGCACGAGGTGGTGCCGCGCTCTCGGTCAAGGAGGTCGTCGGACGGCCGATCGCCTTCGCGTCGACGGGCGAGAAGCTCGACGACTTCGACCTGTTCCACCCCGACCGCCTCGCCGGCCGCATCCTCGGGATGGGCGACGTCCTCACGCTGATCGAGCGGGCGGAGCAGGTCTACGAGCAGGACCAGGCGGAAGAGGCGGCCGCCGCACTCCTCGAGGGTCGATTCACGCTCGACGACTTCCTCACCCAGATGCAGCAACTTCGCCGCATGGGCCCCCTGCAGGGGCTGCTCGGGATGATGCCCGGCATGCCGAAGGAGATCCGCGAGGCGCAGATCGAGGACCGGCACGTCAACCGCATCGAGGCGATCATCCGCTCGATGACGCCGGCGGAGCGGGCCCGGCCCGAGGTGATCGACGCCTCCCGGCGGTCGCGCATCGCCAAGGGTTCGGGGACCCAGCCCCAGGAGGTCTCCCAGCTCGTCACCCAGTTCACCGAGGTGCAGCGCCTGATGAAGCGCTTCGGGGGTATGGGTTCGAAGCGGAACCGACCGGGCCGCAAGGACAAGGACAAGGGTCGCAAGAAGTCGGGCAAGGGCGGCGGTCGTGTCACGGGCAAGGGCCCGGCACCGCTGCCCAAGGTCGATTTCGAGCAACTCGCCGAGCGCAACCGCGTGCCCGGAGGCGGTCTCCGCCTCCCCGGGCTCGGGGGGACGAACCCGCCCGGTTTGCAATGACCGACGCCGACCGACGATTGTGGTCGGCTGCCCGAGCAAGGAAGAGGACGACGACGTGGCCGTGAAGCTCCGCCTCATGCGGATGGGGAAGAAGAAGCAGCCGACCTATCGCGTGGTCGCGGCCGATGGCCGCGCCCCCCGGGACGGTCGCTTCATCGAGATCGTGGGAAGCTACGACCCCCGTACCGAGCCCTCAACCGTGCGCATCGACAACGACAAGGCGCTGAAGTGGCTCCGTCAGGGTGCCCAGCCGACCGAGACCGTGCAGAAGCTGCTCAAGATCTCGGGTGCGTGGGAGACCTTCCGGCCGGGTAGCGGCTCGTGAGCGACACGCTCGCGCCGACCGCCGTGGCGGTGACCGGTTACCTCGCTCGGGCCGTGGTCGAGGATGCCGATGCCGTACGCGTCGAGGTCGAGGAGCTCCGTGAGGGTCGTGTCCGGATCTCCGTTCACGCCGACCCGGGTGACTTCGGGCGCCTCATCGGACGTCGTGGTCGGGTCGCTGCGGCGATCCGGACGGTCGTCGGCGCCGCCGCAGCCAAGGACGGGCTCGAGGCCGAGGTCGAGTTCGTCGAGTGACCCTGCTCGAGGTCGGGCGGATCACCCGGGCGCACGGTGTGCGCGGCGAGGTGGTCGTCCACCTGATCACGCATCGCGTCGACCGGCTCCGGCCCGGCACGGTGTTGCACACGACCCGTGGCGATCTCGAGATCGCGGCAGCGCGCCCGTTCGGTGATCGGCACCTCGTGACCTTCGTCGGCTGTGCCGATCGTGTGGCTGCGGAGGCCCTGCGTGGTCTCGCGCTGTCGGCCCCGCCGCTCGACGACGAACCCGACGCCCTGTGGGTGCACGAGCTCGTCGGGTCGACGGTGGTGGAGACCGACGGTACCGACCGTGGCACCGTCGTCGCGGTCGAGGCGAACCCCGCAGCCGATCTGCTGGTGCTCGCGTCCGGGGCGCTCGTACCGGTGACCTTCGTGGTGGGTCGTGACGGTGATCGGATCGTCGTCGACGTCCCGATCGGGCTGTTCGATCTCTGAGCGGGGCCGGCGTGCGCATCGACGTCATCACCATCTTCCCCGACCTCGTCGAGTCGTTCGCGTCGGCGAGCCTGCTCGGCCGGGCGCGCCGGACGGGTCTGCTCGACGTGCGAGTCCACGACCTGCGTCAGGCGACCGACGACCCGCACCGCTCCGTCGACGACACCCCCTTCGGTGGTGGGGCGGGCATGGTGCTGCGCCCCGAACCGATCTTCGCCCTCGTCGAGGCGGTCCGTCCGCCGCGCCCGCTGTTCCTGCTGGGGCCCGGCGGCCGCACGCTCGACCAGGCCCTCGCCCGGGAACTGGCATCGGGGGAGGGGTTCTCCCTCCTCTGCGGGCGCTACGAGGGTGTCGACGACCGGGTGCGGACCGGGTTGTGCGACGGCGAGCTGTCCATCGGTGACGTCGTCCTCGCCGGCGGCGAGGTCGCAGCGCTCGTCGTCCTCGAGGCGATCGGTCGCCTCGTCCCCGGGGTGATGGGCAACCAGGCGTCGGGGGAGGACGAGTCCTTCACCGACGACCTGCTCGAGTACCCCCAGTTCACGCGCCCGGCGGAGTTCCGGGGGATGGTGGTCCCCGAGGTGCTGCGGTCAGGTGACCACGGGCGGATCGCACGCTGGCGACGGGCACAGGCGCTCCTGCGCACGGCCCGTCACCGCCCCGACCTCCTCACCCGGCGCGGTGGCCTCCGCCCCGGTGAGGCGGCGCTCCTCGCGGAGTTCGGTCTGGACCTCGCCGACGACCCGGCGGAGCTTGGCCCGCCCCCCGGGGATCCACTATCGTGAAGGGTCCCCGTTCGCGGATGCGGGCGTGCCCCGAGGAGTCGGTGGCGGCGGCCGAGGAGCTGAAGGTATGAAGACCACCGACCTGATCGACAAGGCCAACCTGCGCGACGACGTGCCCGCGTTCGCCCCCGGCGACACGGTGAAGGTGCACGTCCGCGTGGTCGAGGGCAACCGCGAGCGGATCCAGATCTTCCAGGGCGTGGTGATCCGTCGGCAGGGGTCCGGCGTCGCCGAGTCCTTCACCGTGCGCAAGGTCAGCTTCGGCGTCGGTGTCGAGCGCACCTTCCCGGTGCACTCGCCGATCACGGCGAAGATCGAGCTCGTCACCCGCGGCGACGTCCGCCGGGCGAAGCTGTACTACCTGCGCGACCGGGTCGGGAAGGCCGCGAAGATCCGCGAGAAGCGCTGACGCCGCAGGGCGACGCCCCGCCGTCGCCCTCGCCGGTCGGGTCCGCCGGTCGCCCGGACCTCCTTCGTCCACCCGTGTGGTCAGGGGAGGTCCCGCGTGGCGGGTCCGGCGATCAGGGATGGTCGGCAGCGTCTCGGACGCGCCGGTGAGGATCGGGCGGCGGCGTGGTACGTCGCCCGTGGGTTCGTGCTCGTCGACCGGAACTGGCGGTGTCGCCACGGCGAGATCGACCTCGTCGTCCGGCGTGGCCCGCTGGTCGTGTTCGTCGAGGTGAAGACGCGCACCGGGTCGCGTTTCGGCAGCCCGTTCGAGGCGGTGACGGATGCGAAGCAGCGGCGCCTGCGGCGCCTCGCTGCCGCATGGATCGCCGCCGCGGACGAAAGGCCGGTGCAGGTGCGCTTCGACGTCGCCGGTGTGCTGCCGGAGGGCCTGTCGGTGGTGACCGGTGCGTTCTGAGCGGTGCGGGTTCGGTTCAGTCGTTGCGCAGCAGGCGTGCGGCCTCGGCGACGAAGTGCTCGGCGTCGGCGCGATGGCCGGCGATCACGTCGAACATCACGATGGGGGCGTTCCGCTGGACGAACCGCACGGCGAGCGCCCGTCCGCTCCGCGGGGCGGGGACGACCCGCAGGTCGATCTCGGTGAGGTCGCAGAGCAGGACGTGACCGCGCAGTTCCCCGGTACCGCCCGAGCGGCCCGTCGCCCACACGATGACCCGTTCGGGGGTGAGCCCGAGGGTCATGTCCCACGCCGTCGGGAACCCCGGGATGCGTTGCACCTCCCGGCTGAACGGGTTGTGCGCCCGCTCCGCCGGCCCCTTCTCCGTGCGCGGACCGAGCCGGAGCCCGCGCGACTGCAGTTCGGGCGGCGCGGGTGGGCGGGGCAGGGACAGGCGGACGGCACCGACGTACCACTCACCGGGTCCGAGGTCGTCGGCCCGCGCCGTGCGCAGCCGTTCGAGCAGATCCGTGCCGCTCACCACCATCGTCCTCCGTCGCGTCCGTTGCGGCGTCGCAGTTCCCGTTCCCAACACGCGCGATGCCAGTGGCGGCGCAGGTCGGGGGCCTCGCGGGGCACGACGACGAGATGTCCGGTGCCCGGCGGGAGGTCGCGGTTGCAGCCCGGGCAGAGGTACGCCTTGGTGGCCTGGTACGGCTGCAGGAACCGGACCTCGACGTCGTCGAGCCAGGACCCGGTCCCCTCGTCGATCGTGTCCTCCCCGGTCATCCGAGGAACGCCCAGGCGAGGAGCGCGACCGCCACGACCGTGGCCGAGACGACGAACAGCAGGTCCGCTGGGCGGCGCCGGTGTGCCCGGTAGGGGTTCAGTCCCACGGGGCCAGTATGCCGTCCTAGCCTCCGTTGCATGGGGTCGGCAGCAGCGTCGGGTGCTCGGCGGGACACGGTCGGGGCGCGCCGGGTGCGTCGTGCGGCCGTGGTGTCCCTCCTCGTCGGCATGGCCGCGCTCCTCGGTGCGTGCACGACGGTCGACCTCGCCGATGCCCCGGCGGTCCCCGCCACCGCGGACGGGTCCACCGACGAGCTGCTCGCCGCCGGGCGGACGGTGTGGATCGCCTCCTGTGCCCGGTGCCACGGTGCCGCGGGCGGTGGGGGAGCGGGACCGCGCCTCACGGGTGACGGGGTCCTCGAGCGTTACCCGACGGCCGCCGCCATGGAGGCGATGGTCGCCAAGGGTCGTGGCGGCATGCCGGCGTTCGGTAGTCGACTCGAACCCGCCGAGATCGAGGCCGTCGTCGCCTACGTGCGGACGCTGATCGCCTCCCCCTGACCTGCGTCGCCCCGGGGCGACGCACGTGCGGACCATCGGCTGCCGGAGGGCGCCCTCGTCGTCGTTCTCTCGGTGGAGGGCCCTGTGCTCGCCTCGGTCCAGTCCGCGGTCGTCCGCGGTGTCGACGGCCACGCCGTCCGTGTGGAAGTCCACGTCTCGAACGGGCTGCCCGCCTTCACGGTTGTCGGGCTGCCCGACGCCTCCTGCCGGGAGGCGCGGGACCGGGTGCGTGCGGCGCTGCTGTCGAGCGGACTCGCCTGGCCGCTGCGGCGCGTCACGGTCAACCTCGCGCCGTCGGGGTTGCCGAAGGCGGGAGCGGGGCTCGACCTCGCCATCGGGGTCGGCCTGCTCGTCGCCTCCGGCGTCCTGCCGGCCGAGGCGATCGAGCGGCGGGCGTTCGTCGGCGAACTCGGTCTCGACGGTGCGATCCGGCCGGTTCCCGGACTGTTGGGCATCGTCGACGCGATCGGGGCCGACGAGGTCGTCGTCCCGCCGGCGGGGTACGCCGAGGCGTCGGTGCTCGGTCGGCACGTCGTCCGCCCCGTCGTCGACCTGCGCACTCTCGTCGCCGTGCTGGCCGGGCTCGAGCCCTGGCCACCGCCAGAGCAAGGCCCGCCGCCCGTACCGCCGCCGCCGGGGCCCGATCTCGCCGACGTGGTCGGACAGCCCTTCGGTCGACGGGCGCTCGAGGTCGCCGCCGCGGGTGGGCACAACCTCCTCCTGTGCGGGCCACCCGGTGCGGGCAAGACGATGCTCGCGCGGCGTCTGCCCGGTCTCCTCCCGCCCCTCGACCGTGCGGTCGCCGTCGTGGCGACCCGGGTGCACTCGGCCGCCGGCGAGCCACTTCCGTCGACGGGGCTGCTGGACCAGCCGCCGTTCCGGGCCCCGCACCACGGTGCCTCGATGGCGGCGCTCGTCGGTGGTGGCTCGGTGCGTCTGCGTCCCGGCGAGGTCGCGCTCGCGCACGGTGGGGTCCTGTTCCTCGACGAGCTCGCCGAGTTCCCGCCGTCGGTGCTCGACGCTCTGCGGCAACCGCTCGAGGAGGGGGTGGTACGCGTGGCCCGTGCGGCGGGCACCGTCACGTTCCCCGCCGGGTTCCTCCTCGTCGCGGCCACGAACCCGTGCCCCTGCGGCGCCGCCTTCACGCCGGGTGCGTGCCGTTGCAGCGACGCGGCGCGACGGCGCTACGCGCGACGGCTCTCCGGTCCGCTCCTCGACCGGTTCGACCTTCGCGTCGTCGTGGGGCGTGCCGAGGCGTCGAGCCTCACCGGGCCTCCGGGTGAGTCGTCCGCCTCCGTCGCCGAGCGGGTGCGTGCCGCCCGGGCGTTGGCGGCCGAGCGCGGCGTGGTCGCGAACGCGGCGCTCGCCGGCGCTGCGCTCGACCGTCACGCCGCGCTGTGCAGTCCGGCCCGGGTGATCCTCGAACGGGCGGTCGAGGCGGGTCGGTTGTCGGCACGCGGCTTCCAGCGTGTGCGACGGGTCGCCCGCACGCTCGCCGATCTCGACGACGCACCCGGACCGATCGGCGCCGGCCACGTCGCGCTCGCCCTGCAGTTGCGGGCCGAACGCATCCTCCCCGCCGATGCAGCGGAGGTGATCGCGTGAGCGGGGGTGTCGACGACGATGACCGGTCGTGCGTGCTCGCGCTCGCAGCCCTGCCCGGCATGGGCCCGCATCGCCTCGGGGTACTCCTCGCCGAGTATGCGCCGGCGACCGCATGGGCGGTCGTCCGGCGGGGGCTGCGGGCCGGTGATCTCGGGCCGGGCCGTTCGTTACGCGGTGACGTGGTGGCGCTCGCCGCCGCATGGCGTGCCGCAGCCCGCCACGTCGATCCGCCCGCCCTCCTCGGGCGCTACCGGGTGGCCGGGGTCGCCGTGCTGCTCCCCGGCGACGCGACGTACCCGACAGCCCTGCGCGACGATCCGGAACGCCCGGCCGTGTTGTTCTGCCGTGGCGACGTCGGTCTCCTCGACGGTCGCCCGACGGTCGGGGTGGTCGGCACGAGGCGTTGCTCCGGGTACGGGCGCGAGGTTGCCTTCGAGTTCGGTGAACGGCTCGCCGGGGCCGGGGTGACGGTGCTGTCCGGCCTCGCCAGGGGTGTCGACGCGGCGGCCCACGCCGGTGCGTTGCGCGCCGGCGCTGCGCCACCGGCGGCGGTGGTCGGGACCGGCCCGGACGTCCCGTACCCGGCGACGAGCGCCGCGCTGTGGCGGCGTGTGGCCGAGGTCGGGGTCGTGGTCGGCGAGGCACCGCTCGGGGCGCGGCCGGACCGCTGGCGGTTTCCTGCCCGCAACCGGATCCTCGCCGCGCTCGCCGATCTCGTCGTCGTGGTCGAGTCACCGGAGCGGGGTGGGGCGATGACCACGGTCGAGGAGGCGCTGCAGCGCGGGGTCGGGGTCGCGGCGGTGCCGGGATCGGTGCGGTCCCCGCTGTCGGTCGGACCGCACCGGCTCCTCGCCGAGGGTGCGGCCCTCGTCACCTCCGCCGAGGACGTGCTCGGGCTGCTGGGGTGCCCGGCGTCGTCGGTCGCGGTCGGGGCGGTGGCACCGGTGGCGCCGGTGGCGCCGGTGGATCCCGTGGAGGGCGCCGTGCTCGATGCGGTCGGGTTCGACCCCATCGGACTCGACGTGCTCGCCGAGCGGCTGCTCGACCTCGACGTGCCCGACGGCCGGTCGCTCCGGCTCGACGAGGTCGCCGGGGCGCTCGAGTCGCTCGCTGCGGGTGGGCGGGTGCGGTTCGACGGCGGCCTCGTGGTGCGACGTCGATGATGCGCGCCACGTTCCGCGCGATTGCCACCACGCTCCGTGGTCAAACGGCTACGGTCGGTGCCCATGCCGATAACCGAGACCCGCACCCGGGGCGACGCCGAAGCGCTCGAAGTCCTCTGGGACCGGTTCGGCGCCACCGGCGATGCGGCGGCGCGCGAGCGGCTGATCACGCACTACGCACCGCTGGCCACAGCCGTCGCCCGTCGCTTCGCGCAGGGTTTGCCGCCCTCGGTCGAGACCGCCGATCTCGCCGGCTACGGCACGGTCGGGCTCATCGACGCCGTCCACCGCTTCGACCCGGGGCGTGGCGTGTCCTTCGAGGCATACGCGGTCCGGCGGATCCAGTGGGCGATCGTCGACGGGCTCCGGACCGTCGACTGGGTGCCTCGGTCGGTGCGCCGGGCGGCGCGGCGCATCGAAGCGGCCCGGGCGCGTCTCGAGCACGAGCTCGGCCGGACACCCGACGACGGCGACCTGCAACGCGAGCTCGACCTCGGCGACGTCGGCATGCAGGCGCTGCGGACGAAGGCCGCGGCAGCCACGCTGCTCCTCCTCGACGACCCGACCGCCGATGCGATCATCGACCTGACCGACGGTCCGGCCGTCCGCTACGAGCGCAAGGAACTGCTCGCCGTCGTCGCCCAGGCGATCGCCGGCATGGGGGAACGAGACCGGTCGATCGTCGTGTGGTCGTATCTCGAGCACCGGACGCTCGCGGACATCGGCCGACGCCTCGGCATCACCGAGGGCCGGGTGTGCCAGTTGCGGGCCCGTGCCCTCGTCGAACTGCGGCGCCGCCTCGAACACGTCCTCGAGGACTGAGCGCGCTCGGTCCGGTCGTCGCGCTCGTTGCGACGACGGTCCTCGCGCCGGTGCCATCTCCCGCCGGCGCCTCCGCTCCCGGGCCGGCGACGACCTGTCCGGCGGTGCTCGCCGCGCCCGTCCCCGGTCCACCGGCGACGGGCTTCGACCTCCCGGCCGGGCCCTACGGCCCGGGCAGCCGGGGCCTGCGGTGGTCGGTCACGCCGGGCACGGCGGTCCGGGCACCGGTGGACGGCACGGTGACCTTCGTCGGC
>CAYVOK010000037.1:28330-29988 GCA_964453335.1 uncultured Acidimicrobiaceae bacterium
ACCGCCGCTTCGGTGACGGGGGAGGGTGCGCCGGCGGGCCGGTGGGCGCACCGGACGGGGTCGTCGTCTCGCCCCACGGTGGGGGTACGCACTAGGGTGCATCCGGTTTTCCGTCACCTACCTCGCCCTCCGTCACTTCGGTCACCCTCGGGTGCGACGGCGGGTTCGACCAACCGGAGGAGCACACCATGGCAGTCGTCACGATGAAGCAGTTGCTCGATGCGGGCGTCCACTTCGGACACCAGACGCGTCGGTGGAACCCGAAGATGCGCCGGTTCATCCACGGCGAGCGCAACGGGATCTACATCATCGACCTCGCGCAGACGCTCGACCGCGTCGGGACGGCGTACACGTTCATCCGTGACCTCGTCGCCGAGGGGGGGACCATCCTCTTCATCGGGACGAAGAAGCAGAGCCAGGACGCCGTGCGCTCCTACGCCGAGAAGTGCGGCATGCCCTACATCAACGAGCGCTGGCTCGGCGGCATGCTCACGAACTACCAGACGATGCTGAAGCGCGTCGGCAAGATGAAGGAGTACCAGCGCATGCGGGACTCCGGCGAGCTCGCCATGATGCCGAAGAAGGAAGCCCTCCTCATCGGCCGTGAGCTCGAGAAGCTCGAGCGCAACCTGAGCGGCATCCGCAACCTCGAGCGCCTGCCCGACGCCGTCTTCGTGATCGACACGAAGAAGGAGGCGATCGGCGTGACCGAGGCGAACAAGCTCGGCATCCCCGTGGTCGCCGTCGTCGACACGAACTGCGACCCCGACGTCATCCAGTACGTCATCCCCGGCAACGACGACGCGATCCGCTCGGGCAACCTGCTCACCCGCGTGATCTGCGACGCCGTGCTCGAGGGCCGGCTCATGCGGTCCAAGACCCACCCCGAGACGGTGGTCAAGGAGCGTTCGCCCGAGGAGGAGGCCGAGCGCAAGGCCCAGCAGGACCGTGCCCGTGCCGAGGCTGCCGCTGCGGCCGCCGAGCGCGACGCCCGCCTGCTCGCCGCCAAGGACGCCGCCGAGGCCGCTCCCGCAGCTGCCGAGGCTCCGGCCGAGGACGCACCCGTCACCACCGAGGAAGGCTGAGTCAGATGCCCGAGTTCACCGCTCAGGACGTGAAGTCCCTCCGGGACGCCACCGGCGCCGGGATGATGGACTGCAAGAAGGCCCTGACCGAGGCCGACGGCGACCGTGACAAGGCCGCCCGGATCCTCCGCGAGAAGGGTCTCTCCAAGGTCGCGACCCTCGAGGACCGCGAGAACAACCAGGGCGCCATCGCCATCGTCTCGGACGAGCGTGGTGCGGCACTGGTGGAGCTCAAGTCCGAGACCGACTTCTCGGCCAAGTCCGAGGACTTCGTCGCCCTGGCCCAGAAGATGGCCGACGCCGTCCTCGCCGACGGCCCCGACGCCGTCGCCGGCCTCTCCGAGGACCTCGACACGCTCAAGATCTCCAAGAAGGAGAACATCGAGGTCGGGACCGTGGCCCGGGTCGAGGCCGTCGACGGCCGGATCCTCGACGCCTACCTGCACGTGCAGGACGGCCGCGGCACCAACGGCGTCATCATCGAGCTCGACGGTGGCACCGTGGAGCAGGCGCACGAGATCGCCCTGCACTGCGCCTTCGCCAAGCCGTCGGCGCTGTCCCGCGACGAGATCG
>CAYVOK010000038.1:0-27181 GCA_964453335.1 uncultured Acidimicrobiaceae bacterium
GTACCAGCAACCTGAGACATTCTGCCAGTACCAGCAGCACCACTTGCAGTAATAGTTGTCTTAGAACCAAGTTCAGGAGAACCTGGATCAGATTGATTTAACTGCTCAGTAATAGTTTGATTGCTTCCACCACCAACTTTGTTAGCAATTACCTGAGAAGCAAATAGAATATCAGTAAGTAATCCTAAAACTGTATTATCACCCTTTCTTGTGAATTTCTTTTCTGATGTCTTAGATGCTTTTCCTTTACCAAATAATTTCTCAACAGAAGTTCCACTCTTCTTAGTCTTATCTTTCTGAAGTTCTGCACTTCTTACCTGACCAGATAGTTTCTTGACAAGTGAAGGTGGTACTCCAAAACTATTCGCAACTGGAGTAATAATGTCACTTAGAATTGGAGTTAACTTAGATGCTGGACCTCCAACCTGGCCAACAACATTAGAAATAGTACCAATGATACCAGCACCAATACCCTTAAATGGTGCCATGTAAAGATCAGAAAGGTTCTTTGCCTTTGCTTGATCTGGTTTATTGTCACCACCAATGGATGATAATGGTTTGATACCAGCATCACGAATTCTCTTTTTGTTGTCTAGAGGAATCTTAACTTCTGGGCCCCTTTCTCCCATCACTGCAGGAGTTGGTCTTGTAGCGACTCCACCATCTTTTAGGAAAGGTTGAGAAGACTCACCACCACCCATACTTGCAGCAGTAGTTGCAGCAGCGGTTCCAAGTGCTGCAGCACCTAGTAATTTACCTGCTCTACCTCTACCGCCTCCAGATCTTCTACTTCTAATTAGTTTAGAGGCCTGACTGACAGACTTCCAAATCGTCTGCAGTACAAATTTAACTCCACTTAGAAGTAACTTAGGATTCTTTAGGAAGGTAAATCCAAGAAGTAGAGAACCAAATCCAGCAATAAACGTACCGAATCCCTTGAGTCTATCCCAGAACCCAAGGTTACTATCCAACATAGATGCTAGTCCATCTAATGTCTTAGTAATATTATCAGTAATGAATGTCTTTAGAAAATTAAAGACTCCAACTATACCTTCCCATATCTTAGCAAGTTTCTCTTGATTTGCTGGATTAGCAATCCATCGCAAAACAGATTGTGTAATAACTGCTCGCATGAGAAACCCACCGAGTTCCATGATTCCTTCAAAGAAACTACCAATAACAGGAGCAATTACTTTGGTTACATTAGACTCTAGTTTAGTGAGTCCGCCAGATCCTTTCTTATTCTTATCCGCCTTTTCTTTCTGAAACTGTTTTTTCTCATCCTCAAGTTCTTTCGACTTCATCTTCAGATTCTTTAAAAGAGAATCACGAATCTGATTATTGATGACAATAGTAGAATTTAAGGTTGCGCCAATTCTATTAAATGCAGTTGTGAATGCACCATAAGAAGATGCTGCAACTCCACCAGTCTTAGATACCTTAGGTACCGTAACCATTTTATAGAATACAGTCTTTGGTTTAGAAGTTGGAATTGCAGTTGGCATATATTAAACCTTTTGTAACATTTCTTAACATTCCTTTTTCATGATTTTTTGGCGGCGTTTCGGAACGCCCCCTTAGGTAAACCCATTGGTAATTGGATTTTGGGATCTAATCACTTGTGGGTTTTGATAAATTATAGTTTCATTGCTACCAATATTTATTGGTATAGGTGCAATAAGAACGGATGATGTATCATCAATTGTTTTGTTAATCTGCGCTGTTTGTGATGTCTGTGATAATTGTGATCCAGAAATATTTGGTTTTGTGGGAGTGATTTTAGGTGCTGGAGGTAAGACTGGTGGCGCAGGTGGTTTTTCAGTCTCTGTAGGTTTAAGTCCAAGAGCAGCATTCAACTTATCAAATACACCAGCAAGATCAGACAATGCTTTCACTGGATCTTCTTCCACTTCTGGAGAAGTAGTTGGACTTGTGGTGTCTCCTGATGTTGGAAGACCAGTAGAAGCACCCAACTTCTCAAAGTGCCATGGTTCAAATCCACCTTTTGCCCAGTCAGGAAGACCCCAACCATAAGCAGCACCCTTCTTATTGATCCAGTTCTGTGACTTTGAGGTTCCAATATCGAGAGCAAGTCCCCATCCATGCTTAGAGGTTCCTGGTTTTGCTGCCATTCCCTTTGGCATCTTACCAAACACATAAACCTGACCAGCATAATCACGATAGGAATCGGAAATATCACCGACTAGATCAACTCCATCTTTCTTAGCGGCAGCTGCCATTGCTTTGAACGATGCTGCAACATCACCCCTTCTTAATCTGTGCCCTCTTCCAATATCTTCTAGAGCAGAACTTGGTAGTTTACCATTCTCAAATTTACCACCATTAGCAAATTTAACAATACCACCGATTGCTTCACCCTTCAGTCTATCAAGTCTACCCTTGTTTTCTGGTGGTTTTGCACCTTGTACGATCTGATTTACATTCTTTCCAATACCAGGAGGTGCAACAGATCCACCCTGCGCTTTCTTGACACTGCTAGTCTCTTTAACTTTTGATAGTGCGCTTCTGATTGTACTTGGATCCATGCTGCTGCTTTGACCCTTGTACTTGAATCTTCCATACGCATCTGGTAATGAAGCAAACTCATAGGCAAGACCATCCATAAACTTCTCATCAGTCATTTGTCCAGATAACCATCTAGAACCACCACGATTACGTTCAATGTTTACCTTAGAAACAATAAGATCTTGGTTTGCTGGACTAAACAGATCCTTATCTGGATTCAATCCTGCTGCTCTCGCTCTGCTTACAAGGTACTCAGGAAGTTGCTGATACTTACCAACAGCACCAGTTGCTCTCCTTGCAACCTCAGCAATAGTCATCTTAGTAGCACCCTTTAGAGTGGTACTTGGATACATTGCCTCATAGTTTCCACCAGACTCCTTAGATGCAATCAGATCAAGTAGTGGAGCCCAATCTCCAGTAGCACCACCACCTACAGTTCCACCTGGACCAGTAGGACTTAGACCTCCACCTCCACCGCCACCAGACAAATCTTTCGTAGTGAGAAGTGCAAATACTCCTAAGACGTTTGCTAGAGCACCTCTAAGATTATCCATAGAGTTGTTTGTAGCACCAACATTGAATGATGGATTCTTTTCTCCAATGAGTTTACTCTCTGCTTGAGTCTCTTTGGTTTCTTTTCCTTCCAGATAACTCTTGGATTTTATTACAGACTTAGAAATACTATCACCACCTGCTGCAGGAGTAATAGATCCAAGGTTGAACATCTGCTTTGCTTTATTGATGTCACCAGATAGTAGTTGCTTTGCAAGTTGTCCTGCTGGACCCATTCTATCAAAAGAAGAATTGATAGATGAAACCATAGTCGCAGCAATACCACCAGACATTGCAGTAGACAGTTTATCCAGTGGAATAACTGCCTCTGGTCCCTTTTCACCAATAAGTGCTTGTGTTGGTTTTGTTACTAGTCCACCTTCAGCAAGTGCTGGAGTTTTGTTTGGTACGATCCAATCATACAACTTTGTTGATAACCAATCACCAATAATTCCACCAACAATACCACCTGCTGCAGTACCAGCAATAGGTAGGATTGCACTACCGACAGCACCACCAATACCAGCACCAATACCAGCACCGATAGCAGCAACAGCAGATCTAGCAACAGGTTCCTTAAAGATAAGAGTTCTAATTGCAAAGTCAAGTAGAGGACCAATGATAGGTATTCTACCAACCACTCTTCCTACAGTTTTACCTAAAGCAGTTCTACTTGCTTTTATTGCAAGTGCTCTAGCATTTCTTCCCGCTTGACGAACTGGACCTCTACCAGCACCTTTACCAGTTCCACCTTTACCTTTATCCTTAGTTTCAATATCAGGACCAGAATCGCCAGATAGAGCATCAAGTCCATCTAGCACATCTCCAATTAGGGAGAATGGATTTAGCAGATAACCTAAGGCCTTGAACCCTGCAATTCCAACAAGAATCTGCCCAAGTCCACCTAATACTTGCTTGAACCTATCAAACCCTTGCTTGTCTCCAGTTCCAAATACTGATGATACTCCTGTGAGGAAACTATCAACAGACTTATAAGCAACGTTATAGATGAATCCAAAAATCTTTGCCGCAGAATCAACAAAGTTCTGAATATTCTTTCCATTCTTGGGGTCAGCAATCCACTTTAGAACACCTTGAGTAATAATTACTCTGGCAGCAAATGTCACAATAGATTCGAATGGTTTGAAGAACTCCTCAAACCACCCAAGTTTCTTACTTACTTCTTTCTTTCCTTCTTTCTCAACAGATGAAGAGACTCTAGATGATTTACCTAGACTTTCCTGCTTCTCTTCAGACTCTTGATCTTTTTTGTATTGCGCTTTCTTTCTATCAAACTGTGCATTAGCAGCAAGATACTGATTATCCGTCTGAATAATGGTAAGTATTTGCTTTTGTACTTTACCTAAAGTTTCTATTGATGCCCCAATTCTATTCACAGATAGTAAAAGTGATCGGGCAGATTTGACACCAACAAAGGACTCTCCAGTTAGTGTCTTTCCACCCGAAACTATTGTAGCACCTTGACGAGTCCCAGATGTTATCGAACTAGGATTAACAAACTTATATGGTTTGATTGTGCTTGAAATCATTAGAGACTCGACCTACCTTGCGATTGCTGTTGTTGTTTCTTATATTTCTCTTCTTCTTCCTTAAGATGTCCGAGAAGTTTATCAACATAAAATTGTTTCTCCCAAGGTATCATGTTCTCCAGATCAGAGTAAGACCATTTGTGATAGTGCATTAAAGCAAAATTAGTTTCCAAATGATTCTCTAGACTGGAGTGTAATAGGGCTATTCGAAAAAACTTCCTAGACCTTCTAGAGTGATCTTACTCTTAACACCCGTCTTTGGATTTTCAACTTCGATCTCATGTTCCAGTTTAGGCATAGTGGCAAAGAAGTCTTGAAGTTTTTGGAACTGATCGCTCTTCATACTTTCAAGGAACTCCATGAGTTCTTTCTTTGTGTATGTCTTAACATCATAGATTTCATCACCTTCATAGATCTGACTCATACAAGTAACAGACAGATCAAAAATATTGTCAACAGTAATTTCACTACCAGTGAAGTTGAGTTTCACAAAAGTATCGAGAGAAGGATACTTCATGATGATACCAATATTATCAGTCAGTTCAATCTTGTTTGTATGATTCTCTGGGAACTTAACTTCCACAGATTCAAGATCAATCTCTACCTGCACTTGAGTTTCCTCATCATCGGGGCAAGTCACCATAACTTTAGAGACTTCACCAATAGACTTAGAACGAATTTTCAAGAACACATATTCAATATCAAACGTGGAGAGTTCTTCAACTCTTGACTTCAAGTTAGTACAGTTTTTGATGATAGTCTTTACTGCACTGATCATATCTTTCTCTTCACCAAGTTGCATAGCAGTAAGAAGAAGTTTCTCTTCCTTCACAAGAAATGGACGATACTTTACAGTTTCTTTTGACGAAGGTAATTCCAATTCATATTCAGGAACCACTAATTTAGGTAAAGGCATAATTACTCCTTAATATAGGTATCAGTAAAATTATTTAGTATGGTTTAAATAGTCCTATTTTGTCCGCTGGTGCTAGTAATAATAGTGGGTGTAACTCCTTGTGGACCTGGGCCAGCGGCAGTTGCTTGTTGTTGTGCTGCAGCAGAAGCAGCAACTCCCTTACTACCTAGAGACACGGCAACTTCCTCAATACCATCATTGTTTGGAACATAGAATCTATAACGTTCAAAGTAGAATGATACTTCCATCGTTGCATAGTTTGCAGGACCAGACTGAAGTTGCATACTGCTGATATTGAATGGAAAAGCATTCTTCATTGTCCATACACCAACACACTTGTTCCACTTGTTTGTGGTGAAGTTTCTCTGAGATGGATTTGTGAGTGAAAGTTCTGCATTCTGATCATATGGGTTTGCACCACCTCTCTCATACTTAAAGATGTCAATGTATGATGTGCAAACATCATCGTACCAGGACACTCTCTGACTTGCATCATTAGCAGTATAGTTCATCCATCTTTCGAAGAATGTTCTGGTTTTGTATGTACGTGGAACAATGAACTGAACACTGACTTCACTGAAAGTGGTTGATGTTGGGTATCTCCACATACTACCAACACTCTTGATTTCACCAGTAGTTAACTGTCTGCTTGGTACAGTAACATCAGTTGCATAATAAGTGAGTAGTCGGGACTTGTCTGTTCCAGGACCAGAGGTATTACCATCGTTGAAGAAGTCATTAAACCACACGCTCTTATCCAGAACCTTTGGTTTAGATCTAAAGCGAACCCAATATAGGTTGTTATACGATGGTGCTTCTCTCCTAGCAAGGCTTAGAAAACCTTGAAAGCTGTTTGCTCCAGATAATCCTGTAACAGCTACATTTGCCATTGTGTCCCTATAAATAGTTTTATGCTCTTATTATTATTTATGCCGTATAATAAAAACATCCTAAAGGGTGTTTATACGCCAAAGAATCCATCAAAATACAAAGGAGATCCAACAAATATAATTTACAGGTCTTCTTGGGAATTGAAGTTTATGAATTACTGTGATAATAATGCCGTGGTTTTAGAATGGGGTAGTGAAGAATTATTCATTCCTTACATATCACCAGTTGACAATAAACGTCACAGATACTTTCCAGACTTCTACATTAAAGTAAAAGAAAAATCTGGAAAAATACAAAAGTATTTGGTGGAAGTAAAACCACAATATCAAGTGAATGGACCAGTTCCACAAAAGAGGATGACAAAAAGATATCTGAACGAAGTTATGACATATGCAGTGAATCAAGCAAAATGGAAAGCTGCTGAAGAATTTTGCAATGACCACATGTGGAAATTTATCATACTCACCGAACACGAACTCAAGGTCTGAAATAAATGGCACAAATATACAAAACATTCTACTATCCATCAACACCACCATTAGTAGGAGATACTGATGCAGGTCTAATGGCATTAGGTTCAGAGTGGAGTAGTGGATCTGCTATGCCAACAGAATACATAGACTTCTTAAAAATTCAAGCAATATCAATTAGTTACAAAAGTGGAGCAGTTTTAAGTAATCTAGGTGCAGTAAATAGCACTGGTATTAAAGATCAGTTTCAACTAAGGGATACTGTATACCTATACATGCCTCAAC
The DNA here is from genome assembly GCA_964453335.1 of uncultured Acidimicrobiaceae bacterium. Taxonomy (GTDB): domain Bacteria; phylum Actinomycetota; class Acidimicrobiia; order Acidimicrobiales; family CAIXPF01; genus VGBO01. Next base: position 7,191 of record CAYVOK010000038.1, read on the forward strand.
AACTAGCAGCAAGTTACGGTGTAAGTTACAACCCAGTAGCAATGGGAGTTGCTGGTGTAATGGCAACAAAGGGTCTAGGCACTTCAGGTACTCAAATTGTTTCGGAAATCCAAGCAGCCGCAAGTGATGCTGCACCAGAAGCACTATTCAATACAATTTCTACTGGTTTAAGTGGACTATCCAAAACCGTTGGAGTTGCATATCAAGGAAATGGTAGTGCTCTATCTGCAGTATCTCAAGGAAAGATCTTCAACCCATTTGAAGAAATGATCTTCCAAGGAGTATCATTTAGATCACACCCATTTTCATGGAAGTTAGTAGCAAGAAACGAGAAGGAAGCAAATGATATTATTGATATCATCAAGTTCTTCAAAGTAAACATGCTTCCAAGTTTTGATAATAACTCAATTCAACCAGGACAAAATCCAGGACAGACTGCAACTTCTACGTCAACAACTCCTTCTGGTGGAACTACAAACGCACAAGCAGCAGGAGAAACACCATTTGGAACTGGCACTGGCGCTAGATACTTAACAGTCCCAAATAGATTCAGAATCTCAATTGTGAGAGTAAACTACAATGCTGGTGGATATACTCAAGGTTATGAGTTAGGAGATAGCATCTACAAATTTAAAGACTCAATTCTAGAGTCAATGAATGTAAGTTACACTCCAGATAACCAGTATGTATCAACGACACAAGGAAAGGTACCTGCAGTTCAACTAGATTTGGCATTTAAAGAGACTGCATACGTTACAGCAGAAGACGCAAATCAGGGTTACTAAAAATGGCAAACTATTTCTCAAACGTTCCAAACATTCGTGTTGGTGTTCCAGGTATGGAAACATCTCAACAAGAGTATGTTACGATCAAAAATATTTTCAGAAGAGTGAAAGGTGTGTTTCTATCCATGAAGAGAGACACCATCTTCGAAAAGTATACAATCCCTGGAGATGAAAAACCCTATCAGGTATCGCAAAGAATCTACAAGACTCCAGACTATGAGTGGATCATCCTACTAACAAATGACATCACGAATATCTACTCAGAGTGGCCACTCTCTCAAAGAGAGTTTGAAGATATGATGCAAAGGAAGTATGGTACTAGAAGTAATGAGACTAAGCATTGGGTAACAAAAGAAGTCATCTTTGAGAATATGGTGATTGTACAACCTGGCATCATCGTAAACCAGAACTACACATACAAAAGACCAGATGGTGTAATAATTGGCGGTGACAGTTTAGTAAGACCTATCTCTCATTACGAATATGAATATGAATTGAATGAGAACAAGAGACTGATCTATCTACTGAATCCAGTATACATTGACGAGTTTGATAGACAAATGAGAGAACTTCTACAGTATCCAGAAAGTGAAGATCGTCTATCATACACAGAGAAGAAATCTGGAGACGATGATGAGATCTACGCAGTTAGAATTTTCGAGCAATAAAAAAGGGGGTCTTTCGACCCCCTTTCGTTTTATCAGTCTTCTTCTGCCAGACGGGCAAAGTAACTCAGATCATCATCTTCATCATTACCGAAACTAGGAAGCGAAGGTGCAGGTGCAGGAGCACTCACGGTAGAACGGAAAGAACTAACCTCTTCACTCCAACTAGAAGGTGCAGAAGGACGAGAGATAATCTCTTCCTCTTCAGTTTCCTGATCAACACGACGACTAGGTGCTTTGGTGTTCAGAACAGCATTCAGACGTGCCTCAAGTTCCTCAAAGGTTTTGAAGTTCTTAGGATCAGTAAAGTCGGTCAGAGAATACTCTTTCTTCCAAATCGCCTCAAGTTGCTCATCACTGAAGTCTTCAAGAGTACCAGGGCGAGCAAACTCAGACTTGTCGTAGTTCCAGTAACCATCAACCTTACGAATCTTCAGTTTGAAGTTTGCTCCTTCCCAGAAGTCGAAGGGGTTGATGGGAGTTTCGTCTTTGAACTCGGGTTGCATTGCGGCCATGATCTTGTCGAAGATCTTTTTACCGAACTTATAAAGGAAGACTTTACCCTCGTTTTCAGGATGTGCTGGGTCTTCCACAACATAGATGTTAGCATAGTACGACAGTTTACGCTTCTGTTTACGTGCGATTTCCTTATCAGCATCACTACCACTGTTCCACAGTTGGCGGTTCATCTCACCAACAGGATCTTTCTTATTCAGAGTAGTCAGACTATTCTCAATATACCAACCACCAGGACCTTGGAAGGCATGACTCCAAATCTTTGCCCAAGGAAGATCTTCACCCTCGGGAGCAGGAAGGAATCGAATTACAGCATAACCATTACCCGACTTATCCATCTCGGGTTTCCAGAGTCGCTCATCGGCACCACTGCCGCTTTCTGGATTGGAAATCTTTTCGACTTCCTTAGTCAGTTTCTCGAAAACAGAACCAGACTGCTTCTTAAGACTTGCAAAAGACATGTATTTCTCCGTATTAGTTGTATTTGTTTGGATTGCTGGGGGCATCCCCCTCACCCGAACCATCATATCATAGACTATTTAGGCGGTCTTGTCAAGGTCCGCCGCGACCCGATCCAGGTACTTCTCCATGGAGGAGAGGGAGTCAATTAGATTGTTATACCCAAACATGTTGGATATAAGATCTATCCTGTGTTTCATATCTGCAGCATCTTCATCAATAGAAGATGATAGTTGAAGTCTTGTGTAAAAGATCTTCTGTTTTTCAACTAGCTCTTTTGTTTTGCCAATGTGTTTTAATGCTTCTTCCTTTGGCATTGTTGCTAATTCTTCAGACTTATCATACAACTCCATGTATGTGTCGTAGATAGATTGTAGATGATCCTGAACCATCTCAGAATTGAAAAAACTCATACTTTTTCTTTTATCGTTTTTAGAATGATTGATTTATACTTCTTACAATCAATCTGTAGAAAGGGAGCATACTTAATTACTTGAGTTTTCACTTGGTTCCAAACTGGATCTGTTAACGTTTTATCTAATCTTTTAACATATCCCAAACATGTCTCAAAAATAATCAAAGTCTCTAAACTAATCTCTTTCCTCAAATAAGAAGTAAGAATGATGGGATGATTTCCTCTTTTACATACGAAAAGATTATCAAAGTTTTGTTCATAGGGAAACTCAATATTGTCTAAGAGTGTGTGTACTTCTTCCCTAAAAGTATATAGGAAACTATCTTGTTTCTTTTTCCAGTTGAAGTAGATAGTTTCTCCACTTGGTCTAATAATATCCTTGATGTATCCTTTATTGTCACTTATAAAGTTTGATACGAAGTACTCCTGGATTCTATCACGGTCATACTTAGATGCCAACTTCTTAAAAAAATAGGAGTCATTCCTTTTGTTGAATGACTCCTCACTTGCTCTAGTTTTTCCGTTAAACCTGAAGTAGTCGTAGTCATCTTTAGTGAAGTGAAGTTTCAATGCAAGATACATTTGATAAACTTCAAATCCAGTCATAGCGGTAAGATTCCCCTCGACGTTTTCTTCATGTAGTTAAGATTCTGTGCCTGATACTTAAGTTTCTCCTTAAGTGGCTTAGAAATTAATTTGGATACTGTTTCCAATTCAATTTCATTTTCTTCGCAATAGGTAACGATTGCTTCGATATAGTTCACCAGACCACCAGATTCCTTGACAATTCGTTCGATGTCTTCAGAAAACTTGGTGGATGTTAAGAACTTATCTTCAGCAGAATCGTTAATTTGCATTCTTTCTTCCAGCATTAAAAGCATCAATGTACTCCTTCAATAATGTAAAATAATAATCTAGATTGTCTTTCACAATCACTTGGCATTCGCCTTCTTCTGTAGCGATAATAGTTACAATCTTTTTAACCTGCAGTCCAGTTCTTTCATAGAACATAACTGCATATGCAGTTTCTTGAACAAAATAGTTTTCAATCCACTCTTCTTTCTTTTCCTTATCAGAAGTCTTAAAGTCAATTACAGCGAGTTCGCCATCAAACTCAGCGATACAATCAACTCGACCAGCGACGCCGAGATAGTCAGAGTATAAAGCACCCTCTAGAACATGAATGTTATTGATTCTATTGAGGATTGGTTTTGCAACTTGGAATAGTGTATAAGGAAGAGGTTTGCTTTTATGCTCTTCGAGAGACTGATTCTTTAGATAAGACTCAACGATACTATGAAAAGCAGTTCCTCTTCCTGTTGCTCTAGCAGTCTTTCTGTCTGCTACCTCTTCTCCAACTTTACGACGCCATTCCTTAAAGAATGCTGCTTTCTTGAATGAAGTCACTGTAGTGATAGATGGATATTGCTTTCCCGATGGTGTGGGATAGAATCGCATTCCATCTTTTTCAATGGACTCCAATTCATCAAGTTGAACTGGAAGGGTAACAAAATTAAACATCAGAAACCTAGATTCAATTTACTAATAATGTAACTACGGACAAGTCCAGAACGGACAATATCTTCAACACCGAATTCAATACAACGAAACTCATCCATGGTTTCAAGAATCTTCATGAAGTCTAGGACTCCATTCTTTTCATTCTGCTTAACAAGATCAGACTGAGTAATGTCTCCAGAGAAGATGATTTTAGCATCTTGACCCACGCGAGTAATCATGGAATCAAGTTCGTGGAAGTTGAGGTTTGCAAATTCATCAACAACGATGATGCAATTATCAAGGGTAACACCACGAATATAGGAAGTGCTCCAAAATGAAATAGTTTCCTGAGCCCTTAGATTATTATATAGCATCTCAAAGGCATTGTCGTCAGGCATCTCAAACATATACTTTACCATGTTCTTGTATGGAATTTGGTAAAGTGCTGATTTGTCTTCGTGATCACCAGGAAGGAAACCAATTTCTCTAGTAGGAACAAGAGAACGAACAACATAGATTTTGTCGTATGGTGTGTTGGGATTAAGAACTTCTCTTAATGCAAGGTAAAGGCTAATAAATGTTTTACCAGTACCAGCACACCCATGAAGGATCATATGTTTGTCATCTGCCCAAGCATCAAATACTTTTTTCTGAGAATCAGTTAAAGGTTCAATGTTAAGAAGATGTTCGCTATTAATTGGTTTTTTGCGTCTCATTTGTTTGACACTCATTCCAGCGGGAACGACAGAGTTGTTGTTTCTCTTTTTGACTGGCATATCAGGTAAATCGTGATAGGTTTGCTCTCGGATGTGCTTCTTGCACTTTAGACATTACTTCTTTGAATCCATCCGAACTTTTAGGTGCTCCATACATAGATCCACCGCACCCTGCAGACCAATCCTTATCCCATTCGGGATTATCTTTTCGCCACTGATCGTATTCCACCATTGACATATAAAGTTCTTTTGTCTCACCTGTTTTAGAATTAATCACAGGATACGTTGGCATAAAGCACCTCCTTTATTTAGTAGTAGCAATTTCAGATTTGTTTAAAAATTCTTTCTTAAGTTCCTTACGGATCTTCTGGTAGAAATCTAGAATGTCATGATTATTGTTGTAGATCAGTCCACATTCTTTTGCGATTTCAATTACTTCTTGATTATTCATTAATCGATCCTAATACAGGGTTGAACGGTTTCATCACAATCACATTTGCCATCACACCACCCAAGTGCTTCAGATACATTTGGGAACTGACAAATGAAGATCTTCTTTGCTGCTTCTGCAACTTGCATATGCTCTTTCTGAGTACCATTCTTCTCACGAAGACCGATGTAATGAATCCACGAACGGCACGAGCCAGTCATGTAAATTTTTGTAGGTGTATTCTGAGGAAGCACTTTGCGAGCACATTCCTTTGCAACTCCAGCAGTAAGCATATCATCATACAGATCCATAATATCTGCGAACAAATGCTTGATACGACGCTCAAAACTTCTCTTTAGTTCTGGGTCAAGATCATCAGTGGAGTTCTGACGATTCTTTGTATCCTGTTTACGAAGTTCGGGAACAGGAAGTTCTTCTCCTAGAAGAGAAGCATCTGCATAGCGTTGTGAAAACTGTTGGTAGCAGAAACTCCTATGACGCAAGATTTGAGTTGCGATATCTAGAGTTGTTTCGATCTCTAGGGTCATGGTTGATTGCTCAAACACAGACCAGTGTTGGTGATCAATGCAATACTTTAGAAGTTTAGCAAAGTTAGGATTCTCTTGATTCGCAGGATTACTCACCCGTGCGATGTATGCCATTGTCTTCTCAGCATCAGGAGTCACAGATACAAGACACGCTTTAGTCATTTTTACCTCTCAAAATTCTTGCCATGAATACAATCCCTAGGGATTCAACGTAACCTATGTTAGCAAAGTTGAACATCTTTGTCAAGGACACGTTGAAGGAGATCATGAAGATCAGTGGATAGACAGCGAAGAACATCATAGATTTACCAAGTATTCGCATACCTCTTTGTGCGAGTTCTTCTGCTTCTTGCTCTTGAAGTTCTTCTTCTGTTTGTTGTTCAATCGCCCTATGATCTAGGTAGATTGTAGTTTTATTCGGTTGTTTCAATTGATTTTTCATTTTCTTTAGGACAATCAGGAACCCATGGAGCACACAATCTCATTTCTCCACCTAGTAGTTCTTGTGCTTTAGATCCATCAGGTGCTTTCTCAGAATAGATTGGTGGTAGAACTTCTGCTGGTTTCTCTCCGATAGTTTCCCAGTAATCATCAATGGCTTTGTCAACATCACGTTTGATCCTTCTTTCTAATTTCTCAGGATCCTTAATTACAAATTCATTGATGATTGTGCCAGGGAAATGTTTTCGTTGAATCTCATCCAGAAGATCCCAAAGTTTAAGTTCGGAAATACCAGTACATTGAGACAGTGCTGTAATGATGGATGTCAAAATGATTCCAACAATAGCATACTGCTTAATGTCTGGTTTTTTATTTCCGAAACTAAACTTCATTTCTTTTTCTTTTCCTCTTTCTTGGGTGGTCCCCACAGTTTGGGGTTTACTCTACCTTCCGATTGCTTGAAGGTGACGAAATCTTCACGATACCTATCCCAATAATGATCGAAGATTTCTATTTTCTTGTTAGCAATAACTAAGTCGTAAGCAATTGCTCCATCAATTTTATAAGTCACTAAGTATGCAGTATAGGGCAGACTTCGATCATCTGCCACAGAAGGATCACAATTATGATGGAGAATTCTCATCAACTACGGCCTCCCCACTTAATCTGAGGAAATGCCTCTTCTACAACTGCTTTAGTGATGCGATACTTTTGCTGTAAATTCCCATCCTTCACAAGAACAAGTAGTTCTGCTTCAGATGAATGAAGACCTTCTAGGAGTCGAACAAACATGCTCTCTCGCTGCATTTGCTTGAGTTCATTGTTACCACCCTTGATGTAATTAAAGAGTTTCCTATACTCTTGCTCAAGGATAGTGTGCTCAGTACCTGCAGGTGCTTCATTCGGACGGTAAGGAACCTCACCTTCAGGTAGAAGTGAAATCACACTGTCATCATAGTTCCAGATAAGGATACTACGAAGTGCTTGTGAGTTGTACTCTTGCAGAAGTTTCACCTTCTCTGCTTTAGTCTTTGCGTTGGATACTTTTTGCAGTACCTCAGAAATCAAAAGACGATTGCTGGTATTCATTGACATCTTAAAATTCTCCAATCTTGTCAAGTAAATTAATAAGTTGTTGTTTCACAAAATAATTATACATCTTATTTCGTGGGGGATGGGTCACGGAATCATAAGATTCTAGAATTTTCTCTTCGACCTCTACAGGTATATAGGAGAAATCAATAAGAGTAAGATTCCTCTTGTAGTTCTCTAGTTGCTCCTCATTGCAGAATTGTTCTGGAGACAGGTTGATAATCCTATCAAGGTTCTTCTTAGTTAAAGGCCTTTGACGCTTACCCTCAACAAATGTATTATCTGGAGAAAGATAGTTAGGGATTCCATCAGACTTATCTCCTTTGAGAACATGCTCAAGAATATACTTCTTAGGATCCATTCCAGTAACAAATTTCTTCATCACTGGATTATATTGCTTCAACCAAGGATACTTCTGTAGTTGAATAAAGTCTTTATCTCCAGAAAGGATTAGTACCTTTGTGATTGGTTGCATATCCTTCTGCAACCTAATGTTTATCATTGCCTGATACTTGGTAAGTACAGAAATAATGTCGTCTGCTTCTGCACCTTCAACTTCCATAACTTTGTATGGCATGTATTCACGAATCTCATCTCGGATTTCGTTTAGAATCTCGAAGATAGATCCCCAGTTAAAACTGGACTTCTCTCGATCTTTCTTTCGGGTTCCCTTGTAGAAAGGAAAGAATTCTCGCCTCCAATAACGCTTGGAGTCATAACAAAGGACCAGTTCTCCATACTCCTCACCAAACTTCTGATTATACATCCGAAGAGAGTTGAGGACCATATGGCGAACCAGTCCCTTATCAAGTTCATTAGATAATTGAATCTGAACCATCAGATTAGAAATCATCACTTGGTTCATGTCGATAAGGATCATGTCAGTTATTCATCTTCCTCATCAAGCATATCATCGTCGTCGCGGAATGTCAAGTAGATCAGTTCGTCTCGTAGAATCTGACCTTCATCGTCCAGCATCTCAGGATGAGTGATGGACTTTGCATAACCAGCGTTTTGATACCAAGCATCAAAAATATTATTTGTAAACCATCCGGCCATAAAACCAAGGATGAATGTTCCGATCGTTAAAAAGAATGCAATGTATATGAACTCTATATGTTCAAGCATGGGGTCCTCCTGCTAATGTTTGCGATAATTAAGGATCCCAACCTCCTAACTAAACTCAAAACTATTTAGTATCAAAGGAGTCCTTTGCTTCTAAAGTAATTGATAGACTCAGTGCATCCACCCAAAAGAAGATCATCAGAAATAACTCTAGGGAAAGTTGCACCTTCACCAAACTGAGAATAGAATTGATTACGATTAAAATCACGATCTAGAACATACTCAGCATAGTTCCATCCCTTAGCAGTAAAAACCTGTTTGATCTTATCGCAATAAGGACATCCAGGTTTAGTGTAAACAGCAAGTTTCATGAGATTCCCCCTATCATTTGATTAAAGTTATCTTGCATTTCTTTGAAAGTTTGTTTCTTAAGTTCATCGTCATCAATGAACTCATCAAGTACCTTAATGATGTCATTGAAGGAATCTTGAATCAACTCAACAGTTTCTGATACTTGCTCTTCAGGTTCCATACATTAAAGTACCTAAGTCGGAATGACAGGATTCGAACCTGCGACATCTCGCTCCCAAAGCGAGTGCTCTACCAAACTGAGCTACATTCCGTGGCGGAGGGAGGGGGAGTCGAACCCCCAAGGCTTTTACACTCAACTGTTTTCAAGACAGGTTCCGTCGCCAATCGGATTGCCCCTCCTCTTATACTATATATTAACTCATCTCGCTCATCTTGTCAAGGGTTTTGATTTCGAACAGCGAAGACTTATAATATCTAGCAACTTTTTTAGTCTTCTTCCACTTTTCTTGCTTCGTACCTTCAGTAGAGTGAATCTTTTGAAGAGATTTTAGTTCCTCAAGAGTCTTATAGATCTTTCTGGTTGTGTAAGAACTGCTACTAAGATCTTCATTTGGAGTATATTCATCTTGAGGAACAAGACTTTCAACTTCAATATCACCTTCTGGAATGCGATCTTGCATTTCCTGGGGAAGATCTTCAAATTTAATTTCAGGCAGATCCATAGTTTTCTCCAAATTAGGTACCAGTATTGTCTAACTTATCCTCATAATAGGTTTCTCCACCAGGTTTATTTGCTGGAAGACTATAACCATATCTATAACGGATTTGACCATCATCACCTTTAGTAGGAGGAATATAATTCTTCACCTCAGTGACTTTGATTTGAAAAGTGAAATACTGTCCAAGAATATTAGCAGGTTTTCCGTAGACCGTCAAGTACCTTGTGGTTCCCCAACCAGAAGAAACCATGTCAAACCATGGTTGAGTACCCTCGCTTGCCAGGGGTGGGAACGATCCTGTGACAGTATCATTAACTGCCCATCCTGCTCCAAGACCCCACTTAGGTATTCCTCTCAATCTGATTTTAGTTGACCAGTTACTACCAATCTTAACTGGATTCCACCACAGTGCAAGTTCTAAAGATTTTGGTTTGTATAAACCATCACGATTGATATTGTTATTATCAGCACCTTCATATGCACCATATCTCAATCTCTGAAGATCTGGATCATTTGTTGGATTAGAATCTGTAGATCCCCAAAAATAATGGAAAGGAAATTCCACTCCACTCATTTCATCTGTCCAAACTCCCTGTCCCATTCCTGGAATAGTTACATCGTAACTTGAACCAGAAGAGTTATAAAGAGGATATTCATTACCATTAAATATAATACTAAAATTAGTTGGTCTGGATCCACCAAATCCTCCGCCACCATGACGATACGATGCATCATTCGTACCAGGACGTTGATAACCAGCAACAAATCCACCAGGAGCCTGATAGAAATGTTCAACAGTAACTGCTGGATGATCAATCAAGAATGTCTTTCCTGCAGAACCACCAAAAGCAGTTGAGTCTCCATTCTGACAAGATGCAGAACCGTACTTCAAATCGTATGCAGTAAGACCAGATCTTCCTCTACGTCCTCCACCTCCACCGCCGCCAGGTCCATCACCAATTCTATGATCACTTCCATATCTACCACAGTACATATCAGTTGACCAGATTTTGTCCATAGAAGGACTATACAATTCCAGTCCAAGTCCTGCTGGATTGTCTTTCCAATTATCTCCATGTTCTCCATTATAGACAAGAAATCGAAATACGTATCTACCAGCGGAAGAATTTGAGAATGTGATTATGTTTGGTGTTGCACTTCTAAAGTCAGAGCATGTTCCAATCAGTGTCCATGCAGATGCTCCTGTCACATCAGCAGGAAGAGATGATGGAAATCCCGATGATGGATTTAATCCAGGATTTCTATCTGGTTCTCCATTATAGAATCTAGATCCGTCAACATAGGTTGTTTGACCTGGATCATACCATGCTGCTCTATAGATTCCAACTGAGTTATCACATAGAACTTTAATTGTATGAGTACCAGTTGAAGATAACTGCAGATTAATTCTAATATCTTGATACTGACCTTGGATTGGATCGTGATCATTTACCCACACTGCTCTTTCTGATAACCAGTCACTCCAAGAGGGATGATATTTAGTTACAGAATATAGTGGTGGATTTGCAAATAAAGGGATTTGATCTCTAATAAATCCGTATGATTGATTTGAAATAATATCTGTCTTCGAAACATTATCTCCACTGTAGAGATTATTCTGCCAATTTCCCCAAGGAGCAGGATCACATCCATCATTTGCATTACTACTCTTGACGTATGAATCTCCACCATCATTCGATCCTTGAGATGTTCTGGTTGCACCACCAGCACCAACAACAATAGTAAGAGTTGCACCAGGAGTTACTGGTACATCGGATACCCAAGCATATCCGCCTCCTCCACCACCAGATCCATGATCATCTCCACTGGAATCTTTAGCACCAGATGCACCTCCACCAATACAAACAATCTCACTAAGAGTAGTAACACCACCAGGAACAGTCCATGTATATGTACCTGGAGTTGAATATGTCAGTGTACTTGAATTGTATTTGATTCTTACTCCGCCAGCACCGCCAGCACCTCCAGTACCCCCAGGGGCACAACCGCCTCCACCGCCCCCGTAAGCGCCCCCAGCAGCGCCATTAGCGGTACTGCTGCTGACTCCATTGGATAGGTGGTACCCATCGAAGGAGACCCCATGGCCGCTGCCTCCGCCCTTTGTGGCGATGGTAGCAGCATTTTTATATTGTCCAGTTTCGTGGCGACCCCCTGCACCTCCACCAAACTTTCCTGAGGTTGGATCATCACCTCCACCATTACCTCCCCAGTTACCAACACCAACATGCACCTTTCCAGCGATACCAGTTTGATAATCGTCTAATCCACCATGACCTCCAGTTGCATAACACAAAACATTCTTATGATTATTTGCTCCTGTTTCAAGAAACGATAGACAACCTTGGCCTCCTCCACCTCCACCTCCACCGACAGAAGCAATAAGTTGACCATTTAAATAAAGTTCAGAGGATCCACCTCCACCTCCACCACCTCCAGATTTACCAATCTGACCTGGAGTTCCACCTGGAGATCCACCATTAAAAGACTTAAGTAATTTCTTTTGTTCATTACTACTATGAATACCTGGACGACCACCTTCACCAACAACTGCAACAATAGTATTGGTTATTGATGGATCTAAGGAGATATTAAATCTAAGTAATGAACCAGTTCCACCAGAATTATTTGCTCCTGCAGTAGGACCATCACCTCGATCTCCACCACCTGCTCCGCCACCAGCACCAATCATAATAACATCCATACTGTTAATACCAGAAGGAGTTGTATGTTCGTAGATTCCATGGGCACTATATCTTTGAATAGCACCACAAATCAACATTGGTTCTACTTCAACAGGAAGTGTTTTGATTTTTGTGTTTACTGGTTGTAATCCACCACACCTTTCAGCAACAAGTGAAGGGTCATCGAGAATATCATCATAGTCTTCAGCAGAACATTCACTCATAATTCTAGGGTCATAACAGATCCTAGTATTCTCATCAATGTCAATACACTCTAGTTCTCCAATTAGACCTGGATCTCCAACAACATTTAATAGTGCTGACGGTGGTGCTTCAATTGCAACAGTAGCAGGAAGATCCGTAACTGGATCTTCTGGACAATCATAGTACTTTCCAGTATCAATTATTCCAGTACCATCACCAGTTGCAAGATCGCAAATAGGACCATATGGACCATTTGGAGTATACTTTTGCAGAACTGAGACGGACTTACATAGAGATGCTTTCTTTAGTGAAGGAGGCTTAGAAACAGTTGTAGTAGTATCCTCAACTGGAGACTCTACTACAACTTCCCTTATAACAAGTTCTGGTGTAGGTTCAGGAATAATGTCACAAATAGGACCATACAACCCATTAGGAAAATAGATTGTCATTACATACGAAAGGTTTTATTTTATTTAGATACAAAAAAAGACCCCCCGAAGGGAGTCTTGAAAACTATTGAGTTTTTATCAACCGATTGCAGGAGCAGTGAGTGCCACAGGGGTCATCTCAGCAGCAGCAAGATCGAGAGGGAAGTTGTGAGCATTACGTTCATGCATCACTTCAAAACCAAGATTAGCACGGTTCAGAATATCTGCCCAAGTGTTAATCACACGATTCTGAGAATCAACTAGCGACTGGTTGAAGTTGAAACCGTTGAGGTTGAATGCCATTGTTGAAACACCAAGGGCAGCAAACCAGATACCGACAACAGGCCAAGCAGCAAGGAAAAAGTGTAGCGAACGAGAGTTGTTGAACGAAGCATATTGGAAGATCAGACGACCGAAATAACCATGAGCAGCAACAATATTGTAAGTCTCTTCTTCTTGACCAAACTTGTAACCATAGTTTTGTGACTCTACTTCAGTGGTTTCACGAACGAGACTACTCGTAACCAGACTTCCGTGCATAGCACTAAACAGAGAACCACCAAATACCCCAGCAACCCCAAGCATATGGAACGGATGCATGAGAATATTATGTTCTGCTTGGAAGACGAGCATGTAGTTGAACGTTCCTGAGATTCCCAGAGGCATTCCATCAGAGAAGGAACCTTGACCGAAAGGATAAACAAGGAACACCGCAGTAGCAGCAGCAACAGGAGCAGAGTAAGCAACGCAAATCCAGGGACGCATACCAAGACGGTAAGAAAGTTCCCATTCACGACCCATGTAAGCATAGATACCAATCAGGAAATGGAAGACGACCAGTTGGAATGGTCCACCATTATATAGCCACTCATCGAGTGAGTTTGCTTCCCAGATGGGATAGAAGTGAAGTCCAATAGCATTGGATGAAGGAACAACAGCACCAGAGATGATGTTGTTTCCGTACATGAGTGAACCAGCAACAGGTTCACGGATACCGTCGATATCGACAGGTGGTGCAGCAATGAAAGCAACAATGAAACAGATAGTAGCAGCGAGAAGGGTAGGAATCATAAGAGTTCCAAACCAACCGACATAGAGGCGGTTATTGGTTGAAGTTACCCACTCACAGAACTGTTCCCAAGTGTTACTTCCACCGCGTTGTGCGATAGTAGCAGTCATAGATAATACTCCGAGTAATTGGGGGAATGTATTGTTAAGGAATGTGTTCATTCCTTAACATTTATTTATAATAGCATGAACGCCCAACCGTGTCAAGGGGTTCGAGAAAGAAAAAGGAGTCTCCTTTGAGACTCCTAAGTTCAAGCGATGCCAGTCAATGAAGAAAGATAATTGAGCATTGTTTGTGGATCAGAAACTTCATAAGGATCATCTCCAGCATTGTCTCGTTTATTTGGTTCTTCAAAGATCTTGACAACATTCTGATTATCAATCAGAGCAGAGTATCTCCAAGATCTCATTCCAAATCCAAGATTAGATTTGTCAACCAGCATTCCCATACCATCAGTAAAGTCACCGTTACCATCTGCAATCAGTTTGACTTTACGAACATCAAGATCCTTTGCCCATGCATTCATGACAAAAGCATCATTGACGCTAATACAATAGATGTCATCTACACCATACTTATTAAACTCATCGTAACGATCTTCGAAAGCTGGAAGTTGTTTAGTACTACAAGTAGGAGTAAATGCACCAGGAAGTGAAAGGACGATTACTTTTTTATTTGAGAAAAGTACGCTGGAGTTCTTTGTGACAAACTCACCGTCCTCACGGAGAACAAAGTTAACGTCAGGAATGATGTCAATCATAGATCACCAAATACCAGGGATAATTTGACCAGTTAGAGCATAAGCACCAATAGCAGCAATAAATCCAATCATAGCAAGGCGACCATTAAGACGCTCTGCCTTTTCATTGTGAGTTTCGTAAACACCGTTATCCATTTGAGTTTGTACCTCCGAATCAATATACATTTGTGGTTCTTTGGCAAACATGTTTTGTTGGCCAAATTCATTAGTCGTCGTAGTCATGTTAAGTTTTTTAACAGACTACAGTATATAGCAGTCAATCAAGATTTGTCAAGACTTCTCGAACCAGATTGATGACTGGTTGGTGGCGATCGTATCCAGAGATACTACCTCGCTTCATGACTGGAGAACCAGTCAGAGGAGAAGGTTCATACAATTCATACTCATAATTATGTTTTGATGTAAGACCTTTACCAGTAGAATTCCAAATACGAATCTCAGCAAGTTGTTTACCACCGATAGTCATACCAAATGGTTCCAATTCAACTTTTACACGAATCATAATTAATCTCTTGGTTTAGGTTTAGAACATTCATTACAGTAGTAGGAGAACCCACTACGAAAACACTTTACCACTTGGTAGTGGTCACTGTCAAGGGGTTTCTCGGTGTGACACCTGGCACACTGTCTAGTCCCACCACCAACAGAGGTTTTCGAGGGTGTTGATAAACTGTTCCGAGTAAACAGTGCGACTAGGATTTTCTTTACCATCTTTCATGTCTTGTAGATACTGAATTATACCACGCACCACTGGGGTGTCTTGGAAGTATTCTCGCATTTGGTAACAATCAAACTTTTCGTGGTATTGAATGAAGTCATGGAGCGGTGCCATATTGCGACGGTGAGCACGGATGAATACATCTTCATCCTTGATACCATGCTTGTTGCGAATGTGAAGTGGTCTATACTTCTCCACTTCACCATCTACTTCATGTTCCTCTTCATCATCAAAGACGAAGTGAAGATTATCGTAATACTTTTCCATCATCTCTAGGTCTGGTGCTACACGAAGTTCTTCATTCTCTTCCATGTAATACTTCATGCGGTTGATTGCATGTTCTTCTGTTAGACGGAAGACGATGTTACCAATGTAATAGTTTACTGGACCACCATAGAGACTTTCAGATAGTCTTTTACGAAAAGAAAGGTGAATGATCTCAAATCCAGGATCATCACCTTCGTTTGCTAATCCTTGAGAAAAAGTCATACACCGTCTCCAGTTTCTTCCCAAATATCTTTTTCTACTTTACGAAGTTTCTTAAGTTCTTTGTAAAGAGATTTGATTTGTTGGTATGCTTCTTCTGGGGAAATCTTGTTACCGATTTCTAGACCAGCAATAAGACCAACCTTGTCACCAAATCTAGCAAGTGCTCTTTCGAATTCTGTAAGTGTTTCGTAACCCATAATAACCTCATGTGTAATAGGGACACTGGGAGTTGAACCCAGACTAACCCGTTATAAGCAGGTCGCTCTGACCATTAAGCTATGCCCCCAGCATATATTCTACTGTGTTGGCAATATCATTCATAGCATCACGAAGATCAGGTCTTTGACCTGATTCTTGTTTGATAACAGGACGGTGATCATCTATAAGAGTCCACCTCCACTGTTGCATCGTTTCACAATACCAAAGATTAATTTTCATGTTTAGTATGTTCTAGTTTGATCCAGTTAAGAAGTGCATTGAATTCTGCTCGCTTCTGTTCGGTAAAGTCTATTCCTTTACTGAACAGATAAAAATCAATTGCTTCAATAACGTTTTCACGATCTTTCTGAGAAATTAGAGACATAATAATAAATCAAGATACAGAGCGGAATAGGGGACTCGAACCCCTGACATCTAACTTGGAAGGATAGCGTTCTACCACTGAACTAATTCCGCAGTGACCCCCAGGTTTGTGCATCGTTGAGAGGCATAGGGGGTGTTAGTTTGGTATCATTACGAATACCAACTGGGGTAGTAGGACTCGAACCTACGACATAGCGGTTAACAGCCGCCCGTTCTACCAACTGAACTATACCCCAATGTGGATGGTGAGATTCTGTCATACTCACAACTAGAGGGTCTCACTGACAACCAGTACTCTCTAGAACTTTCGGATCCCTAGGTCTTATCGGGTTCTGCAACTCTCAGTCTCCTGGTCCTGCAGCGGGCACCACCCCTATCCTACTTTACATTACTCCGTGCTTGACCACAGAAGTTATTCTGTCACATCCTTTAGAGACCCGTCGATCTCTAATGTCGCTGAGAGGACTTGAACCTCCACGAGTTACCCCACTGGAACCTAAACCCAGCGCGTCTACCAATTCCGCCACAACGACTTATTGGGCGAGAGTATCCACCTACGATAATCTACGATGTGGTCTACGGGACTCTTCGTTTAATACAACGTTCCTTGTTGTACCCTTTTGTTACCTCTGCCTAGGAATCGAACCTAGTTTCCAAGTGCATTGTCTGCCTGTCCTTACCAATAGACTACCAGAGGATTTGGGAGCGGAGGTTGGAATTGAACCAACTGCCTGAAGTTTATGAGACTTCGGTGCAACCGTTACACCTCTCCGCGTTGACCCTCACATTATATATGAGGGAAAGAAGGATGTCAACCCTTCGCGCTCGGCTCGCCACTTGTTCTTTGACTGGAAACAAGAAACCAGGCGGGAGTTATCCCATCCGCACCACCAGTTCTTATGGGAAAACTGGAAACCCGAGGGTCTTAAGACCATCCCGACCAGGGCGCTTTTTATGCCATCCCGAGGCAAATGGGTCAATTGACTCCACCAGGGTTTTTAACGTCTCTCCATGACTGTGTTTTATTTAGGATAGATTAATTAGATCCTCTACCATACCTCCACGAACTCCAGAGTCCACATGTGAACAAGGAATATTATTCATAATAGAATTTGCAGTGTTAAATCTGAAACCAGTACGCCAGTTAGTAACTGTATTAATAGTTTCAGTAATATTTCTGAGGAGATAAGGATCTTCTTTTTCAGCACCAAATTTAAGTGCTTGTCGAAGTGCATCTTCTGCTCGTTCAAGTTGATACTTCACTTGATCATTCATCGTCATCTTCTCCTTTGATGTAACAGGGAACCCGATCAGGGTCCAACCATTTAGTGTACTCAAAATCTTCTATTGCAAGAAGAAGTTGAGATTCATTGTCGCAAAGATACATGTCTTTGTATCGACCTGTATAGGAATCTATTTTTTGAATCCTACAATCTGGTTTCCCATTGACATCTAGTGTTCCGACTTGAACATAGCGGTAGGGAAACCGCTCCATAACAACAGTTGGTTTTTTCATAATGAATAGTTCAATAAGGCAGGCATGGTAGGACTCGAACCTACAATCGGCAACTTAGAAGGTTGATGCATTATCCATTATGCTACATGCCCATAAAATCATGCAGCAGAACGCTGCAGTTCTTTAATTTGATCGGCAACTTCTTTTGCCTCACCAAGACGACCTTCACTTGCCAGGGAGTGAAGACGATCAATCAATGCTTCAATAGTTTTATCCATAAAGTCTTGGTATTCGCTCATGAAATAATCCAATTGGACCTCCTTGACTGACTTAGATAGAATAGCATGGGTCGGGTGCCCTGTCAAGCCCCCTTGAAGTAGTCCTTTCGCATGTACCTCCCCAGGATATTAGAATTATAATACTTGGGGGTTCCATCCATAAGAGACTCTGATAGTACATTATTTAGAAACAATTGTTTTGTTTCCTCAAAATTGCACATACCTTTTGTAATATGTAGCGACAGAATCTCTCTGGTAAATTGAAGTTTACCGTACTTTTTAATATCGTCCTTTAATTCTGGACATGAACCATAGTAGTTCTTCCAGTCTGACTCTTGTTTAACTCTTCTTTTCTTACCTGGTGGAGTCCTATAACTCCAGAAGTATTTTCTACCAATGTAAGATCTACCAGTCTTTATGGATTCGATACGATACACAAAACCAAAGTAGTCACCTATGTCTTCTGATTTGAAAGGTGCTGCATCATATATCCAAGGATTCTCATAATCAATCATTAAATAACCTCTAATATCTTAGAGGTATTTATGAGTGTCCCTTGAACCCTGACAGAGTTATTTTACCGAGAAAAAAAGAGGTTGTCAAGTGGTCTTTGTCACCCGACAACCTTGCCGACGATATTTGGGTTGCCCCAAACTTATTTATCACTATAAGAACAACCAAGGATATGAAGTTGTTTTTTAATTGTGTTAAGATCCTGATTTAATGATATAAGATCGCTTAACATATCTTCGCATGTTTCCTTGGTTTGATGATGCTCGTCTCCTTTAATAGGTTCCGAGTGCCCTTTATTTTCCATAGGTTTGAGCGTTTTTTACTATTTAGGTGAAGACCCTTCCCCAACCGCTCGTAGGACCGTCTGGAGTCCAGCGGCGAGCGAGTTCGCTGCGCTTGTACACAGCACCCTTCCCGTTGCTCACAGCGCCCGTATAACCGTCGTTAAGACTGCCGTAGGGGTCATTGACGATGTAATCCCCTGCAGGGGTCTTACCGATCACCACGACCATGTGGCCGCCTCTAGGAGCGGTGATAGGACCACGATGGAGGATACCGATAACCACAGGTCTACCTGCAGCGAGTTCACGATCCAGGTCGGCAAAGGATAGACTATAGGAGAAGTGTGACTTGATACCATAAGATGCTAGTACACGGGTCTGTACTAGATGATCTGTAGTATCTCCAGTAGCAAATACTTTCTGCACATATGCATCATCACCTTTCGGTCCTTTTAACGTGCCTGGTTTAAAATATTCAAGACACATAGCACAAGCAGAACTGTTACAAGTACGGTCAGCATCGCGGTAATTATCGGTTTGTGGATAGAATGGAACTTCTAGAATATTTGTTGCTTTCTTTTGTGCTTTGGTTCTATATGTTTTTACCCATGTAGAACTATCCTGAAGTTCTTCAGGTGCTTTCTGAGTTAGAACTTTCTCAAACTGTTCTACTGCTTCTACATGCTTGGGGTTGTTCTCATCATAGTGTTTGAAAAAATTATGAAGATCAATTATTCCCATTTTTACGTCCTCCTGTTTTGTAAATTTCCATAAATCTCCTTCTGCAGTTCGTCTTCTTGCTAATCCTGCTTCAACATTTGACCCAGGATTTCTATATAGGTACAATG
>CAYVOK010000039.1:0-26940 GCA_964453335.1 uncultured Acidimicrobiaceae bacterium
GCGCCGCGCTCGTTGGCCGACTGCGCGGTGTGCTTCTTGATCCGGTTGACGCCCTCGACCAGGACCCGGTTGCGCTCCGGGAAGGCCTGGATGACCTTGCCCTTGGCGCCCTTGTCCTTGCCGGCGATGACCAGCACGGTGTCGCCCTTGTGGACCTTCATCTACAGCACCTCCGGGGCCAGCGAGACGATCTTCATGAAGCGCTTCTCACGCAGCTCACGGCCGACCGGGCCGAAGATGCGGGTACCGCGCGGGTCGTTGTCGTTCTTGATGATCACGGCGGCGTTCTCGTCGAACTTGATGTAGCTGCCGTCCGGCCGGCGACGCTCCTTGACGGTGCGGACCACGACGGCCTTGACCACATCACCGCGCTTGACGGCTGCGCCCGGGATCGCGTCCTTGACGGTCGCGACGAAGATGTCACCGATCGATGCGTAGCGGCGCTTCGTGCCGCCGAGCACGCGGATGCAGAGCACCTCACGGGCGCCGCTGTTGTCGGCAACCTTGAGACGGGACTCCTGCTGGATCATCGGGCACGCTCCAGGACCTCGACGACCCGCCAGCGCTTCAGCTTCGAGAGGGGCCGGGTCTCCTGGACCCGGACCCGGTCACCGATGTTCAGGTCGTTCGACGGATCGTCGACGAACAGCTTCGCGGTGCGCTGGACGGTCTTGTTGTAACGGGGGTGCCGCACGCGGCTGACCACGGCGACGACAGCGGTCTGGTCCATCTTGTTGGACACGACGATGCCGTCCCGGATCTTGCGGTTGTTCGGCCGGGTCTCGGCCGTTGCAGTGGTCTCGGCCATCACTTGTCTCCGGCTGCGAGGGCCTCGGCGGCCTTGATCTCGAGGGCTCGGTGTGCGGTCAGGAGCCGCGCCACCTCCTTGCGCAGCCGACGGATGCGCTTGTAGTCGGTCAGCTGCCCGGTGGCGTGCTGGAAGCGGAGGTTGAACAACTCCGCCTTGGTGTCGGCGAGCCGGCTGACGATCGTGCGATCGTCGAGTTCGGCGAGGTCTTCCTTGCGGGGCATCAGAACTGTTCCTCCCGGGCGACGAACCGCGCCTTGATCGGCAGCTTCTGGATCGCCCGCTCCATCGCCTCGCGGGCGATCTTGGCGTCGGGGTAGCGGAGCTCGAACAGGATCCGGCCGGGCTTCACGACGGCGACCCACTTCTCGGGGTTGCCCTTGCCGGAACCCATGCGGGTCTCGGCGGGCTTGGCCGTGATCGGCTTGTCCGGGAACACGTTGATCCACACCTTGCCGCCACGGCGGATGTGTCGGGTCATCGCGATACGGGCCGCCTCGATCTGGCGGGCGGTGAGCCAGCCGGGCTCGAGGGCCTGGATCCCGTAGTCACCGAAGGTGACCTCGGTGCCGCCCTTGGCGTCACCCTTGAGGCGTCCCCGCTGGTGCTTGCGGTGTGCAACCTTCCTCGGCATCAACATGTCAGTCGTCCCCCAGACGGAAGTGGGGCGTCTCGCTCGACGAACGCGTCGAGCGCTCGATCTCCTCCTCCTCGGCGAGGAGGCGTTCGAACTCGGGATCGGCTTCCTTCACGAGCGGAGCAGCCGTGGTCGCGAGTTCCTCGTCCACCTGCTCCGGCACGACCGGCGCAGCTTCGGGACGCTCGGGGCGACGGCCGCGGCCGGCACCCGAGGAGACGACGCTGCGGGGACGCCCGGCGCCGGACGGCTCGCCGACGGCCATCGCGGCCTCACGACGGATCTTGTCCTCGACCGTGGTCCGGTAGGGCACGATGTCGCCCTTGTAGAGCCACACCTTCACGCCGATGCGACCGGCGGTCGTCTTCGCCTCACGGAAGCCGTAGTCGATGTCGGCGCGCAGCGTGTGCAGCGGCACCCGGCCTTCGCGGTACCACTCGGTCCGGCTCATCTCGGCGCCGCCGAGGCGGCCCGAGCACTGGACCCGGATCCCGAGGGCGCCGGCCTTCTGTGCGTTCTGCACGGCACGCTTCATCGCACGCCGGAAGGCGACACGACCGGCGAGCTGGTCGGCGACACCCTGGGCGATCAGCGCAGCGTCGAGCTCGGGCTGCTTGATCTCCTGGATGTTCAGCTGGACCTTGATGTTGCCGGTGATCTTGGCGAGACCGCCACGCAGGCGGTCGGCCTCGGCGCCACGGCGACCGATCACGATGCCCGGGCGTGCGGTGTGCACGTCGACGCGCAGCTTGTCACGCGTCCGCTCGACCTCGACCCGCGAGATGGCCGCGTGCGGCATCTGCGTCATGAGGTAGTTGCGGATCTTCCAGTCCTCGATGAGGTAGTCGCTGTACTGCTTGCGGTCGGCGAACCACCGCGACTTCCAGTCGGTGGTGACGCCGAGGCGGAAGCCGTACGGATTGACCTTCTGGCCCATTACTTCGCCTCTTCCTCGGTCTCGACGGCGGCGGTCGTGGTCTCGGTCGCCTCGACCGCAGCCTCCTCGGCGGCGATCTCCTCGGTCACGTCCTCGGGCGCAGCGGTCGCCTCGGTGACGGGCGCCTCGGTGACGGATTCCTCACCCCGGCTCGCCTCGACACGACGCCGACGGGCCTCGGCCGCGGAGCGCGCCGGACGACCGGCGCCACGGGCAGCCGCGGACGCCCGACGACGAGCGAGTTCGGCGTCGTCGTATCGGCTCACGATCAGCGTGATGTGGCAGGTGCGCTTGCGGATGCGGGTGGCACGGCCACGGGCACGCGGGCGCCACCGCTTCATCGTCGGACCCTCGTCCGCGAAGCAGGCGGACACGTACAGCTCGTCGGCCTGCTGACCGTCGTTGACGACGGCGTTGGCGACGGCCGAGTTGAGTGCCTTGGCGACCACGTCGGCGGCGCCGCGCTCGGTGAAGGCGAGGATCTCCGCCGCCTCACGCACGGGCTTGTTGCGGACGAGGTCGAGGACCACACGGGCCTTCCACGCCGACATGCGCACGTTGCGCACGACGCAACGCGTGCCGGGGCGTTCGTTCGTCTTGACTCCGAAGGCCATCAGCGTCGACCCGCCTTCTTCTCCTGGCCGGCGTGGAACCGGAAGGTGCGGGTCGGGGCGAACTCGCCGACCTTGTGACCGACCATCGCCTCGGTGACGTAGACGGGCACGTGCTTGCGGCCGTCGTGGACGGCGAGCGTGTGGCCGATCATCTCGGGGATGATCGTGGAGCGACGCGACCAGGTCTTGATCACTCGCTTCTCGTTGCGGGAGTTCAGGTCGTCCACCTTGCGGAGCAGGTGGTCGTCGATGAACGGACCCTTCTTCAGACTGCGCGGCATGACTCGCTACCTCTCACCGACGCCCGCCGCGTCCGCGGCGTCGACGGATGATCAGCTTCTGGCTGGGCTTGTTCGTGTTACGGGTTCGGGTCTCCGGCTTGCCCCAGGGCGACACCGGGTGACGACCACCCGAGGTCTTGCCCTCACCACCACCGAGGGGGTGGTCGACGGGGTTCATGGCGACACCGCGGGTCTGCGGACGCACACCCTTCCAGCGGTTCCGGCCGGCCTTGCCGACCTTCACCAGGTCGGCCTCGGCGTTGCCGACCTCACCGACCGTCGCCTTGCACTCGATCGAGACGCGGCGCATCTCCGACGAGGGCAGACGGAGGGCGGCGTAGTCGCCCTCCTTGGCGACGAGCTGCACGCTCGTCCCGGCACCTCGGGCGAGCTTGCCGCCGGCACCGGGACGGAACTCGACGTTGTGGACGACCGTACCGACGGGGATGTTCCGCAGCGGCAGGGCGTTGCCCGGACGGATCTCCGCATCGGGGCCCGACGACACCAGGTCGCCGACCCGCAGACCGTTGGCGGCGAGGATGTAGCGCTTCTCACCGTCGAGGTAGTGCAGGAGGGCGATGCGGCAGTTGCGGTTCGGGTCGTACTCGATCGCAGCGACCTTCGCGGGCACGCCGTCCTTGTTCCGCCGGAAGTCGACGATGCGGTAGCGACGCTTGTGGCCGCCGCCACGGTGCCGGGAGGTCTTGCGGCCGTAGTTGTTCCGGCCGCCGGACCCCGACTGCTTCGCGAGGAGAGTCCGCTCCGGGCGGTCCTTCGTGATCTCGGAGAAGTCCGAGCTCGTCTGGAACCGACGTCCCGGGCTGGTGGGCTTGCGCTTGCGGATGGCCATGATCGACCTACACCTCGAGGAATTCGATCGTCTGGCCCTCGGCCAGGCTGACGATGGCGCGCTTGGTGTCCGCACGCTTGCCGAACACACCGGTCCGACGGTTGCGCTTGCGCTTGCCGGAACGGTTGAGCGTGTTCACCTTGCGGACCTTCACGTCGAAGATCGCCTCGATGGCGTCCCGGATCTCCGGCTTCGACGCATCGGGGTGCACGACGAACGTGTAGACGCCGGAGTCGAAGAGGCCGTAGCTCTTCTCCGAGACCACCGGCTTGATGATGATGTCCCGCGGGTCCTTCATCACTCGGCCTCCTGGCCCGTCGGCAGCGTCGCGGTGGTGAACACGACCCAGTCGTTGACGAGCACGTCGTAGGTGTTGAGCTCGCGGACGTCGATGACCTGGACGTCGGCGAGGTTGCGGAAGCTCTTCCAGATCGCCTCGTCGTCACGCCGCAGCACCACGAGCGCCCGCCCCTCGATACCGAGGGCGGCGACGGCGGCACGGGCGGCCCTCGTCGACGGGCTGTCCCAGCCCCACTGGTCCACGACCACGACCCGACCCTCGGCGGCACGGTCGGACAGCGCCGAGCGCAGCGCCAGGCGGATCATCTTCTTCGGGGTCCGCTGGTCGTAGGAGCGCGGCTTCGGCCCGAGGGCCACGCCGCCACCACGCCAGTGCGGTGCACGGATCGAGCCCTGGCGGGCACGACCGGTCCCCTTCTGCTTCCACGGCTTGGCGCCGCCGCCCGAGACCTCGCTCCGGGTCTTCGTGGACTGCGTGCCGGCCCGGCGCGCCGCGAGCTGCGCGGTCACGACCTGGTGCATCACGGGCACGTGGGGCTCGATGCCGAAGATCGACGGATCGAGCGCGGTGTTCGCCTTGGTCGGTGCCATGTTCCCTACTTCGCCTTGACCGCGTTGCGTACGAGGACGAGACCGCCGTTCGGACCGGGGACCGCACCCTTGACGAGCAGGATCCCCTGCTCGGCGTCGGCCCGGACGACCCGCAGGTTCAGGGTCGTGACGGTCGTGGCGCCCATGTGGCCGGCCATCCGCGTGCCGCGGAACACCCGGGCCGGGGTGGCGCAGGCGCCGACCGAGCCGGGGGCACGGTGCTTGCGGTGGTTACCGTGCGCCGCGCCCTGGCCCTTGAAGTTGTGTCGCTTCATGCCGCCCTGGAAGCCCTTGCCCTTCGACACGGCGGTGACGTCGACGGTGCCGATCTCGGCGAAGCTCTCGGCGTCCAGCTCGTCGCCGACGCTGTAGCCGTCGACGTCGTCGAGGCGCAGCTCGACGAGGCGCACACCGGGCTCGACGCCTGCACGCTCGAAGTGACCGGCCTCGGGCTTGGTCAGCTTCGACGCCGCACGGCGACCGAAGGTCACCTGCAGGGCTGCGTAGCCGTCGCGCTCCGGCGTCTTGATCTGGACGATGCGACAGGGATCGACCCGCACGACGGTGACCGGGACGACACGGTTCTCCTCGTCCCAGATCTGGGTCATGCCGACCTTCTGGCCGACGATTGCCTTGCTAGCCATGACGGTGCTTGTCCGTTTCTCCCCAGCGGGACCCGACCGGGTCCATGGGCTCGATGCGATGTGGTGGCCGTCCGGGTCGGACGGTTCTCATGCGAACGCTCCGCCCGACGAAGGGGCGGAGCGCCTGTTCGGTTGTGCCGTGCGGTTCCCGGACGGGCCTGCACGGACGTCGATTGGACGATTCGAGCGCTACCACCCGACGGGGTGGAGCGCAGCCCGGAAAGACTAGCGACCGGGAGCGGTGGTCACCAATCGCGGGCTCGGTGTGCTACTGGATCTTGATCTCGATGTCGACGCCCGCCGGCAGCTCGAGCCGCTGGAGTGCGTCGACGGTCTTCGCAGAGGGATCGACGATGTCGAGGAGGCGCTTGTGGATGCGCATCTCGAAGTGCTCGCGCGAGTCCTTGTACTTGTGCGGCGACCGGATCACCGTGAACCGGTGCTTCTCGGTCGGCAGCGGCACGGGACCCCGCACCGTCGCCTGCGTCCGCACGACCGTCTCGACGATCTTCTTCGTCGACTGGTCGATGATCTCGTGGTCGTAGGCCTTCAATCTGATGCGGATCTTCTGTCCGTCAGCCATGACACGTCGCTCCCTTGTCAAAGAACCGGAGGGGCACCCTAGGAGGGGCCCCGGGTGGTGGGCAAGCCCGGACGCGAGACCGGGCCGCCCCCGGAGGGGCCGGCCCGGTCGACGCGTCGCAGGTACTACTTGATGATCTTCGTGACGCGCCCGGCGCCGACGGTGCGGCCACCCTCGCGGATGGCGAAGCGCAGGCCCTCGTCCATGGCGATGGGCTGGATCAGACGCACGGTCATCTCGGTGTTGTCACCGGGCATGCACATCTCGGTGCCGGCCGGCAGCTCGATCGTCCCGGTCACGTCGGTGGTCCGGAAGTAGAACTGCGGGCGGTAGTTCGAGAAGAACGGCTTGTGGCGACCGCCCTCACCGGTGGTGAGCACGTACACCTGGGCCTCGAAGTCGGTGTGCGGGGTGATCGAGCCCGGCTTGGCGAGAACCTGGCCGCGCTCCACCTCCTCCTTCTTCGTGCCACGGAGCAGGGCGCCGATGTTGTCGCCGGCCTGGCCCTGGTCGAGCAGCTTGCGGAACATCTCGACACCGGTGCAGACGGTCTTCTGCGTGTCGCGGATGCCGATGATCTCGACCTCGTCGCCGGTGTTGATGACACCCTGCTCGACCTTGCCGGTCACCACGGTGCCACGGCCGGTGATCGAGAACACGTCCTCGATCGGCATGAGGAACGGCTTGTCGAGGTCACGGGTGGGCTCGGGGACGTAGGAGTCGACCTGCGCCATGAGCTCGAGGATCTTCGGGGTCCACTCGGCATCGCCCTCGAGCGCCTTCAGCGCCGAGACGCGCACGACGGGGACGTCGTCGCCGGGGAACTCGTAGCTCGAGAGGAGCTCGCGCACCTCGAGCTCCACGAGGTCGAGGAGCTCCTCGTCGTCGACCATGTCGACCTTGTTGAGCGCCACGACGATGGAGGGCACGCCCACCTGGCGGGCGAGCAGCACGTGCTCACGCGTCTGCGGCATGGGACCGTCGGTCGCGGCGACCACGAGGATCGCACCGTCGACCTGGGCGGCGCCGGTGATCATGTTCTTGATGTAGTCGGCGTGACCCGGCATGTCGACGTGCGCGTAGTGCCGGTTGCCCGTCTCGTACTCGACGTGCGCGATGTTGATGGTGATACCGCGCTGGCGCTCTTCCGGCGCCTTGTCGATGTCCTCGAACTTGGTGAACGCGGTGTTGCCGTCGCCGGCCTCGGCGAGCACCTTGGTGATCGCGGCGGTCAGCGTCGTCTTCCCATGGTCGATGTGGCCCATCGTGCCGACGTTGAGGTGCGGCTTCGAACGCTCGAACTTCGCCTTCGCCATTGCTGTTTCCTTTTCTGCTTTCCCGGGTAGGAGGGATCGTGTCTCAGGCGCCTCGGACGCGGCGGACGATCTCGTCCTGCCGGTCGTTCGGCATCTGCTGATAGGAGTCGAACTGCATCGTGTAGGTGGCCCGTCCCTGGGTCCGGGACCGGAGATCGGTGGCGTACCCGAACATCTCCGACAGGGGGACGTGGGCCCGGATGACCTGCGCGTTGCCGCGCTGCTCCATGCCGCCCACGCGACCGCGTCGTGCGTTCAGATCGCCCATCACATCGCCCATGTAGTCGTCGGGCGTGACCACCTCGACGCTCATGATGGGCTCGAGGAGCACGGGCTTGCCCTGCTCCGCAGCCTTCTTGAAGGCCAGCGAACCGGCGATCTTGAAGGCCATCTCCGAGGAGTCGACGTCGTGGTACTGACCGTCCGTGAGCGTCACCCGGATGTCGACCGTCGGGTACCCGGCGAGCACACCTGCGGTGAGCGCGTCCTGGATACCGGCGTCGATGGAGGGGATGTACTCCTTCGGGATGCGTCCGCCGCTGATCTTGTCGACGAACTCGTAACCGCCGCCGGGGCCCGAGGGCTCGACGTCGATGACGACGACGGCGAACTGACCGGAGCCACCGGTCTGCTTGATGTGGCGGTACTCGACCTTGGTCGCCGGCTTCGTGATGGTCTCTCGGTAGGCGACCTGGGGCTTGCCGACGGTGGCGTCGACCTTGAACTCGCGGAGCATGCGGTCGACGAGCACCTCGAGGTGCAGCTCGCCCATGCCGGAGATGACGGTCTGCGCGGTCTCGTGATCGGTCCGCACCTGGAAGGTGGGGTCCTCCTCGGAGAGGGCGTAGAGGGCCTTGGACATCTTGTCCTGGTCGGCCTTCGTCTTCGGCTCGACTGCCACGTGGATGACGGGCTCGGGGAACTCGAGCTGCTCGAGCACGATCGCGTTGCCCGGATCGCAGATCGTGTCACCGGTCCGGACGTTCTTGAGGCCGATCGCCGCGACGATGTCGCCGGCCCGGGCCACCTCGATGTCCTCCTGGTTGTTCGCGTGCATCTCGAGGAGGCGACCGATGCGCTCCTTCGACTCCGTCCGCGTGTTGAGGATCGTGCCGCCCTTCTCGATGGTGCCCGAGTAGACGCGGAAGTAGGTGAGCTTGCCGACGTGCGGCGCCGTCATGATCTTGAACGCAAGGGCGGCGAAAGGCTCGCTGTCGGACGACTTCCGCTCGAGCTCCTCGGTGCCACGCAGGTTCATGCCCGAGGTCGGCGGGATGTCGAGCGGCGAGGGCAGGTAGTAGGTGACCGCGTCGAGGAGGGGCTGCACACCCTTGTTCTTGAACGCCGAACCGTTGAGCACGGGGATGAGCTCACCGGCGATGGTCCCCTTGCGGATGGCCGCCCGGAGCTCGTCCTCGGAGATCTCCTCCTCCATGAGGAACTTGTCGGCGATCACCTCGTCGACGAGGGAGGCCGCGTCGATGAGCTTGCCGCGCCACTCCTCGGCCTGTGCCCGGAGGTCGTCGGGGATGTCGATGACGTCGAACTTCGCGCCGAGGTCCTCGCCCTTGTCCCAGACGATCGCCTTCATCGCAACGAGGTCGACGACGCCGCGGTACTCCGACTCGGCCCCGATCGGGAGCTGCAGCACGGCGGTCGTGGCCTCGAGGCGGTCGTGGATCGAGTCGAGCGCACGGAAGAAGTCGGCGCCGAGGCGGTCCATCTTGTTGACGAAGCAGATGCGGGGCACGCCGTACTTGTTCGCCTGGCGCCACACCGTCTCCGTCTGCGGCTCGACGCCGGCGACACCGTCGAAGACGGCGACGGCACCGTCGAGGACGCGGAGCGAACGCTCGACCTCGACCGTGAAGTCGACGTGGCCGGGCGTGTCGATGATGTTGATCCGGTAGTCGTTCCACGACGCAGTCGTGGCGGCGGAGGTGATGGTGATCCCCCGCTCCTGCTCCTGGACCATCCAGTCCATCGTGGCCGCGCCCTCGTGGACCTCACCGATCTTGTAGTTCCGGCCGGTGTAGTAGAGGATCCGCTCGGTCGTCGTCGTCTTGCCCGCGTCGATGTGGGCCATGATCCCGATGTTCCGGGTCTTCTCGAGCGGGTGACGTTGCGGGGCCATCGTGGTTCTGCGTTCTCTCGTGTCGATCAGCGGGGCGCCACGGGCGAGGACGTCGTGCCGGGCGGTTCCGTAGGGATGACGCGCCGGCGGGGGGTGCAGACGCGACGTAGGAGTGTACCGGGAGGGGTCGGGGAATCCGTCGGCCGCGGCCGACGGTGGGTCACCAGCGGTAGTGGGCGAACGCCTTGTTCGACTCGGCCATCTTGTGGAGATCTTCGCGACGCTTCACCGAAGCGCCGATGCCGTTCGCGGCATCGAGGATCTCGTTCGCGAGGCGGAGCGCCATCGAACGCTCACGGCGGGCCCGCGAGAAGTTCACGAGCCAGCGGATGGCGAGCGTGTTCGCACGGCGGGGACGGACCTCGACGGGAACCTGGTAGGTCGCACCACCGACGCGGCGGCTGCGGACCTCGAGCTGCGGCTTCACGTTGTCGACCGCCCGCTTCAGCGTGGCGACGGGCTCGGAGCCGGTCTTCTGCTCGACGACGGCGAGCGCCTCGTAGACGATGCGCTCGGCCACCGAGCGCTTGCCGCGGAGGAGGATCTTGTTGACGACCTGGGTGACGAGCACCGACCGGTAGATCGGGTCGGGCATGAGCTCGCGTCGGGGAGCGGGTCCCTTGCGGGGCACGTCTACTTCTCCTTCTTCGCGCCGTAACGGCTGCGGGCCTGCTTGCGGTTCTTCACACCCGAGGTGTCGAGCGTGCCGCGGATGATCTTGTAGCGGACGCCGGGGAGGTCCTTCACACGACCGCCACGGACGAGCACGATCGAGTGCTCCTGGAGGTTGTGACCCTCACCGGGGATGTACGCCGTCACCTCCATGCCGCTCGAGAGCCGGACACGGGCGACCTTGCGGAGCGCGGAGTTCGGCTTCTTCGGCGTGGTCGTGTACACGCGGGTGCACACGCCGCGTCGTTGCGGCGCGCCCTTGAGTGCCGGTGTCTTGCCCTTGGCGGGCTTCGACTCTCGGCCCTTGCGGACCAGCTGCTGGATGGTGGGCACGGATACCTCGGGTAATCGGTTCGACGACGTGGACACGTCCGTCAGGCGCGTATGCGGTCGCCAGCGAAGCGGCTGCACACTCTACGGCGGGCGGTCCGGGGGAGCAAAAGGTGGTCGGGATCACCCGACGTTCTGATCAGGGACGAAGTCGACGACGTTGCCGCCGCCCGCGCCCTCGGCGTCGAGCGACGCCAGGTACTCGGCCTGATCGTCCGACGAGTAGTACTCGAGGTGCTGGTAGTCGGGCGCCGTGATGGCGACATCCCGGTACACCTCGAGGCCCGTACCCGCCGGGATGAGCTTGCCGATGATGATGTTCTCCTTGAGACCGAGGAGCGAGTCTGACCGCGACTCGATCGCCGCCTCGGTGAGGACACGGGTCGTCTCCTGGAACGACGCCGCCGACAGCCAGCTGTCGGTTGCGAGCGACGCCTTGGTGATGCCCATGAGTTCGGGGCGACCCTCGGCCGGGCGCTTGCCCTCCTCGACCGATCGCCGGTTGGCCTCGGTGAACACGCGGGTGTCGACGCGCTCACCCGGCAGGAAGGCCGAGTCGCCCGGTTCCTGCACAGCGACGCGCCGCGTCATCTGCCGCACGATCAGCTCGATGTGCTTGTCGTGGATCGACACACCCTGGTCGCGGTAGACGCGCTGCACCTCGTCGACGAGGTACTGCTGGGTGTCACGCACGCCCTTGATCTCGAGGAGTTCCTTCGGGTCGCGCGGTCCACCGACGAGCGCGTCGCCGGCAGCGACCTGCTGGCCGTCCTGCACCTCGACGCGAGCGCCGATGGTGATGATGTGGGCGTCTTCCTCGCCGTCGTCGCCGACGACGCGGATCACGCGGCCCTTCGGGTCCTCCTCGTCGATGCGGACGACACCGCTCCGACGGGCGAGGATCGCCTTGTTCTTCGGCGTCCGGGCCTCGAACAGCTCGACCACCCGCGGCAGACCGCCGGCGATGTCGCCCTGTGCACCGGCGACACCGCCGGTGTGGAAGGTCCGCATCGTGAGCTGGGTACCCGGCTCACCGATCGACTGGGCGGCGATGACACCGACCGCCTCGCCGATCTCGATCTCCCGCCCGGTGGCGAGCGACAGGCCGTAGGCGGCCGCCGACACGCCGAGACGCGAGTCGTCGGTCAGCGGCGACAGCACCCGGACCCGGGTGACGGCCTCGTCGTCGCGCAGGCGCTCCATGAGTTCCTGGTCGACCTGGGTGCCGCGTTCGACGACCGTGCCGTCCGACAGGGTGACGTCGTCGGCGAGCGTCCGGGAGAACAGGCGGGTCTCGAGATAGGTCCGCTTGCCCGCGGAGTCCGGACCGATGTCCTCGATCCAGATGCCACGGACGGGACCGGGACGGCTGAAGGGGTCCTCGTCGTTGATGATGAGCTCCTGCGCCACGTCGACGAGACGACGCGTCAGGTAACCCGAGTCGGCGGTCCGGAGCGCCGTGTCGACGAGGCCCTTGCGCGCACCCGGCGTCGAGATGAAGTACTCGAGCATCGTCAGGCCCTCACGGAAGGAGGACTTGATGGGACGCGGGATCATGTCGCCACGGGGGTTGGCCATGAGGCCACGCATGCCGGCGATCTGACGAATCTGGAGACGGTTCCCTCGGGCGCCCGAACCGATCATCATCTCGACGGGGTTGAAGGCCTCGGCCTTCATGACCCGCTCCATGGCGGTCGTGATGTCCTCGGTGGCGTAGGTCCAGATCTCCACTTCCTTCTGGCGCCGCTCACCGTCGGTGATGATGCCGCGTCGGAACTGGGTCTCGACCTTCTGCGCCTCTTCCTCGTAGCGGTCGAGGATCTCGTCCTTCTCCGGCGGCGTCTTGATGTCGTCGACGGAGATCGTGAGACCCGAGCGGGCCGCGAAGCGGAAGCAGAGGTCCTTCAGGGCGTCGAGGCTCCGGGCGACCTCGGCGTTGCCGTAGCGACTCGCGAGCTCGTCGACGACCGTGGTCATCTCGCCCTTGCGGATCGGACGGTTCTGGAAACCGAACCCGTTCGGCAGCGTCTCGTTGAACAGGACACGGCCCGGAGTCGTCCGGGTGTAGGTGGGGCGGCCGCCGTCGGCGGTCGACACCGCGAGCTCGGGCGTGCGGTACTCGATCGGGGCGTGCAGGTCGAGCTCGCCGGCATCGAGGGCCCGTTCGATCTCGTCGATGCGACGGAAGACGCGGCCCTCACCTGCGGCACCCGGCCGCTCCTCGGTGAGGTAGTAGGCGCCGATGATCATGTCCTGCGTCGGCGTCACGAGCGGACGCCCGTGGGCGGGCGACAGCAGGTTGTTCGACGACAGCATCAGGATCCGGGCCTCGGCCTGCGCCTCGGCGGACAGCGGCAGGTGGACCGCCATCTGGTCGCCGTCGAAGTCGGCGTTGAACGCCGTGCAGACGAGCGGGTGGATCTGGATCGCCTTGCCCTCGACGAGGATCGGCTCGAAGGCCTGGATGCCGAGACGGTGCAGCGTCGGGGCCCGGTTCAGCATGACCGGGTGTTCCTTGATGACGTCCTCGAGGACGTCCCACACCTGCGGACGACGGCGCTCCACCATCCGCTTGGCCGACTTGATGTTCTGGGCGAGCTCCTCGTCGACGAGCCGCTTCATCACGAAGGGCTTGAAGAGTTCGAGCGCCATGAGCTTGGGCAGCCCGCACTGGTGCAGTTTCAGGTACGGGCCGACCACGATGACCGAACGGCCCGAGTAGTCGACGCGCTTGCCGAGCAGGTTCTGGCGGAAACGTCCCTGCTTGCCCTTCAGCATGTCGGACAGCGACTTGAGCGGGCGGTTGCCGGGTCCCGTGACCGGGCGGCCACGGCGTCCGTTGTCGAACAGGGCGTCCGCGGCCTCCTGCAGCATGCGCTTCTCGTTGTTCACGATGATCTCGGGGGCGCCGAGGTCGAGCAGGCGGCGGAGACGGTTGTTGCGGTTGATGACGCGGCGGTACAGGTCGTTCAGGTCGGAGGTCGCGAAGCGGCCGCCGTCCAGCTGCACCATGGGGCGCAGGTCGGGCGGGATGACCGGCACGACGTCGAGGATCATGGCCTTCGGGCTGTTCGCCTTGCGGCCGTGCTCGTCGCGCTTGTTGAACGACGCCACGATCTTCAGGCGCTTGATGGCCTTCTGCTTGCGCTGCGCGGAGAGGGGCTTGCCCTTCATGCCGTTCTCGATCGCGTCACGCAGCTTGATCTCCTCCTCGTCGAAGTCGATCGAGTCGATGAGCTGCTTGATGGCGTCGGCACCGGTGCCGCCGGTGAAGTAGTCCGCGTAGCGCTCCTTCAGCTCGCGCCACAGGCCCTCGTCCTCGATGATCTTGCGGGAATGCAGGTCACGGAACTCGTCCCACGTGCGCTTCACCATGTCCAGTTCCTGGTCGAAGCGCTCGCGGAGGCTGGTCTCCTCCTTGTCCATGGCACGCTGGCGGGCACGGACGTCGGCGTCCTTGGCACCCTCCTTCTCCATGGTCTTCAGCTCGGCCTCGTGCTCCTTCAGGCGCGCCTTCAGGGTCTTGTCGCGGTCCTTGATGACGGCGTCGCACTCCTCGAGGAACTCGGCCTCGAGCTTCGGGAGGTCGGCATGGCGCTTCTCCTCGTCGATGGTGGTCACGAGGTACGCGGCGAAGTAGATGACCTTCTCCAGCTGCTTGGCCTTCAGCTCTTCCTTCGGCTCCAGGCCGCCCAGCAGGTAGGCCAGCCACGAGCGGGTGCCGCGGAGGTACCAGATGTGCACGACGGGCGCGGCGAGCTCGATGTGGCCCATGCGCTCGCGGCGCACCTTGGACCGGGTCACCTCGACGCCGCAGCGCTCGCAGATGATGCCCTTGAAGCGCACGCGCTTGTACTTGCCGCAGTAGCACTCCCAGTCCTTCGTCGGACCGAAGATCTTCTCGCAGAAGAGTCCGTCCTTCTCCGGCTTGAGCGTGCGGTAGTTGATCGTCTCCGGCTTCTTGACCTCGCCGTTCGACCACGTCCGAATCTGGTCCGCGGTTGCGAGACCGATGCGCAGCTGGTCGAAATCGTTCACGTCGAGCACGGGGTGCCTACTTCGCTTTCGTTCGCGGGATGCCTGGTGGGTGTCCGGTCAGCGGCCGAAACGCCGCATGTCCTCGTCGTCGGAGCCGCGCTCCGGCCGGGACAGGTCGATGCCGAGCTCCTCGGCCGTGCGGAAGATGTCCTCGTCGAGTTCACGCATCTCGATCTCGGCACCGTCGGCCGCCCGGACCTCGACGTTGAGGCACAGCGCCTGCATCTCCTTGATGAGCACCTTGAAGGACTCGGGGATGCCGGGCTCGGGGATGTTCTCGCCCTTGACGATCGCCTCGTAGACCTTCACACGGCCGAGGACGTCGTCGGACTTGATGGTGAGCAGCTCCTGGAGGCAGTAGGCGGCGCCGTACGCCTCGAGTGCCCACACCTCCATCTCGCCGAAGCGCTGGCCACCGAACTGCGCCTTCCCACCGAGCGGCTGCTGGGTGATCATCGAGTACGGGCCGGTGCTGCGGGCGTGGATCTTGTCGTCCACGAGGTGGGCGAGCTTGAGGATGTAGACGTAGCCGACCATCACCGGGTTGTCGTACGGCTCACCGGTGCGGCCGTTGAAGAGCTGCGCCTTGCCGTCGGGGCCGATGAGGCGCCGACCGTCGACCGCCTCCGGGTAGAGGTTCTCGAGGAGACGCTTGATCGTCGGGTGCTTCCCGGCGAGGTCGACCTCGTCCCACTTCGCACCGTCGAACACCGGCGTCGCGATGAACGTCGCCGGCCGGGTGTTCGGGCGGGTCTTGGTCTCGGTACCGCGGGGCGGCGTCGACCCGACGTCGACGGTGCCGTCGCCGTTGAGGTCCCAGCCCCAGCGGGCGGCGTAGCCGAGGTGCGACTCCAGCACCTGACCGACGTTCATCCGTGAGGGCACGCCGAGCGGGTTCAGCACGATGTCGACGGGGGTCCCGTCGGCCATGTGCGGCATGTCCTCGACCGGCAGGATCTTGGAGATGACGCCCTTGTTGCCGTGGCGGCCGGCGAGCTTGTCACCGACGGAGATCTTGCGCTTCTGGCCGACGTAGACCCGCACGATCTGGTTCACGCCCGGGGGCAGCTCGTGGCCGTCCTCACGGGTGAAGACGCGGACGTCGATGACCTTGCCGCTCTCGCCGTGGGGGACCTTCAGCGACGTGTCCCGCACCTCGCGGGCCTTCTCGCCGAAGATCGCCCGGAGCAGTCGCTCCTCCGGGGTGAGCTCGGTCTCGCCCTTCGGCGTGACCTTGCCGACGAGCACGTCGCCAGGACCGACCTCGGCGCCGATGCGGATGATCCCGCGCTCGTCGAGGTCGGCGAGGATCTCCTCGGAGAGGTTCGGGATGTCCCGGGTGATCTCCTCGGGCCCGAGCTTGGTGTCACGGGCGTCGATCTCGTGCTCGTGGATGTGGATCGAGGTCAGCACGTCGTCGCGCACGATGCGCTCGGACAGGATGATCGCGTCCTCGAAGTTGTAGCCCTCCCACGGCATGAACGCGACGAGGAGGTTCTTGCCGAGGGCGAGCTCACCGAGATCGGTCGACGGACCGTCGGCGATGATGTCGCCCTTGCGGATCTTCTGACCCTCGTCGACCCGCGGCTTCTGGTTGATGCAGGTGTCCTGGTTCGACCGCTCGAACTTCAGCAGGCGGTGCGAGTGGCGGCCGAGCCGGGCGTAGTCGACCGTGACGACCCGACCCGAGACCTCGGCGACGACGCCGTCGTCGAGGGCGAGAATCATGTCGGCGGCGTCACGCGCGGCCCGCGCCTCGACACCGGTGCCGATGTAGGGGGCCTCGGCCCGCACCAACGGCACGGCCTGACGCTGCATGTTGGCGCCCATGAGCGCGCGGTTCGCGTCGTCGTGCTCGAGGAAGGGGATCAGTGCCGTGGCGATCGAGATGATCTGCTTCGGCGACACGTCCATCATCTGGACCTCGGCCGGCGTGACCGAGGAGATCTCGGTGGTCGCACCGAAGAAGACGTCCCGTTCGAGCTGGAGCTTCAGATCGGACAGCGATGCGGCCTGCGGCGACCGCCGGGCGAGGACCCGGTCGTCGAGGAACGTGCCGTTCGCGTCGAGCGGCACGTTCGCCTGGGCGACGACGTAGTCCTCCTCCTCGTCCGCCGCGAGGTAGACGATGTCGGAGGTGACACGACCGTCGACGACGCGACGGTACGGCGACTCGATGAAGCCGAACGCGTTGACCCGGCCGAAGCTGGCCAGGCCGCCGATCAGGCCGATGTTCGGTCCTTCCGGCGTCTCGATCGGGCACATCCGGCCGTAGTGGCTGAAGTGGACGTCACGGACCTCGAAGCCCGCCCGCTCGCGGCTGAGGCCACCGGGGCCGAGCGCCGAGAGACGGCGGCGGTGGGTGAGACCCGACAGCGGGTTGACCTGGTCCATGAACTGGGAGAGCTGCGACGTCCCGAAGAACTCCTTGATCGCCGCCACGACGGGGCGGATGTTGATCAGGGTCGTCGGGGTGATCGCCTCCTCGTCCTGGGTGGTCATGCGCTCACGCACGACCCGCTCCATGCGGGAGAGGCCGATCCGGACCTGGTTCTGGATCAGCTCGCCCACCGACCGGATGCGGCGGTTCGCGAAGTGGTCCTGGTCGTCGAGGCGGTAGCCCGGCTCGGGCTTGACGAGGTGCAGCAGGTAGCTGATCGCCGCGAGGACCTCGCAGCGCGACAGCACCGGCTGGTCGGCCTCGGGCCGATCGAGCTCGAGGCCGAAGACGGTCTCGAGCTTGTCGAGCTCGGCGCCGAGCTTGCGGTTGAGCTTGTAGCGCCCGACCCGGGAGAGGTCGTAGCGGCGCGACTCGAAGAAGGCGTTCCGGAAGTAGGCACGGGCCGACTCGACGGTCGGCGGCTCACCCGGGCGTGCCCGCTTGTAGATCTCGACGAGGGACTCGTCCTGGGTCGGGGCGACATCGCGCTCCTTCTCCCACTGACCCTCGAGGAAGTCGAAGTACCGGACGAACGCCTCGAGGAACCCGGGAGCGTTCTCCTCGTCGTAACCGAGGGCCCGCAGCACCGTGAAGATCGACAGACGACGCTTCCGGGCGACGCGACAGCCGGCGGTGACGTCCTTGCCCGGCTTCTGCTCGACGTCGAACTCGATCCACTCCCCGCGGTAGGGGTGGACGGTGCCGGTGACGAGCTGGTGCTTGGACAGGTTCCGGAGTCGGAACCGCTCGCCCGGCTGGAAGATGACGCCGGGCGACCGGACGAGCTGCGACACGACGACGCGCTCGGTGCCGTTGATGATGAACGTCCCCTTGTTCGTCATCTTCGGGAAGTCGCCCATGAAGACGGTCTGCTCCTTGATCTCGCCGGTCTTGGCGTTCAGGAAACGGGCGCGGACGAAGATCGGCGCGGAGAAGGTCATGTCCTTCTCCTTGCACTCCTCGACGGTGAACTTGGGCGGTGGCCTCAGGTCCTCGTCGTCGGGGTCGAACTCCAACTCGAGCGAGAGATTCTCGGTGAAGTCCTTGATGGGGCTGATGTCGGCGAAGGCCTCGGCGAGGCCGTGCCGGAGGAACCAGTCGAAACTTTCCCGTTGGATCGCGATGAGGTCCGGAAGATCGAGGACCTCGTCGAGATTGGCGAAGGAATACCGTTCCCGTTCGACGGAGCGAGAGGACAAGTGAGAGCTCCCCGGGTGCGCGTGGACCCACGATGAGGATGGCGACGATGACGGGCCGTCATCTGCACGCCGTCCCGAACCACGGGGACGCGCGACGACACGAGGAAGACGCGACGACAACGGGGCGTGGGGACGGCAACGGCCCAGACTAGCCACGGTCCCCTCACCACCGCAACCGGCGCCCTCGGAGGCGCCGGACGGGGTGCCCGGCAGCTCGAACGGTACGGGTGACCCGGCGAGAGGTCAAGCATCCCCCGCTGGCGAGCACGTCATGCCCCTGTCCTAGAATCTCGCGCCTTGATGGACGACCCGGGGACGACCGCTCCCCCGCCGAACAGCCTCGACGACGAGATCCGGGCCGAGCAGCGGGCAGTCGACCGCGCCTACGAGCGGCTCGGTGCGATGCGGGAGTCCGCGCTCGACGTCGTCCGCCACCACCGGGAGCTCGGCGCCACCACGACCGGCCAGGCCCGAGTCGAGTGGGAGAGCCTCCTCGCACTGACCGACCAGCGGCTCAACCACCTCGAGCTCGGCGGAGCGGCCCTCTGCTTCGGCCGGATCGACACCGTCGAGGCGGAGTCATATCAGGTGGGCCGGATCTCCATCCTCGACGAGGCCGGCGACCCCCTCGTGATCGACTGGCGTGCCCCGGCGGCCGAGCCGTTCTACCGGGCCACCGGGCGCGACCCGATGGGTCTCGTCCGCCGCCGGCACCTGCTGACCCGGGGTCGACGCGTCGTCGACATCGACGACGAGGTGTTCGACCTCGACCGGGCCGACGGCGCCCGTCTCGGGGTCGTCGGCGAGGGGGCGCTGCTTGCGGCACTCGGTCGCTCACGGACCGGCCGGATGGGCGACATCGTCGCCACGATCCAGGCCGAGCAGGACCTCGTGATCCGGGCACCGTTCCCGGGCATCCTCATCGTGCAGGGCGGACCGGGCACCGGGAAGACCGCTGTCGCCCTCCACCGCGCCGCCTACCTGCTCTACGCGAACCGTCAACGACTCGAGGACGCCGGCGTGCTCGTGGTCGGACCGAACCGGACGTTCCTGCGCTACATCGAGCACGTCCTCCCCTCGCTCGGCGAGAACGGGGTCGGGCTCGTCACCGTCGACGGCCTGTACGGGCGGGTCCCCGTCACCGGGGAGGACACCCCCGAGGCCGAGCGCACCAAGGGCGACGCCCGGATGGTCCGGGTGCTCCGCAACGCCGTCCGCGACCGGGAACGCGTGCTGCCCGACGACCTCCGGGTGCCCTACGGCACCCGTGTCATCCGGGTGCGTCGGGTCGAGCTCCAGCGCATCGTCGACCAGGTCCGGCAGCGGCCCGGCACCCACAACGAGCGGCGCGCCGTGTTCGCGCGGCGCCTGCGCCGGGCCCTGTGGCGCAACTACCGGCCCCACGTCCGGGCCGGGCTCGACCGACTGCCCGCCGAACTGCCCCTCGACGCCGACGACGACCTCGACCCCCTCGACGTCGTGCGCAGTTCGGCGCTCGCCCTCGAACGCGAGGAGGAGAACTTCCTCGCCGGGATCGGCCGCACCCCCGAGGTGCGGGCGGCTCTCGAGCGGATGTGGCCGCTGCTCACGCCCGAGGAACTGCTGAACGACCTGTTCGGATCCCCCGGGCTCCTGCGGCTCGCCACCGCCGGGGTGCTCGACGACCCCGAACGCGACGCACTGCGCCGGCCGCGGTCGACCGACGTCGGACGCGTGGCCTGGACGACCGCGGACGTCGCCCTGCTCGACGAGGCGGCGACGCTCCTCGGCCCTCTCCCTAGCCGCGTCCAGAAGCGGCGGCGCGAACAGCTGCGGGAGAACGCCCGCTGGCGCATCGAGGAGACCGTCGCCGACATCACGCTGCAGACGGGTGAGCTCGACGCGACGATGCGGCGCCAGCTCGTGGAGCGCCTCACCGACCGGGAGCAGGCGGCCCTCGCCGAGGACGAGGACGAGGCCTTCCCCCCGGTGTTCGGCCACGTGATCGTCGACGAGGCGCAGGATCTCTCGGCGATGCAGTGGCGCGCCGTCGCCCGACGGTGCCCGAACGGGTCGATGACGATCGTCGGCGACCTCGGCCAGGCCAGCCGGCCCGCTGCGCTCACCACGTGGAACGACGCCCTCGCCCACCTGCCCGCCCGGCGCGAACCCCGACGGGCGGAGCTGACCGTCAACTACCGGACCCCGACCGAGATCATGGAGGTCGCCGCCGCCATCCTCGCCCACACCGACCCGGGGCTCACCCCACCGTCGTCGGTGCGCAGCGCCGGGATCCGCCCACGCGTCACCGCCACGAACGCGGCCGAACTCCCCGGTGCAGTCGCCGCCGCTGCGGCACGAGCACTCGCGGTGGTCGGTGACGGCCGCCTCGCCGTGATCGTCCCCGACGAGCTGCGGGAGGGGATCCGTGGCGCACTCACCCGCGCCGGGCTCCCCCTCGCCGCCGGGGGCGACACGCTCGAGACCCCCGTCGCGGTGTACTCGGCGACGGAGACGAAGGGGCTCGAGTTCGACGGGGTCGTCGTCGTCGAGCCGGCCGCCGTCGCCGGGGAGACGATGGCCGGACTGCGATCGCTGTACGTGGCGCTCACCCGGGCGACCCGGGTGCTCGAGATCGTCCACCACGCGCCGCTGCCGGAGCCGATGCGATGACGCCCACGCCGCCGGTCGTCCTCACCATCGGCGGCTCCGACTCCGGTGGCGCGCACGGGGTGCAGGCAGATCTGCGGACCTTCGCCGCGCTCGGCGCGTTCGGAACGTGCGCGATCACGGTGGTGACCGCGCAGGACAGCACGGCGATCCGCGGTGCGACCGTGGTTCCCACCGAGGCGGTCGTCGCGCAGATCACGGCCGTGGTGGACGACCTCCCCGTCGCCGCCGTCAAGACCGGGATGCTTGGACGGGTCGACCTCGTCGAGGCGGTCGCGGCGCTCGCCGCAGCGGGCAGGCTCCCGAACCTCGTCGTCGACCCGGTCCTCGTGGACCGACACGGCCGCCCCCCGTTCCCCGGCGAGGTGACGGACGCCTACCGGGAACGGTTGCTGCCGCACGCGACGGTGGTCACGCCGAACCGCGACGAGATCGCCCTGCTGAGCGGCGTCCGGGTGGACGACGTCGACGGCCTCGAGGCCGCAGCACGACGAGTTCCCGCCCGGGCCGTGTTCGCGAGCGGCGGGCGACTCGACGGCGAGGGCGTCGTCGACGTGCTCGTCCGGGCGGGGGCGGTGCGACGGATCGCCGGTCTCCGGACCGTGACACCGAACAATGCCGGCACGGGTGACACCCTGAGCGCGGCGATCACGGTCGGCCTCGCCCGCGGCCTCGACCTCGACGCAGCAGTCGACGAGGCCGTCCGGTTGGTGCGGTCCGCCGTCGAGCGCGCGGCGAGTTGGCGGCTCGGCAGCGGACCGGGACCGGTCGATCCGCCGCACCGCGCCTGACCCCGGACGCGACAGAGCCGGGCCCGAGGGCCCGGCTCCGCACGACGGATCGTCAGATCACTTGACTTCGACGCTGGCGCCGGCGCCCTCGAGGGCTTCCTTCGCCTTCTGTGCGTCTTCCTTCGACACCTTCTCGAGCACCGGCTTGGGCGCACCGTCGACGAGGTCCTTGGCCTCCTTGAGGCCGAGGTTCGTCAGGGTCCGCACCTCCTTGATCACCTGGATCTTCTGGGCGCCGGCGTCGGTCAGGACGACGTCGAACTCGGTCTGCTCGTCGCCACCACCGGCGGCCTCGCCGCCGGCCGCAGCACCCGGAGCGGCAACCGCGACCGCCATCGGGGCGGCGGCGGTGACGTCGAAGCGCTCTTCGAACGCCTTCTTCAGCTCGACCAGCTCGAGGACGGTCATGCCGCCGATCGCGTCGAGGATCTCATCGATGGAAACTGCCATGGTTCTTGCCTTCTTTCGGATTCGTGTCGGTTCGTACGTTCGTGGGGATTCGTCGGTTGCTCACGCAGCCTCGGCGGACCGCTTGTCCGCCAGGGCCTGCACGGCGTAGGTGAACGACCGGGGCACGGCGTCGAGCAGCGCGGCGAACTGGGACGCGGGCGCCTCCAGCAGACCGGCGATCTGGGCCAGCACCTGTTCACGCGACGGCATGTCCGCGAGTGCCTTGGCACTCTCGGCGTCGATCGCGGCCGTGCCGAGCACGCCACCCTTGACGACCATCGCCGGTACGTCGCGGGAGAACGAGCGCAACACCTTCGCCACCCCGGCGATGTCACCGGTGGTGCCATCGGGCCGGTTCGCGACGATCGCGAGTGCAGTGGGTCCGTGCAACATCTCGTCGATGTCGATGCCCAGGTTCCGGGCGGCGAATCGGACGAGCGTGTTCTTGTAGATCCGGTATTCGCCACCGACGTCACGCAGCTGCCTGCGCAGC
This sequence comes from uncultured Acidimicrobiaceae bacterium, assembly GCA_964453335.1. Taxonomy (GTDB): domain Bacteria; phylum Actinomycetota; class Acidimicrobiia; order Acidimicrobiales; family CAIXPF01; genus VGBO01. Next base: position 22,758 of record CAYVOK010000039.1, read on the forward strand.
GACGAGATGTCTGCGACGGACATGCCGCGGTACTCGGTCAGGATGACCGCCTCAGCGGCGGCCATGCGCTCCTGGACCTCCGCCACGACAGCGACCTTCTCTGGTCTCGGGTTCTCCACCTGCACCTCCTTTCGGTTCTTGTTCGGTTCGGACATGGCTCCGAGAACGCAACAGGACGTGGAGCCCGCAGGAGCGGACATCCACGTCCTGGATCCGACACGGTGGAGCCGTGTACCGATCCGGCCGAGGAGCATCCGCCTGCTCCGGCGGGCCGAGGCCCATTGAGCGGTTGCACCGGAGGTCTTCGGCGAGCGGCGCCGGTTGTGTTTCGGTCTCGCCGACCGGTTGCCCGGCCGACACCTTGGCCCGCGCTACGCGGGCGACGATCAGCGTTCTGCGGCCACCCGGACCGGGTCGACCTTGACGCCCGGACCGTGGGTGGTGGACATGACGACCTTGCGGATGTAGCGGCCCTTCGAGGACGACGGCTTCGCCCGGTTGAGCTCGTCGAGGACCGCCGTGAAGTTCTCGAGCAGTGCGTCGGCGGTGAAGCTCGCCTTGCCGATCGGCACGTGCACGTTCCCGTAGCGGTCGGTGCGGTACTCCACCCGGCCGCCCTTGAACTCGCCCACGGCCTTCGCCGGGTCCGGCGTGACCGTGCCCGTCTTCGGGTTCGGCATGAGGCCGCGAGGACCGAGCACACGACCGAGCTTGCCGACCATCGGCATGAGGTCGGGGGTGGCGATGGCGAGGTCGAAGTCGGTCATACCGCCCTCGATCTGCGCGACGAGGTCGTCCGCGCCGACGAAGTCGGCGCCCGCCTCACGGGCGGCGGCGGCCGCCTCGCCGGCGGCGAACACTGCGATGCGGACGTTCCGGCCGGTCCCGGCGGGGAGTGCGACGGTCCCGCGGACCATCTGGTCGGCCTTCCGGGGGTCGACGCCGAGCCGGACGGCCACCTCGACGGTCTCGTCGAAGTTCGCCTTCGCCAGACTCTTCACGACCTCGACGCACTCGCCGGGGCTGTGCAGGTGATCGCGGTCGTACCGCTTCACCGAATCGTCGTACCGCTTGCCTTGCGCCATCTGGGGCTCCCTCGTGGTGTCGGCGCCGGGGGCGAGGTCCTCCCCCGGTCGCGTGCGGATGTTCGGGTTGTTCAGGACTCGACGCGCAGGCCCATGGACCGGGCGGTGCCGGCGACCTGCGCCTTGGCGGCCTCGAGGTCGTAGGCGTTCAGGTCGTTGAGCTTGGTCTTGGCGATCTCGGTGACCTGGGCGTCGGTGACGACACCGGCGCTCTCCTTGCCCGGCTTCGTCGACCCCTTCTCGAGACCGGCGGCCTGGCGCAGCAGCACCGGCGTCGGCGGCGTCTTCGTCACGAAGCTGAAGGTGCGGTCGGCGTAGACCGTCACCTCGGCCGGGATGATCGTGCCGGCCTGGCTCTCCGTCGCAGCGTTGTACTGCTTGCAGAAATCCATGATCGCGATGCCGTGCGGACCCAGCGCGGTACCGACCGGGGGGGCGGGGTTCGCCTTCCCAGCGGGAATCTGGATCTTCACGACGGCCACTACCTGCTTCTTGGCCACAGCACCTCAACCTCACTCGGCGGCCTACCAGCGTCGCGCACGGGCGACCCGGTGACCAAACGGAACCTTCGGGGGACGGCGACGGGCGCCGGATCAGAGACGGGCGATCTGCCCGAACTCCAGCTCGACCGGGGTCTCCCGGCCGAAGATGTTCACGAGGACCTTCACCTTGAGCTGGTCCTCGTTGATCTCGACGATCTCGCCGGAGAAGTCCGAGAACGGACCCTCCTTGACCCGGACGGTCTCGCCGAGCTCGTACTCGAGACGCGGCTTGCCCTTCTTCGTGGGCGCCTCACCGGCGGGCTTGGTGTGGAGGAACTGCTCGACCTCGTGGCGGCGCAGCGGCGACGGCTTGTTGCCGGCACCGACGAAACCGGTCACACCGGGGGTGTTGCGGATCACGTACCACGCCGGCTCGTCGAGGGTGCACCGCACGAGCAGGTACCCCGGGAAGACCTTGCGCTGGACGACGACCTTCCGGCCGCCCTTGAACTCGACGACGTCCTCGGTCGGGATGGCGACCTCGTGGATGCGCTCCTCCATGTTCATGGAGACCACGCGCGCCTCGAGGTTCTGCTTCACCTTGTTCTCGTAGCCCGACTGCGAGTGGACGACGTACCACTTGCCCGGGCGGTCGTAGGGGCTCTGCTCCTCGGCGGCGGCCTCCTCGACGAGGAGGTCCTCGGCCGCGATCACGCCGGCCGCGGCGACCTCGGCGTCATCGCTGACGTCGGTCGGCTCGCCCACTTCGGCGGCGAGGTCGTCGAGTTCCTGATCCACGTTGTCCACGTCCCTGTCGATGCGTTCAGTTGATGGCGAACAGCCAGAACACGGCCCGGGAGAATCCCCAGTCCACGACGCCGATCACCGCGGTCACCACCACGAGGAACACCAGCGTGATGATCGAGTAGTTGACGACCTCCGAGCGGGTCGGCCAGGCGACCTTGCGGAGTTCGGAGACCATCTCGCGGAAGAACTTCCGCGGCGACGTGCGCTCGCGCTTCGGCGACGTCTGGGCGGGGGTCGTCCGGGTGCGCTGGACCTCACCGTCCTCGCCGAGGTACCCGGCGCGCTGGAGCATCCGCTTCTGCTCCCGGTTCATGTTGCTCGCCATGCGGTCCTCGTCGGTCGGGTTCTCGGTGGGTGGCGGAGGTTTCGGCACGGGACGATCCCGCGCCTACGGGTCGGGTCCCCGAGGAGGCCCGACCGCACGCCACGTTTTGCAGGGCAGGAGGGACTCGAACCCCCAACCTACGGTTTTGGAGACCGTTGCGCTGCCAGTTGCGCCACTGCCCTAGGGGACCGCCAGCGTAGCCGACCACCCCGGACGCGCCCAAGGGGGCGGGATCAGCGGTGCGGGGAGCGGCGCCGCGTCACCAACACGACCACGACCAGCGCTGCGAGCGCGATCGACAGGCTGGCCGCCGCGCCACCGGCGTACACCGCCCGCCGACCGGACACCAGACGCCGCAGCACGTGTCGTTCACCGGCAACGGACAGGCCGGCGAGCACGTCGCTCACGAGACCCGGGCTCGGCTCGAGCACCTCCGTGCGCAGGAGTCGCAGGGCCCGCAAGAGCTTGCGGTACTGGGCGAGCTCGGCCTGGCAGCGCAGGCACTGCGCCACGTGGCGACGTTCGTCCTCGTCGAGTTGCACCGTCCCGTCGGCGACCCCGGCGAGCGAACGGCGCAGGGTCTCACACCGCACGCCGGCGGCGCTCGTCGGGACCGAGCGGATAGAGCTGTTCGCGGAGCTTCCGCCGCGCCCGGTGCAGCCGGACCTTCGCCGCCGACTCCGAGATCCCGAGCTGCGCGGCGATCGCCTCGTGCGGGAGGTCGTAGACGTCCCGCAGCACGACGACCGCACGCAGCCGGTGCGGCAGGGCGGCGAGGGCGGCCGTGAGTTCATCGCGGTCGGCGCGGCGGTCGACCTGCGCCTCGGGATCGCCGTGCGAGGACGTCTCGACGACGTCGCCGTCGTCGTCGAGCTCCTCGTGGCGATGGCGTGCCCGCTTCCCGAGTGCGGTCGCTGCGCAGTTCGCCGTGATCCGGTACAGCCAGGTCGTGAACTGTGCGTCCCCACGGAAGCGGCGCAGACCCCGGTAGGCGCGCAGGTATGCCTCCTGCACGACGTCCCGCGCGTCCTCCTCGTCGCCGGTGATCCGGTGGGCGAGGGTGAACGCGTCGCCATGGGTCGCCCGGACGAGCTCCTCGAACGCGGCGTCGTCGCCGGCGCGGGCGCGGTCGACGAGGGCGTCGAGCGGTCCGGGGACGCTCAGGAGCTCGGTGGTGGTCGCAGGCTCGGCCATGGGAACCCGGCCATTCTGCCCCACGGCGGACGATCGGTCAGGTACCGGGGCCCACCGGACCGCCACCCGGATGGGTGACGGTCCTCGCCGTTCCTCTGCGTGGCGGCGGTCAGAATCGAACTGACGACCCCTCGATTATGAGCCGAGTGCTCTCACCAACTGAGCTACGCCGCCGAGGTGGATCCCGTCGTGCCTCGGGCACGGCACCGATCCGGCGAGCCCCCTGTCAGAATCGAACTGACGACCTTTTCCTTACCATGGAAACGCTCTGCCGACTGAGCTAAGGGGGC
>CAYVOK010000040.1:0-25564 GCA_964453335.1 uncultured Acidimicrobiaceae bacterium
ATGGTTGTTAGGTTCCACGCTGAAAAACTAGTAACCAGAATCCGCATACGCAACGCAAAAAAGAGAGGGGCCTTTCGGCCCCTCTCGGATTGTTTACTCAGCGTCTATATCATCTTCCTCTTCCTCTTCGTCGTCCCAATCGCAGTCATCTTCTTCTTCCTCTTCGCTGATTTCGAATTCTACATACTGCATTGCGATACGAAGCATCCCGTCATAGTCCGTCTCACCATCCTGCATGGCCTTCTCAGTTTTCTGCCAGTACTCTTCTGCCTTGTCCTTCTGGCCTGCCCGACGGAGGGCAGATTTGACGGCTCCGATGATTGCGAAGATGTTTCCGTCAACGTCTCGCACGATAGGTTTGTTACTCATGTTTTTTTGGTTTGGTTGGTTGCCATTAGTGGCAGTCAAAATGTAAGGGCCTGCTGGATACGTTGCAAGTAAAAGAAGAGAGGGGCCTTTCGGCCCCTCTCGGTTTGGTTACTCTGCGTCGCTGACTGTCCCGTCCCGTCGGATATGAATCCAGCAGTACCCCATTCGTCGGATTGAGTACACGGGTACTGTCATCTTCTCATATTCCGTCGTCACCTTATTTAGCATCGGGAACAACCCGTTGCAGATAAGACGGGCGATTGCGTCAGCCTGCTGGACTGTCATGTCCCCTAGGGTATCGTGGACCCTAGGGGGCAGGGGCAGGCAAGCGTTACGGGGACGGCAGGTACGTTTCAGTTTTCGTGTGGTATGGTTGCTCATGGCATAATCAAAAAAGCATTATGGGGGCCGACGTGCAACATAAAAAAGAGAGGGGCCTTTCGGCCCCTCTCGGATTGGTTATGGATTATCAATACGTTTGCTCATTTCACTAAGCATCAATGACAGTCTGACAACTTCATCCGCCAAAAAATCCGCACGTTGGAATTGATTGGAGGGCCTGCATTGTCCCGTCATAACTTGCAACGTATCTAGTCTGGTCCAGCGTTTCACACTCTGTAACGTCATATCGTCTTTTAAATCGTCCCTAAAAGACGACGGGGGGGTGTTCATGGATTTCATGTTTGGGAGGGAGAGGGGCCTTTCGGCCCCTCTCGGTTTGGTTAGTCGCCCAATTCGTCGCTGATACCCTTCAAGGCAAACTCTGCCTTCATTAATGCTACTTTGGCCCTAGATACGTTGCCATGAATCGTCCAAGCGATGATAGCACGTTGCGTCGCATCCTCTGCCTGTTTGCAGAAAGCGATGCAGTTTTCGAGACGCAAGCGAAGCACCTGCCTATCTTCGTATTTGCGGACCATTCGTCCCATGATTTTTGCGTATTGCTTCTGAATCGCTTTTGGTGCGGTGCGGAACGGGTTTTCATTGTTTTCGGTTTGGTTGCCAGCGGGGGAGACGCTGGACGGGATTTCCCCTTCGTGATTAGTACTCACGGGATAAGAAAAGCAAAAGGGCCAGCGTAACACAAGCGAAAATGGGAAACAAAAAAGAGGGAGCCTTTCGGCCCCCTCTGGTTTGTCATTCGGCCCCTTCGAATAGGGCGATTATCTCCCCTGCTGGTATCGTGTGGCAACCAATCCCTAGGTTCCCGTCCTTCCCAGTATGCCATGAGAAAACCCCTACTGCTACTGGCAGACTGTCCTTCACGTCGGCCCCTTGTGCAATCTGCCTCACCAGCCCATCGTATCGCTTCCAGAGGCCCTTTCCGATTGCCAGAGGCAATCTCGCTCCCCTGCTGGTCTCAATATCCTCCCCGTCGATTCGCAGATAGGTTTTCGCTGACGTGTTCTGAAACCCTGCATCGTCCCTGCTATTGTTAAACCTATATCGCAGAGTGAATCCGTCTAGGTTGTTTGCCTCTGCGATTCCGTCGGCCCAGTCCCGATACTCTCTGGCAAGGTTGTCTCTCTCACGTTCCGTCAGTATCAAATCGACGTGCGAAGCGATTCCTTCCTTCCGCCAGTTTGCCAGCCAGAGTGACGTGTGCTTTTCCGTCGCTTCTCTGAATCGTCGCAGATAATCTTCGAACGTCGTCTGGTTGTTACGGATTATCAAATCGTAACGTGCGTTCAGTTTCGCTTCCCGTTCCTCTTTCGCTTTCAGTTTCTTTTCTAGTCGCTGGATATAGTCGCTGATTTTCTTCTTAACGTTCCCGAACGTGCGGGGCTTCTCAGTCCTGCAAAACTCTTCCCGATATTTGCGTACCAGCAGGATTTCCCAGTACAGATAAATCATTCCGATTCTACTGAACCTACTCACCCTAGGGTTGCTCATGTTTTGCAATTGAGCGTCGATTGCGTCGCACATTGACCGATACCCCAGCGTTTCCAAAACCCCTTTGCTACCAGTACGGAATATCCATGCGTACTGTTTGTCCTTCCATGCCTCAGCGAAACATTTTTCAATCTTCTGGAAATCCAACACGCTGGTTTCACGGGACGAATGAGGCAGGCAATCCGATGCCAGTTTGGTTCCAGAATCCAAGGGGACGCTGGATTCCGCCCAGCGAATATGCTTTCTGGTTGTCACGCTGGGGCCGTCGCTTGCGATTCCGAAAAACGTCCTGCCTTCTTTCGTCTGCCTAGTTACGATAGGCAAATGATAGGAGTATAGTTTTCCGTCCCCGCTGGAAACGTTCCCGCACGTCATGTCGCTGGACACTCCATTGCAGAAGTTATGGATTAGTGATTTGATGTTAGGTTGATGCTTATGGTTGCTCATGGCGGAAACAAAATAGGCCCCCTTGCGGGGGCCTGTCAACAGTCAGTATAAACTTTCTTTATTCTACATGGACTAGGAGTTTCTGGAATCCGTACCCGTCCTTAACCAATCTTTTTTTGGAGCCTTTCCTAACTTCCGTCCCGTCGTATAGGCTGACTGCCAAATCCAAATCCCCTTTAACTGCTAGGTGCGAATGATATCCTTCCTTACCCCTTCCGATTTCAATGCGGAACCAAGTTTCTGAATCGTATTGAACCTCGATACTCCTTCCGTCCCGAATCAAAAGGGCCTTATCCATAGATAACGTCCTTTCCGATTGCGATTTGGGCGAAGCAATCGTCGTCCACCCCGTCAAAATCAAAACTGCTTCGCACGTCCATGCAATCATCGGTTGGCAATTCCGATTCCAAAAGCATGATGTACATCAGATATTTTAAAATCCGATTCTTAGCGTGTGCGGTTGTCTTAGGATTCTTAACGTATCGACGCAGACGACGCAAAGCAACCTTGGCAGTAACCTTATTCCATTTTGTATCCGCAGGCTTATTGGATGGGACTTGGTCTGCGTTCAGCCTTGCGTTGATAAACCAGTCAGCGACGGGGGGCTTGCCAGAGGCGGTTGGACTCAAATCTGCGTCTGCAAAAGCAGCGTCGAGGAATCCGTTTCTGGATAGGCTATCGACTTCGAACCATTCGGGATTGATGCCCGTTTCGAAGGCGGAGTTAATGATGCTGGCGATGGCGAATGACGTGCGGTCTTTCATGTTGGTGTGTTGGTTGGTTGGGGGGGAATTAGTTATTGATGTTAACGTCGGCTCCTTCGCTTTTGATGCGATAGACACGAACGCTGGGGTTCTTCATCTCAGCGTTGATTTGCCCTTTGAGAAGCATATCGACGACGAACTGCGTGGCAGTCTCCATGACTGTATCTTCGTCGCTTGCGTTGAGTTCGACTTCGACCACAAGGGTCTCTCTGAATAGGTAGTTTTTCATGTTTGGTTGTTGGGAGGGAATCATAGGTGTACTGATGTTCGGGGTGTTGTAAAGGATTTAAATATCATCGTCGGCTGGTTCGCTGTCGTCGCTGGCTAGTTCGCAACAGAGTTCGAAGTTGTCGTTCAGTTCCTCGACGACGACTTCCTGCAAGGCTTCGATATCGTCCTTGGTCAGCCCTTGCTTGTCCATCTCACGTCCGTTCGGTCCGATGAGTTTCCAGTCGGTGATTTTGCACGACGAGAACACGGCTATGGGGCATCGGTCAGTCTCCTTGCTCCCGTGATATTCGTAACGTCCGATGCCGATATCCTCGATATCGTAGGTGGCGTGACCACGGACGAGGGCGACAGCGTCGCCCATGTCCAGTTCCATGTCGTAGATATCAAAGGTCATGCTCTTCGGTGATGGAGGTGGCCTTGAACGTCAGTTTGCTCAGTCGGGTGAGCAACAGGTCGTAGCACTCTTTGAGTTTCTTTTGGTCGTTCTTGTCGATGTACTCCCTGCAACCACGGATGTTGTGATAGAACAGGTCGGCCTCGATTTGGAGTTCCAACATATCGTTGGAGAGTTTGCTTGCGGTGTTTTTCATGGGGGGAAATTACTTGGTGATGTTGTTCTTGTGGTCGCCAAGGAAGTTGGTGAAGTCCTCTTTGACGCTGTTCTCGACGAGGGTTTTCATGCTCTGGATGGTGCAGGTCATGTACATTCCAGCGGCCTCGTCCCAGACGTAGAACGTGATATCGGTAGGCTTTCTGAACCCGAAGGCCCAGCCCCAGACCTTAGAGGGGCTGGTGCATTGGTGGAGGTAGGCGTTGCCGTGGCTGGCGACAGTCGCCATGAACTTGTATCGGACTGCGGACTTTTCTTCGGTTTTGTTGGTGTTTTCCATATTATAGGTGGGTGGAGGAAGATGAATGTATTACCATGCGGTCCGCAGTCAAGCGTCTATTTAGGCCCGTTCAGCGGGAGCCTAGGACACGGCAGAGATGCCCGTCTTTATTGAGTGAAACCAGCAGGGAGTCCTCCATGCCACGCAGTTCGTCGGCAGGCACGAAGCCCTTCGGTCCGATGCACTCTTGGAGTTCCACGGCTTCGAACACGGCTTCGGGTCCGACCTCTGCGTCATGCTCGACGACGTAAGTGGCTTTCCCATACGCTAGGTAGTCCTTGCCGTCGTGCTTGAAGTTGTAGTTCTTTATCTGATACGTCATGTCATTCCTTGGGAAGTTCGTTCACGTCAATGACCACGGGGTCTTTCTCACCTTTGAGCATCTTGTTGATATCGTCGTGGCTGACACGCAGGCGATGCTCGACCACGACAGTCGGTGCGTCCTGCAAGGACATTACCTTGTCGGTCATTATGGCGATGGCGATGGGCAGTTGGCCTGCTGGGATGTTCTCGATTTCGGTGAGCAGTCGGGTGGAGCCTTTCGAGACTATCTGGGAGAGCAGGCTGGCGGTCTGACGCTTCCACGTCCCTAGGTCGAACTTGCCTGCGTCCTCCGTGTCCTTCTTGATGGCGATGATGGACGGCTTGCTCACTCCCGTCTCTTCCTTGATGGCGTTCGTGCCAGCCCCGTCTTGGAGCATCTCGATTACCTTCTTGCGTTTCTCCTTCGGGACGTTCCGCCCGTTGCATTGTATGGACGGATTGGTGGAGAGCCTGTCTGGTTTTGATTCGTATTCCATGCGTCGAAGTTACCCCCTTGACAGCGTATTGCAAGCGGGGCTTTCATTTCCTCCGTATGGAATATTTTGTAACCATCTGGCTGTGCCTCATGGCACTCTACGCACTCATCCATCTCATCGCTTGGACAGCGGTGCTGATGGAGTTCATGTTCAACCTAGGCATCCACGACTGGGCTTCCAAGAAGCAGGCCCAGAAGCCCCGCTTCCCCCGATGAGACTTCGCCCGAAGGACGTGCCACCTCTCCGTGAGAAGATGGCGAAGGAGCAGGGAGGTCTGTGTGCCTTGTGCCAGTCGTCGTTGCACGACAAGGTGGCATGCCTTGACCACGACCACGCCACGGGTAGGATTCGTGCGGTGCTGTGCCAGAACTGCAACGGCATCGAGGGCAAGATTCACAACCTAGCCAGACGTGCCAGACGGGACAGGACTGTGGACGACTTCCTGCATGCCATCCTAGCGTACTGGAAGTTCCATAGGGACGCTTGCCAGCCCATCCTGCACCCCAGCCATAGGACACCCGACGAGAAGCGTCTCAGACGCAACAAGAAGGCCCGTCTCCGCAGGGCCAAGAACAAGGCTTGACAGCCTGTGATACACAACCAATCTCCATCCCGCCATGAGCAACACCACATCACATCACGCACTCACCTTCGACCATATGGACGAAGTTTCCTACCGCACCGCCAAGGGCCTTTCGAAGTCCCTGCTGACGCACTTCTTGAAGTCGCCAGCACACTACAAGCAGGCCACCTTGGAGAGCAACGAGCCGACCCCTGCCATGCAGTTCGGGACGGCTTTCCACGCCAGCCTTCTGCTGTCCGACCCGACCACGGCTTTCGCTGTCAAGCGGAAGGTCGATGGTCGCACCAAGGAAGGCAAGGAGTACAACCAGCGTTTCGAGATGGAGAACGCAGGCAAGGCCATCATCGACGAGGAGCAGGAGAAGATGATGCAGTCGTGCATCGCCAGCATCTTGGAACATCCGTTCGCTGGTCAGTTGCATTCTGGATGCGACAAGAAGGAGTTCTCCGTGTTCGGTTCTTACAGCGGTAAATCCGTACAGCCTGTCCTGCTGAAAGGTCGCATGGATGCGTACGACAGCAAGAACGGGTTCATCATCGACTACAAGACGTGCGAAGATGCCAGTCCGAACGGCTTCCGTAAGGCCATCTGGAACTTCCGCTACGATTTGCAGGTGGTGCAGTACGCTTGGCTCATCAAGAACGCAGGTCTGAAGTTCAGCAATTTCTACTTCATCGCTGTCGAGAAGGCTCCTCCGTTTGCGTCGGCTGTTTATTGCATCGACGAGGCCAGCATCCAGCGTAGCGTCGAGACGTGGGAGCAGGCCATGTTTGAGTTCTCCCAATGCGAAGCCAGCGGTATCTGGCCTGCGTACTCCGCCACCCCTGTCGCCATCCAACTGTGAGCGAACCCAAGTTCACGGGAGTCTGGATTCCCGCCCAAGTGTTCCAGTCCACGGAACTGTCCAACACCGCCAAACTCCTGTACGGGGTCGTGGCGGGGTTGGACGGGACCGACGGGTGCTACGCCTCCAACGCCTACCTCCAAGCGTCTCTGAACCAGAGCGAGAGGGCAATCCAAGTTGTCCTCAAGCAACTGGAGGATGCTGGTCTGGTCGTGCGTGAGGAAATCAACGGGAAACGCATCATCCGCACAGTCGAGAGCATCGCCCTAGGGGGGTGCAAAAAACTGCGGGGGGGGGTGCAGAAATCTGCGGGGGAGGGGTGCAGAAAACTGCACCCATATAATAAAGAGGATAACAAAGTGGATAGAGATACAAAGGTCAAGGTGACTTGGACTGAGGAACTTCCTTTCGAATCGGAAGCCTTCAGCAAGGCTTGGTTGTCTTGGATTAAGTACCGCAAGGAAATCAAGAAGCCCATCAAGGAATCTACCATAAACGCTCAATGGGATGAGTTCAAGAAGTGGGGTGAGCAGAAGTCCATCATCGCCATCGAACTCTCCATCAAGAACGGCTGGCAGGGTCTCTTCGAACCTGCTAGGTCGGTAGGTGGAAACTCCAAGCCTCTCACCGCCAAGGACCACGAACAATTCTAATCATGGATACTACCAGAGAAAACGTTGACCGCCTAGGTTTCCCTTCTTGGGCCGACAACGAGATTATGAACTTCATCGAGGACTGGAAGGAAACCATCCTCATCAGCGACGGAAACATGACCATCGAACGCAACGACGCATGCAACATCCATTGCACGTTCAAGGACAAGCAGGCTACTGTGCGTGTTCGTGCGTACGTCATCTATTCTGGCTGGCAGACGCATGAACGTGTTATCGAGGTAAAATGATTCACGAATTCAGAAACCCAATCCCTGTCGAGACCGACCTAGGCTACGGGATGCTGATGTACGTCCGTGACGGAGGCACGTTCGCCAACGACGTGTTCGCTGTCGTGCTGGACAAGGACGGAATCATCCGACACATGACCACGGACCAGTTCCGATTGGTCCGCAACGACACGTTCGGAATCAGAACCGATGAGTGATATCGCCTGTCATTGCGGTAAGCGTGGAGCGTTGTTCTGCCGTGAGGACAACAAACTGGTACGCTATCATCTGTGTCGTGAACATCTGGATATGGAGCGTGTTAAGGCCGAAGGTCTGAAGGAGACTACGTTCCCTCCGTCCATGCCAGAGATATTCCTAGACACGGATATCAGCAGACTGCACCCGAAGATTCAGTCGGTGCTGGACTGGAGACCAGACGGCAACGTCTCTGGCCTGCTCCTGCATGGCACTACTGGCGTTGGCAAGACCAGAGGCATCTGGGAGATTATCCGACGCTGGTGGATTGAGGAAGCCAAGAAGGACAAGCAGTTGAACTTCGTGTTTCTTACCATGCGTAAACTGGAGGGACGAATCGAGAAGTCTTTCGAGGAAAGGACGCACAGCGACATGATTGATTCCCTAATCAGTTGCAATTTCCTTGTACTTGATGACTTCGGCAAGGAACGTCTGACCTCCAGAATGGCATCCGACCTGTTCAGCATCATCGACGAGAGAAGCATCAGCAAAAAGCCCTGTCTTATCACGACTAACTTCAACTCCAGCACCATCCTTGACAGGTTCGAAAACAAGGACAAGGAGACTGGGGTAGCCATCATCCGACGATTCAAGGATTATTACAGGATTGTCGGAATGGGGTCTTGACAGCAGGCAAATCGCAGTCATATTCGTACTTGGTTGTTGGTTCTCATATGGCATAACGAGGGGGTGGCCTAAAAAACCACCCCCTTCCATTTTCCCCTCTTGACACAGTATTACCCTTTGTTTTTGGTCGGAATCCCTCCCATGAAAACCCAAAAAATCAAACACAGGACCAATGACTGCATGCTCACGCTTCGGCTTGACAGAACCTCTTTCAATGGTATCACAAGGAAGGCATCCAGCCTATCCATGACCCGTTCGCAGGTCGTCAGAATGCTCATCAAGAACATGCTTGACAATGCGTAAGACAGACTCAAAAACATCCATCTTCCAACTACTCCAAAACATCATGTACACCGATTCCAATATGCTCATCAACACCGCAGAAAACCAAGTCAAACTGAACGTCAGTCTCGTTGCCGCCATCAAGGAGACGCAGGACATTCACGCTGACAGCACCAATCCCTTCCACAGGTCGAAGTACGCCAGCCTAGCGGCCCACCTGTCGGCCCTTAAGCCTATCTTCGCCAAGCATGGCCTTGCCATCATCCAGTTCCCAATCGGCAACGATGGTGCTGTCGGTGTCCGCACGATGGTCGTGCATGCCGACGGAGGTTGCGTCACGTCGGATGCACTCATCCCCGCTGAGAAGGGCATGAGTGGTCAGCAGGCTGGTGCGGTCATCTCGTACCTCCGTCGCTACGCTCTGGCTTCCGTCGCTGGTGTCGCCACCGACGACGACGATGCCGAGACGGACCGCATCGTGCGTGTCGCTTCCGTGGCCTCTGCTTCGCCCAAGGCGGCTCCAAAGACCACGACCAAGTACATCCCTAACCCCAACGCTGAACTGGCCTCCACGGGCAAGGGGCAGTCCTCCGCTGTCGCCCCGTTCGGTGATGCCAAGGGTACGCCTCTGTCCGCCCTGCCTCTGAAGTCCGACGACAGGACCAAGAAGTGTGCCGACCTCTCGTACTGGGCTACTGTCTGGGAGCCTCGTCCGTTCGGTGACACAGGCAAGGTTTCCGCCAAGGACCAAGCCACCAAGTTGGAAGCCGTCCGCCTCTGGAACGAGGCTCATGGTACTGGTGCTAGCCAGCCCGAGACCACCGACGAGGTTCCTTTCTAATCCCAACCGACCAACACCATGAATACCATCCAGTTCAAAGACACTAAGTACTTCGTCCAGCAGGACGGGACTGTCCTCCGTGTCCTCAAGCCCACAGTCGTCAAGAATCAGAGGTACTTCAACCTCATCATCGACGGCAAGATGAAGCGAATCAACAAGACCGCACTTGCGAAGTTCTGGGAAGATTCCAGCATCAAGGATGAGCGAGCCTAAGAGCGAAGGAATAACGTACCTACGTTACGCAGTCAACGCACAGAAGAAAAGACCCAAGGTAAAATTCGTCACGATACCTATGGAAAAAGCGGAACAAATCATCAAGCAGGCCGAAGGCTTCAGCCCAGCGAAAGTTGGTGTCTGGAGCCAGAAGTCCAACTCAGTCAAGGCGGCGGCTCTGTGCCTAGGTCTTGAGACCAAGGAACTCATCGAGAAACTGGAGAACCCTCCTATCGCAAAGTTGCTTAACGACCTAGCGGAAGCCAAGTGCAAACTCAAGGCTTACGAGGAAGCAGGTGACGCTATGTTCACCTATCTCAAGCGTCAAGATGGTACGACCAACGGGATGATTAAGTGTCGTGCCGACTGGTACTCTCTGAGGACAAGCAAATGACCCTCAAGGAAATCTATCGCCTAGCCCTAGCAAGGGGCTTGACCGCAAAGCAGGCTGGCTCTGAGTTCAACGTACGCTGGGAGTCTCTGCACAAGGTAGGCTCCAAGCACAAGTTGCCCAAGTTGATGAGCGAGTTCGAAAACAGCGACAGGCAACAGATTGCCAAGATGAGCGACGACGAACTGCTCTCCTACATGAAGAGCCTGTCAGAGAAAGGTGCTGAGGAAACCTCCGAATTCAAGTACTGCTCCGATGAAGCGACCAAACGATTCAAGTGAAACCAAGCATAAGTCGTCATATGACGATTTGAAGGCTTGCGGTGATATCCTTGGCAGAGAGGTTCTGAAGTTGTTCATCAACGGCATGGTCAACGAGCCGTTGCTCAAGGCTTACGAGAACTGGCGTGACGCTTCGATAGGGAAACCTAACTGGGGGACCACCTGCTCAAAGCAGGAGAAGTACTGATGGCTAAACGCATCAAGTTCATCGCAGTAGGCGACAACCACGGAGACATGGTTGATACCAAGAGTGCCAAGGAGTTCTACAAGTTCTGCGAACGCTACGACGCACAGCATCGAATCCACCTAGGCGACTGCTACGATTTCCGAAGCATCCGCAAGGGTGCTAGCGACTCCGACGAGAACGAATCGCTTGTGAAGGACGTTCTCGCTGGGAATAACTTCGTGAAGAACTACTCACCGACAGTATTCCTGTACGGGAACCATGAGGACCGCATATTCACCATGATGAACAGCACGAAGTCCGCCATCATCCGTGACGCTATGGCTGACTTGGAATCCGAAATCAACGGGGTGCTGGCTGACGTTAAGTGCAAGGTCATCAAGCCGTATCATGCGGAACTTGGCGTGTGGAGCCTCAACAAGATTTCGTTCGTGCATGGCTACTCATGCGGTGTTCGTGCCGTTGAGGAGCATGCAATCCATTACGCTGACAAGGGCGGGGCCTTGATAATGGGCCACATCCATTCCATCCAGCAGACCAACGCCAAGAAGTTTGGAGGTGCTGTAGGATTCTCTGGCGGTTGCCTGTGCAAGAAACAGGCCATGAACTACGCCAAGAATCGCATGGCTACGTCCAAGTGGGGTACTGGCTGGCTGTACGGGTTTGTGGAAGGCCAGAACTGGAAGGTCTGGCAGGCCCACAAGGTTGGCGAAAATTTCATCTACTCCCATAACGACATATGAACATCAAGAAACTGAAGGAAATCGAAAAGGCCGTATCCGAACTTGGTGCTGAGAAAATCCCCGATGGCTGGTACACCAGACAGGAGATTGCCAAGGCACTAAACAGGTCTCAAGCAAGAGCAGACGAACTCATCTGCGACATGGTTAAGCACAAACTCATGGAACGCAAGGAGTTCAAGGTGCGTACCAACGCTGGTGTCCGAAGAATCCCTTACTTCTCCTTTTGATGAAGAAGCATGACAAGCAGGATAAGAAACTTCGCAGATACCTATCCGCAATTGACAGCGAGATTGTTATCGCTGACGGACTGGCTGATGCGTTCGTCGGACTTGTTAACACGGCTGACGGACTTGTTTGTGTTTATGACAAGATAAAGGTCATCCTCATCTTGAAGAAACAGAACAAGTGGGACTACCACGAAGCGGAGGAATACGCTGACTTCAACATCTTCTCAGCGTACGTCAAACGTGGCCCCCTGTGGATTGACTCAGTTTCCTATCGTGACTGGAATGGAATCACGGACTAGCCTTCTTAAACTTGGACTTGACTACCATGTAGATTACGTCAAGGACAGCAATGACAGCGAGCGTGATAAGTACGTTCTTAAACCATTCGCTGTCTAATATCCACGCTGAGGCCACCGCAAGACCACCTCCAGCGACCAGTATAGCACCCCTCCATTTGAACGGAGTGAACGCTATTACCAGCAAGCCGCCTGTCGATACTGCCATCCCCAAGCAGGACAATGCCCAAAGAATCTTGTCCTTCAGTTCACGTTTCCTCTCCTCGATAGCCAAGTCACGCTCCGCCTTGGCTGTGTCAAGTTCCCTGTCCCTGTCCAGAACCATCTCCCAGAGCAGGTTGGTCTCTTCATCAACCTTCAACGCCTCTTCCTTGTCCTTCTGGACGGCCTTGGAGTCGTTTTCCTTGACCATACGGGTATATCGTCCGACTGACTCGACTGACGGCTTGGCGACCCCAGAGAGTCGTGTTCCTTGGGACTCGATGATTTCCCTAGGTAGTCCAGCAGGAAGGGCAGGAGTGACTGCAACAATCGCAGAAGCGGACTCTGAGATAATGGCCTCGATTTTCTGGATGTATTTGTCTTTCTCTTCATTGGTTATAGGTATTACCTTTTGCTCGTCCCCAGTTTGACACCCTGTCAAGTTTCCAAAGATAAATAAGATTGATATGATTTGGAAACTCTTGAACCACATGTTATTCGTCTGTGTCTAGTTCTCCTCTTTTTTCCAGACCAAGATAAGAACCCCTAGCATATTCCCTTAACAATCTTTCACCTGTTGATGGGTTTCTTTTAATTTCTTCTTTTATATGAGAAGGGATATAATCAAAGTCATCTATTGGTCCGTTTATCTTATCAAGAATATCTAGATTCTTGCTGAATCTGTTCCCAGAATAAATCTTAGGGCCTTCATCCAAGAATCTTTTTCTTAAAGGATGGTTTGTACCCCACGGAATATCAGCATTTCCAAGTTGTAAAAACAACGGATAGTTAGGGTCTATATCATCTGCTTTAACTTTCAACATACCAGAACGAGATGGAGAGGTGTTCTGAGCAGGTGTACCTTGAGTTGTTGGAGTAGCACCATAAGCCTTTCTAGCATCATCCCATGCTTTGTTTTCAGCAATCGTCTTTGGATTATACGAACTATCAGCAAGAGCCTTCATTCTTTCTCTTGTTCGTTCTGCTCCAAGCAAAGTACCTATTCTTTGTGCCATCCACTCATATTTGTAATCATCTGGAGCATGTTCACCCTTGTTTAATGGTCTGCCAAGTTGTTGTCTAGCATAGGACTGGTCTATTACTTCATCAACAGGAGAGTTCTGCTCATCTTCAACTCTCAAGTCGTCATCGACCAAGAAGTCTGGATTCTTCTTCAGCAAATCAGCATATATCATCTCCTCGTAAATTCCCTTATGCCATTTAGGGTCAACATATCTTGTTTGCTCTTTGAATTTCTTGGCAATATCTGGCAATTGCCAAGGGTGTTCAACACCATCGAATGAGATTCTGGTAGGTTGTTCCATTGTATTATTCCTTTACGCTTTTTATGAATTTTTTGCGGACGTAATCAAAGAGTTCTGGTGCTATGCTACCAGCGATTGATACCATAGCACACTTGTACATCGGGTCTATGTCCATCTCAAAGATGGTGAAGTAGCACAGCACCCCTACGATACCGCCAGCGATAATCTTGCGTGTCCATATGACTGTGTGATACCTTTCGTTCGTCAAGATGAGTCTGGCTAGCATGCCGATACCACCTAGTATAGCCATGAGCCAGCCTGTCTTTTTGAACTCCTCGACAAGCGATTGCAAAGTCTGGTCGTCGGTGTTCATCGGAACTTAGGCTCCTCTCTTTGGATACGCTTCTTGGCTTCTTCAAGGTCTTTGTAGATTCCAAGCAGGGCCTTCTGCGGATTGTACACTCTGAAGTTCTTGCCAAGGGATAAGATATAGTACCCAAGCCCGTTGGTGTGCATCTCTCCGTTGCCAGTAGTCTCTGTCTTGTAACTTCTCCATACCCTAACATCAGCCTGCGTGTAGTTACGCTTGACTGGCTGAGGCACAACAGGTGTTGGCCTTGGCGTAGGAGTCGGTGTAGGGGTAGGCGTAGGGGTAGGGGTAGGAGTCGGTGTAGGTACAGGCTGGCTTGGGTCAACAGGAGGTACTGTCGTGGATGTATCTGGTGTAGGAACCTGCGTCGGGTCGATTGGCTGACCAGTAGTAGGGTCAATGGTCTGACCAGTAGCAGGGTCAACCACGGCAGTTTCTACTGGTGCTGTTTCCGCTGTCTTTGGAGGAGGACCACCGAACTCTTCGCCTTCGGGCCAGTAATAAGGGTCTGTTCCTTGACGGAATTCCTTCCATTCTGGTCTGGTTTCCCACTCTCCAGTCTTAGGATTCTTGAACACACGCCTACGCAACGAACCTTCTGGTCCTTCGTACCCGATTCTAAGCATGCCTTTTTCACTAATACCATCCTTACCATAGAACTCGTCATGTTCTTTTTGAAGAGACTTCATTAGTTTTTCCATCTGCTTTCTGAATTCCTCTGAGTTTTTATCTACAATCTCTCCTTCCTTTTGACCGATAGAAAGTTCTTCAACACGGAATGTTCCATCTCCGTTATCTATTTTGATTTTAATTTTTCCATTCTCACCAGTTATTTCTGGAATCTTAACAGGAGGTACAGGAACCTTTATTATAGACCTGTTTTGTTTTCCTTCTGACAGCACATAAGGACCAGTCTGTTGTCTGTTCCAAATCTGTTGCAGGGTAAGATGGTGATATTCCTTGTTCTTAAGTCTTATCGCTTCAAGTTGTGCCTTCTCTGTCTTTGGATAAGTAGTATTGCTAGGTTCTGGAGGGAAGTTATAATCAGAAGGCTTTTTATTGGCTTCCGCTATCTCATTAAGTATTAAATCATGCTTTGAGAACCTAGCGATTCTCTTACCTTGACTATCTGTTTCTGAAAGCAGATTCAAGTTACCGAACTTGGCTCTGTTCTCTTGGCTACCCATGAGTTGCCAGACTTCCCAGTCGTTCAACGCCTTGAACTCATCCGTGATTCCAGCATCTTTGGCAAGGTTAGCCATCGCTTCACGAACAAGTCTGACGTATGAAACCTCGTTCTTGGAAAGAACACCAGCAGGTCTGTCAACTTCCTTGATTAGCGGTTTTACGTCAAGCAACTGTGATATGTGGAATCCTTTTGATAATTCCTTGCTTTCGAACTTTAATAGAATATCTTCTGGAATATCAACTTGTTTCTTAGGAAGTTTCCTTCTGAATGACTCAACTAAATTAAGGCTTTCTTGTCCAAGTTGTCTGAGCAATGACTTGTTTTCTCCTCTTCCTAGTCCGAAGAAGTCAGCAACAGCATCAAGCATCTGACCAAGCAGATTAAGAGTGTTCTTAGGTGCGTTCTTTGCTGTGGCTGGGTCAAGTTTAGAAAGGTCAACCTCTGGAATCTCAGCAAGCATACTTGCATTAAGAGGGTCTGAGTGTACTTGAACCAAAAACTCCCATAGGTTCTGGTATCTGTACATATGCTGTGCTGTTTGATGCCCGTTATCATCGAACAACTTACCGCCAATCATCTTTCTAATCTGCGGTACTTCCCATGCTTTACCAAGGTCAGCACCCTTGTCTGGGTCTTTCATGTTGAACTCTAAGAGTTCCCATAGGCTTCTTTTTGTACCAGACTTATTGACCGCAAAAATATTCTGCGTTGCGTGACGATGAATCTTTACAATCTTAAGCCAAGCAACTGTCTCTGGCTCATATGTTTTCTTTCCAGATGAAATCTCAGATTCCGCTTTTTTAAGAAGTTCATCAACAAGGAATCTGTATTTTGCTCCAGAAGCGGTTCCGTCGTATTCAAGCAATGGCTTAAGTTCTGGGATTTCCTTTATAGCACTCTTAGATGCGTTGGTATGCACATAGTGCATTACTTCCTCAAGCACAAGACCTTCAAAACTTCTGCCCTTGAGACCAAGAAGTTTCATGTTCTTCTTAGGGCTTCCAGTAATCATACCTTCTGTACGCTGGAACTGTTCAATCAGTTCAGCAAAAGTAAGATTCAATGGCTCATTAACACGATGAAGGCTTTCTGCTATTATCTCTCCTTCTTTGTTCTTTTTAATATCTTTGAACTCAGTAGGAATTCTGATTGTCTTTTCACCACCGCCACCACGACCACCTTTTGTTAACAGAATATCATGGTTAAGAACTTTTGTACCCTTGAGCAATGTCAAGATTGTTCTAGCCCATTGAGACGTGTAAGATAACTGTCCGCTGGCTGGCCCTTGTCTAAGAGCCATATATTCCAGCATATCCTTAAGAGGAACAATGCTTTCTTTCTTTGTCTTAGGATTACCATCAGCATCCTCAACCTCGATGGTTCTCTTCTTTCCGAAACGCTTATGCCAATCCAAGAACTGCCAGACGGAGTGAATCGTTGGGTCTGGAAGTTCTCCTTTGTTAAGAGGTTCGAACACGTCTCTTTCGACCTCACCGAACGGAGTCATGCCTTCGTACATAGGCGAGAACGGCCTTCTTGGAACAAGCCTGTCCTTGTACACCTCTGCACCAGCCTCACCCATAGCCTCTGGTGGTTGATACCAAGCGTCCTTTCTGAGTTTAGATGTTCCAGCACCCTTTAATTTAGCACCACCCCAGCCAACTTCTTTGTTGTCTCCAGATGCAAGTCTATTAGCCCTACCAATAATTTGCTCTCTAATTGCTTGTGGTACTCCCCAAGCATTTTCTATTTGACCTATGAAACTTTTAGACCCTTGGTTTCTCAGTCTTTCTATTAATTCTGAGTATAAAAGTTTTCCATATCCCTTACCCCTGTAAGGTTCCATTATAAACGATTCTCCAGAAATAGAATACTTTGGGAATTTATTAGTGTCTGTATTAAAGTTTCCAAGAGTCCTTGCGTCAAAGTGACCTATCTCTTGCTCTGTTCCATTGAACTTCTTTTTAAAGAGTCTTACAAGACCTTCTGTTTCACCACCCCTGTTATATTCATCATAAACAATACGGAGGTCTTTTGTGACCTCTGGATTCTCAGCGGCAAACCTGCCGATGAACTGAGTCTTTAACTGCTCTGGTGTGTATGTGCGACCACCCATGCCGTCGGCTCCAGCCTCACCGCCAGCCTCAAACGGCATGTAGTGTGCTCTTGGGTCGATGACGACTTGCGTGTTAAAGAACCTTCCACCTTTGTTAAGATTTCTGTATTCTCTTTTCTTCCAACCAAGACCTTGCTCTTTCTGCATCTGAACCCATTGCTTCTGTCCGTATTCATCATATACAGATTGCATCAGTTCCTTGAACATCTTTTCTCTTATGAACAATGGTCTTTGCTGTGGGTCAACAATAAGACCTAG
Organism: uncultured Acidimicrobiaceae bacterium; assembly: GCA_964453335.1. Taxonomy (GTDB): domain Bacteria; phylum Actinomycetota; class Acidimicrobiia; order Acidimicrobiales; family CAIXPF01; genus VGBO01. Next base: position 17,441 of record CAYVOK010000040.1, read on the forward strand.
AAGTTTATTGACCCCCATAGCACGAAGCCTCTCTGTCAATTCTGAATAAGCAAGTTTTCCGTAACCTTTTCCTTGCAGTATATGGCTGTAATTACTTGAACCTGCAATATTTGCTACAAGTTCTCCGTTCAACTTTTCTATTGTTCCACTTATTCTAAAAAATCTATGACCATTCATTATCGTCCTATTTCCCAGTTCAATCGAGAATGATTTTCCAGAATCCCAACCTTCTTCAGTAGGAATAGAACCCTTAAATTCAAGTTGAATATTTTTATCTGGGTCAATCTTTGCCCCGTCAATCTCGTACACCTTACCAATGAACCCATGTCTCCACTCACGGGATGACATGTCGTACTCACGTCCGAATTCACCGATTGCCTCGACTGGCTGGAACGTGGGGCTTTGAAGCACAGCGGGAGGATTCTTCTCTGCGTACTTCCTGCCAGCCTCAGCCGCCTGTTCCTTGGTGTCGTACACGCCAATCTTCTTGCCGTTGTCGTCGAATGCTTCAGTCTTTCCAGATGGCCTTGAGATGAACTTGAAACCAGAAACGTGCGAAAAGATGGTGTCCCCGCTGGCTGTCCGTTCTGAACGCATCTCGCTTGGTTGCCAGTTGTTGCGAAGGTCCATGTAGGCGTTGGCATGGACGTAAGGAACCTTGAAGTCACGCATGCGGACGTTCGCCATTCTGTTCGTGTTGAACGAGAAAACAGTAGACATGGCGTTTCTGTTTATCATGGCTGACGGGCTGTTGATAAACGTGTCTGGGTCCGTGTTGGCTAAACCAAGCACTTGGTGCATCACGTTGCGTCGCTCGTCGCCCTTGCCGTCAATCCAGAGGTCCTTCGACTTAACCCTGCTGGTATCGTTCGGGTCCTTGGAAGCGTTCTCTAGATAGCGATAGAAGTCGGCAAGGAACTCTGAGTAGTTGCCATTCCAGAGTTTCTGAACCGCTGGGTCTGCCCATTGGTTGATGGCTCTGTTCTCGATTACCTTGTAATCAAGCATGTGAGCGTTGAACGAATAGTCACCTTTAGGGCTAATCTTGATATCAAGGCCGAACACGACACCAGTACGATGCTTGAAGGCCACGTTCTTGCCGTATCTTCTGCTCGGGTTGTTAACGTCACCCATCACTTCCTCGGTAGCACCGATACCGCTGAAATCGACAAGGTTGCCCCTGTTCTTGCCCTCGACGATGGACTGGAACATCTTCAGTTTGTTAGCATGTTCCCTGCTCATGTGACCAGAGTTGACAATCATGTCAAGAATCTGGTCTGAGAACGGACCTCTGATTGTCCCGTCGGCATCGACTGTGAACGTTCTATCGGCTTCTGGGATGCTCATCAGAATCTTATGCACCTCACGACCCTTGATTTTGTTCTCAGCCTTGATATCCGAAGGCTTGGAAAGCCTGTACGTCCCGTTGGTCTGCTTGACGAACGTGCCGTCAAGCCCGTTTCCGTCCACGAACCTCTTCTGGGACTCTGGCGAAAGACGTGAGATATCGAAGTCGCCAGTCATGTTCGACTTGGCGACGGCACGAATCATGTCACGCATGTAGAAGTCCAACGCTGAGTTAACCACTCGCTTCTTTCTCCAAGGCTTGAAAACCTCGTCGATAGGAACCAGTTCCATCCGCTGAGTTACTGGGTCGAAATACTCACGTTCGAACTGCAACGCTGGGATAGTAGCCTGTATTCTGCTCTGCCAGAATCTTGACCAGTTCATTCCAACTGTGTCCAGAACACCACGAATCCCAGGCAAATCACCGCCAAAGAACAGGTAGTCTATCGGCTTATCACCGATGAAATGCGAGAAGTAGTAAGCACCGAATTCCTCCGTCAGATGCTCAAGGTATGGTCTGCCAAGTTGCTCGTCATTGATGAACTCCCCGTTCTCTCTGAACTTGTCCTCTGCGAGTTCAAGACGCTTCAACGCATCAGCACGTTCGTTCGGTCTGTTCTTGTACTCTGCGTCGATGTATCTTCTGAACATCTGACCGACCTCCCTAGGGTCAACCACGGGGTTGTTAATCATCTCCCCGTTTGAGTTGCGGACACCAAGAACCTTCTCCTTCAAGTCCTGCACGAAGAAGTCCTTCATGGCGGAGGTACGCATGATGCCGTGGAACAGTTCGTGACCGACAGTAGAGTTCGACTTGTTCCGCATCGACAACTCCGTGTTGATGTGGATTTCCGTACCACCAGTAGCCTTGTTCTCGATTACGAATCCGTTCGCATGGTTGAACTCGTCCATCGTGAGGGGCTTCTCCCCGTTAGGAAGGAACGTTGTCCCGTCGTACTTGACTGGGTCAAGACCCCTTGAACGCAGGTACTCCGCATGGTCGAAATCGTTTCTGAAGAAAATCTTTGCGTCTGGGATAATCTTATCCTTGGCGGCAATAAGACCATCGAAATTGTAACCGATGGCCTTGCCGAACGTACGCAGGTTGTTCCATTGTGTGTATCCTTCTGGGTCGAAGTCCTTCAGACCTTGTAGCACGAAGTCGGCCTGTATGCCTGTTCTGGCAAGTCTGGTTGCCCCAGTAAGGTCAGCCAAGACCCTGCCAGAGCCAGCACCCATAGCACCAAGGGCGATACCAGCACCCATGCCACCACCGATTCCAGCCTCACCTTCGCTCCACCATCCAAGTCCAGCACCCACGAATGAGCCGTGAACTGAGCCACCGATGAGCGTGGTCCCGTAGTCAACCATAGGGTCAACACCCTTCAGAATCTTGAGAAGTCTCTCGGCATGAGCAGAGATTGGGATTCCAGCCTGCTTGGTCTCTACCAACGCCATCTCAGCATAACTCATCAGACCACGCTTACGCTTCATCATCTGGTCCCCGATGAGACCGATTGTTTCACCAACGCCAGCGGCGGCAGTTCCGTAGATATTAGCCGTTGCGATAGGCGTAGCATACGGAATCGAATGCCCAGCGATGCCAGCACCGACAGCACCAAGACCACTCATTCTGAGGGTCGTCTGGGCTTCGTTAGCGGACATGCCGATAGTACCTTCGAACACAGCCGCAGACTTCTCCAAGGCCATGTCTATCGTGTTTCTTGTGGCACGTCCGACGAACTCGATAGGTGCTCCTACCCCATATTTGATTGTACCGCCTATGACGGCTTGCTTGATGGCTTGAACCTTGGCTTGCGTGACAGCCATGCGTTCCGTCAGATTCAGCAGGCCAGCACCAGCCGTGAACGCTTTTCCGAACGGAAGAATGAACGTTGGGTCAGCCACGAAAGCAGCCGCCTGCACAACGTCGTTGTTGACGTAATCCTTGTCCACCAACAAGGTCAACTCACCCCTCATCAGTTTATCGCTCTCACGATGGAACTGTCTGGCCTCTAAGAAGTTCTTGTAGGACTCTTGGGAGTTCTGCTTTCTGCCCATGATGGCATTATAGAACCTGTTCTGTGGGCTGGTTGCGTCAGCACTCTGAGCCAAGATTCCGTACAACATGTGTGCGTTCTGAGCCGCACCTTCAAGAACGCTGGCTGGTACTTTCGGAGCCTCGGAAGGGTCCGTGAAAGGGACAGCCAGACCTTTGCCTATGGTAGTGAAAACACCCCTAGCCGCATCGCCAAGATTCGCCAGTAACTCTGATTCCCGTGTCTCGTAGAACTCGTTTAATTTAATCCAATCATCATAACTAGGGTCATAGTTAGGGTCAGCGAGCATGTCTTGGTGGATTTCAGCCCCAGTAGTCGGTGCTGTAATCTGCTTGACTGCGGCTTCTCTTTCCTCGGCAGGAAGTTTGTCAATATACTCATCAATCTTTTGATTTCCCGTGTACCTTCTGGAAGTCCCATTCTGGTAGATTGAAGGAAATATCTCTGGATTAGATGTATCGTATAATTCAGCCATTTTATTTCTTTTGTGATTGCCTCCAAAACTCTCTGGCGGCTTGTATTTCTTTAGCCCTATCTTCTCTCATGTCAACAGTTAAGCCGTATTGAGCAGGCATAGACTTAAGGCTTTCTTGAACTTGTTCAAGCAACTGAGCGTATTTAGCCGCAGTAGTAGAGGTCCAATGGAACATTTCAGACGGGTTTTGAATAATATCTTGCAAGATTCCTTGTTCGAAGTTAGAGACTGTTCCCACCCCTACAATCTCAGTTCTAAGTTGTGCTATAATTTCTTTGGTAAGTATGGCGGCTCTACCTCTTCCAGATAGGTCAAGTGACTTGCCAAACTGCCCATTGATTTCTTGTAACTTAAGAATTGCGTTCTTAGCACGAATAAGTCTAGGATATTCAATTCTAAACTTGGTTGCATCAGAAGGAGAACCGAAGGCTCCGATACCACCAATCTTGATACCAGAATTAGGAACAAGTTCCTCACCTTGGAATTCACCATTAGGCCCAATGCTTCCGAAGGTAACAGCCCTATTTGCGGCTATTTCATTAGGTTGAAGGGTCTTTCCAGAGGAAAGGGGCTTCCATTCCTTGCCGTCGTGCATCATCACACCATACGGAGTCTCTTGGAACGTCAGAGAGGCTTCTGGGTAAGCATTCTTTACGATGCTATCGAAACTTGAAGGGATGTATCCAAGGCGTTCCTTGAAGAAGTTAGCCATCTGAGTACGCTTCTCGTCGATATTCGGTGGCTTGATGATGGTCTTTGTTCCCATCGGGAGAGATGGGACTGACAGGCTAGGCTGTTCTCCGTACTGGTCGCCCTGCTTGAATTGAGAATAGCCATCTGGCAATGCAGATGTACGTTTAACATCGGGAAGAGCCGCACCAGCATACGAAGCACTAAATGCCTGTGGGCTGGCCTTGCTCCAATGCTGTTTCCATTCCTGCTCAAGACGTGCCTCGTTTTCTTGTGCTTCCTTGACTTTCTTTACAAGCAACTGGTTGATTCTTGCTTTCTGGGCTGGGCTGTAATCACCAGTAGCAATCTGACGAATCTCATCCAGAGTGTTATTAACGAACTTGCCACCGAACTGGCTATCCCATGCTGGACCTGTTCTTCTGATTACATCTGGTAAATCAAACTTGTCATCCAGTTCTCCGCTAACTAATTTAGAACCAGTAAGAAGCAGTCCACCACCTTGAAGTGCTTTACTAATTCCTACATTTCTCTTGTTTTCTCTAACAGCATCAACTGCTTGGTTAAAGAGACTTTGAATCTTTGGGTCATCCAAAGGAAGTCCTTGCAGTTTTGGATTCCCTCTGAGCAACTTAGTCATCTCAGAATTAACTTGATTATAAAGAGTTTCCCTCTCATCCGCTGACAATCTCTTTAATGACTTAGAACCTTCAATAGCCTGTTTTATGCCCGTTCCAATTCTAGTGGCTCCATAAACCTCAAGGGCAGTCTTAGTACCAAAACCAAGGCTTCTCCAGAGGTCTGGGTTCTGCTTGACCGCTTGATTAAACCATCCAGTAGGAAGGCCAGTCATAGCACCATTCTCTACGTTGTTCTGTAATGTCTGGAGGTATTCCCTAGCCGCCCTAGCACCTTGGAATTCTATGTTTTTCTTCTGGCTATCCTCGACAAAGATATCCCTACCCATTGCTTCCTGTCTTGCCGTGGTTGCTTGAGGGCCTTCTTCTGGCTGGCCTTCTTCGCCAACATCGCCTTCCATACCCATATCTCCAGTCGGTCCATCGGTAGTTGTATCGTAATTGACTGTGCCGTCTTTGTTTCTTCTGAACGGAAGCATCAGTTGTCCTCCGTTCTTTTCAGCGACAGCGGAAATCTCCGCTGGCGTTGCATTGAGAGGAAGCCCGTTTGCTTCGGCAACGTCCCTAATTTGGACCTTGTTTCTCATGGCAAAGGTCAAGAACTGGTCTCCCTTGTACCACTTAGCCATGTTACCAGTAGTCTGGTTTGAACCAACAAGTCTGACTTCTTTTGGCTTTTCCTCTTTCTTGACTGGCTTGGCCTTTGGCTTTTCCGTGGCACTAGGCGGAGGTGGAAGTGCTGGTGTTGCAGAAGCAGTCGCTTGCGGAGTTACAGGAGCAGTTGCTTGCGGAGTTGCAACAGGTGCTGGAACTGGAGGGATAACAGCAGGAGTAGGTCTGACTGACTCTGGTGCAGGAAGGACAGGAACAGGCGTAGGAATGACTGGAGAAGCCGCCTTTTCAACCGACTGAGGTACTGGCAGAGTAGCAGGAGCAGGTTGAGCAGGAGCAGGTTGAGCCGCCTGTGCTGACGGAGGTGCTGGAAGAGCAGGAGCACTAGTTGACCCGCCAGTCAGTCCAGCCTTCTTCATCTCCAACTGGCGAATTCTGGATGAAATTTCTAGCATCCTTTGACCTTCTTGTTCTGACTTAGCAAACAGTCCGTTCAATCTATTATACTCTGTTGTCAAAGCCGCAATCTCGTCATCAATCTGTTTGTTTGGATTGACGCTTGGTGCAGGACTTGCGGCTGAAGCAGGTCCGTATGAAGGCATTGGTCTTGGATTAACCGAAGAAGGAGTAGCCTGCGTGACGACAGGAGGAGCAGATGGTCCTGTCTTTGTTTCTACTGGAACATCAGCGTATCTTGACAGGAAGTAATGTATGTTGCTGTCTGGTCCAGCATCAATGTCGGCAAGAGCGTTGTCAACTTGCTCAATCGCTCTGGCACGAACGGCAGGATGCAACGTCGTGTCGGCCTGCAAAAGTCTTGGAATTGACTGTCTCCATTCTGCAATCCAAGTATCCTCATCCTTCATCGCAACATCTGGAGCCGCTTTTCTTAGGTCACGATAGTACTTTCTGGCCGATTGCTCGTTCTGGTCGAAAGTCTCATAAGGGTTGTATTTTACATCCTTCGGGTTGCTAGCAAGAGGGATAGTACGCTCAGTACCGACATTACCAGCCTTGATAGCCTCTGGAGTGACCTGTGCTTCCTTGCTTCTCTTGAGAGCATCAAACAAGATAAAGTCCTTGTCAGTCTTTGAATTTAAAGCCTCAATCTCATGCAGTAACGCAAGTTTCTTAGACAGGTTTAACGTGTGAGCCTTCTCGATTTGCTTCTGCAATGGCTCGTAACGCTTGGCAAACGGAGCGTATTCTGGTGTCGATGAGAACTGCTGGATACGAGTGGCAAACTCATCAGCCATAACAGCCAACTTTTGGTCAGCGGAATCGTTAAGTTCTTTGTATTTATGATAATTTTCTATTCCTTTTGCTAGTCCTTCGCTGAAAGCAGCCGCACCAGCCATATAGGTTCTACCTATGTTTGCACCAGCCTCAGAAATACCCTGTACAGGGGTAATTCCACTTTGATATCGTCCAAATGAAGAAGCCATAAATTATGTCCCCCAGCCTTCCTTTTTATAACTGCCAGCCATATCTCCCCAGAACTTCATATTAGCCGCTTGTTTAGAAGCGGCAATCTGAGCGTTAGCCATATTTGTTTGCATCGTGTTGGAAATATTAGCACCAATAAGAGAAGCATTATATTGAGACTCTGGCTCAAATAATTTAGCACCAAGACTTTCATTAAATTGACCAGACTGACCAATTAAACTAGTTGGACTTACGGAATTAAGTTGGCTCATCAACGGAACTCCGTACATAGTCATTGCCTGTTGAGCATTTCCTTGACCAATTCCATAAACTGTACCAGCAAAAGCCCTGTTTCTATCTTCTCTTGCGTTGGCAAGGTTATATGAATTAAGAACCTCAGCCGCAATTGCTTGGTTTCCACTCTGCATACCTCTAGCCGCCATAGCCGCCCTAGCGGAGCCTTGAGCCATACGCATCTCTTGGTCGCTGAGATTTCTACCGCTAGCAAGACCGCTAGCCGCCTGTGAAGCAAGGGATGAGTACAGACCAGCCGTAGTGGGGTCTAATGTCTGCTGATAGGCATTTCTTGCTGTTGCACCGACATTTCCGTAAAGACTACCCTGCGAGGCAAGAATCTGATTGGATAGAGCCTCAGATTGAGGAATGGCTTGACCATACAGGTCAGTCATCATGTTCATCCCGCCAAGCAAATTCTCTTTTTGGAGTTGTTGCCATTGAGGAGTGTACTGCCGTTCAAGACCAAGCAGTTGAGATTGAATCCCACCTTGTGCAGAGAGTGATGATTGCATCTCTTGCAAGTAATTACGCTGTTGAGGTGCTGATATTTTTGGTGCTTTACCAAAAAGTAAATCAGTAG
>CAYVOK010000041.1:0-23947 GCA_964453335.1 uncultured Acidimicrobiaceae bacterium
TAAATCCTGGTTGATCTCGTTTGTCAAGCATTTTGCTTACATAATCTGGGATTAAATTAGCATACTTAGTACGAAACTCTTCTTCTGTCAACTCTTCAATACCAGAATAATAATATGATTCGCCAATAAACTCTTTAAAATCTTCCATCTCACGATCTCTGCCATCATAGCATCCATAGTTACGACAGATTTTCAACCAGAAACTCATACCTTCGCCAGTGGCAAAGTAATCTACAGCAAAGAAACGGTAGAACTCTTTACGTTCAATCTCTGCTAGTTGCTCCATTGCTTCACTATGTTCTTCCATAAATTTTTTAGCAATTTCTAATACTTTGTTTTCTTTCTCTCGTTTTGCTGCTTCTTCAAGCATTTCTTCGTGTGTCATGTACCACCTCAAAACATACTGAATTAAATTTACCTTTGACCCCTCGTAATTCTATCTTTGTGTGCTGAGAATGAACTTCAACATGCTCCACATAATAAAGATCATTAACGAAAAGAATAGGATTTGGATCATCGTTGTTCCCCCATTGAATTTGTTCTTTAGTACAACCAAGAAACCTTACATAGTTTCCTGCTCTAATTCTATCCATTTTTGCCCACCCTAGATTAGGCCAAGTATCTCTATATATTTCATTGAGTTTCTCATTGTCATAATACATCAGAGAATCCCCATATACTTCAGATACCTACGATATGCCATATATCGTCCTAACTTAGGTTGATCTTTCACACCAAGTTGGTGACAAATCTCACAGTACATTAACCACTCGTACCATGGAGTTGTTGGATCTAATTCGTGGTAAGGATAGTTAGAGTTTTCCACCTACAGTTCCCTCATACTTAGTTGCACCATCTTCACTCCATCCCTCTTGTACTCCCTTAAGATAAAACCTGGTGGCAGAAATACATAATTCCTTTGTGAGCGATGTGATAAGTGGTTTGCTATCCTTGTCAAAAGAATGCCACAGTTTGTACGGAGTTTGTTCAACATAAAAGGCTCCATCATCATAGAAAGTTTGCTTGTTGTCTTGGTCGGTCATCTGGAACTCCTTCGATAATAATTTGTGCAGGTTCATCATTCCAGTGTCGAATCACACCAGCAACGATAAAACAGTTTGTAATAAGGTATGTTGCGAAAATAATAGTTCGTACAATAGCAACTTGATCCGCAACATGATCCTTCTTATGCGCTTTCTCGCCCAGTGCCTTTGCCCAAAGTCTCCACATGTTTTTCGAGTACAAGTTGTCGTTCAAATTCAAATTTAAGTGGTAGTAGATGTGTCTTGGTAAAGTGTTCCCACTGATTACCTTCCATGAGTTTTGAAATGTTATCCACCTGCATGAGAGCAAGGATAAGTTTGGATTGTTTGTTCATACCCACTCTGGTTTCCTGTCAGGTTTACGAAGATAATTGTCCTTTACCCAAGGTTTAGATGCAACATACATTTTATATGCTGTAATATCATCTATACTGTTATCTAGTTTGTATTCATTCGGCATAGCACGGGCGAACTTCTCTACATTCTCATAATTGTAGATTGTAATACCCTTGGAGTGCATCATCGCCATTGCTTCTTCAATCGTAGACTGACAAGAATGACGCTTACCATATCGTTCTGTGTATTCAAAACACAACCCAAGACCATGTGCAACTAACCATGCAAGATTATCATGGTGTTGTGCTGCCCATTGTGTGCATGGGTGATTCCTGAATGCACCTTTAGCAGTAGCATAAGGAACTCCATCCTGCTTATGAATGGGGCCCCAACTATGATACCAGTCAGAATACACGATAGCGAGCATCTGACAGGTCTCTAGTGCCATCTTAACTACATGCTTATCTGGAAGCAGTGTAGCAGCAACGATGGGATCCTTATCAACGGCGAAAATATTCATGATATTTGGTGATATACTTCTGGTAAAGCAACTCCAGCATAGCAGAATCTTCTGACTCGTCAAGTTCTAGGAGAATATCCCTAGCGTCTTGTAACTTATCACAAAGTTTGATAACAGTAAAGTGGTTCATGTCTCCTGTTCCACCTCTTGAGTGTAAACATGATCAAAGAGTTCATCCAGGATTTCAGAACAACGCCAGTAATCAGTGCTTTCAACAACAGTTTTCTCAATTTGATAACGACGAACTGCAGCATAGATCAGTTTGAGATCAGCGGAATTAAACTTCGGAAGTGTAGTCTGCATCATGATACTTTAGATACTCGCGGAAGGTTAGTTTCATTTCTTTTTTGGTCATGCCACAGTGTTTTGCTGCAGCAGGGAGAGTCATTTTAGCACGAAATAGTGCCTCATTTGCCTCTTTGACGTTCTGTGGAGTTGTCTTTACAATCGGTTCCACAAGAATATTCTTATTGATTTTTTCGAAACTCATTTTTAAATTCATCCATGCTGTCTAGGAGTTTATCTACTGACTTGAGTTTGTCAATGTGACACATCAGGTCTGCGATTGCTTGATTTACCAGAGGACGCTCATTACGAGCAGCATAAGCAAGTGCATTTCGCAGAGATGCTTGTGCTTCATCTAGTGATTCTTCTACTTGTTGCGATAATGCCATAATTAAGTGATTGCAAGTTGAATAAGTTTTGCTACCTCAATGATAGCAAAGAAAGATCGGACTGTAATCATGTCCCACATTTTGACCTTATAAAAATAAGGCCATGAGAGAAGATTCCCGACAAGTCTAGCATAGATTCCAAGTTCTACGCTACCAAACAAAACGACGGCATAACCAACGATAAACAAAAGATTCCCAACAACTCTACAAATGTTTAGCATTGGGAATCTTCGTCTCAGTCTGATGCTCGCCATTGAGAAAGTTTAGTTCGTTTTTGTTGAAATTCTTCTACAATTTCTAGTATTTCTTGCGCTTTATTTTCGGCAAGATCTGCATACCAAATTTGGTTAGTGACACCATCTTTATATGAGTCATACAAATAACCCACAATAGTATCAATGAGCATATCGTAATGTGTCATCCCAGCAATTGTCGAATTACATCTTCTTCATCACCAAGGACAGCAGAGGTCCATTCTTCATCTTCATCAAAGTCGTTAATGCGATCGAAGCGATCATCAAGTTGAGCGAAATCGAAGTCGTCCATCAGGGTTGTTTGCTTAACAGAATTAGTATAGGGCAAAGAAAAGGGGGTGTCAAGACCCCCATTGATCAGTTCTTCTTATGGTTCCAAGGAATCGGAGGCAAACCTAGTTCTTTGTTGAACTTATTGAGTTCCCTCAAAAGTTTCCACTTAAAATAGATTCGCATAACTTCTACCTGTGCGTGTCGAATCTTTAGATTAATGAAAACCAGTATCTGATTCATTCCCTCTGGATATTCCCAGAATAAAAATACCAGAACGATAAGGAATCCGATGAAGAACTGATAACCCATATTAGAAAATAAATTTGTATTGTGCATCAGAGTAGGTATATCCTCTAGGAGGAGCAGGAGTAGCAGCAGGATAAGGTTGCCCAAAGACAACTGGTGCTGCATGTAATTTCCTAATCAAATACCCCTCTGGTGTCTGAAGCGTATCACCGTATCGGATCTGAGGAGCTACATTTTGTGGTACATTAATAACTGGAGCATCAATCATTTCTGTAGGTAGGGATCAAATAATGTAAGTAAGTGCTCCCACATTTGCTTTTCTTGCTTAGTGGTCTGCTTTGTAGATTGTTCCCAGTCAAGAAGTACATTAACCAGAAACTTACATTCTGAAGCAGACAATTCAACCGATTTGAGATTGTTAAGGATCATGATTTTTTACTTAGAAAGAGTAATCGTAAGAGTATTCGATGTCCAATTCAGGATAATCATCGTACTGCAAATCATCTTCGTATAAAGTATTCTCTTTAATGAGAATATCTTCAAAAAGATTCAACTCAATACCACTCATCTTCTTGGAATTCGTTGTAGTTGACATTGAACTTCTTGTTTCCTTTGACTTTTCGACCTTGTTGATAATCATCATCGGCACGATAACGCTCAGAGTTTCCACGGTAACGCTTGTCCTTGGACACTTTGCCCCAGGAGTGATAATCATCACGTCGGTATGTACGACCCATTAGTTTGCTTGTCTTTCGAATGAACTACCTCTATATAGTACCCCAGACACCTGGATCCTGTCAAGCCCCCAGACCGAGCATCGGTCTTTTGTCATATTTCCACTCAGAATAAGGACCATTTACATCAACATATTGCAAAAATGCTTGAACATGTCTACTACCAGTGAAGGAATCTCTCCAATGTGGATATTCAATCCCTTTGTAGATGCAAATATCACCAACCTCTAACTCATATGGTGTGACAACTCCATCCACCTCAAAAAAGATCGGCCAGTCGGTTTCTTTCTCTAGGCAGCATGTAACACCATATTGTGAACTAGGACGGTCTGTGTGACGTTCTAGGACGCTCTGGTGTCCATATATCCGACCATATGAATAGGTTGGATAAAGATCCAACCCTAGTTCGTCTTCTACCTTGGGTTGCATCCACACCAGAAGAGACTCTAAGAATATTGGACTGTAATATCCAAACGCATTTGAGATAGTCGGATCTGGTGGATTGCCCAATAATATTCTAAGCATCTCCATATTTGTAGAGATGTACTCACACATCTCTACAGGAATTACTTTCTTGACAACTTTAATCATAATGTTGATAGATTCATGTTAATTACACAACGATATGGTTGTGTTTTTGTGTAGGAACTAGAGTGATAATAATTTCCAGGGAATAGCAATAGTCTTCCTTTCTTAGGTTCTACTCTTTGTTTAATTGTCCACTCATTACGTTTTAGAAAATACTTATCTCTTTCTGCGTCAGGTATATCTAGACGTTCATTGAAGATAACAGTATCTCCATCACAGTCATTCACATAGTACAAGGCCACAAAATGATCTGTATAGTTGTCTACATGTGGCATATGATAATCTAATTGCGAATCTGGGTTGCCGAGAACGAAGTTAAATCTCATTCTCTCCAAACAATTATACTTGACTCCAGTTTTTTCACTAATGCTTAGAACCAGAGGATAGATTGTATTGAAAAAGTTTGATACTGGTTTCTGATATTCATACAATTCATGAGTGAATCCATGAATATTCAAAGGTTGCTTATTGTACTCATATGCAACAATATTTTTCCTAAAGTATAGAGGAAATGCAGCATCATTGACGATGTTTAAAATATGATCTTGATAATCCTTACTGATAAAATTATCAACTACAATAATGTCTGTCATATAGCATGTCCAAAAAACACTAGGGTAAGTCTTGCACTATTCATATCTTTACCGAAGAAGTTGTCAGCACTGTGCCAAACTCTTGGATCAAAGATATTGCATCTATTGAATCTATTCTCAACTGTAATACTCGGAATCCATTGTTTTCTATGTTCTTCTCGATACTGCTCATACATCCTTCTTCCTTCAATATCATCAGAATTAACCTCTTCCATGAACATCTTGGAATAATCATCACCATTCACATCATTTCGATCATTATAAAATGTAGTACCAGAATTAACTGGAGTTGGATCTGGATTTAAGTAAACCATACCAGCAACGTTATACTTGTCGTCATCAGTATGAATCCATCCACTACCATAAGTCTCATCAATAATCTGGAATGATGTTTGAAGTATGGAAAAACTATTCTTTTCTGGAATGTGATAGACCAACTTAGAAGCAAAGGTGTGGAATAGATCTATATCCAGTTCATCCAGAAAGTTACTTCTCAATCCAGGCCAGTTTCCTCTGTTTCCTTTGAAGTATTCTTGCTGAAGTGCAAAGTTTCTAATGACAGTAGGAGTCTCAAAGAAGTTATCTATTGTTATTAGTGGTAGTCGTTTTCTCATTCTACTACAAAATTAAAGGTTAACACAAGTCTACGAGAACACATCTTAGGACAACTGCTTGCATGATAGTGCTTACCATCAAAGCAAACAAACTTACCTTGTTCTGGTCTCACTCTTTGCTTGATTGTATATTTGTCCTTTGCTTCTGTTTCATTGAAGATGTAAGTATCCCCATCACAATCATTCAAGTAATACAGACCAACCTTATGATCACACAAATAATCAACATGGGGATTATTGTATGAGTATGGGAGGTGGGGCATACTATAAACAGTGTTCAAGAGAAATCCCAATCGAACCCTAAGAAGATTCTTCAGTACCAGTTTCTCTTTGTTTAGAAACTCTAGGAGAATAGGATAGAAAGCATTGAGATATTGATTGGTTTCACCTTCATTGTACATCAAATTGCAGAATCCATGAGTATTCTTCTTACCCTCAATGGTTCTTTCGTTAGTAACCTCTGGAAGATAATGCCAATCAAACTCTCTAGATGTCGCTAGATCCAAGAGAAACTTCTGCTGTGGTTTAGAAATAATATCTGGAATAGTAATAATATCACTCATAGTTTATCTTGTAGTAATTACGATCTACTGATTGATTTGATGTTGGCAACTTCTGCCAACATGGAATGCTCATTGATAGTCTTTTACCTAGAGGAACTGCCCAATGATAAGCTCTGGATGGAATATACAATCCGTCTCCAGGTTTGAGAACAACTTCAGTTTCAACTTCTAGTTGTTCTTCACTCAAGGTATGCTGTTGAGTTCCTGTCTTATATAGTGACGAAATACGATTCTCGAAAATCTTCCAGTGAGTCTCTCCTTCTACTTGAATAATAAAGTTTGGAGGATAATCATCATGAATCTTGAATGATTTAGAATCTTCCAATCCACAGTAAACATGAATTGCAGTATCAATATCGAAGAGTCTTTCAAAGACATTCAATAGTTCATTAGTTTTCTTACTGTAGAATCCATAATTCATAATGATAAGAGTGTTACCATTATTAATACCATCTACCAAGAATCTTTTATCTTGCACTAACTTATTGCTGATCCAAGCCTTTTGATGTGCAGGAATGTTGATCTTATTTGAGAACTTATCAATCATCTCAAAGTCAAATAGATGTGGATTGTTCACACAATTCTCCACATCTTGCCAAGACAGATATTCTTCGGGATTCTCTAAGAAGTTAGGAAAGTAATGAGATCTATCATTCACGATCAGGTTAGTCTCATTGAGTATTCGTTGTCCAATATTATACATTGTATTTGATAGCAATGTTGAACGAAATGGAGATTCTTTCTTCCTCTGTCTCATTCTCTTCTACAGAGTGTGGAAGATAGGATGGGAACAGAATTAATCTTCCTTCTTTTGGTGGATATTTACATATACTTCCACTGATCGGTGTATATCTATCAACTCTAGATGCAGAAGTTACAATGAAATCTTCGGAGAAGTTCTTGTAGAAAACAATCTGAGGACTGTTCTCATTACACTTCACATAATACACACCAGATATAAAGGATCCATGATGAATGTGTGTCTTATTTGAATGATTCTTTTCATTGATATTCACCCACATATTACCCATCTCTAGTGTGGTGGATGAATCATAACCATAATCATGTAAGCATTGATTTGCATTCACCATGATATAGTTGTACAGTTCTGGCAGATCCTTTGGATTAATATCATTGGACTGCCAACCTCCAAGATTACTAATACTTCTTCCAGTTGGATCTTTCTCTCTTGCAGTATAACAATATTGTAATATTGTTTCATTGTTAATACCAGTATCTACCCACCAAACTGGAGTTGGGAAATAGTAGTCTAAGTTCATAAGATTATGGGAATAAAACTAAAGTTTTCACTAATCATATTTGAGTCCTGAAGATCAAATCCTAATGTAATTCTTTCATCATCGTAGTCTTCATCTACTCTAACATGGTGATACCTGTAACCAGGGCCAAGATAGATCTGTCCTGGTTTATTTTGTACCTCATACATTATATTACCATTCTGCGAATCTGTAAAGACTGTGGTTGTCTTCTGATCTGTAATGGTGATGTATCCATGAATAGAAAAATCATGACTGTGTGATTTTAGAACTTCGTCTTTACGATGTAAGTTGATCCAACTTTGCATCCATAAGTTATCATTTGGTGTTATGTAATCTCGAATACATCTTAGAAGTTCTTTGTACAACTTATACACATGTTCATTACACGATGCAATACTAAAGAAGTTGTACATGTAATAGAAATCAGTAGAATTGTTTCTACCGAATAGATGATAGAACTTACTATTTGATAGTTTAATATACTCAGTAAGTTCGGACAGATTAACATCTATCTGATATAATTTATAGTCGGTCATAGCATTGGAATGTAAGAAATAGCAAACGTATGTGACCACCTAAAATCAACAGATGAATCTATAAATGGTGCATGAGGAACATGAGAATTGTATAGAGTCATCTTAGAATGAATACTTGGTGCAATACCAACGGGTTCGAATCCCCAATATTCACATTCATCTTTACTGAAACTTGACCATTCAGGTAATCTCTTTCTACACAAAAAGAGTTCTTTACATTCTTCAAACTTTGGATGTGATTTGTCAACCTGGAAGTCAAAGTACATCTTGTTATCATCACCTCTGTATGTCTTTCCTTTGTATTCGTACAGAGTAGTACCAGATGTTCCTTCTTTATGTTCAGATAACCAGAAGTTAGAAACTATACCACATGGGAAATCCATATGAGGAAGTCTAAAGTATTCTAATGGTTTTGACTTCTCTCTAAAATAAACATTCCCCCACTCACTGAACCTCATGTCAAAGTGTGGGGGAAATTGTGGTTCGAAATAAGATTTCAGTAGTAGAAAGACACCTTTACACATCCACTCAGGTAAATGTAAAGCCTCGAATGGATTTGCTTCCTTACACTCTAGATTATTGTGAGTCTTCACGATAGGAAAACAAGATGCCAATTCCTTGTACATCTCAAATCCATTATCCAAGAAGGGATTATCTGCGATCCAATAACCAATATCATCTGTCAGTTTCACATATTCAATATTCCAATCCTTATAATCTTTCAATTTGATTACATCATCAAACTCATTAGCATCTGGATAGCAATATCTAAAATTCATATCAAGTACCTTTTACATTATATGTGAGAACTATTCTTTCTTCGTCTGTATTATTCTCTTGTGTTCTGTGATTCATCCAAGGTGGGAAAATAAGAACGTCATTATCTTCAACTTGAACTTCTCTCCACAATTGATGTTCTGGATGAAATGGTAATCCTAGTTTATGATATTCAAGAGGATCTCTAAATTCAATGTTACCAGATCCTTCAGGACATTTCAGATATGCAGATACTACCATATCTGACCCATTGTGTACATGCTCTAGAGTTTTACCACCTCTCTTATGAACATTAATCCAGGATTTTGTGATAATACTACTGGTGGATAGGAGTTGATTCATCTCCCACACATATGCAATTCGTTGCACTAACCAGTTATGATAATCCTCCAGAAGAGGAGAGTTGTGAGGTTCCAAGTAATTATCATAAACTCCCACTCTTGCTGTAGAAATAGCGTCTCCATCCTCAAGTAAACTGGATTCAGGAGACACAGACCAATGACCTCGTAATGTGTCAATTAATGGTTTGAGTTTATCAAGATCAAACTCATACTTAAATTTCCATATCAGAGGAGACCATAGATGTAATGGAGTTCCATCCATAGATCAGGCAATGCCACACTCTTGTTTTGCTAGTTCTAGACCTTCGATTGCACCCTGGAGTTTGATGATAAGTTCATACTTTTCCTGACGCTTCTCGAAGTCGATAGTAGTGATACCATAAGGATTCAGTTTGGTATCAGCAAACTCTTCTTCAAGTTTCTGTTTATCTTCCAAGGCCATTTGGATTTGACCTTTAAAATTTTCAATCAGTTCATCAATGGTCATAATTTTCGATCTCCCTTTCTGTAACGTTTAAAGATTTCAGTCACTCTATTTATTCTGGACTGAACAGAATCAAACCTAAGAGCATTACACTGATTTGCATAGTTAAATGACTCTTCCATATCATACTCCACTTGACCCGCAGTGTCAACAATAGTTTCAAAATTATTCAGGTTCAAATACTTTCTATTCATCGGAATGTATTGAACCAGTGGAGTACCTGCTTTAACAAATGTCTCACCCTCAAGAACATGCCAGAATAGTTGTACATTCATAACATGTCCATACCTAGGATCAAGAATACCATGAGCAGGAGTAAATCTAGACTCATTATTATATGCTACTGGCATCTGAAGAAGTACAATATCATCAGATGCTTTTACTCTCCAAGGTGTTTCAATCTTAACAACTTGTTTGAGTGTATTGTTTGGATTGTCCAGAAGAGGTTCGGTTTGAACCTCATCATGCTTACTGATATATCCATACATTCCTTTCTTGAAAAGGTATGGAGTTTCCCAAGTGAAACTTACTCCGTCACCATTTGTAGTGATAAGAAAGTCCGCTGGAGCAACTAAAACATATCCAGCGTGGGCTAGATTAGTAATTCCTGGACAGTTTGAAGATGACATGAAACCAGTGACAGGACACTTCTTCTTCCTAACCTCTGGTTCCATCCATTTTCTTTTAATTGAATGTGACGTGATAATTGGATATAAATCCGTCACACCAGGTTCCAAAGAATAGAACCTGATCCAACTTTTCTGTTTGAACATACTGCTTTACGAATCAATCAAATCCTATCACGAATCTGCATATTCGTCAACACCACCGTAAATATTATCTCTCAAGAACTCATAATGTGAAGGCAGTGTCTGAATATGTTCTACAATATAATCTCTATATTGTTCATACTTTCTCTTAGAATCTTCAATACGATCTAGAGGCCATCCATTGCTACTGTAAATTTGCTCTACTTGCTTTTTGTAAGATAATGGTTTCATTCCCATACCAGCAGCAATGTAGTTGGTACCACTAGATCTAGTCTCCCAATAGTTGTTTTGAATAGAACCAGCAAGGAAACTTTGATACGATGCTTGATGATTAACGAATACATTCATCATATCTGGATTATATTCGTTGATGTTAGTTGCCCATCTCCAGTAAGGAGTATCATCTCTCATAGAGAATGCATAGTGCATAGAAACAAAATCAACAAATCCAGTAACTTCATAATCTACAGCAAAGTTATAACCATCAATCTCTGCTCTGGTGATTCTACCTTCTCTACGATTGATAAGATCAACCAACTTAATGATGTTCTCATGAGTAGTTAGAAGACCCGTAGATTCTAGAGGTTCAACAAATCCATAGGAGAGACCAATACCAACAACATTTCTTACCCATGCACGTTCTCTCTTACCATGACGAATATCGATATGGAACATCTCTGCTTCTTCTGCTCTCTTAGGATCAGTTTTTGCTAGATGCTCTCTAAACTCTTTTTGTGCTTCTTCCTTTGTTGTGAATTTAGAAGAGTACACATATCCAGTTCCAATACGATTCCATAGAGGAATATTCCAAACCCATCCATTACCAAGAGCATGACAATCAGTTACGTTGTGCATCTCTTTTTCCCTATCAATGTAAGGAATTCTGCAAGCCCATGCACTATCGTTTGCTAGTTTCTTATCAAATGGTCTGAAGATAGAACCCATGAATCCTTCAAGAAGCATGGATTTAAATCCAGTACAATCAATATAAAGATCAGCACTAATTGCTGTTTCTTCATTGAGAACAAGATAATCAATTGATTGATCTACTTTTGGTTGATAACCAGTTACATTAGCAACAATATGCTGTACTCCATTAGGAATACAAACTTTTTCTTTCAACCACTTACCAAATAGTTCTGCATCCATATGGTATGCAGTGTCATATTTGAAGTTAAAGTTTCTAATCTTACCATCCTCATTCCTTGTCTGCTTATTGTACTTTGCAAGGAAAGTGTTGGTATTGAAGAACTCGGCAAAAGTATCTGGAGTATAACTCTTATCGAATACGGCAATCTCTGCCCAAGTATTCAGTCCATTGTGCTTATCAGTAAAGTCAAATTCAGCACCAAATGGATATTCAAAATGAGTTCCATCGTTTTCTCTGAAGTTAGTAAAACGAATGGAATTCTTGTAGGTTGCATTACAATCCTTCATCCAATCTTCATCCTTGAGATCCATAAGATCCAAGAATCTGTTGATGTGCCCTAAGGTAGATTCTCCTACACCTACTGTCTTGACGTTAGGAGATTCTACCAGAGCAATTTCGAGAAAAGGACATAGTTTACTAAGTGCCGCAGCAGTCATCCATCCAGAAGAACCACCACCAACAATTACGACGCTTTCAATTTTCATAAGATGTTCAAGTAAGTTAACAAAGAGTAAGTTTAAGTATCAATCTTTCTTATATCCTCTCCAACCTGGATAACGAACCCAAGCAGGTTTGTCCATTGTAGAAATACCACATGGTTTATCAACTCCTGGTTCTTCATTTTCTGAGAATTCTAGAAGTTCTTCAAGAACCATTGGAGTAGTCTCTTCTTTTGATGCTGGTTTTGGTAGAGTCTCTTTCACATTCTTGATATGATCAACCCAGTTATTAGTACCATTGACCATATCTTTGTAGAGCATATCAAGTTGCTCACCAACATCTCCATATGCAATCTTTCTTGCCATTCCAGGATCTGCATATGGAGATTCTCTCTCTACCCAGACCATATGACCTTTTTTGGGTGAATACTCTAAAGTCCAATCTAGACTAATTTCATCTGGAGCATCAACCCAAGCCATAGCAGCACCAGGGCCTTCATAGATTTCATAATCTTCTCCAGGTTCCCTAATCTCGTGGATGTATCCTTGATAACCAACTAATGCTTTTTTCATTTGTAAAAATTACTCCTTTTCTAATGATATTTATAAGTAATGAGTTACAACTACAAGTCCAGGTCTTCCATTAGAACCCAAATGACTGTGGTAGTGAGCACCTGCACCACCTGATCCTGGAGCAGAGTGAGACTGGTGGTTATGACTAAAGTTACCACCTTGAGGATGTCCTGCTGCTACAGACCCACCAAAATGAGAAGTTCCTCCTACGTTTCCACCTCTACCATGATGTGATTCGCCCCCGCCACCGTAAATATTTAGATCTCCTCCAGATCCTACTCCAGCAAGACCTCCAGAGTGTTGATTATTTCTATTGGCACCAAAACCGCCAGAAGCAGAACAATAGGAACCAAAAGATGAAGTTCCTCCGTTTCCACCAGCACCAGAATAATAAGTACCTCCTGCTTCACCAGAAACAGTTACTGAAACTGATGTTACTGCAGTTACGTCAATGATTCTTTCTGAGTAACCACCAGCACCACCAGATTCAGCATGGCCGGATCCACCACCGCCACCGCCTTGCACTCTAACATGAATAAAGCGAACTCCTGCTGGTTTGGTCCAAGTACCAGATGATGTAAAAACTTGTGTACTTAAAATATTTCCTGTACTTGCTGCAGTCTGCCATGTAGCAGTAGTTCCGTTAGTTTCTAACCATCTTCCTGCATTTCCTGCTTGAGATGGAAGAACAGAATTAGTACTACCACTAATCGTTCCATTAATGACTAGATTACTAACTTGAAGTCTACCTACAACTGAAAGAGAACCAGAAACTAGATCAAATCCACTAGTTCCACTAAAATCTCTAATATTTGTTACTTTAATAGTACTCATTTGGTATCACTTGAAATGGGTTACAATTACAAGTCCAGGTCTTCCGTTAGATCCTCTGTGACCACTGAAGTAGCCACCTGATCCACCCGAACCTGGAGCAGAGTGAGACTGATGGTTATGACTAAAGTTACCACCTTGAGGATGTCCTGCTGCTACAGCACCTCCAAAGTGTGATGCACCACCAGTTGAAGAATAGTTGTGGTGTGATTGACCTCCACCACCATAAATGTTTAGATCTCCACCAGATCCTACTCCAGCAAGACCTCCAGAGTGTTGATTGTTGCGATTTGCACCAAAACCACCAGAAGCAGAACAATATGATCCAAAAGAAGATGAACCACCATTATCTCCACCACCAGAATACCAAGTTCCGTTAACTTCACCAGCGACAGTGACAGAAACCGAAGAAACAGATTCTACGTTGATAATTCTTTCTGAGTAACCGCCAGCACCACCAGATTCACCGTGGCCAGAACCACCTCCACCGCCACCTTGCACTTGAACTTTGATGTATCTTACACCAGTTGGTTTAGTCCAAGTACCAGATGAAGTGAATACTTGCATACTGGTAATGTTATCGCTAGTTGGTTTTGTAATCCACTGCGGATTAGTACCATCAGTTGATAGAATTCTACCAGCATTACCTGATTGCGAAGGAAGATACTGTTTGTTATTTCCACTAATAGTACCGTTAACAACAAGGTTATTAACCGTCAGAGTTCCGTTAGCAGTAACCGCACCAGACGATAAACTGAAACCGCCTGTGTTACTTAAATCTTTAATTGCTGCAACTTTTAGGGTACTCATACCTTAATCCTCTCTACATGTTTATTTATAAAAGTGTTTAGTAAGAACTACCATTCCATGCCGCTCTTATCGCACGGATATTCGAAAATCCACCAAAAGTACCATTTGGAGAATAGTAACTACTATCTACGTATACAGTTCTACCAGTTCCATAGTTTACAGAATAAAGTAAATTCGATCCATTATAGTGCCTTATAAATCCATCAGTACCATAGACAATATAAAATTTTAATCCACTATTCCAAGACACTCCTGGATTAATTCCAGATCCATTGTGATAAACATAGTAAGTATTGGTGGCATAAGGATAAGAACAATAATCCAAAGTATCATAACTAGCATTTGATGTTGGATCCTCATTCCAACCAATCATAGCATATGAGGCACCATTATCACCAGCATCTGCTAATTTATTAAATTCTATAGTACAAGGAGCAGTAAATGCAGTCAGACTATATGCTTGATTATCCCAACTATTAGATCCAGAAGTTTTGAATATATTTACACTTGTAGTACCATTACCACTCACAGAAAGATTTCCACTAAATGTATACGTTAAAGATTCATATGAAGCAATTCTTCTATTGGCAGATCCAGCTTGATCTAATGGTGATGCTAAAGTAGTAAAAGTAGTAAAAAATGGTGCCATAGTGCTTATGCAAACTCATTCATTTGTAAAAGAGGAATCCAACTATTAGATGTTCCACCACTAGAATCGGTATATTGAGTAACTCTAAGTAATGAAACACCAATAACTGCTGTTCTGTTTGCAGTTGCAGTTGGTGCTGATCCACCAAGCCATCTTGCAGTTCCGATACTATTACCATCTAACATAATTGTACCAGATGGTCTGTATGCTGTAGATCCATTTTGATATACAATAGTAAAACCAAATGCTCTGTTTGAATCGACACCACCAGTACCAATACTAGTTTGAGGAACTCCCCTCAGGTTAATCATAAAATTATTTTGTAAATTAGTTACATACACAATAGCACCATCAAGATAATCAATATTAATGACTGGGGATGTATCAAAATCAGGAAGTCTGTAAGAAACTACTCTTTCTCTGATTGCACCAACATCAAATCTGGCACCTACAGTGTTTAGAATATCATATACATCTAAATCTTCGTATGCTGCAACGTTTGTATCTTCACCAATAACATAAAAGTTTGCTCCATTTTCAATCGTAAGTGTATAACCACTCGCAATTTCTACTGGACCAGCAGCATATGCGTTTGTATACTGAGCACCACCATTAGCAACTGGACCGATGGTGATGTTTTCATCAATACTATTCGAATTAGTTCTGATGTAAGAAGTATCTTTATTACCTACGTGTGGACCACCAGCACCAACCAAAGTCCATCCATCTAGACCTTGACCGTTTGAATTACTTACATAAACTTCAACTTTATCTTCAGTTGTATTAAATCTAAGAGTACCATACGCAACACCAGTTGGACGCTGAGCAGTAGTACCAGTAGGTAACTGAAGAACACTATTGGTATTTAAGAACTGTAGTGAGGTAATCAGAGCTTGAGTACTGGTACTAATCTGATTACCATTAATTTGCTGTAATGCCATTTGTTACGCAGTCCTTTCCTATTTGTATTTATTAGATTGGGAACTCTCTAATCTGAATGTTGTCTCCATTTCTAGGAGCATCACCAGATCCAAATACAACGTTAGTACCAGAAACAGTATAGTTTGTATCAGGTACTTGGCAGACACCGTTAATAAACACCATCACACTTCTGGAGTTATGTCCAGAACTAATAGTAAACTGTTGAGTTGTACCATCACCAGTGTAGGATCTTAAAATATACTTAGCAGGTGAAACACCTCCCTTACCGTCAACAACTAGATCACCACTAATGTGCTGATTACCAGTAACATCTAATCTGTAGGTAGAATTTGCAGTACCACCTAGAGCCATATTGGTATTTGCACCAAATGTGGCAATATCAATGAATCCTGTGTTGGTTAGACCAAACTTATACCAAGTGTTAGAATAATACATCCAACCTAGGTTCTTACCAGGAGTCCATGATGTATTGTACACAATATCACCATCAATAGGTGTTGTGTAATATGTTAGAGCAGATAGATTTGGTTGACCCGAACCGTTATCTGGTGCCATCAGAGTTGACTTTAGAATTGTACCATCTGGATTCGCATATGTCAACTTCTTGACCTGGATGTTGCTGTCCGAGGTGATCTTGCCCTGGAATGTTACAGGACCAGCAAATAGTGATTCTAACTGGTTAGATGCACCACCAAGTACAGTCAATTTATCAGTAAGAACAAGTTCAGAGAATGTCTGAATTGTTGTATTCTCTTCACCAACAACGTTCAACTGAGCGATGTCATCTGAAGTAATCTGACCAGTAACAGGGTTGATAACCTGGTTTCCGATGAATAGATCACCGTTAGAGTTTAGACCAGAGTAGAACGAAACACCCGCTGCTTCCTTGAGTGACTGTGATAGTTTTACCTGATCAGCAGTTAGAACTTCAACTTGAGTTTGGGGGAAAGCGGTTGAGTAGTTACCAGGACCGAAACCAGTATATTCAAAGGTATGGTTTCCAGATCTCTGAATAGAGTGACGACGAAGTTCAATTGGAATTGGAATCATCTCACCTTCAGTATCAACCTTGAGAGGAATCATTCTACTTTCAGCATCACCAAGTCTTGCAGTAAGTGCAAATGATCCGATTGTACCAGCACTTGCGTTCCATGCAAGGTTGTTTTGTGCTTCAGCAAGGAAGAACTGTGCAGCCTCTTTAGTGATACTTCTCTTAGTATCCTTATTTGGAGTTGGTGTTGCACCATCAGTTCCATACACAAGACCAATCGTTACATTATCCGCAATAGAAACTGAAGCAGTTGGGTCAGCATTTGGATTGTCTCTATCGAATGCAGGATATACTTCATTCACGTTTTGAGAGAATCTAAAGTCATCAAAGTTTGATGTAGTTGGAGTAATAGATGCACAAAGAACACTTAGGTAATAGATACCATCAGCAACACCTCTTTCAAACTGCTGATGAGTCTCAATCTCATAAATGTAGTATACTTTGTTGTATGATGGTGAACTCGATTCACTTGATCTTGGTTGTAGAACATAACCAGTAATAGGTGCTCTAGGTACAGGGAATGAATCCTTAGGCATTACATAACGTAGTCTGTAGATTCTATCTTTTAGAACACGAGCATCAGGAACTCTCTTGATGAATGTAGTTGGAGTGAACGCAAGAGTATTGTAAATTGAGTTTGTAGTTAGAGTGGTAAAGATTTCATTGCTTGTTGATGAAACTTGTAGATACCATCCACCAACTACAGACTGACCACCAACGTTGTAAGTATTTGAGTCATACTTGAGTGGACTATCTGCAGTGTTTGCAGTTGCAGTAGTTACAGATGGACCATATGGATTGATTCTTGCTGACTTAACAGTAGCAGTTGTAGATCCAGAAGAAATTAGTAGGCAGTATAGTTTATCTGGTACTGCAGATCCACCAGTTCCATCCTGTCTTGCACCAACAGTATATCCTTGAACCTTTCTTGGTGGTGGAGCATCAGCGTTGGTATAACCATAGAGATATAGTCTCTGTGAGTTTGCAACAACCTTAGTTCTCTGAATGTCAACGTTTACCCAGTTAACAGAAACTTCAGGAACGTCTGATAGAGACTTAGGTGGAATGATATGAGTTAAAGTACCAAACTTATCCTTGGTGAATGCTGCTGCCTTGAATCCCTTACAACGTAGAGCAGTGTTACCAAAGTTAGAGTTGGAGTTAGTGATGGACATGTCAGCGCCACTATCAGCAAAGAAGTGATCACCATATCCCACAGCGAACACCGAAACGACCTGAATAAATGCGTCGTTAGATGCCTTAATGTGAACGTGTCTCCATCCTTTCTTATATCTACATGCACCATCTAGGTGAGCACCCTGGCCTCCTTCATCATAAGATCCAGTTGAAGTGTTGTAGCGAACAAATGCACGATCATCTTTCTGTAGTGATAGCCCAGTGAACTGTGCCACAACCATGGATTTGAAACCAGTGGTTTTGCCACCATCAGCGTGCATACCATTCATACCCCACACAGAACGTAGGGATAGGTTGAACACATATGGAGATGATGAGTCAACTGTGTCGATCTCAACCTTAACAAGAATGTTGGATCCAACAGCATTACCAGTTGGTTCATCTGACATCTGATAGGTAAATACGTTACCCTGTGCAGAAGTTACCTGGAATGAACCGTTGTATAGAGAAGCATCAAGTTCAGACTGAGTACCACTCGAACCAGTAACACCAGAAATGTTAACAGAAACACCAACAGAGAAACCGTGATTCTTTGGATTACCCAATTCGTCAACTGTAATTGCAGTAGCAGTCTGACCATTTCTAGTAATCTGTAGAACCTGGAATTCATCAGAGATAGGACCAACGATTCTGTTTTCTTCGATTCTTGGTTGTAGTTGGTCTTGTGCTGGAGTACCAGAAGTATCAGGAATAGAAGTAAATGCTCTGGAAATCTTCTGGTAGTAGATCTCTAGGTCAGTTCTTGACTGAAGATCTGGAATGATTGATGAGTTAATATCAAAGTTTGGTCTTACATTACCATCAGCAATTAACTGTCTGAGTTCGTTTCTACCATCAGCAAACTCAAATGCAGTTAGTTTGTGGTGAGAATAGTTAGGTTGGATAGTTGTAGCATCATTCTCTTTGTAGTATACACCTGTAGAGTCACCATCAAAGAAAGAGAACTGCCAGAAATAACAACCACCAGTTACACGGAAGATTGCAGACTTCGCTGGTTCGTTAACTGCAGTAATACCTAGCGAAGGTCTGGTTGTAGGATATGGAACGTACTTAGGAATAATCTTGGTTCTTCTTAGGTCAGAACCTACGATAGAACAACCTCTAGGAACAATAACTCCACCTTCAACAGAGTTAAACTTGTAAAGAACGTTGTTTGGACTAGTTACATCAAAGTTTGAGTTTTCATCCAGGGGTGGAATCTCAGTGTAGAGAATCTCCCCTGGACGGTTATCAATAATATACTCAGAAGGATATAGGTAGATACTGAAAGCATCATACTCGTCATTAGAAAGACCAACACGATATGAGAATCGTGATACTTCAAGAAGTGCTCTCTGTAAAGTCTTGAAAGGTCTAAGAGCAGAGTTACCTCTATTGTCAATCGAATCCGATGCGTCAAAATCATCAGGATTGACGTAGATAATACGTCCTGTTCTGGACGTAATAATGTTCTTGAGTCTTGTTAATGACATAGTTTTATTGTCCTATATTACTTAATTAGATAGTAACTCTGTTATAATTTAGAACTTGGAAGTCTGATGTTGTATCCTCAAATCCATTTAGAACATAGTTAATGTCACCAACACTAGAATTCACAACGATAGACTGACCAGGACCGATAACAATACTAGTATTCTTATCAGTGGTCTTTGATGATAGTGCTTTATCAAATAGGATATAATCCTCAGCATTTACATCAGTCGCTGCAGTCAGAGAAGATACTGTTGCGAAGTTTCTAACAACTCCTAGTTCTCTTGGTGATTCATAGAACATATGCTTGAATGTTCCAGAACCAGAAACTGCGCCAGTATTTGCAGTTGTTAGAGTAACCGTTGCTCCACTAATAGCAGTAATTCTAGCTCCAGTTGCAATACCAGTTCCAGAAACTACCATACCCTTTACAAGGCCTGCGGCAGATCCAACAGTAATGGTTTTGCTTCCATTGCTACCAGTAATTGTAGTAGATACTTGAGCAAAAGCAACTGAATTTAATCCAAGTGATACCTTCAAAGAAGTTCCAGAATAATTATGAACATAACCATAAGGTCCAGCGTGAATAGCACCAACATCGTTACTACCAGATCCAGTATCAAATGAATCTGTTACTGAAACAACCCCATCAACATCGTAAACGTAGATACTTGTATATAGAGGATTATTGTCAATCGTGACACCACCGCCTAAACCATCTTCATCCATATCAACAATGTTTAAGTTTGTTGAAGTAGTTGATGTAATAGCAATTTCAGTGTAGGCTCCAGAAGAACCTGCAGTACCAGCAACAGAAACTCCAGTAGTATATTCTGCAGTTTCTCCTGTAACTCTAAATCTTAGTGAATGTGTTGCGTTAGAAGAATCACTCTGTAAGAATCTATAAGTTCTATTTAAAATTACAGAGAAGTTAGTAACATTTTGATATACTCCTACAGATCCAATATCATAAACAAATTTCTTTGTTGGTGAGAATGGGTTGTTCGTAAGTGTAGTATAGTTAACTTGAGCAGAAACAGATCCAACTGTAATTACTTCATCCTGATCAAAGAAATTTAAAAGAACTCTATCATCATATGTGTAGTAGTTAATAGTTGCTGCAGTAAGATGCGCTGTTGCTGTTGTACCTAGTCTTTCTCTACCAACATCAACAGAAGTTCCATTGATGCCAAGAATTTCCATCAATTCATTATCAATCTTAATGTAGTTACCAATAGTAAGTCCAGTTGAACTTGCAACAGTAATAGTTGTTACTGCATTATCAATATCAGCAGAAAGTGTAGTTGTCGTTGCAGTTGTTCCCAATACAGAACATGTAGATCCACTCTTATGTGTGGTTGCCGTTGTTCCAAATTGAGCTCTAGTTACTGCAGAAACTCTACCAGTAAAAGTTCCTAAGAGAACAATTTCATAATCATTGGAACCAGGAGTAGTATCTGGACCAGGGATAGCAACATACTTGCCAGCAGCAACATTAGTGAGACTTGCAAATCTAAGATTGGTTGCAGCACTTGTTACATCAGGAATACCAGCAGTGACTGTATTAGTGGTCGATTGATAGGAATAAATTAGTGCAGTAAGACCATTTGCACCAGTAACTACATCTCCAGGTTCTAAAGTACCACCAGTAGGAGAAGTTGTTAGATTGAAGTTACCAACGTCATCTACTTTAGTTGGAACTTCAATAATACTATCATCAGTTACAACGTCAAGATAACGGAAAGTTGCATTTTCACTATCTGTTGTGATTAGACTTCCAGGTACAAGAGCATTTGCTTGAACACCAGGAATAAGATCTAATTGATAAGTCGTAACTACATTACCTTTTCTGAGTTCGTAGTTAGATGCATCAAGTGTTAGAACTTGATCATAATCTCTAAGGGCAACTTTATATGTTCCCGAAGAAGATCCCTGATTGGTTACATTAAGAACTGCGCTTGCAGAACTTCCAATTGGAGATCTATACAATAGAGTATCTGTAGTTGCTGAGGGTTTTGCCGAAGCTAGTTTTCCTGCGGTCATTTTTTATCTACCATCCTGATTGAAAATGTGCTTGTAGTTTGAGTCTTCCTCCAAGATTTTTTGCTGTAATAGATCCACCAAAATCAATATTTTCTAGTGATCCAGCGTTGTTGGTGGAAAGTAATGTAGCATCACCATCTGGGAATTGTATAGTTCTTGTCTCACTAATATTAGTTAAGTCAAAAACAACTCTTCTCAAGGGTGATCTAACATCAGAAAATACTGGTTGATCGTATAATTTATTCTTGATCGTTTGAGTTGCCAACTCAGAAACAAGAATACTTGTTCCTGTACTATTTAGTGTTGTTGGGAATGAGAAACTATTGGTTGTTGCAGTTAATAAATTGCTTAGTTCAAACTGTACCTTTTTAGTCGTATCAGTCGAAGAAGCAAAAACTGCATCCTGATAAACCTTAGATGTAATTGTCTGAGCAGAGTCAGTACCAACAAGTGTAATACTAAGGTCAGGGAATCTTACCGTTCTTGGGGCAGTTAGTAAAGAAGCATCGAACAAAGCTTTGTTGCTTGTCGATGCATTCAGTGCAAAACTTGGTTGAACAAAAGTTTTGTTTGAAATTGTTTGTGCAGATAGATCATCAACAATTGTACTTTGAATAACACCTGCACCTGGATCGGGGAAGAAGTAAGTCTTAGTACCAGAATTAGTTAAAATCCAGTCAATACCAAACTTTGCTTCCTTATTACCATCAGTAATATAAAGGTTGTTCTCTGTAACACGAATAACTTTATTAGTTAGTGTTTGTGATGTATCAGTACCAACAAGAGTTGTGCTATTTCCAACATCAACTAGAGGAAGTGAGAAGATTCTTAATCCAGTACCAATATTACTTACTTCAAATCTTGCTCTCTTATTACTACTAACGTCATCAACAACTTCAAACTGAGTATCTTGAAGTCTAAAGATAGATCCAGGTTGTACACCTACAGTACCTGAACCTTTTGGTTGAAGAAGAATATTAACGTTGTTTGCTACAGTATCTACTGCTTGAATTTTTGCAGTTACTGTACTCGCAGCACTCTCAGTAATCTTAGAAAAGTAATAACCAGAAGTTCCAAAAGAAACTCCAAGTTCATTATATGCGTTCTGATACAATCCAGTATCTCTATCCAAGTCAAATGCTAAACCAGGAGCAGTTTTAGTTCCTGCTGCTACTCCACGGAATAACTGATTAACTTTACTTTTTCTGTTTGGAATTAGGGGATCTGCAATAACAACAGGCAGAATAGCCTCACCAGTAAGCAAATCGTCCGCTAAGTTCTCTAATTGTGATATTTTCTTGGTTCCAGCCACAAGTAAACCTTCGGGGGATCGTTCTTCAGATTTATTTATACGAGAAAGGACTGGGAGAAAACTCCCAGTCCTAACACTTCCTTCACACGGACAAGGATATTATACCACTAAAATGGTGGCCCGTCAAACCCCTCCAGTGAATGTATTTTCTTCTTTAAGTCTTTTACTAAATTACGAACTATCTGAGATTGCTCCTCGTAGAATGAATCCCCCGTACTCAAATAGAATTCTTGTAATTTATCTACATACTTCAATAATTGATAAATGTGAGGATTCCAGGGATCTCTAGTCGGAGCAAAGTATGTTCTTCGCTCTGTCTCTGGTGGCATGTATACCTACTGCATACCTAATATTTATACGCTCTCTCTAGGATTCGAACCTAGGACACCTTGATCCGTAGTCAAGTGCTCTAATCCGCTGAGCTAAGAGAGCAGGCGAAGGGTGAGGGATTTGAACCCCCATCGCAAGGTTTTGGAGACCTGCATCTTACCATTAGACCAACCCAACGGGGTGCCGTGAGGGAATCGAACCCTCATATGGAGAACCACAATCTCTTGTCTTACCATTAGACTAACGACACAAGGCAGTGGGTAGAATTGAACTACCGACATAGAGGGTATGAATCTCTTGTTCTGCCACTGAACTACACTGCCGAGGCGGAAGTGGTTGGATTCGAACCAACGGATGCCCTTAAAGAACATCGGCGGATTAGCAATCCACTGCATTAGACCTCTCTGCCACACTTCCTTAATGTTGCCTTGAATCAACCCAAGTACGATTTAGGTTGCCTCAAAGAAACAATGGAAACAACTGGACTCGAACCAGTGGTCTTTCGATTATCAGTCGAATGCTT
>CAYVOK010000042.1:0-21203 GCA_964453335.1 uncultured Acidimicrobiaceae bacterium
CGGTGTCCTGCGCGTGCTGGCCGACCTTCTCGAGGTTGCGCCCGCGCTCGAAGCCCTTCATGCCCCGCTCGAGCACGAGCAGCGACATGCCCTTGTGCTTCTGGGTCGGGTCGGTCTTGCAGGCGACGATGACGAGGTCGGAGTTGATGCCGTTCGTGATGAAGGTCTTCGACCCGTTCACGATGTACCGGTCGCCGTCACGGATCGCCGTCGTCTGCATCGATGCGAGGTCGGAGCCGATACCCGGCTCGGTCATCGCGATCGCCGTGATGAGCTCACCGCTGATGATGCCCGGCAGCCACCGCGCCTTCTGCTCGTCGTTCGCGAGGTTCAGGTAGTACGGCAGGCAGATGTCGTTGTGGAGCGTGAGCCCGAGACCGGCGCCTGCTGCGCCGGAGTACTGCAGCTCCTCGCTGATGATCATGTTGTACCGGAAGTCGCTGACCCCGCCGCCGCCGAACTCCTCGGGGGCGTCCATGCAGAGGAACCCGGCGTCACCGGCCTTGGTGAACAGTTCGCGGTCGACGATGCCGGCCCGGTCCCATTCCTCGTAGTGCGGCTTGATCTCCTTCTCCACGAAGGTGCGGAAGGAGTCCCGGAACATCTCGTGTTCGGTTTCGAAGATCGTGCGCTGCATGCCGACAATGTACGCCGTGGCCACAGGCCCCGGGGACTCGGCCGCCTCGGCCCACTGGGTCGGTGCCCGGACGCTGCGGGTAGCCTGCCCCCATGCAGTTCACGGCCGAGCACGACCTGTTCCGCAAGACCGTCCGGGAGGTCGTCGAGAAGGAGATCAACCCCCACGTCGAGCGGTGGGAGGACGACGGGATCTTCCCGGCGCACGAGCTGTTCCCGAAGCTCGGCGCGGTCGGCATGCTCGGTGTCGAGTACGACCCGGCCTACGGCGGCGGTGGGGCGGACCACTCCTACACGGTCGTCCTCGGCGAGGAGCTCGGTCGTGCGGCGTGCGCGGGTGTGCCGATGGCGATCGCCGTGCAGACCGACATGGCCACGCCCTCCCTCGCCCGGTTCGGCAGCGAGGAGCTGAAGCAGCGCTACCTCGCACCGGCGATCGCCGGCGACATGGTGTGCTCGATCGGTGTGTCCGAGCCCGACGCGGGTTCCGACGTCGCCGGCCTCACCACCCGGGCGGTGCGCGACGGTGACGAGTGGGTGATCAACGGCACGAAGCTGTGGATCACCAACGGCACGCAGGCCGACTGGATCTGCCTGCTCTGTCGGACCTCCGACGAGGGTGGCTCCCGCGGGATGTCGCAGATCGTCGTGCCGACGACGAGCCCCGGGTTCTCGGTGAGTCGACGCCTCGACAAGCTGGGCATGCGCTCCTCCGACACCGCCGAGCTGAGCTTCGTCGACGTCCGCGTGCCGCTCGAGAACACGATCGGCGAGGTCGGCAAGGGCTTCCAGCAGCAGATGATGCAGTTCCAGAACGAGCGCATGATCGCCGCCTACATGGGCGTCGGCGCCATGGAGCTCGCCCTCGACCGGACCGTCGAGTACCTGCGGGAACGTCGTGCGTTCGGCCGTCCGCTCATCGACAACCAGCACCTGCAGTTCGAGCTCGGCGAGTGCTACGCCGAGCTCGACCTGCTGCGGCACTACAACTACGGCTGCGCCGACGCCTACCTCCGCGGCGAGGACACGACACGGTTCGCCACGATCGCCAAGTGGAAGCTCGGCAAGCTCGCCCGCCACGTCGCGGACGTGTGCGTGCAGCTCCACGGCGGCATGGGGTACGTCGAGGAGAACTGGACCGCCCGCTTCTTCCGTGACTGGCGGCTCTGGGCGATCGGCGGGGGCACCGACGAGGTGATGATGCGGACCCTCGTCCGCATGGAGGGCATGCCCGGCTGATCCGGGCGTCCACCGTCGTGGTCGACGCGTCCACCTGGGAGGTCACCGACGAGTTCGGCCAGCGGCTCGGCTGCGGGCTGTTGACCGCGTTCATCCTCCCGCCCTGGTTCCTGCTCGCGGTGTTCGCCGCGTCGGACAACGCGCTCGCCTGGGCGTTCGCGGTCGTCGTGTTCGTCGCGGCGACCGGTCTCGCCGTGGCGGGGCGGTGGCGGATCCGCCGACTGCCGCGGTGGATCGAACTCGTCGCCGAGGAAGACGGCCCGGCTCTGGTGCTGTGCGCGCGGACCGGTGAACGGCGGGTTCCCCTCGCCGGGTTGCGCGAGATCCGCGCCACCACCTCGATCGGGTTGCTGCCCGTCGTGCTCGTCCTCGCGGACGGGTCGCGGGTGCGGGTCCCGCGGGACCTCGAGGACTTCGACGGGTTCACGGCGGCGCTGGTCGCCGCGTGCCCGGGGGTCCGGGTCGTGGACCGGAACGATCCGTCCGTGGGCGAGGGGTCGACGTGACCGGTGGGGTGCGGCACGTGATCGTGTTCTGCGGTGGGGACCCCGTCCCCGACGCGTCGGTCGTCGGCCTCGATCCCCACGACGACGTCATCGCCGCGGACTCCGGTGCGGTGGAGGCCCTGCGGCACGGATACCGGGTGGATCTCCTCGTGGGTGATCTCGACTCGGTCCCCCCCGACGTGGTGGAGGAGGTCCGACGGTCGGGTGGTGTGGTCGAGCAGCACCCGGTCGGCAAGGACGCCACCGACCTCGCGCTCGCGATCGAGCGGGCGGTCGAACGGGGCGCGGGTCGGGTCACCGTGGTGGGCGGTCACGGTGGCCGTCTCGACCACCTGGTCGCGAACGTCGCGCTGCTCGCCTCCGAGGCCCACCGCGATGTCGAGATCGTCGCCCGGATGGGACCGGCGACCCTCGTCGTGCTGCGTGGCGCGCAGCGGCTGCACGGTCGAGTCGGTGAGGTCGTCACGCTGCTGTCCTTCGGTGGTCCGGCGCGGGTCCGGTGCACGGAGGGGCTGCTGTTCCCGCTCGAGGAGGCGACGCTCACCCCGGGTTCGAGTCGCGGGGTCTCCAACCAGCTGACCGCAACGGTCGCCACGGTCGTGGTCGACGCCGGCGTCGTCGTCGCGATCCTGCCGGGGGAGATCGGCGCGCTCTGAGCCCGGATCCCGCCCGGCTCGCCGGGGCGGACCACAATGGCGGGGTGCACGTACCGGTGGAGATCGACCTCGGGTGCGATCCGGCGACGTCGTTCGCCGAGGTCGGCCACCTCACCGCCTACCCGTCGTGGCTCGAGCTCGTGACGCGGGCCGATCCGGCCGGACCGGATGCCTGGAGGGTCGTGCTGTCGGCGCGCGTAGGACCGTTCCGCCGCTCGAAGACGTTGCGGATGGTGCGCACCGTCCACGTCACACCGGAGGGCACGACCCCCGGTCGGGTGCGGTTCGAACGCGCCGAACAGGACGGGCGCCAGCACGCGACCTGGGTGCTCGACTGCACGGTCGGCGAGATCCCCGGAGGTAGCCGGCTCACCATGGAACTGCGCTACGACGGCGGGCTGTTCGGCCCGGTGCTCGAACCGGTGCTCGCCGACCAGATCGCCCGAGGTCGGGCCAACCTCCTGCGCCGTCACGGTTCGCCGTGACGGCCGTCCCGCCGCTCGGCGTCCGCCACGGCAGCGACGGGACGACGTTCGCGGTGGTCAGCGGGACGGCCCGGGCGATCGACCTCTGCCTGTTCGACGAGCGTGGTCGCGAGGACCGGATCCCACTCACCGAACGATCGGGCGCGGTGTGGTGGGCCGCCCCCGGTCACGTCCCGTCGGGGACCCCGTACGGGTTCCGAGTTGTCGGTGACGGGCCGTCCGACCACGCGAAGCTCCTGCTCGACCCCTATGCGGAGGCCGTCCACGGGGAACTGCGTCGCGTGCCTGCGCTCCTGCGCCGCGGTGAGGACTCGGCGCCGTTCGTCCCGCGGTCGCTCGTCCCACCGGGCGCCGTCCCCGTCGAACGCGACGTCCGACCGCGTGTGGCGTGGACCGACACGGTGATCTACGAAGCGAACGTCCGCAGCCTCACCATGCGCCATCCGGCCGTACCCGTCGCCGAGCGGGGCACCTACCTCGGGCTCACCCATCCGGCGCTGATCGAGCATCTCGTCGACCTCGGGGTGACGACGCTCGAACTCCTGCCGCTCCAGCACTTCGTCGACGGTGCACATCTCGCTCCGCTGGGGCTGCGGAACCTGTGGGGCTACGACCCGGTCGCGTTCCTCGCCCCCCATGCCGGGT
This sequence comes from uncultured Acidimicrobiaceae bacterium, assembly GCA_964453335.1. Taxonomy (GTDB): domain Bacteria; phylum Actinomycetota; class Acidimicrobiia; order Acidimicrobiales; family CAIXPF01; genus VGBO01. The sequence continues at coordinate 4,168 of CAYVOK010000042.1, forward strand.
ACGCGGCGTCGAGCGCGCCGGGGGCCGCCGTGCGGGAACTCCGGGCAGCGGTGCGGGCACTCCACGACGCCGGGATCGAGGTCGTCGTCGATCTGGTGGTGAACCACACGGCCGAGGGCGGCCGGGACGGTCCGACGCTCACGCTGCGCGGGTTCGACGAGGCCGCCTACTACGCACTCGCAGGCGGCGAACCCGTCGACGAGACCGGGTGCGGGAACACGCTCGACCTCGGGTCGCCCGCCGCCCTGCGCCTCGTGCTCGACACGATGCGGCACTGGGTCCTCGTGCACGGCGTCGACGGGTTCCGGTTCGACCTCGCGACGGTACTGGGCCGGTCGGGACCCGACCGGACGTTCTCCTCCGGTGCGGCGCTGTTCAGCGCGATCTGGGCCGATCCCGTCCTCGCCGGCGTGAAGCTCATCGCCGAGCCGTGGGACCTCGGACCCCACGGCTACCAACTCGGGAGGTTCCCGGCGGACTGGGCCGAATGGAACGGCCGGTTCCGGGACACGGTGCGCGACTTCTGGCGCAGGTCGCCGGGGACGCTCGCCCCGCTCGCCGAGGTGCTCACCGGCACGGCGGAACGGTTCCGCACGCCCGGGCGGTCGCCGCAGGCGTCGATCAACTTCGTGACCTGCCACGACGGATTCACGCTCGCCGATCTCGTCAGCTACGACCGCAAGCACAACGACGCGAACGGTGAAGACGGTCGTGACGGCACCGACGACAACCGCAGCTGGAACTGCGGGGTCGAGGGTCCGACCGACCGGGCCGACGTGCGCACCCGGCGACGGCGCCTGCGCTACGACCTACTGGCGTCGGTGCTGCTGTCCTGTGGTGTCCCGATGCTCGCCGGCGGCGACGAGCTCGGCCGCACCCAGCACGGCAACAACAACGCGTATTGCCAGGACAACGACATCTCCTATCTCGACTGGTCCCACGCGGACGAGGAGTGCACGCGGGTCGTGGCCCGGCTCACGGCGCTGCGTCGGGCGCTCCCGGTGCTGCGCCGGAACGCCTGGTCGACGGGTGAGCCCGACGCGGACGGTGTCGTGGACATCGCCTGGTTCGACGTGGACGGTCGACCGATGGACGCTGCGGCGTGGCACCGGCCCGACGCTGCTGCGGTCGCCATGCGGCACGACGGGCGCGTGTGCGGTCCGGAGGGGACGTCGGTCCTGCTCCTGTGCAACGCGGGCGGGAACCGTCTGCTGTTCCGCATCCCCGAGGACGACCCGGTCGGCGCGTGGTGGCGGGTCGTCGACACGGCGGCGCCCGATCCGGTGCCGTCGACGCTCTCGGGCCGACCCGCCGGTCCGGGGGACCGTGTGCGGGTCGACGCTCACGCGCTCGTCGTGCTCGTGGGCCCCTCGGGTGCTGCGGCGAACGCCGTCCACCGTCCCTGACGTCGACCGACGTCGAGCGGGAGTCCGAAACAGGCGGAGAGGTTCGCCGAGGACATCGTCGTGTCGATCGGGCCCGCCACCTGCACGCGGCCCTCCCGCAGCAACAGCGCGTGGGTGAACCCGGCCGGGATCTCCTCCACGTGGTGGGTGACGAGGAGCACCGGCGGTGCGGTCGGATCGGCGGCGAGCGCGTCGAGGGTGGCGATCACGTGCTCGCGTCCACCGAGGTCGAGCGCCGAGGCCGGCTCGTCGAGGAGTAGCAGCGCCGGGTCGGTCACGAGCACGCGTGCGAGCAGCACCCGCTGCTGTTCACCCGAGGACAGGGTGCCGAAGGGTCGTTCGGCGAGCGCCTCGCAGCCCACACGGCGCAGTTCCGCCATCGCGTCCTCCCGGTCGCCGGGCGCCGGGGTCGACCACCACGGCACCAGGGAACCGGACCGGGCCGCGACGACGAGGTCGACGGCCCGCACGTTCGGACGGACCTGGGCGGCGAGCGCGGGGGAGTGCAGACCGATGCGGGGCCGGAGGCGTCGGAGATCGACACGACCGAGGACGTGGCCGAGCACCTCGACCCGCCCGCGCGTCGGGAAGTCGGTGCAGGAGGCGACCCGGACGAGCGTCGTCTTGCCCGACCCGTTCGGGCCGAGCACCACCCAGCGCTGCCCGGCGCGGACCTCGAGATCGACCCCGTCGAGGATCGCCCGACCATCCCGGTCGACGCCGACCCCCGCGAGGCGCAGGACCGCGCCGTCGGTTCCGGTCACGGGATGTCGGTCCGTCGCAGCACGGTGGGGCACGATACCGGGGTGCAGTCGGAGGGGAGCGGACGGTTCGCGGCGTTCGGTGTCGGCGCGTTCCGTCGCATCTGGTTCGCCACGCTCTGCTACTTCCTGTCGATCTTCGCCCAGGGGATCGCCCGCGGTTGGTTGGCCCTCGAGCTGACCGGCACCAACACGGGGCTCGGCGCGGTCACGCTCGCCTACGGCCTCGCGGCGATCGTCATGACCCCCTTCGGCGGGGTGGTCGCCGACCGGTTCCCGCGTCGGCGTCTGGTGCTCGGTGCGACCACCGTGCTCGGCGTCGCGTCGCTGCTGCTCGGGGTTGCCGTCGAGACGGGCACGATCGCGTTCTGGATGCTCCTCGTCGGCGCAGCCGCCGAAGCCACGGCGTACGGCATCCTCGTCCCCGCCCGGATGGCGCTCACCGCAGAGGTCGTCGGGCCGCAGCTCCTCCACAACGCCGTCGTGCTCTCGCAGGTCGGCATGAACGTGAACCGCATCCTCGGCCCGGCGCTCGCCGGTGCCCTGATCGCCGTCGCATGGCTCGGGCCCGGTGCGGTGTACCTGTTCTGCGGTGCGCTCAGCATGGCGGCGGTGGTGATCCTGCGGGGTCTCCCGCCCGAGGTCGGTGCCACCGTCCCTGCCCGCCAGGGCGACCGCGTGTCGGCCGTCGGCTCGATCGTGGAGGGGATCCGGTACGCGCGGCGGACACCGCAACTCGGCCGCCTGCTCGCGACGGCGATGGTCGTCACCTGCTTCGGGTTCTCCTACGTCACCTTCCTGCCGATGGTCGCGGACGAGTTCGGGACCGGGAGCGCGGGGTACTCGATGCTCTCCGCCGTGGGTGCGGTCGGCGGGGTGATCGCCTCGGTCGCGATCGCCGGCCGGCTCGGTGCCCTGCACGGGTTCAGGGTGCAGGCGGTGTCCGCGTTCGGGTTCGGTGCGTGCGTCGTGGCCCTCGGGCTCGCGCCGTCCTTCGGCGTGGCCGTCGTCGCGGCGACCGTCCTCGGTGCGTGCGTCGCCGGGTTCCAGTCGATGAACGGGACCCTGGCGATGACGGTCGCGGAACCCGAGTTCCACGGGCGCATGCAGTCCCTCGTCCAGCTCGGGTTCGCGCTCTACGGCCTCGTCGGTCTCCCCCTCGGGCTGCTCGCCGACGCGATCGGTCTGCATGCCGTGCTCGTCGGCATGGGTGCGATCTGCATGGTCGCCGTGCTCGTCGGCCGGATCGTGCCGGACCGCGCCGGGGAGGGGACTCAGGCCCCCATCGCGTGAAAGCCGCCGTCGACGTGGACGATCTCGGCGGTCGTCGCCGGGAACCAGTCGGACAGCAGGGCGACGCAGGCGCGGGCGACGGGTTCGGTGTCGTTCACGTCCCAGCCCAGGGGGGCGCGGGGGTCCCACACGTCTTCGAACGCAGCGAACCCGGGAATCGATTTCGCCGCCATCGAACGGATCGGGCCGGCGGAGACGAGGTTCACGCGTATGCCATCCGGCCCGAGCGTGCGGGCCAGGTAGCGCGACGTCGACTCGAACGCCGCCTTCGCGACACCCATCCAGTCGTAGGCCGGCCAGGCGACCGTGGCGTCGAAGTCCAGCCCGACGATCGAACCGCCGTCGGTCATCAGCGGTGCGACGACCTCGGCGAGCGTCTTGAGCGAGTACGCCGAGATCTGCACGGCGACCGACACGTCCTCCCAGCCGGCGGCCATGAAGTCGCCACCGAGGCATGCGGCGGGGGCGAACCCGATCGAGTGCAGCGCACCGTCGACGGAACCCCACCGCGCAGCGAGGTCCTCCCGTACGGCGGTGACGTGCTCGGGGACGGTGACGTCGAACTCGAGCACGTCGACGGGGTGGGGCAGCTTCCGGGCGACACGCTTCGTGAGGGACAACCCGCGCCCCGCGCCCGTGAGGACGATCTCCGCGCCCTGCTCCTGGGCCAGGCGCGCCGTGGCGAACGCGATCGATGCGTCCGTGAGGACCCCGGTCACGAGGATGCGCTTGCCGTCGAGGATGCCCATGTCGTTGCGTCTCCCTGGCACCGGGTGCACGCCGTCGTGGCAGGAGGGCCGGGGCCGCCCGCACGCTACCAACGGCCTCCCCGGGCGCTGTGGCATGCAGGCGGGGTGGAGGCACTAGCGTGCGCCCGATGCGCATCGGAGTGCTCGGAGCGACCGGACCGGCCGGCAGCGGACTTGCCGTCCGACTCGCCGCGAACGGCTATGACGTGGTGATCGGGTCCCGGTCGCGCTACCGGGCGATGGAGGTCCGCGACCAGCTCCTCGAACGGTGGGACGGCCGCGGTCTCGTCATCGACGCGACCGACAACCAGGGCGCCGCGACGGCAGACATCGTCGTGATCGCGACGCCGTGGGACGCGGCCACCTCGACGGCCCTGCAGGTGCAGCGCCAGCTCGAGGGCAAGGTCGTCATCTCGATGTGCAACGCCCTCGCCCGGGTCGGCCCGGAGTTCCAGCCCCTCGTCCCGCCCCGCGGTTCGGTGGCCGGCAACATCCAGGCGGTCCTGCCGAAGGCGCGCGTCGCTGCGGCATTCCACCACGTGCCGGCGAAGGAGCTCGGTGACATCGCCGAGGCGGTGGAGAGCGACGTGCTCGTGTGCTCCGACCACCCGTCCGCGACGGAGGTCACCTGTGAGCTCGTCGCGAACCTCCCGGCCCTCCGCCCGCTCGACGCCGGTCAGCTCTCGAACGCCGCGCCGATCGAGGCGTTCGCCGCGGTCCTGCTGCAGCTGAACATCCGCTACCGCACCCGGGCCGCGGTGCGGTTCACCGGTATCGAGGGCTGACGTGCCGGCTCCCTCCGGCGTCATGCGGATCCACGACACCGCCCGTCGTGCAGTCGTGCCGTTCGAGGTGGGCCCGATCGTCACGATGTACACGTGCGGCATCACGCCGTACGACGCCACACACCTCGGGCACGCCGCGACGTTCATGACCTACGACATCCTGCAGCGGCGGCTGCGGGACCTCGGTCACGAGACCCGCTGCGTCCGCAACATCACCGACGTCGACGACCCGTTGCTCGAACGGGCCCGTGAACGGGGCGTGCACTACCTCGACCTCGCTGCGGCGGAGGTCGCACGGTTCGACGACGACATGGTCGCCCTCGGGATGCTGCCGGTGTGGTCGGCGCCGCGCGCCACCTCGGCGATCGCCGAGATCCGCAAGGTGGTCCACCAACTCGTCGAGTCCGGGCACGCCTACGTCGTCGACGGCCTGGTGCTCTTCGACGTCTCGACCTACGACCGGTTCGGCGAGATCTCCCACGTCGAGGTCGCCGACATGATCGCCCTCGCCCGCGAGCGGGGCGGCAACCCCGACGACCCGCGCAAGCGGAATCCGCTCGACTTCGTGCTCTGGCAGCCCTCCGTCGGTGACGAGCCGGCGTGGGACTCGCTGTGGGGGCCCGGTCGGCCGGGCTGGCACATCGAGTGCACGGCGCTCGCCCGGCGTGAGCTCGGCGACACGATCGACCTGCACGGCGGCGGAGGGGACCTGATCTTCCCCCACCACGAGTGCTCCTCGGCGCAGTCGGTGTGCCTGACCGGTCAGCCGCTCGCCCGCTATTGGATGCACGGATGCCTCGTCTGGAAGGACGGGCACAAGATGTCGAAGTCGCTCGGGAACCTCGTGTTCATCTCCGAGCTGCGCAAGGCGTGGGACCCGCGGGCGATCCGTCTCGCGATCCTCGCCCACCACTACCGCACCGACTGGCACTGGTCCGACGAGCTGCTGCCGACGGCGGCGGCCCGCCTCGAACGGTGGGCGGCGACGGGTGCGGGCGATGCGGCGCTCGACGAGGTGCGGGCGGCGCTCGACGACGATCTCGACACGCCCGCGGCGCTGCGGGCGATCGACGCAGCGGCAGCCGCCGGGCGCGGGGTCTCCCGAGCGGCGGCGCTGCTCGGCGTCACGCTCTGAACGCAGCGACGTACCGGGGCGGGGTCGGCCCGCCGGTAGGCTCACGCCCCGTTATGGGTGACATCACGGTCAAACTTCCCGACGGCTCGACGCGGGCGCTCCCGCAGGGGTCGACCGGTGCGGATCTGGCACGGTCGATCGGCTCGCGACTCGCGAAGGCGGCCGTGATCGTCGAGGTCGACGGGGTCGAACGCGACCTGCGCGACCCGCTGCCCGACGGTGCGACCGTCGCCGTCGTCACGGCGGAGAGCGACCGCGGGCTGTTCACGATCCGCCACTCGACGGCCCACGTCCTCGCCCAGGCGGTGCTCGACCTGTTCCCCGGCGCGACGTTCGCGATCGGTCCGCCGATCGAGAACGGCTTCTACTACGACTTCGAACTCGCAGACGGTGGGACGTTCCGTCCCGAGGACCTCGAGCGTCTCGAGACCAGGATGCGGGAGATCATCGCCGAGGACCAGCCGTTCCTGCGCCGTGAGGTCCCGGTCGCGGAAGGACTCCAGATCTTCTCGGCGCACCGCTACAAGTCCGAGATCATCGCCGGCACCGTCGACGACCCGACGTCCGCGACCGAGTTCGGCACCGTGCGGCTGTACGACAACCCGCCCCGGTTCACCGACCTCTGCCGCGGTCCGCACGTGCCGTCGACGGGGACGTTCCTCGGCCACTTCACGCTCATGCGCGTGGCCGGGGCCTACTGGCGCGGCGACGAGCGCCAGCCGATGCTGCAACGCATCTACGGCACGGCGTGGGCGACGAAGAAGGATCTCGACGCCTACCTGCACCGGCTCGCCGAAGCCGAGAAGCGCGACCACCGGCGGCTCGCGACCGAGCTCGACCTGCTGTCCTTCCCGAGCGAGCTCGGCGGTGGCCTCGCGGTGTGGCACCCCAAGGGTGCGACGGTGCGCAAGCTGATCGAGGACTACTCGCGGCTCCGCCACTCCAACGGCGAGTACGAGTTCGTCTACACGCCCCACATCACGAACGGGCAGCTCTTCGAGACGTCGGGCCACCTCGACTTCTACCGGGACGGCATGTACCCGCCGATGGAGCTCGACAACGGCGCGTACTACCCGAAGCCGATGAACTGCCCGATGCACTGTCTGATCTTCCGGTCGCGCCAGCGCAGCTACCGGGAGCTGCCGTTGCGCCTGTTCGAGCTCGGCACGGTGTACCGCTATGAACGGGCCGGGGTCCTCCACGGGCTCCTCCGGATCCGTGGCTTCACCCAGGACGACAGCCACATCTACTGCACCGAGGAGCAGGTCGCCGGCGAGATCGAACGGCTGCTCACGTTCGTGCTGTCGGTCCTGCGGGCGTTCGGGTTCGACGAGTTCCAGGCGAACCTGTCGACGCGCGACCCGGAGAAGTCGATCGGCTCCGACGCCGTGTGGGAGCGGGCGACCGACGCGTTGCGCGCCGCCATCGAGGCCCACGGACTGCCCTACAAGGTGAAGGAGGGCGACGCCGCTTTCTACGGCCCGAAGATCGACATCGACGTGAAGGACGCGATCGGCCGGACGTGGCAGCTCTCCACGATCCAGCTCGACTTCAACCTGCCCGAACGCTTCGAGCTCGAGTACGTCGGCGCGGACAACGCGCGGCACCGTCCGATCATGTTGCACCGGGCCCTGTTCGGGTCGGTGGAGCGGTTCTTCGGCGTGTTGCTCGAGCACTACGGGGGTGCGCTGCCGACGTGGCTTGCGCCGTTGCAGGCACGGGTGCTCCCGGTGCGCGACGACCACGACGGCTACGCCCGAGACGTCGTCGCCCGCCTGGTCGCGGCGGGGTTCCGGGCCGATGCCGTCGACGCGTCCGAGCCGCTCGGCACCCGGATCCGGCGGTCGAAGCTCGAGAAGATCCCGTACGTGCTCGTCGTCGGCGACGAGGACGCGGCGGGTGACTCGGTCGGCCTCAACCCGCGCGGTGGGGAGGTCGAACGCGGCGTGCCGGTGGCGGCCGTCGTCGAACGGCTCCGGGCCGAGACCGACCTGTCGCAGTACCTCGCATGACCCTCGACGCGCTCTGGTCGGGTTGGCGGGCGACCTACATCACCGAGGTCGCCGGTCGTCCGGTGCCCGGTGAGGGTTCGTTGTTCGAGCAGATCCTCGCCTCGGGGCGGCCCGACCGCGAGACCTACGTCGTCCACCGCGGTCCGACCTGTTTCGTGATCCTGAACCTGTACCCCTACACGTCGGGTCACGTCCTCGTCCTCCCGCGCCGGGCGGTCGCGACGCTCGACGGCCTCACCGTCGAGGAGAGCACCGAGCTGTGGGAGACGGTGCGGCGGACGGTCGCGACCGTGGAGGCCGTCTACCGCCCCGAGGGCATGAACGTCGGCGTGAACCTCGGACGCGCGGCCGGCGCCGGGGTGCCCGACCACCTGCACGTCCACGTCGTCCCGCGCTGGCACGGTGACACGAACTTCATGACGAGCGTCGCCGAGGCCCGGGTCCTGCCCGAGCCGATCGACGAGACGTGGCGGAAACTCGTCGACGCGTGGCCCGGCACCGATGTCCCGGCCACCGCGGACGGTCGGTAGCGTGACCGGCGTGGCGCACGACGTACCCGAGGGTGAACCGCCCGACGCCGAGGACGGCGACGTCCTCCCCGCAGATCTGCAGCCAGCCCTCGTCACCGGGCCGTACATGTTCCCGAACAACAGTCGTCGGCGGATCCCCGCCGTGCTGTACCTGCTCTGTGCGGCCGTGCTCGTGGTGATCGTCGTCCTGGCCTCGGGCTCGCCGGGGGTCAACGGTGGGCTCGTCGCGGCCGCCGTGCTGTTCGCCGTGCTCGGCGTCTACAGCATCGCGGCCGGCGCCGACCTCCGGGTCGACGACCACGATGCGCTCGTCGCCGCCGGCATCGCCGCAGGATTCCCGATCGGCCCGGCATCGATCCAGCTGGGCTGGCGCGGTCCGCTCGCCCGTCCGACGTGGCGCATCCTGCTCTACTCCGACGAGGAACCACGACCGCTCCGTCGGGCGCTCGTCCTCGTCGACGGCTTCGACGGATCCGTCGTCGACAGCATCGTCGAGGACAACCCCGAGGACTGGTCGGAGCAGACGCCCGAGGACGCCACCGCCTGAACGGTCAGTCCGCGGCCGTCCGGGCGAGGCGCAGGACGGCGTCGAACTCGTCGAGGCCCGCACGGCCCACGGCGACCGCATCCCGCAGCACGTCCGCGGCCCGGACCTGGACCCCGCCGGCAGGCGCCTCACGTTCCCACCGGGGCCAGGGGGTGCGGACGGCGAGGTCGGCGAGTGCCTCGACCGTGGCGGCCAGATCGTCGAGGCCGGCCACCAGCGAGGCTGGTCGCGTCGCGTCGAGTGGTCCGGTCGTGCCCGGGACGTCCGCCGCGTCGAGGGTCCCCGACGGCTCGGCGAGGATGCGCGTGATCGCCCGGTGCCGCTGTCGGAGGACGGCGACGGTGAGGCCCAGCACGTCGAGCGGCGCGCGGGCCGCACCCGGCGGGACGACGCCCGGGTCCGGCCCTGCGCCCGCGAGCTCGTCGGGCCGGACGGCGTCTCGGTAACGCCGTCCGAACGACCGGAGTGCGACCGCCGCGTCCGCCGGGGTGAGGCGACCGAGGTCGTGGCGTGCCATGGGAGCACCATACCCAGCCCGGGCCGGTGTCGATCCGGTGCGTCGGTGCGGCCGTGGCGCGTTGCTACGCTCGTGCGGTCGGTGCCGACGGGGTGCCGCGAGGAGTCGGTGATGTTCGACGGGCGCTGGCGATCGACGATCGAGCAGGGGTTGCGCCCCATCGGCGCCGGTCTCCGCCGTACGGGCATCACCGCGGACGTGATCACGTCGGTCGGCCTCGGGATGGCGGTCGCCACCGCAGTCGCGATCGGACGGGGCGACTTCCGGCTCGCGCTCCTGCTGCTCGTGCTCACCGGCATCCCCGATGCGCTCGACGGCGCGGTCGCGAAGGCATCGGGCACGTCGTCCAAGCGGGGTGCGTTCTTCGACTCGGTCGCCGACCGTGTCACCGACGGGCTCCTCCTCGGCGGTGTCGCCTGGTACCTGGCGCCGCAGGGACGGATCGTGCTCCTGCCCTTCGCCGTGGCCGCGGTGGCGATGCTCGTGTCCTACCAGCGTGCCCGGGCCGAGTCGCTCGGGTTCGACGCCCGCGGCGGGCTCATGGAACGGGCCGAGCGGATCATCGTGCTTGCGTTCGGTCTGTTGTTCTCCGAGTGGCTCGTCGCCGTCCTCTGGGTGATGCTCGTCCTCACCGCCGTGACCGCGGTGCAGCGCTTCGTGAAGGTCTGGCGCCAGGCCGACCGTCCGACACCGACCCGCACCCGGTACCGCCGGAGCCGTCCGCGGCCCCGCCGTCCCGTCGCCGAACGTTGGCGTGACGAGCGCGCCGCCCGGCGCGCGCGTCCCTGATCCGCGCACGGAGTCGGCCATCGACCCGAGGATCGTCGTCGCCGCTTACCGGGGCGGGGCGCGGGTGGCGAACGCGCTGCCCGGTCCGGTCGCCGACGCGTGCGCAGCGCTCGGTGGCGCGGTCGCCTGGCGGCTCGCCCCCGGTCGGCGGCGCCTCGTCGAGCGCAACCTCCGGCGGATCCACGGGCCGGGCCTCGGCCGCGACGGTGCCCGCGCCGGTTCGCTCGCGGTGTTCCGCTCCTACGCCCGGTACTGGGTCGAGTCGTTCCGGTTGCCCGGCACCCCGGACGACCACCTCGACGAGGGGCACGACGTCGTCGGCTACGACCACGTCGCACGGGGTCTCGCCGCGGGGCGTGGGGTCATCCTCGTGCTGCCCCACCTCGGCGGTTGGGAGTGGTCGGCGTTCTGGCTCTCCCGGATCATGCGGGTGCGCGTCACGGCGGTCGTCGAACCGCTCCGTCCTCCCGAGCTCGCCGACTGGTTCCTCGGCCTGCGGCGGTCGCTCGGCATGCACATCGTCCCGCTCGGTCCGTCGGCGGGCACGGAGGTCCTCGCAGCGCTGCGCCGCAACGAGATCGTCTGCCTGCTCGCCGACCGCGACCTCGTCGGTGGCGGGACACCGGTGACCTTCTTCGGTGAGGCGACCACGCTCCCGGCCGGTCCCGCGACGCTCGCCCTGCGTTCCGGCGCCCCGCTGTGCCCGACGGCGGTGTACCTCGGGCGCGGTCGACGGCACCACGGGGTCGTGCTGCCCCCGGTCGACACCACCCGCACCTCGTCGCTGCGGGCCGACGTCGCACGGGTCACCGCGGCGGTCGCCGAGGCGTTCGAGGAGTTGATCCGGGCCGACCCGACCCAGTGGCACCTCATGCAGCCGAACTGGCCGAGCGACCGTGCCGCCGACGCCGAGTGCACGCAGTCGGGGTCGGACTGACGTGCGGATCGGTCTCGTCTGCCCGTACACGCTGAGCCGACCCGGTGGCGTGCAGGGTCAGGTGCTCGGCCTCGCCCGGTCGTTGCGTCGCCTCGACCAGGACGTCCGGGTGCTCGGACCGTGCGACGGCGCGCCGCCGGAGCCGGGGATCATCGCCCTCGGCAACAGCGTGCCCATCGAGGCGAACGGCTCGGTCGCCGCCCTCGCGCCCGACCCGGCCGCACAGCTCCGGGTGCTGCGGGCGCTCTGGGACGAGTCCTTCGACGTGGTCAACCTCCACGAACCGTTCGCCCCCGGGCCGACGTCCACCACGCTGCTCATCGAGCGGGCGCCGATCGTCGGCACGTTCCACGCCGCCGGCACGTCGGCCTCCTACCGCTACCTCGCCCCGTTGCTGCGCCACTTCGCCGAGCGGCTCGCGGTGCGGGTCGCCGTGTCGAAGGACGCGCGCACGCTCGCCGCCTCGGCGCTCGGGGGCAGCTACCTCACGTTGTTCAACGGGGTGGAGATCGAACGGTTCGTCGCGGCGGTGCCGTCGCCGACCGAGGCGCCGACGGTGCTCTTCCTCGGTCGCCACGAGCCGCGCAAGGGTCTCGGCCTGCTGCTCGAGGCGTTCGCCGGTCTCGATCTCGACGCCCGCCTCTGGGTGGGCGGCGACGGTCCGGCGACGACGGAGCTGCGCGATCGATTCGACCACGACCGTCGGATCACCTGGCTCGGGCGCATCACCGAGGACCAGAAGGTGCAGCGCCTGCGTGGTGCGGACGTGTTCTGCGCCCCCTCCCTCGGCGGGGAGTCCTTCGGCGTCGTGCTCCTCGAGGCGATGGCGGCGGGGACCGCAGTGGTGGCGTCCGACCTGCCCGGCTACCGCAACGCCGCCCGACCAGACGTCGACGCCCTGCTCGTCACCCCGGGCGACGTGGCGGCGCTCCGGTCCGCGCTGCGCGGGGTGCTCGTCGACCCCGGGCGCCGGGCCGCGCTCGTCGCAGCGGGGGCCGGTCGTGCAGCGTCGATGTCGATGGACCGTCTCGCCGAGCGCTACCTCGAGATCTTCGATGGGCTGCACCGCGCACACGGTGGTCGGTCCGGCCCGGGTGGCAGGTCCGGCGGGTGGTTCCGGCGCCGTCCTAGGATCACGCCGTGACCATCCTGCTGATCGTCCTCGGCGTCGTCGGCGTCGCACTGCTCTACGTCGTGGTCACCTACAACGGGCTCGTCCGTCTGCGAAACCGCGTCGAGGCCGCGTGGGCGCAGATCGACGTCCAGCTCAAGCGTCGCTACGACCTGATCCCGAATCTCGTCGAGACGGTGAAGGGCTATGCGGCACACGAGCGGGCGACCCTCGAGGCGGTCGTCGAGGCGCGCAACCGGGCGATGGCCGCCCCGGTCGGCTCGCACGAGCAAGCTGCGGCGGAGAACGTCGTGTCCGGTGCACTCCGCCAGCTGTTCGCGTTGTCCGAGGCCTACCCGGACCTGAAGGCCAACCAGGGGTTCCTCGGTCTGCAGGAGGAGCTCACGGCCACCGAGGACAAGATCGCCTACGCCCGGCAGTTCTTCAACGACAGCGTGCTCCGCTACAACAACAAGATCGAGGCCTTCCCGGCGGTGCTCTTCGCCCGGGTCTTCGGCTTCGTGGAGCGGGAGTTCTTCGAGGCCGACGGCGACGAGCGCGGCCCTGTCGCGGTGGGGTTCTGACGCAACCGTGATGTACGACCAGGTCGGCCGGAACAAGCGCCGTTCGTGGCTGCTCGTGATCACGTTCTTCCTCTTCACGACGTTGTCCTGCGTGGCGATCGCGTACGGCTTCGGCCTGGGTTCGCCGGGAATCGCGATCGCCGTGGCCATCGCGGGTGCGACGGCGGTGACGTCGTGGTGGAAGAGCGATGCGATCGCCCTGCGCGTGAGTCGCGCCCAGCCGGCGGACCCGGTCGTCTACGCCCGCTACCACAACCTCGTCGAGGGACTCTGCATCGCGTCCGGCCTGCCGAAACCCCGGCTCTACATCGTCGAGGACGACGCCCCGAACGCGTTCGCTACCGGCCGGAACCCCCAGAACGCCGCAATCGCGGTGACGAGCGGCCTGCTCGCGAAGCTCGACCGGGTCGAGCTCGAGGGTGTGCTCGCCCACGAGCTCGCCCACATCCGGAACTACGACATCGCCGTGCAGACGCTGTCGGTCGTCATGCTCGGCACCCTCGTCCTGCTCGGGGACCTCGCGCTGCGATTCGCCTGGTTCTCGCCGAACCGGCGCTCCAGCCGGGACGTCGGACCGGGTCCGCAGGCGATCCTCGCCATCTTCGGGCTCGTCGTGATCATCGTCGGTCCGCTCATCGCGCAGCTGTTCCACTTCGCCCTGTCCCGCCGCCGGGAGACCCTCGCCGACTTCTCCGCGGTCGAGATGACGCGGTACCCGCCGGGTCTGATCAGCGCGCTCGAGAAGCTCCGGGCCGACACCACCGTCGTGCGGTCGGGGTCGCGCGCCACCGCGCACATGTGGATCGAGCAGCCCATCGACGAGCACCGGGAGACCTCGAAGCTGTCGTGGCTGAACAAGGCGTTCAACACCCATCCGCCGCTCGAGGAGCGGATCGCCGCGCTGCGCGAACTCTGAGCGCGGCACCCGGGTGGGGACACGGTGCCCGGCACCTCTAGCATCTCCCGCATGACGGAGCCGACGAACGAACGCCGCCGCGGAACCTTCGAGGTCAAGCGTGGCCTCGCCGAGAACCTGAAGGGCGGCGTCATCATGGACGTCGTCACCCCCGACCAGGCCCGCATCGCCGAGGACGCGGGCGCCACCGCCGTCATGGCGCTCGAGCGCGTGCCGGCCGACATCCGGGTGCAGGGCGGTGTCGCCCGCATGAGCGACCCGGACATGATCGAGGGCATCAAGGCGGTCGTCACGATCCCGGTCATGGCGAAGGCCCGGATCGGGCACTTCGTCGAGGCCCAGATCCTGCAGTCGCTCGGCGTGGACTTCATCGACGAGTCCGAGGTGCTCACCCCGGCCGACGAGGCGCACCACATCGACAAGTTCGCGTTCGCCACGCCGGTGGTGTGCGGTGCGACGAACCTCGGTGAGGCGCTGCGCCGCATCAGCGAGGGCGCCGCGCTCATCCGTTCGAAGGGCGAGGCCGGGACGGGCAACATCGTCGAGGCGGTGCGCCACCTGCGGTCGATCATCGGCGACGTGCGCCGCATCGGGCAGGCGGACGCAGCCGAGCTGTTCGACTGGGCGAAGCGGTTGCAGGCGCCGCTCCCGCTCGTGCAGGAGGTCGCCGAGACGGGTTGGCTTCCGGTGCCGCTGTTCTGCGCCGGTGGTGTCGCCACCCCCGCCGACGCCGCCCTCGTGATGCAGCTCGGCGCCGAGGCGGTCTTCGTCGGGTCGGGCATCTTCAAGTCCGGTGACCCGGTCAAGCGGGCCAAGGCGATCGTCGAGGCCGCGACCCACTTCGCCGATCCCGACATCCTCGCGAAGGTCAGCCGTGGTCTGGGCGAGGCGATGACGGGGATCGGCATGGACGACGTCACCCTGAAGCTCGCCGACCGGGGTTGGTGAGTCGGTCCGGTTCCGTTCCGGTCCGACTAACCTCCGGCGCCGTGCGCGACGAGATGAGGCCCCCAGGTGGGGCACGGAACGGTGGGCGTCCTCGCGTTGCAGGGTTCCTACCGCCGCCATGCGGAGGCGTGTGAGCGCCTCGGTGCGTCCGTCGTCGAGGTGCGCACCCCTGCCGACCTCGAACGGGTCGACCGGATCGTGCTGCCCGGCGGGGAGTCGACGACGATGTCGAGGTTGCTCGTCACCTCGGGGCTCTTCGACCCGCTGGCGCAACGGCTCGCCGACGGCATGCCGGCCTTCGGCACCTGCGCGGGCATGATCCTGCTGGCCACCGACGTGGCGGACGGTCGGGCCGACCAGCGGAGCTTCGCCGCGATCGACATCGGGGTCCGGCGCAACGGCTACGGCCGGCAGGTCGACAGCTTCGTGACCGAACTCGACGTGCGTGGCCTCGTCGACGGCCCCTTCCACGCTGTGTTCATCCGCGCTCCCGTCGTGGAACGGGTCGGCCCCGCCGTTCAGGTGCTCGCATCGCACGACGGGTCTGCGGTGCTCGCCCGTTCCGGCGCCGTTGCGGTCGCCGCGTTCCACCCCGAACTCGCGCACGACGACCGGGTGCACGAGTGGTTCCTCGAGGAGGTCAACTGACATGTCGGGCCATTCGAAATGGGCGACGATCAAGCACAAGAAGGGCGCCGCCGACAAGGCGCGGGCCAAGCTCTGGGCGAAGCTGATCCGTCAGATCGAGGTTGCGGCCCGGGGCGGCGGTGGCGACGTCGACGCCAACCCGACCCTGCGCACCATGGTCGACAAGGCGAAGGGTGCGTCGGTCCCGAACGACACGATCGACCGCGCGATCAAGCGCGCCACCGGCGAGCTCGAGGGCGTGAACTACGAGTCGGTGACCTACGAGGGCTACGGCCCCGAAGGGGTCGCGATCTTCGTCGAGGCGCTCACCGACAACCGGAACCGGACCTCCGCCGACGTCCGACACCTGTTCTCGAAGAACGGTGGCTCGATCGCCGAGCCGGGCGCGGTCGCGTGGCAGTTCGAACGCAAGGGGATCTTCGCCGTCCCGCGGTCGGTCGCCGAGGACGACGTCCTCCTCGTGACCGCCGACGCCGGGGCCGAGGACCTGCGTGACGACGGTGCCGCGTGGCGGGTGACCTGTGAGCCGACGTCGTTCAGCGAGGTCCGTTCGGCGCTCGAGGACGCCGGCATCCCCTACGAGGACGCCGACGTCACGTGGTTCCCGAAGGCGACGGTCGCCATCGACGACGTCGACGTGGCGCGTCGGATCCTCAAGCTCGTCGACGCGCTCGACGACCACGACGACGTGCAGGACGTGTATGCGAACTTCGACCTCACCGAGTCGGTGCTCGCAGCGGTGTCGGAGGACTGACAGCGTGAAGGGGGAGTGGACATGACGGTCCGGGTGGGAGATCAGGCACCGGACTTCGTGGTCGAGGGGACCGACGGTTCGCCCGAGGGGCGCCGCTCGTACTCCTTGGCGGAGTACCGGGGCACACCGGTCGTGCTCGTGTTCTACCCGGCCGACGACTCGGCCGTGTGCACGCGACAGCTCGTGACGTACACGAAGGAGTTCCCGGCATTCGAGTCGGTCGACGCCGTCGTGCTCGCCCTGAGCCCGCAGTCGATCGACCGGCACGAGGCGTTCGCCTCGGGCCAGGGCGGATTCGCGTTCCCGCTGCTCGCGGACACCGACAAGGCGGTCGGTGTGGCCTACGGCGTGGTCGGGCCGCTCGGGTTCTACAAGCGATCGGCGTTCGTCGTCGACGCGGCCGGGACGATCCGGTACGCGCACCGGTCGATGACCGGCCTCTCGTTCCGTCCGACGGACGAACTCGTCGCCGCGGTCCGGGAGGCCTCGGGCGGCTGACGCCATCGCGCCGGGTCCGCACCCGGCGCCGCTACGATCGCACATATGTTCGTCGTCGGCATCGACCCCGGGGTCTCCCGTTGCGGGTACGCCGTGCTCGAACGGCTCGGGTCCCG
>CAYVOK010000043.1:0-20478 GCA_964453335.1 uncultured Acidimicrobiaceae bacterium
TACTTGCTGTATCTTGAAAGCAAAGCCATACGGTCTTTGCGTTCAGCCATTACTTTGCTTCTGCTTCAGTCTGTGCTTCTAGAATTTTTGCTGTAAGTTTATCTTCAACAAACTTATACACACGCTCAAAAGCCTGATCTGTATTTTCTCCGTCACGCTTTGAGTCTGTTACACCAAGGTCTAGCCTTAGTGATTGAAAGTTTCCTAAATTTAAAGTATATCCAAGTGTTACAGATACCTTGGTTGATTCATTGTCCATATTTATACCCTTCGCTAAATAGATTCACTCCATACAGGAATAAATCGTCCATCTTCTGTCTTCGTATATGTAAGTATACCATCGCCCATTCGCCTTGTCAACTCTTGTTTGCTTGGCGTAATATCATTAGTTATTAAACCGTCTTTCCTTGGTCTGCCAATATGGTATGTAGCAAGTATATCACGAATCTCTTTTACTTGCGACTCAGAGTAATAAGATCTAACTCTAAATCCTCTTTCCCCGCCTTTTTGAGATCCTTTTGGAAATGGTATAATTCCTCTTCTCATAAGAGATGGCATATATTTTTTATGACGATTAACTAAATTAGCAGTCTCTCCAACTGTGTATGCTCGTTCTCTATTTTTTTTAAAATCACTAATTAAACAACTTTCGATTCTGTCTTTATTAATATTATAAACAGACATTATTCCATTAGACTTATTTAAATGATGTATTCTAACAAGGTCACCATTTAAAAACCAAACCTTTTTATTCCCTGGAATTACAGGGAGGACATTGTAGCCTTCGCTCTCAATTGTTCCCTTTTTAATAGCCACAAGCCCTCCTGTGAATTACTAGGCGGATGAAAGAATGTTCTTGATCCACAAGACATACAATACATCTCAAGATTATTTATTTGTGAGTACTGCCTATCTACAAACATTCTACCCTTGCATTTTTTACAAGAAATCATTAGTTAGGAATTCCAACTATTAATAGGTTAACCCCAACTGTTGTATCTCCACCAACATTAAATTTTACAGTTCCTTCAATTTTTGAAGTTGAAATACTTAGTAGTGTAACTGTAACATCCTTTCCAGCATCTGTATTACCGATGTTAACTGGGGTTGCGGTAACAACTGGTGGGAACTTAAATTCGCTTGGCAAACTGTATGAAAATGATTGCGATGATCCTGCTGTTTGAGATGAGCCAGAAGTTACCTGAACATACCCACCTATAATTCTTGCTTCAGATGTCTTTACACTTTGCTTTCCAGCATTAGGTGTATCGACTGTTACATATTTGTATATGGATGTAGATGATTGAGCAGAGAGATCATTAATAGCCTTAACTATCTGATAAAGATATGTTACATCTAAAGGCTGCCCTCTTTCGGGTAATGGTAAGATTGCCATAATATAATTATACCAGACTGACTGTTCCAGAGTCGTAGATTTTTAAATCATTATTTAATACTGGATTTATAGATGAGGCTTGAACAACAACACGAACTGAACTCGTTCCAGTTTTTAAAAATGAATAATTTGAAGATCCAGTTGCCATTCTAAAAGTTGGAGTTTGGGAATCAAAACCTACAAACACATCATATAGTATTTGAGTTGAAATTTCTCCAGAAGACCAATTCACCATAATGGTGTTACCAATAATATTTATATCTCCCACTCCGATAAGAACTTCTCCAGAATCTGTGACAAATATTTGTGAATATGCTGATTTTCTATTTTTATCTTCAGAAACTATTCTAAATCTTAATACTACAGAGTTTGACTTTGTTACCTTGCCCAAAGCATCTTTTTTAATAATAACATTTTTTATTCCTTTATCTGGAGTATTGCTCATGATCAAACATCCAAAACAAATCTAAATTCTATATAGTTTGTTGTATTGGCTGATTTAATAATTGGTCTGGCATCTATACTTTTAATTACAGAATAGCCCGTTAGCCCATACAAAGAATTTGTAGATGTGGTATTTTCAATTCTTAAAGCATCTAAGCAAACATAGAAAGAATCAGAAGGCAAATTATTTTTAGTAATAGATGAGTATATCTTTGCTGTTGCAACATCAGACCAGTTAAAGTTAGCACTCTTCTTTAAATTTTGAAATGTGCTAGTTGATACAATATATCTGTTGTCTGCAAAATTATTTTCTTGTACTGCAGTACCGCCTACATAAGACATATCATCAATGTTTACCTGAAACTTTGCATACTCTTGGCTTGAGTTTGGCCCAGTATGAGAAAACTCTAATAAGATTTTTACATTATCTGGAATCGTCAAAGAGTTTGCTACCCTACTAACAACAGAGAACGCAAGACGCAACTCGTCCATTGGACTATTCTTTGTAAAGTCAACTGAAGTCTCATCTAATCTAATATAGTCAGAGCCTGAACTTGGTTGCATTATTCCAGAAGAGTCTATAGTTATAGTTGACGTATCTCCACGCATTGCAATAATATTATTTAAAAATCTACATCTTTCGTTTCTTTCAACTCTATCTGTTTGTGTAAAAATTCTGTTGTCTGCATTAGTCAAAAAAACTTTATCTTCTTGATTGATTGTTCCATTCTGAGACTCTCCGTCTAACGGCCCATATTTTATTGGTATGTCTGTAGCAGATAGTCCCGTTGGATTATATTTCCAATTATCTGTATCCGCAAAAGAATATATAACTCTGCTATCAAATGATCCAGCGACTGGATTTGATCCTGCAGAAAATATCCCTACCTCAGTAATCTCATATCTTTCTTCTGTTGGTAGTTCTGCTGTTAGCACTACCTTTGATAGACCATTCTCATTGACAAATCCCCTGGAAATAATTGGTGAGCGAAACATTTCAAAACTTAAAGACTCTTTGTTCTTTATTGCAGCCAACTCTTGAGACGTAAATACATGATCTGACTCTACTGGATTGGTGCCACAACCAACGGCAATATGTGATGCATACGAAGGGGTCTGTCCCACAAGGTATTTTGCTAAAAGATTTTTTCCTATATTAGTTATCATTGGCTACTCCCATAGTATATTGTATCATCAAAAATATTTCCAGCGGACAATATTTCAACTTCAACCTGCTCTCCTTCTTTCATGTTAATTAGATTAATTACAAGATCTCCAGTTATTGGGTCTATATATACAGGCTTGCAGTTTGGAACTTTTGTTCTTTTGGTTAGGTCTGGGTCATCTCCTACCAGGTCATACCCTGTACCACAATTAGGTAGACGATCAAAAATAGACAATGACAAAGATTTAAAGTATGAATCAGAGGACTGTAATCTTAATACATTGTTTGGATTATATTGTAAATATAAATCAGTTAAGTTTTTAATTGGAGCATAGATTACCTTTTGTCCATTTACAAGGTCGTGCCTTGATATAGTTGCAAGTTCATAACCGCCTATATCTTCAAATATTAGATCTGTCATTATTTCGATTGACATTGTTTCGTCATTTGATAATATCAAATCTGGAGTTGCAATTTTTACTGAGTCATCTTCTTTTTTTGCAGGCATGTCTGGAATTGCTGCCACAGCAGAAAGATAAAATGGATCTACAGAGTTTATTGGGCTTGACATTATATAACCTCACTTAAAAACAAAGTCATTGACGGTCCATCCGAACTTCTAGAAAACTCAATATTATAAACAACAAATCTATTGTTTGGGTCAGAGGCCATGCTTAAATTATTTTCTTTATAGTCTACACTAACAATATCGCCCAACTGAATTGTAGGTATTGAGAATATTTGAACACCCAAGGATCTTCTTGGCTTGGTAACTTTTTCAACTAACCATTTCATTAAACTGTGTGCTTCATCTTGTGACTGAATATACATTGTATCTATTGCAAAATCTTTTTTACCGTAAGTCATTCTGCTAAGTTTTATATCTTGATAGTCTTGCTTAAACTTATAGGGATTTGATATTAGTCTGTCTGCAACAAACTGTGGGTTTGAAACAAGACTGTTTTTATTAAAGTACTCATCTACAGTAAGGTTGTTGTCAGACTGTTGAGTAAATGTGATTCCCTGAACTCTTAGGTAGTTACCGCTAGTTTCATCTAAAGATAATGGCGCATCTGTAGTATTAAACACTAAAAATTCTGCACCATATGATCCTGCTCTAAAACCAGAAATTGCATATCCCTTCATTTTATTAAATGTTGGAGATATTTTTGCGCTTAATGCTGGATATGCCTTATCATATTTAAAATTAAATGATGCAACCTCTCTCATTATGCTTCCAAACTCTTCAAAGTAAATATCATACTTTGGTGGCTCTGAAGAACTAACACCAGTTAGGTATGTGTTTTGTATTAAACCACTAATAGAATATTTTCTAAATGACTCATTGGCGTCTATTTCCTCATCACCAAAAACAGAGTTTACTGGAGCACCCAACTTAAATGATGTGTTTTGAGCATAGTTATTACATAAAGCATAAACATTTTCAAACATTGCTCGTGTAGAGCCTCTTGTAAACAATGATATATTTGAGTATGCTGGTAATGGATCTGTATCATCTACAGTTTTTATTACAACACCGTTTAGGTATAGGTAGAATCTTCTTGTCGTTCCTATGTCTTCATATTCTACCGCTAAGTCATATACCGTTGGATTTTCCTCAGCAAAACTTCTTGATTGACCTGTAAACTTTCCGTCATCTACTGTGATTTCTGCTAGTCCGTCCCATAGTTTAATCGGTACGGCGGTTCCATTATTAGATTTTACCTTATAGAAAAATACATTGCTAACGCCCTGTTTCTCTGTTTCTGATAAATTTCCTAAACCTAATGCTGCAATCTCAAAGTAGTAACCAACATTGGTTGTTGGATTTAGCATTATTGCTAATCCTGCAGAGCCTCCAGAAATATTTATATTTTTATCTGGAGTTGATCCATTAACAACAAAGTACGTTGACGATCCATTTGAAGTTTGTCCTCTGTCTTGATTGTTTTCTATTTTCCCAACAATTCTCATTCTTGTTCCAAAATGTTTATATTTTTTATTCTCTAAGGATTTATGAACATAAGAAATAAAATTTCTAGGCTTTTCTTTTGTAGTAAAGTTTGGTCCTGTTAAAGACAATGCTGAAGACTGAACAGATCCAGGCTGTTGTTGAGTTTGTGTAGTTATTTCTCCAACAAGGGTTGTAGAAAGGAAATTCTTAATAAGGCCAGTTCGTGAAGATGTTCTTGCTATTGCGTCTGCAGAAACTCCTGTGTCCGTTGTTTTTCCTGCAGAAGAAACCGTTGTTGCTGGAAGTGGAGTCTTATTATCAAACAAATATTCAGACGCCATATAGCATCCCTTTACATTGTCATCTGATTTCCAATATTCAGAAATGCCAGCCGAGTGTGCCACTATTGTGGTGCCAAACTGTCCACGACCATGCTTTACAACTGGACCGTTTTGTAGTTTGACGATGCCTCCCTGCTCAAAATATTTTGGTTCTGAATAAATTCTTACTAGTCCAGTTGGATATATTTTTCCATTAAATGGCAACTTAGAAAAATAATTTTGATATTCTTCAATAGAGGTAATCCAAACATTTCCAAACCCAGTAACATTATGCTGAACAGCATCGTACTTTATAATTTCTCCTTGTGAGTAAAAATATCCATTGTATCTGGCAATCCAAAATACTGCTTCTCCCAAACTAAAAGTATTGTTTATTACAACATTATTTTGTACAACTGGCACATCTGCAGATAGATTTGCGTTTAAAGGAATAGCAGAAAGCAAATACGAAGACTGGGTTGCTATTTCATTATTTAAAGACTTTGTATTTTCTGTTCCAGAAACTTCCCATAGCAGGGCTGGCTTGTATACATAGTATCTTTCTTCATCAAGAAGGCTTGCCTGTCTTATAGACCCAATAGATCTCTGTATATGTCTTGGTGTATAGTTTATAACACCATCGTTATATACTGCATTTGACTGACCAGAAACAGCAATAATATTGGCAAGTTTAGCGTTAGCCAGGGTCTTGTTTCTTATTCTCTCATCCTCAAACAAATCATTGGTTCCTTTAAGAGCAAATGTTGTAGGCCTTTCAGTAGCAGTTGGCATTATGTAGTTTTTACTCATCATAACAAAATTGTTATACTCATCAAAGAACATTGCAGTCTGTGTTGATACCGCCAAATCTTGAAGCACCTCTGCAACACTTCTATCTGGAGCAATAAAGAAGTAAGGAATTATGACCTCTTTTTCATTGGTAACTCTTTTAAATGTATAGTTAGAAAAGCCTATGTAATCAAGCAAAAGAGATACGGCAGAACTAACAGAAACTTCTGTCATCAATATTTGTGGAGCGGTGATTGACTCTAAGTACCAATACATGTCTCTTAAAGATATAGATATTCTTTTATTTGCTAAATCTGCTTTTGGAAATGAATCAGAGTATAGAGTTTTCATTGGAACCCAATAATCCCAACCATCTACATTTACTATTACTTCATAAAACTTAAACTGTATGTGTCTATTTGTATATTTTTGAACTATGCTTAATGGATTGTTTTCATTAAATGCTTGATCATAGTCAAAGATATTAATTGATCCATTTGAGGCAACAAGTTGTCCAACTGGCAATCCACTTATCCCCAAATCAGATGCGCTTTTATTTATTGAATAGTCTAGTGTTTTATCAGATATATTCATTACAAGTCTTGGAGATATTTCAATAAGATCAAATGTTGAATCTTTTACATTCATTGTATCTACAACAATTCTTATTCCAGAAATATACTCAAACTCTCTATATTGCATTTTTCCATCAAGTGGCCTTACAAAAGCATCTGGAGAAGTTGCATCTGTAACAAAGTTAGTTAGCCTGTCAACAGTTTCATCTTGAACATACCAGCCATATTTTGGTTTAATTATTGTATAGTCAGTACCATTCCATATATAGTACTGCCCAATATCATTTTCATTTTCTTTAATTAAATATGCATATCCGACAACAGACTGTTCTGGAAGTAGCAATTCGCTTGTGTAGGTTTCAGCAAATACAAAATTTGGTACCCACTCATCTGGAACAATTAATCCGTAAGAAATTTCAACATAACCATCACTTTTAATTATTGCAGACCCATCTTTTCTTCTTTTTGATGGATCAAAAGATATTAAGTCTTGCCAATTATTATCTTTTAAAACTTGAATTTTCCATTTGCTAGGAGTTTTTTGATTTAGTTCTCCGTAGAATGGGTCAGCAAAAGATCCTATTGCAGAAGAAAATGGCCCTAGATTTTCTGTTCCTGTGTGTGTTTGCATCTTAACAACAATTCTATTTGCAGGTATCTTTTCTTTATAAACAACAAAAGGACAAGCATCTTCAATATCATACTGAGAACCACGGACCTTAGATGCAACACCATACTCTTGTCCTAACTCTGTTCTATATGATGTCCAATATTTAAATATATCATTCTTGTCTGGCATATAGTACCTTGGTCTATCTGCCATAAATAAATTTGGATGGTGAAGTTTTCCATTTTCAAAAAACACAGCCTTATTAATTCCAGACCTTGGCCTAAACTGATTAAAACAATCTTCTAAAGAATAAAGCATTTGCAACTTTTCTTTTTTAGTTAAAAATATAGTTGGTATATCACTATCGCTAAACGATCCGTCTACGGTAATATCTGCATCTGTTGCACCTGTATAAAAATTACCTGCATCATTAATATCAAAACTTGTTGGCAAAGAAGAATATACCGTAGATGTTTGAGTTGGTCTATATCTGTAATTACCAATATGTTTTATATTGGTTGGTATATTCATATTCCATTCTGCAATAACTACCGATTTATTTCTGACTGTAGTAGAAGTCTCTAGAAATGTTTGCAGGTCTTTGTCTTCAAACATTAGACCTCTTCCAAACTTACTGAGACATTCCAATAATCAAAATTTGGACCTCTCTTTTCAACGGAATAAGAAAAGTCACTAATAAACATTTCTATTAGTTGATTATACTGACCAAGGTGATCGTATGGGGCTGCGGTACCTTTAAATATTCCTTTTCTGTCATATGTTAAAAATACCCAGAAAGAACCTTTGTGTGAGTCGTACCATTCTAACATGTCTGCTCCACCAGCACCACCGTCTGTAGTATATGCTTTATGCGGTGATATACCAGTAGCGGGATCAAAGTTTGGAAAGTCTGCGTGAGACCTAGAAGGAATCATATCCCAACTTGTGTCTATTTTAATCTTGTCTGCAATATGATATGATCTCATTCGACCATTAATCATTCTTTCCCGTTTTTCAATTCGCTCTTGTTTGAAGTCAATTGGTTTTCTATTGTCATCAGTTAAAAACAAAAACTGATCTAGCAAAGATTCATCTTCAACATCGTCTGGATTAACGCCTACTTCGTATCCGTATGGAATATAGAGTCCATCTTGAAGAGTGCCAGAATTTTCTGACCACAGCATACCGCTTGGTCTGTTATATTTTTTACGACCTTGAACATAGACCACCCTAGGGTCTAAATCACCTTCTGCCACTTATAGCCACCCCTCTGATTCTTCTATCATCAACTCTCTTAATTGTTGCCATGACTGCTTGTGCAATTTCGTCAGGATTTGCATCGGTCTTAGCATTTACAGTTAATGTATATGTATTATTATACACTGAACCGCCAGTCAATTCGCCATTGTTTATTTTTCTCATATTGTCTAGTCCATATGAATCAACTGCATACTTACTCATAATAAACTCACCTGGGGTTAGCATTGCTGGAACAGTATCAGTACCCTTTGCAAATCCTCCATCCATAAAGTATGGAATCATTCCACCCATAGCCTTGTATAGTGGCTCTATTAAACCGCCCTTACTCTTAAATCCTGCTCTACCTGGATCAAACTTTGCATAACTTGCTGCTTTATTTGCTGCAGCGATTGCTGCTTGTTCTGCAGCATACGCATCCTCTTTTTGTTTATGTTGAGCATATGTATTTAAGTTCTTTACCATTTGATCATATCTTGCTATTTGATTTGCTATAGATGCTGCGCCTATTGCTCCACTTTCTTGTGCTGCTAAAGCACTTGGAGTCATTTGAGAAATAGCATACTGACGAGCCTCATCAGCAGTTTTTGCTACAAATGGTTCTGTTTTCTTTTCTTCTTTAGGTTTGTCAACACAGTTACCATTTACAAGAACCTTTCCTTCTGGACATGGTGTTGGTCCTTGTGGTCCTTGTGGTCCAGTAGGGGTGTAGACTCCAGCGGGAACAATTGGGTCTGTATTTACTCTTTGGTTTTTGTATGCATTTATAAGTGCATTCATTACATTAAGAGCATCTTGCATTTGCTTTACAAACTGAGCACTTGAAACTCTTGCAAGGTCAACCTGATTTTTAATCTGCTCCCATTGCTCTCTAGTCTTGCCAAGTACAGTGATTCCTTCTATTGCTTTTTCTAGTGCAAGTTCATTTAGTCTTAAGGTCTCTCTATTTGGCTCAAGACTTTTTTGCTCAATTAAATAAATTTCATCTTGAAGTTTCTTAATTTCTTTTTCAATTTCAATTCTACTTCTGCCGTCTTTTGATCTTAACTGGCCAAGTTCAAACTCTCTTGCATTTTCTAGTGCATCCTTTTGTTTTGTTACTGCTTCGGCTGCAGACTGTGCTCTCATTTCTTGTGCAGCACGAGCAGCAGCAGCAATGTCTCCAGATGTTAGAGCCTCAGCAAGAGTTAGTTGACCCTTTTGCTGTTGAGATATTGCAGCATTGGCCTTTTCTACTTCATCAAGAGCCTTTAGTCTTTCATCATATTTTTCGTTTACCTTCTCTTCTTGGTCTTCAATTTCTTTTAGACCAACTTCCTGTATTCTGATTTGCTCTTGTTTTGCTGCAATTAATTCTTCAGCCTTTTTGATTTCATCTTTAATTTTTTTATTTGATTGATCAAAGTTAAGTCTAAGTCTAGTTTCTTCTACATCAAATGCTTCCATAGCATTGCCATAGCCAGTGTCAAAAATATCTTGCATTCCCTCTATAGACAATTGTTTTATCTTAAGTTCAGTTTTTGCAGAATCTAGTGCTGCTTGTAACAATTTTTCAAAAGCCTCTTGATCAATGCCAGGAGTGATAAGCATATTTGCAAGTTCTGGATTATTTAAAAGTGCATTAATAACATCTGATTGTGCTGCACCAGATTTAGCCGTTATCTGTCCAACCTTATTAGTAATTGCTGTTAGAAGTTTTGCTCTATCTGTAAAATCTTTTGTTTTATTAATTGCAGCCTCATTTGCAGCGTATGCTTTTGATGCTTTAGTTGCTTTCTTCCAGGCCTTTACTATTTTTTGAATTTCTTCGTCAGACAATTTTTTATTAGCGATTGCTGCTGCAAAGGTGGCATCTGATACGGCTTCTAGAGCAACAGATCCTTCAACTCCTGCTGCCTGTAATCTCTTTAGTGCTGTAGTTTGATTTCCTATCTGATTAGCCATTTTTTCTTGTTCGCCAACAAACTCTCCAAGTTTTACAGACTGTAGCGCATCTCCAATGCTCTTTGCACCATCTTTTATTTTTATAATGTTGCCCTTCTTATCAAACTCAAACAACTTGTTTTTTTGCTTTTCATATTCTTTTGGATCCATGCCGACTATGAGTTCAATTAGGTCTTCTCCTGCACCAAGTCTTCTCATGTCATTTTCTATACCGCTGAAAACCTTGATTCCCTTATTGCCACCAAATAACTTATTTAAAGATTTAAACGATGCATCAAAACCTTCTGTGACCTTAATCTGATTTTTACGAACATCTCGTAATCTTTTTAGTAGGTCATCTAGTGGTGAAGCCTTTGGTTTGTTTCCACTTCCCTTGTCTCCTCCAATTGTTGGAGCATTTGCAGTTATAGAAGCACCTTCTGTTACAGCCTTAAACCCTTGCTGTTCTCTATAGTATGCAAGAAGTGCTGGTTGTGAAGTTCCTGGCTGTGGATACCATCCTCCTCCATAGTTTCTTCCCTGAATTGTTACTTTTTCCACCAACCAATCTTTATAGTCTTGATCTGCTACAACTTGTGCATCTGGAACATTTATAATTGAAGCAATGGTTGTAGTATAAACCTTTTGTTGATCTTCTGTTAGTGTATTAAAATAGTTTTCATCAAATGCATTTGTACCCTTAACCTGCGGAATAATCTCATAGACCATTGTTGCTGTTAAATCTTTTTTGCCTTCAATTGCATCAAGCATTGTATTTAATTGTTGATAGGCTGCATCATTTTCTGTGTAGTATTTAACCAAAACATTAGACGGTATAACTGCATTTAAATTATTTAACTTGATAATATTTTTAGCAAAGTCTAGTGCATCTGAATCCTCTTCAAATGCTGAAACCTTTGTGATAAATTTTGCTTGAACGGTTTTATCGATATCTCCTTTTGCGGTAAGGATATTTTGAGCAGCAACACCAATTGATTCAGAAGTAGCACCGCTAAACTTTGTTATGATGTTCATCATTTTTGGAGCAATATCTTTGTTATCTGTTGCCATCTGAAGAAGTTGTCTAAATACAGATGGTGGAATGTCTCCGCTTGCCATTTTTGCTTGAATCAAAAACTCTTGACCTTTATCAATTGCTCCATCTTTGCGAAGTTGTCCTGCCTGTGCACCGACAACATCCATATAGGCAATTTCATTTGGATTATCTTTATATCTAGCCTT
Organism: uncultured Acidimicrobiaceae bacterium; assembly: GCA_964453335.1. GTDB lineage: Bacteria > Actinomycetota > Acidimicrobiia > Acidimicrobiales > CAIXPF01 > VGBO01. Next base: position 11,676 of record CAYVOK010000043.1, read on the forward strand.
AGCAGCCTTTTTCATACCACTCATCATTGCTTCTTGCATACCCCCAGCGCTGTTGTATTGACTTACAATGTTGGCCTGCAGTGTTGCTTGTGCACTAGTTAATTTATCTCTTTTTTCAATATATTTATTTTGCAAATCGTTTGCTTCATTAATTTTACCTTGAAGTCTAAGTTCTTCAATTTTCTTTTGATAATACAGATCAAATGAATCAAGCATTTGTTTATTTTGTTCCATTGCAATTTTTGCATCTACTGCATATGCTGCGCCAAGTTCTGCTGCCTGCTTTGTATATTTCTTTGATGAAAAATATCCAAGACCTGCACCGATTGCTGCACCAATACCTCCACCAATTGCTGCACCTATAGGTCCACCAATAAATGTTCCAATGCCAGCGCCTGCTGCTGCGCCACCCAATGCTGATGCACCGATACCAACCTTTTGCATAGTTTTTTGTCCAGCAAGTTTAGTTATTGGATTAACATTTTGAATATTTGAAATATTTGACTTCATTCTGTTTTTATTTTCATTAATCATTCTAATTCTAACCTGAAGTGGATTTTTTGCTAAGTCTTCACCGTTTGGACCAAGTACTTTTTCCATTTGTGCGATAACTTTAATTCCAATGCTCATGTCTCCTGCTTCTTTGGCAACATTCATTGCAAGACTCTTTGCTTGATTAATGTCCATTGCTCCAGACATTACTGCAGTTGAAAGTTGGCTTGTTAAATCAGAAACCGCTTGAGAGCCTCTACCTGCAGCATTTTGTTTTGCTAAGTTTTCACTTAATGCCTTGCCTTCTTTTGTTTGTGTAAATGCTTCTCCATATGTTGTTTTTCCTGTCGCTGGCCCAAGCATTGAAAATGAATTTTTTCTTCTTAGGTCCATTTGTTCGGATGCAGTTACCTTACCGCCAAATTTTGCTATGTTTTGAATCGCAGAAGATGACCCTCTAAATTTTTCTGCTTCTTCTAAAACTTTATCCTGAGCACTATTAAATGCTATTCTTAATGCAACAAATGCTCCTACCGTTGCAGCAAGTCCTATACCTACAGCACCAGCCCTATTATTAAGCATTGGCAGCACCATAGAAAGACCCATCAATGGCATCATTATTTTTTGTGCAATTTCTCCAGTTTTTCCTGGTGCCATAGAACCGAGCATAGCAACACCAGATGCGATCATGGCAGCACCGCCTAGACCCATTCTACCCTTTGGGGCACCGTTTGGATCAACATTTGCAGTCCGTCTTGTTTTATAGGACTCAAGAAGTCTTGATGACAAACTTTGCTTCTTTGCATTTTCTGTCATGTTGTCAGTAACTACCTTTTGTGAAACTGCAACATCTTTAGCAATAACATTTAATTGCTTTCCAGACTTTTGCAGTTTTTGTAATTGTCGCCTTAGTGCTTTTTGTTCGGCATCTATCGGACCAGAACCGTAAAGTGCTGTTCTAGATGCTGCTGCCTTAGACTGAGAAAATTCTTTATTTATTCTATCTTTTGTTTCTTGAGATGATAGAGGGGCGTCAGCCTTTCCAGGCATAATGAATCTTCCCATCCTCTTAGAAGGTGTACGGCCTGGACCCTGAACCACTTGCTCTCCCTTTGCAGGAACATCTGTCATTACCTTATCTGCTTTACCTCCAGAAGATTTAACTCCTGCAGGAATTGGCTGCGTCTTTGGCTTTCTTAATTTTTTAGTTTTCTTATCTTCAATCATTTCAGTTGGCTTAATTGCAACCTTACCGCCAGTTCTGTGAACATTCCAAAGTTCTCGCCAATCTACTTTTCTAGCAGCCTGAAGTCTTTTAATCATTTCGTTATATGGTTTTGCTTCTGTTGGATCTAAATTAAAATTCTTTACTGTTGATTCTAGTTTTGGCAAAACTCTATCTATTTCTGCAATCATTGCTTTATGGTATTCATCTGCAGTCATACCTAAAGGAATATTTTTTGTTGCTTCATAAAAGAAACTCTTTGCTCCTGAGCCAGGAACTCCACCCAAATTAATTCTTGCCTGTTCTGCAACTGACTTTATTTGATCACTAACAACTCTTGCCTTGCCAGTTTTTGCACTATACTGTGATGCTACATCATATATTCCAGCAGTTCCAACATCTGTTAGTCTATTGCCACCTAGATTTCCTTTACCTAGGTCTTTGTCTCCACGAAGAGAAGATGCCAGTAGTTGTCTAAAATAATCATCTCTTGTGAAGTCTTTTGGCATTTGACCTGCGCTAAACTTTGGATCATAAGGAGATTCAAGAGCATACATCACTCTCTTTGTTACTGGATCTTTGATTAATCTTAATTCTTGTTTTGGAGCCTCTAATCCATGAACATCTCTTGCTATGACAGTTGCTCTTTGTTCTGCTAGAGCATTGTCTAGATCTATCATTGGCTTTACAAATACTTTTCTACCGTCTGTTGTTTCGTAAACTCCAGCAACATGTCTAGCAAGAGGATTACTATATCCTGCTCCCTTTTCTAGTCTCTTTCCATATGTTGTTATTTGATCTGGGGTTGTTGTGATATGTTTTCTTGCAATTCTACGTGATGCTGCAGATGTTGTAACTTTTACAGCACCAGTGTCACCACCAGACCTTCCAGGTTTAAACTCGCCCTTTTCATTTAAGTTGGCGTTGCTCATCTGAGTCTTTAGTTCATGTGGTGGTGTTCTTGATACTTCTGGTCTGTTGTATCCTATGATATCGCCGTTTGCATTTCTTTGTACTTCAACTTGATAGTTTGGATGATGGTCAACAAGTCTTTGTAGTGCAGGCAAAATTGCAGGATTGCTCTTGCTATTTTTTACAGCATCATAAAGTTCACGAGGAGTGGCTGGTCTAGAATCATATTTAATGGTTGTCTTTTCTGCAGCACCTAAAGCGTGTGGAGATAGCATTTTTTGAATGATTGGTGCTAACTTTGGATCTCTTGCAAGACCTCCCAAAATTCCCTTTTTAGCGTTACCCATTCTAGAGTAAATAGTTTTATCGTTAATCTTGGTACCATCTGGAAGATCTTTTAGCGAAGCAAGCAAATTACTTCTTATTGACTTGCTTACTCTGACTGCTTCTGATGCGCTAAGATTATTTGGAGGATCCATTAATCTTGCAGTCATTGTTGTAATAGAACCAGGCTTTTTTATTTCTGCTTCATATGCTCTGACATCTACAATTTTTGATTTCTTTTTATTTAAATCTAAGTTCATTTGTGGAGGAATATCAAAACCTATACCACTGTAAGCAATTGCTTTTGGAATTCCTCTATCTGCAAGAGCAGCAGCCTGCTGTCTAAACTCTGCAGGCACATCACTAATTCTATACTTTGTAGGACCACTAGCATGTGCAAATGCTGTCTCTGCTTTTTTTCTACCAGACTTTTGAACATTTTCTGAACCAGTTCCAAACTGCTGCACAGTTTCTCCAGCAACCATTCTTGCAATTACTGGTCTATTGGCTGGATCTTGTGCTGCTTGTGCTGGAATAACCGCTTCGCCAGGCGTAAGCATTGCTGGAACTGTGTCTTTATTACCTGTTCCTGGAACACTTGTAACACCTGTTGAATATTTTTTGCTTTGAGGCATTCTGCCTTTACCAACTGGACCAGTGAATCCTAACTGAGATGCTATCGCTTTTTTGTATGCTGCTGCTAATGCATTTACTGCTGCGGTTTCAGAGGTAAATGTTTGTCTAAGTTTTTGATGAACTTGATCAAGAGATGCTGCTACAGCAGATGCTTCAAGTTGTTGCTGGGTTAAATAATCTGTCTGATTACCAAGTATTTGTGTTGATGAGCCAGCCCTATTAAATGATGACTTCATTGTTGCAAATAGTTTAATTATATTTGCAAGACCGTTTGCAAGCAAACCAAAAGTCATGAGTGCTATAGGACCAATTGCTCCAAGTGCTACTGTTACAATGGTTAAAAACTTTTTGCTTCCATCGCCTAGGTTATTAAATTTTTCTAATACTTTAGATGCAAACTCAACAATTGGAGTAAGTGCTTTTAGGAACTGCTCTCCTACTGGAGCAAGAGTAACCTTCAAATCCTCAAGAGATTTTTTAAACTTATAGGTTGTTGTATTTTCTATCTTGTCCAATTCTCGCTGTGATAAGATCGCTAACTCTTCTGTCGTTGCTTTTGTCAAACCAAGTACTCTGGCTGCCTGAGAGCCTTCTGCAGTTACGTTTTTGAATAATGTAGAAAGTCTTGAGAACTGGAACTTTCCAAAAAGTTGCTCAATTGCTCTTGCACGATTAAGTGGATCTAGTGTATCTAAGGCTTGTGAAAATCCTACTACGGTTGCTGCTACGTCACCTTTGTTTGCTTCTACAATACCCTTGATATTTATGCCAAGTCCAGCAAGCATTTTTGATGCTTTATCAGATGGATTGATTAATGATGCAAGACCAGACTTTAGTGCGTTAGCACCTTCTGAAGCATTGATACCACCTTCTTTCATAGCAGTCAAGAAGAATGCCAGGTCTTCAACATCTCCGCCTAGTTGTTGAACAACTGGACCTGCTTTTGGAATAGCAACTGTTAAGTCTTCAATTGATACAACAGTTTGGTTTTCAACTGCGTTAAGAAAGTCAATTTTCTTTGCTAGATCTTCCGCTGCTACACCAAATGCATTTGTAACAGAAATTGTTGTTTCAAGTGCCTGCTCTTGTTCAACTCCACCAAGCACGGCAAGTCTTGTTGCTTCAGTGACCTGTGCGGTAAGTTCTGCACCCATCTTACCCATTGCTGCAGCATTAGCAGCCATCTCCATAGTCTTCTCTACGGCAACGCCATACTTTGTATATTCCTTTGCAAGCGTTTGAATTTGTTTAACCATTGCATCTGTTTCTTCTTGCGTGGTAAACATTTCTCCATAAACACGCTTAAATCTAATTGCCTGTTCTTCAAGTTTCATGAAGGTTTTTGCAGCAGTAGACCCAAGAAGCATAAGTGGTACTGTAAAACCAACCATCAACTGACGGCCAGCCCACTGAGTATTCTTACCAAAATTTAGAAGATTGGTAGAGCCTTGCTTAAGAAGTTGATTTAAAAGTTGTTGTCTTTGTGCTGCGATTGCTGTTTGTGTTCCCAGATTTTTCATGTCTAGGGTAAGAGGTCTTACTGCAATAGCCTGTAGTGCTCCATTGGCACCACGACCCATTTTAATATACTGGGTTTGTATATCTTTTACACGCTCTCGTGCTACTTTATTTATTGTTTCAAACTCAGACTTAAATAATCTTCCAAAAGACTTAGTTGCTGCTCCAGTGTATCTAAAGTACTCTCTGGATGTTAGTTTATTTTTTTCTAAAGCATTAGTAAAGTATTCGGTACTTGTTGCTACCGTTCTCATAGATGCCTGGAATTGTCCAGTTGCATTTATGGAGTTCATCAAGTTTTGCGCTTGATTTGCTGCAATTGCTGACGCTGCTGCGCCAGACTTTGACATCTGTGTGTGGAAGGCTGATATTTGACGCTGTAGAAGTTTTAAACTTGCTAAAGCATCTGACGTATCAATATTTACATGAATATTGGATTGAACATCAGCCATCCACTAACACCTCTTTATTTAGTTATTTACAAGATTGCCCAATAGAGTTGCGTCTGAAAGTCTAATTCCAGATGCCTCTTCGACGATCTTATATACTGTAGGAAGATCTATATTTTCTTCTAGGGCTTCCTTGTCTTCCGCCAATTCTGGCTTGTATTGCTGCATTGCGATTTGTACACATTCAATAAGCAAAGTCATTGACTTTTCATTATCTTCTGCTACCTTTGCGATATCTTCAAACTTCTTCATAAACGGACGAAGTAGTGAGATCTTTAATGGTCTTACCTTGATCTTTGTTCCATCGATGAGAGTTACTGTCTTTTCTTCCGTGGCAGTTGCCATTTATTCCTCCTTATAAGGTTAAGTTAATTATACCATAGCGGAGTCTTATTTTTTTACTATTCGTAAACCTCATAATCAAGGCCCATGCCAATTCCAAAACCAGCCTTTTCTGCATTTTTACCTTGAAGAGCAAGGATATCATTTCCATTTTGTGCTGCGCCTTTACTAAATACCCTGGCTTTCATATCTTCCCAGGCATTACTATTTCCTGAATTCTTGTCAAGGTCCACACCTTGCATTGCAGCAGCAAACTTTTTGTCACTATAATCTAAATCTCTTTTGGCTTTAATCGTTGCAGTCAACTCTGGCATTGATAATGACTGCTCCAATTCTTCATAGTCTTTCCAGATACCAATAAGAAATGCTTCTGCCTCTAACTTTGCTAAGTCTAAAGTTTCCCAAGATGATCCGCTATCTACGGCCTGAGACTGTACTGGTTCTTCTGACTTCTGATTTACTTTAATTCCCGCTGCAATATCAATAACCTCATAGATTGTTGGAAGGTCTAAATTATCTTCAAGGTCTTCAATAGTTTTAATATATGGTGCATACTGCTTCATTGTTATAAGAGCACAAAGAACTAGAATAGATATTGATTCATCATCTGTTTTCGCTGACTTTATGCTTTCAAAAGTTTCTAAAAATTCTCTTAGATATTTTATTTTAAGTGGGGCAGCCTCAATCAATGTTCCATCAATAAGAGAAAAATGTTTTTTTTCATATATGCTTGTTGCCATTATATAAGTATACCAAATGGAAAAGCCCAGACTTTCAAGGGTCTGGGCTAGTCCTATTAAGTTGTATTAGTCGAGTGAACGATCTACGATTTTACCGTATGATGCGTCATCGTTTGGAAGGAGACGGAATGATACTTCAAACATTGAAGCCTCATCACGCTTTGCTGATACTGTAACATTCTCAATTGAGAGTGCACGGTATGCAACATAGATTCTTTCCTTTGGCTCTAGAGAAGAACCAGATCCTGGTCCTACTGCTACGAGTCCACGCTCTAGTGGAACGTCACCAATGTCACCTGCGGACATCTTTAGTGTCTCTAGGTCTCCACTGATTACCTTATCTGTATCATCTGCTGCAATTGCAACTAGAAGATTTTCTAGGGTTGCCTCTGCGAATGATGTATTTAGATTAACTGTCATACCTTGCTTGAATAGACGAGCAACGTCGAGAAGTTGATCTACTGCTACCTCACCGAAATCTGGCTGGAATGCGAGTTCCAAACCGTTCGATGTATATCCTACGTTTGTGTATGCTGTGTCATCTGACAAAGTTTCCTTGTAGGAAGTTGTGGATGCGGTCATTGCTGGGAGATCTAGTAATGCTTGTGCATCAGTGATCTTTCCAGTTGCTGAATCGTATCCAATTGGACCTGCATCATGCGTAAAGAGTGCTGCTGCACCCACGATGATGTTACTACTTGAACCACGGCTGTATGCCATATATTCTCACCTCTTTCATTTTATTAAAAGGGGGTTTGTTTCCTCACCATAATTATACAACCTTTTTATGAAGGGTTTATTGGGTGCCAGTCGTAGTCGATAATGATCTTATTCCCCGCATAAGTACGGGCTGTGCCAAAGTCTACGATATCTCTGGTTTCTTCTAGTTGATAGATCTTAAAGTTGTGAAAGAAGCATGGCTTGGACTCTGCCCATAGGGTTGGGTTGGCTGCTGCCCAGTCGTTAAGATCTTTTGCTGAATCATCTCCGTTATCAAGCAGATCGCTTACTTGTTGCTGAGTTATGACCATATTTCTTTGTGCATCATTTCCTACAGAATAAAAATAATATAACAGTTGTTCGCATTTTATGTATGGAAATGGAACCCTTCTCATTTTAAACATTCTATCGTACACTCCAAAAACTCCATTGCTATCTGGGAATGTTTCTGTAAGAGAATCTATTTGTGTTGGAAGTGTTGGGAAAAAATATGTTGTTCCAATTAATTCTGAGCCACCAATAGAGTCATCTGGATTAAACCCTGGGTTTATCTTTGATGCTAGGTAAGCATTAATAATTGTAGGAGGATGATGAATTACTGCGGTCATTGAATACCAACTCCTGCATTAGCAATCCAACGATAGCCTGTTGACAAACCTTTAGACCTGCCCATCTTTTTGCCTGCTACCATATCTTTTCTATATACAACTGGATTCTCAAGATACTTTCCAATTCCACTTACTCTTAAAAATGCTTGAGAAAAATATCTGTTAAAGAACATATTAAACACCTTTTCAAAACCACCCTGTACTTCTGTTCCTCCAGGATTGCCTACTCTTACTTCACTTTTTGTAAATATGGTTTCTCCATTATCTTCAAACGCTAATGCCTGTGCTACTCTAGGCCTAATAGTAACTGGAATACCTTCTTCCATAATTCTTGCTTTATCGTAGAACGGAGTTCTTGAACCATTCTTTATCGATGTAGACTGACGAAATGATGATCTAAATGAAAGCCCAAGGTTGCTTGTTGTATATGATATATCGTATAGTCTTGCGCTAGGACTACCAGTCTGATTCCATTCATAAACATGATGTAGCATATCTGGATTAACTCTAGCGTTAGAGTCTATAAATTCTTTCATAAGTTCTACTGTCTCTAGGCCTACTGTTTTTAGGAATGCTGTTTTTCCTCTTTGTATTCCCTCCAAAAATCCCATAGAGTAGTCTACAATATTTGTCATTTCTTTCTTAAATTGTGCAGAATTAAATACGGCTCTCATACATCACCCGTCTGATTCTCTGATCTTCTAATGATCAACTTAAACGATTCTACTGTTCCAAATGGTCCAACAAATGGTTCATAGGTGGCAATCTCAAACAGAGTTCCTTTTCCTGATCTTGGTCCAGATGTTTCCATATAAATAAGATTGCCTTCTTGATCCT
>CAYVOK010000044.1:0-2840 GCA_964453335.1 uncultured Acidimicrobiaceae bacterium
CAACCCGGACAACAAGTTCATCGTGCACTTCCCCGAGACCCGGGAGATCTGGTCGTACGGCTCCGGCTACGGCGGCAACGCCCTCCTCGGCAAGAAGTGCTTCGCACTCCGCATCGCCTCGACGATGGCACGCGACAGCGGCTGGCTCGCCGAGCACATGCTGATCCTGAGCGTGACCCCGCCGTCGGGCGAGAAGCGCTACATCGCGGCGGCGTTCCCCTCGGCGTGCGGCAAGACGAACATGGCGATGATGATCCCGACGCTGCCCGGCTGGAAGGTCGAGACGGTCGGTGACGACATCGCGTGGATGAAGTTCGGACCCGACGGGCGCCTGTACGCGATCAACCCGGAGGCCGGCTTCTTCGGCGTCGCCCCGGGGACGTCGACCGCGACGAACCCGAACGCGATGCGCACCATCGCCCGCGACACGCTCTTCACCAACGTCGCCCGCACCGACGACGGCGACATCTGGTGGGAGGGCATGGACGGCGAGACCCCGGCCCACCTCCGTGACTGGCGTGGCCAGGACTGGACCCCGGCGTCGGGGACCCCTGCCGCGCACCCGAATGCCCGGTTCACCGTGGCGGCGTCGCAGAACCCGGCATGCGCCCCCGAGTGGGAGGACCCGGCCGGCGTGCCGATCTCGGCGATCCTCTTCGGTGGCCGCCGGGCGACGAACGTGCCGCTCGTGACCGAGGCCCGCGACTGGGCGCACGGCGTGTTCCTCGGCTCGATCATGAGCTCGGAGAAGACCGCTGCGGCCGCCGGTGCCGTCGGCGACGTGCGCTTCGACCCGTTCGCGATGCTGCCGTTCTGCGGCTACAACATGGGCGACTACTTCGCGCACTGGCTGTCGATCGGTGCCGGTGCCGACGCCGACAAGCTCCCGCGGATGTACTGGGTGAACTGGTTCCGCAAGGGCGGCGACGGTTCGTTCCTCTGGCCCGGTTACGGCGAGAACAGCCGGGTCGTGAAGTGGATCGTCGACCGCCTCGACGGGCGTGTCGACGCCACGGAGACGGCGATCGGCAACGTCCCCGCGCCGGGCACGCTCGACACCGCTGGGCTCGACCTCGACACCGCGACGCTCGAGGAGCTGCTGCGGGTCGACACCGAGGCGTGGCGGGCCGAGCTCCCGCTGTACGAGGAGCACTTCACACAGATCGGTGAGCGTCTGCCCGCCGACCTGCGGGACCAGCTCGTCGAGCTCGAGAAGCGTCTCGCCGGCTGATCCGACCGGCGCCTGCGCGGTACGCTCGGCCGGAACTCCGGGTCCCCCGGCGGTTCCTGCCCCGTACCGCGGCGCCCCACGGCTCCGCCCCTCCCCCTGGAGCCGTTCGTGTCGCTCGACAATCTCCGCACCGGCCTCGCGTTCGACGACGTACTGCTCGTCCCCCGCCGGAGCAACGTGCGCTCCCGCCAGGACGTCTCCCTCACCACCCGTCTCAGCCGGAACGTGACCGTCGAGATCCCGGTCATCGCCGCCAACATGGACACCGTGTGCGAGGAGGCGATGGCGGTCGCCGTTGCCCGCGCCGGGGGCATCGGCATCATCCACCGGTTCCTCCCCGTCGCTGCGCAGGCCGGGATGGTGCGCCACGTGAAGGAGCAGGGCCTCCTCGTCGGCGCCGCGGTCGGCACCGGCGGCGACACCCTCGAGCGGGCCCGGGCACTCGTCGAGGCCGGCGTCGACGCGATCGTGCTCGACATCGCCCACGGCCACGCCGAGCACGCCATCCACACCCTCGCCGAACTGAAGCGGGACTTCGGCCGGTCGACCGACCTCATCGCCGGCAACGTCGCCACCCGCCGTGGGGCGGAGGATCTCATCGCAGCGGGCGCCGACGCCGTGAAAGTCGGGGTCGGCCCCGGCGGTGTGTGCACCACCCGGCTCGTCGCCGGGGTCGGCGTCCCCCAGCTCACCGCGATCAACGACTGCGCCGGACTCGACGTGCCCGTGATCGCAGACGGCGGCATCCGCCGCTCCGGCGACATCGCGAAGGCCCTCGCCGCTGGTGCCGACTCGGTGATGATCGGCTCGCTGTTCGCCGGCACCGACGAGAGCCCCGGGGAGATCGAACAGTCGCCCCGCGGCCTCGTGAAGACCATCCGGGGCATGGCGAGCTTCGAGGCGGTGCAGTCACGCGCCGAGCGCGCCGGCGAGGAGATCGACTCGGAGTACTTCGAGCAGCGGGCCGCCGAGGGCGTCTCGGGTTCGGTCCCCTACCGCGGCAAGGTCGAGAAGCTGATCGGCACCCTGCTCGGCGGCGTGCGCAGCGCGATGAGCTACACGGACGCGCGCACCATCCCCGAACTGTGGGAGAAGGCCGAGTTCATCCGGGTCACCCCGGCCGGCCTCACCGAGAGCCACCCGCACGCGACCCTCTGAGGTCGCAGCGCCGGTCAGCCCGGCGGGTGGGCGAGGATCATCCCGCGCACCGACAGACCGGCGAGGAACAACCCGCCCAGGCCGTACAGCAGATACCGACGGTCGCCGATCTGGGCGCGGTAGCCGTAGAGCACCGCGACAGCGATGCCGGTGCTAAAGCCGTAGAGCACGTGCAGCTGCTCGACGGTCCGACCGGCCACCGCGATCAGCGCGCCGCCGACGGTCAGCTGCGCGAAGACCAGCACCTGGGCGACGACCGTCGCCCGCCACAGCGCCGGGACCCGGGCAGCCGGTCGACGGTGCGCGACCAGCGCCCACGTGCCCGCGACGAGGTTCGCGACGAGCATCGCCCAGGCGAGCACCTCATGCAGCGTCGTCAGGGACACCGCGTCACCGCACCGACTCGATCGTGGCGAGCAGCGTCGCCTCGTCGACCTCGCCGCCGAAGGCC
>CAYVOK010000044.1:2940-20427 GCA_964453335.1 uncultured Acidimicrobiaceae bacterium
CCCCCGAAGGAGACGGCGAGGGCGTGCGCGAGCGAGGGCGCCGCGTTCACCGCAGCGCGGCCGGCGAGCACCGCCGTCGCCGCGGCGGTCGCCCGGACGTCGGCGTCGTCGAGCAGGTCGGCGACCGCGACGAGACGGGCGAGCGCCGCCGCGCCGACGATCTCCGCCTCCGGCGACCGTGCACCGAGTGCTGCGGCGAGCGCCGCGTCGACGGCCGCCACGAGCGAGGAGGCGAGCACCGCCTGCGGCGTCGCACCGACGAGCGTCGTGTCGACCACCACCCAGCGGGGCACGAGCGTCGGCGACGACGTCGCCTGACGGTTCCGTGACATCGGATCGGTCATCGCGAACCCCGGCGACGTCGCCGAGGGGGCGAACGTGGTCGGCACAGCGACGTGGGTGAGCACCGGCCGGTCGGCGAACGACGTGCCCGGGGTGCCGGCCTCACGTTCGGTGAAGAACGCCACCGCCTTCGCTGCGTCCACCACCGACCCGCCGCCGATCGACACGATCGTGTCGATCGACGCATCACGCACGAGTCGGACGGCGCGACGCACGACGTCGACGGGCACCCCCACCGTCGACGTCGTGACGACCTCGACGACGCTGCGACCGAGACCCTCCACCACGACAGGGGCGTGCGACCCCGGGCTGTCGAGCACGAGCGTGCGCCGACTCCCGATGTCGCGCAGCAGCGGCCGGAGCCGGGCGGCGACACCGCCGCCGACCCGGACCTCCTGCGCGTACGCCGTGTGCGTCCAGGACGTCAGGCGACCGCCCCCGCGGAACGCAGTGCGGCGATCTCCTCCGCACCGAAACCGGCGGCGCGCAGCACGTCGTCGGTGTGCTGGCCCGGGTACGCGGGCGGCCCGGCGATCGCGGGGACCGTGCGGCTGAACCGGGGCGACGGAGCGGGCTGGGTGATGCCGGCGACCTCGACGAAGGAGGAACGGGCAACGGCGTGGGGATGGCGAGCCGCCTCCCCGTAGGTCAGCACCGGGGCGAAGCACACGTCGGAGCCGTCCATGATCGCGCACCACTCGTCACGGGTCTTCGTGGCCACGATGCGGGCGAGCCGCTGCTTCATCTCCGGCCACCGGGTCTTGTCGAGCTGGTGCGGGAGATCCGCCTCGGACCCGAGGCCGGACAGCTCGAGCAGCTCCGCGTAGAACTGCGGCTCGATCGAACCGAACGAGACGTACCGGCCGTCGGAGGTCTCGTAGACGTCGTAGAAGTGCGAACCGGTGTCGAGCATGTTCGTGCCCCGCTCCTCGGTGAAGACACCCGAGTGCATCATCCCGGCGAACATCGCCATCAGCGTCGCCGTCCCGTCGACCATCGCAGCGTCGACGACCTGACCACGACCCGACGCCCGGGCCTCGACGAGCCCGCACGCCACACCGAACGCGAGCAGCATCCCGCCACCACCGAAGTCGCCGACGAGGTTCAGCGGGGGCACCGGCGCCTCACCCGCACGACCGATGTGGGCGAGCGCTCCGGCGAGCGCGATGTAGTTGATGTCGTGCCCGGCCATCGGGGCGTACGGCCCCTCCTGCCCCCAGCCGGTCATCCGACCGAAGACGATCCGCGGGTTGCGGGCGAGACACACGTCGGGGCCGAGCCCGAGCCGCTCCATGACGCCGGGGCGGAACCCCTCGATGATCGCGTCCGCACCCTCGACGAGCCGCAGCACGGCCTCCACACCGGCCGGGTTCTTCAGGTCGACGGCCACCGAACGGCGGCCACGGGCCAGCACGTCGGAGGGCGGCGACGACGGCGCCGCCGCGGGCACGTTGCCGGCCCGGTCGACCCGGATCACCTCGGCGCCCATGTCCGACAGCATCATCCCGGCGAAGGGGCCGGGGCCGATGCCCTGCATCTCGATCACCTTCACACCCGACAGCGGACCCATCGTGTTCCTCCTCGACGCGGCCCCCACGACCGCCCCGGCAGCATGGCACGGAACGGCGGCACCGTCCGCACGCGTCCGCCCCCTACGACGCCGACGCGGCGAGGGCGGTCACCTGCTCGACGACGAGGGACCAGAACGCCGGCGGCAGGTCGTGCCCCATGCCGGGCACGAGCACGAGCCGGGCGCCGGGAACCAGTTCGGCCGTGCGTCGCCCGCCCTCGGGACGGATCAGCCGGTCCTCGGTGCCGTGGATGACGAGCGTCGGCACGTCGAGCGCGGCGAGCGCCTCCGCCCGGCTGCCCGACGCGATGATCGCCGCGAGCTGACGGACCGTCCCCTCGGGATGGGAACCGAGATCGTGGCACCGGCCGGCGAGCTCGGCGGCGGCGTCCCGGTCGACGTGGTCCGGGCTGCCGACGACCTCGATCCAGTGCACCGCCGCAGCGATCGCGCCGTCGCGATCGGCGGGCGGCGGCGTGAGCAGCAGGGGCAGCACGTCCGCCTCGGGCAGGAGCAGGTCGGCCTCACCGGTCGTGGACATGATCGAGGTGAGGGAGGCGACCCGGTCCGGGTGCTCGATCGCCATCGTCTGGGCGATCATCCCCCCGAGCGACGCCCCCACGACGTGTGCCCGGTCGACGCCGAGCGCGTCGAGGAGCCCGACGGCGTCGGCGGCGAGATCGCCGAGCAGGTACGGCGCCTCGGTCGGCGTCCCGGCGAAGAACCCCATCGCGAGCGCGGCGAGGTCGACGGGACGGTCGCCGAGCACCGTCGATCGTCCGCAGTCCCGGTTGTCGAACCGCACGACGTGGAACCCCCGACCGACGAAGGCCCAGCAGAGCTCGTCCGGCCAGCAGATCCCCGGGGCGCCGAGCCCCATCACGAGCAGCAACGTCGGGTCCGCCGGGTCGCCAATCGTCTCGAAGGACAGCTCGACCGCACCCACCCGCGCCGTTCCCGTGGCCATCCCCGAACGCTACCGAGGGCGGGCGGGCTCCCCGGACGGGGAGCGGCGCGTAGGGTGCGGGCGTGCCGCCGGCGACCGCACCGACCCGTCTCCGGAGGTTGTCGTCGGTCGCGCTGTACATCGGCGGGGCGCTCGGTCCGCTCGGCGGGAGCGTCGTGCAACCGATGCTCCCCGAGCTCGCGAGCGGCCTGCGGACCACGACCGCGACCGCTGCCGCGTCGCTCACCGTCTACTTCCTCCCCTACGCCGCCCTGCTGCTCGTCTCCGGCACCCTCGGTGAGCGCTGGGGCCGGCGACGGACCGTCCGCTGGGCGTTCGTCGCCTACACGGTCGCCTCCATCGGTTGCGCCCTCGCACCGACGGCGGCGACCTTCCTCGCCGGCCGCGCCGCGCAGGGGGTCGTGAACGCGTTCACCACCCCGCTCGTCCTCGCGGGGCTGTCCGACCTCGAACCACGCGAGCACCTCGGACGCCGGGTGGGGACCTTCGCCGCGTTCCAGGCGGCCGGGGTGTCGCTCGGCCCGTTCCTCGGCGGCGTGGCCGCCGCATGGAACTGGCGGGCCGCGTTCGTCGGTGTCGCCGTCGTCGCCGCGCTGCTGACGTTCGCCCCACCACAGGGCGAACCGCGTCGCGCCACCGCCGCACCGTCGTTCCGCAGCCTCGTCGGGACACCGATGGCGACGCTGTGCCTGTGCGGGTTCGGCATCGGCTCCTGCGTCGTCGGCACCGGGTTCCTCGTCGCCCTCCGCCTGCGCGACGACCTGGGCCGCTCCCCCGGGGTCGCCGGGGTCGTCCTCGTCGGGTTCGGTCTCGCCGGTCTGCTCGTCGGACCGCTCGGCGGCAGGGTCACCGACCGCGTCGACGCAGTCGTCACCGGTCCGCTCGCTGCGCTGACCGCCGCCGTGCTGCTCGTGCTCGCCGGACGCGCGGACGGGCTCGCGTCCCTGGCCACGCTCTGGATCGGCACGGGTGCCGCAGCGTCGCTGCTCGTCGTGTCGGTCCAACGCCTGACCGTCGAGGCCGTCCCGGCCAACCGGGGCGGTGCGGCGTCGGTGCAGTCGGCGTTCCGGTTCCTCGGCTCCGCGGTCGCACCGACCGTGTGGCTGCCCGTCGCGACCCGCAGCACACCGCTCGCCTTCGCCGGCGCGGCGGGCGGCGCGGTGGTGAGCGGTGTGGCGCTCGTCCTCCTCGGTCGCTTGCGCGCCGCGCAGGACGTCAGCGCGCCCGGTTCCTGAACGCCTGCACCCGGGCGGCGAAGGCCTCGCTGCCGGTGAGGACCTCGTTCGCGTCGGCCTCGACGGCGAGCTGCGTGGCGAGATCTGCGCCGGGCGCGCCGTCGAGCGCCGCCTTCACGAAGGGCCACACCGCCGGGGTCGTCGCCGCTGCCCGACGGGCGAGCGCGATCGCAGCGTCGACGACCGCGTCGTCGTCGACGACCTCCCACACGAGACCCCACGCACACGCCGTCGTCGCGTCGAGTGCGTCGCCGAGCAGCGACAGGCCCCGGGCTCGGGCGCGACCGACGAGGTGCGGCAGCCACCAGGTCGTGCCCGTGTCCGGCACGATGCCGAGCGCCGGGGTGAACACCACCCGGAACGTCGCCGAACGGGCGGCGACCACCAGGTCACCGGCGAGCGCCAGGCCGACCCCGCCACCCGCGGCCACACCGTTGACCGCGGTCACCACCGGCTTCGGGAGCCCGGAGACCTCGAGCACGAGCGGGTTCAGCTCGTCGCGCATGAACGCGCCCACCCAGGCCCCGAACGCCTCCGGCGGGCCGTCGACGTCGATGTCGGCGAGGTCGAGGCCGGCGCAGAATCCGCGGCCGGCACCGGTGAGCACCACCGCCCGGACCGTGTCGTCCACCGCGAGGTCGGCGACGACCGCCCGCAGCGCCCGCACCGTCGCCGGGTCGAACGCATTGAGTCGCTCGGGGCGCTGCAGGGTGACGACGGCGACCCCGTCGTCGACCCGCACCCCGACGGTCGCGGATGCCGACGTCCCGTCCACGGTCAGACCCGCACGAGCGACTGGTCGCCGAGCATCGCCTCGACCTGGGCCTGCACGAGCCGCCCCATCTTCGGGTGCGTCAGCACCCAGAAGCGCTCCTGCACGATCGCGTCGAGGACCATCGTGCCGACCTCGTCGGGGTCCATGCCCTGGCTGAGCAGCGCGGTGAGGTTCCCCCAGAACTTGTCGCCCTGCGCGGTCTGGACGTGTTCGGCGGCCGAGTCGGCCGGGCGGTTCCGCTCGCTCTGGGTGATCTTCGTGTTGATCGGACCCGGGCACAGCACCGACGCACGGATCGGCGAACGCGCCACCCGCAGGTCGCGCTCGAGCGACGCCATCAGCGCGACCACACCGTGCTTGGCGACGTTGTACGCACCGAGCGTCGGACCGGCGAGCAGTCCGGCCATCGAGGCGGTCGAGTTCAGGTGGCCCTCGCCCTGCGCGCTGATGAGCGGGAGGAACGTCTTCACGCCGTAGATGGGACCCCACAGGTCGATGGCGAGCGTCCACTCCCAGTCCGCGATCGACGTCTCACCGATCGGTGCGGCGACACCGACACCAGCGTTGTTGCACAGCACGTGCACGGCGCCGTAGGTGTCCATCGTGGCCGTGGCGAGCGCCTCCACCTCGGCGAGCTTCGAGACGTCGGTGCGGACACCGATCGCCTCGTGTCCCGCCGCCCGCAACTCGGCGACCGCGGCGTCGAGCGCCGGGACCTCGATGTCGGCGAGCACGAGCCGCATGCCCGCCCCCGCGAACGCCCGGGCCATGCCCAGGCCGATGCCGCTGCCGGCGCCGGTGACGACGGCGACCTTCCCCTCGGTGATCTGCATGGTGACGGTCTAGCGCGGAACGGTCAGAGTCGCTGCGGCGCGAGGTACCCGCCGTCGGGGTAGATGATCTCGCCGGTGACGAACGACGCGTCGTCGGAGCACAGGAACGCGCACGCCCCGGCGATGTCCTCGGGGCGGCCGAGGCGGCGCAACGGGGTCGCCCGCTCGATCTTCTCGACGAAGCGGCCCGAGCGGCGCAGTTCGGCGGTCATCGGCGTCTCGATCACACCGGGTCCGACCGCGTTCACGCGGATGCCGTGGCGACCGACCTCGACCGCGAACCCCTTCGTCAGCATCCACACACCGGTCTTCGCGACCGAGTACTCGACCGACCCGGCGATCGCGACCTGGGCGGCACCGGACGCGATGTTGACGACCGCACCACCCCGTCCGGCGTCGACCATGCGGCGGATCACGGCACGGTTGGTGAGGAACACACCGGTGAGGTCGACGTCGATCACCCGCTGCCAGTCCTCGAGCGTCTTGTCGAGGATCGGGCCGACACCCCGGGGACGGCCCCGACCCTCACGGGCGTCGCCGTCGTCGGAGGACACGTACCCGGCATGGGAGATCCCCGCCGCGGCGACACAGACGTCGACCCCGCCGAAGAGCTCCACCGCGCGGTCCGCCATCGCCTCGACCGCGGCCTCGTCCGCCACGTCGACCGCGACCGCTGCGGCGCGCCCACCCACGGCGACGATCCGGTCCGCGACCTCACCGGCGCGCGCGCTGTCGAGGTCGGCGACGACGACCGCGGCGCCCTCCTCGGCGAAGCGCAGCGCGCACGCACGCCCGATCCCGCTCGCACCGCCGGTGATGAGCGCCGTCCTGTCCCCGAATCGTCCTGTCATGGGGCGAGCATGCCAGATCACGCGTGGGGCGCCCGCCGCTAGCGTCGTGGGGTGCGCGATCTCCTCCCCCTCGTCGACGCCGCGACCGCCGAAGGCGTCGCCGCGGTCCTCGTCCGGGCGGTCGACGTCCACGGTTTCGGTGCCGGACAGTACGACCAGGCGACGGTGGTCACGGTCGACGGCCGCCGTGCCGGTGCGGTGCTGCGGGGCGCCGCCGACGCCACCGTCGCGACGGCCCTGCCGACCGTGCTCGCGGCGGGCGTCGGCACGACCGTCGGGTTCCTGCTCGGCGACCCGGACGCGCCCGGTGCCGGCCTGTCCTGCGGCGGGCGGGCGCGCCTCGTCGTCGAACCGCTCAGCGCCGTGGAGGGAGGACTCTGGACGGCGCTGCGGACGGGTCGACCGATCGTGGTGGGCGTTGTCGTCGACCATCCGAACCTCGCGCCACACACCGTCGTCGTCGCCGACGGCCGTCTCCTCGGCTCCACCGGCGACACGTCGCTCGACACCGGCCTGCGCGCCGCGGCCGACGAGCTCGCCGCCGACCCGCGCGCCACGCGACGGCGCGTCGAGCTCGACCGCGGCACCCTGTTCCTCGACCTCGTCCACCCCCGCACCCGGATCGTCGCGTTCGGCAGCGGCGAGGTCGTCGACGCGCTCCGTGACGTGTGCGCGTCGCTCGGCTGGCTGTTCGACGTGGTACCCGCCGACGGGTCGGACAGCGGTCCGGCGGCGCTGACGACGGTGCGGTCCCTCGGGGGTGCCGACGCCGTCGTCGTGGTGACGCACGACCCCGTCGTCGGACCCGACGTGCTCGCGGCCGCCCTCGCAGGCGACGCGTTCTTCGTCGGCGCCCTCGGCTCACGGCACACCCAGCGTCGCCGGGCCGACCGGCTCGCCGAGCTGGGCCTGCCCGCCACCACGATCGCCCGCATCCACGGTCCCGTCGGCCTCGACCTCGGCGGGCGCGCACCCGCCGAGACGGCCCTCGCCATCTGCGCGCAGGTCCTCGCGGTGCGGTCGGGTCGCGACCCGATCGGTCTCGCCGGTCGGGAAGGCCCGATCAACGGCTGAGGATCACGAGCCGGGTGCGCCGAGGTCGGCGAGCGCGGCGCGCAGCCGTGCGAGCGCCGCGGGCGTCCGTGTCCCCCACCAGAACAGGTCCTGCCCGTCGACGAGCCGGGCGGGCGCGACCGCGTCCCACTCGGCGAGGTGGCGGTCGGTGAAGGGGTAGGGCTCGGTCGGCAGCAGCACGACGTCGGGGCGCAGCGCCGCCACCTCCTCGACGGTGGTCTCGGGGTACCGGACGGTCGCATCCCCGTACAGCGTGTCGACGCCGAGGTGCCGCAGCAGCGACGACCCGTACGTCCCCGGTGCGAGGGTCATCCACGGGCGCCGCCAGATCGGGACGAACGCCCGCACGTGCGGCGTCGCCGCCGCCCGCGTGGGCACCGGGATCGCCGGCACGTCGAGGCCCAGCACCCGGGCGACGCCGGCCAGCTGGGCGGGGACGTCGTCCACCGCGTCGATCCGCACGGCGTGACAGCGCACACCCGCCGCGACGAGCTCGTCGTGGTGCGCGCGCAGGTTCTCCTCCTCGCACATGAGCACGACGTCGGGGGCGAGGTCGACGATCGCGGCGATGTCCGGATCCTTCGTCCCGCCGACGTGGCGCAGCGTCGGCTGTTCGCAGAACCGGGTGCAGGCGACCGGCTCCACGCCCCAGGCGAGCACCGACTCGGTGAGGGACGGCACGAGGGAGACGACGCGGGGTGCGCTCATCGGCGGCGGGCGATCTCGTCGAGGATCCGGTCGGCGACCTCGAGGGGTCGTGCGACCCGGTGCAGCACGAGCGGTTCGGCGTCGGGCCCCTGGTCGACGACGAGGTCCCCGGCCCCGATCAGGCGTCCGAGCAGTCCCTGGCGCACGTCGACCGCGTCGACCCGTTCGAGCGGCACCGCGGTGCGGCGGCGGACGAACAGACCGGACCGGCGCACCACCCGGTCGGTGGTGAGCACGAGGCGGGCCGACACCCAGCGCACGTACCGCCATCCGGCGACGCTGAGCGACACGAGGATCGCGACGAGCGCGGCCATGGACGCCACCGGTTCGGCGACGACGGCGGCCGCCATGCCCGCGGCGATGCTCACCACGAGCAGGGACACGGCGGGGACCATGCACCACCAGTGCTCCCGGACGTCGAGCAGGACGACGTCGTCGGACCTCTGCTCGGGGGACGCTGCGGGCACGGGCCGAGCCTAGAGGAGGCCCGTCGGCTCCCGATCAGTCCCAGCCGAGCTCGGTGAGCCGGTCGTCGTCGATGCCGAAGTGGTGGGCGATCTCGTGGATCACGGTGACGGCGACCTCGGTGACGAGCTCGTCCTCGTCCGCGCAGAACGCGCAGAGCGGCAACCGGTAGATCGTCACCCGGTCCGGCAGGACGAGACCCCCGTAGTCACCACGGTCGACGAGCGGGACCCCCTCGTAGAGCCCGAGGAGCTCGTCGTCGTCCGGATGACGGTCGGCGACGGTCACCGCCACGTTGTCGACGAGGCGGGCGAGATCGTCGGGAAGGAGGTCGAGTGCACGCGCCACCAGCTCCTCGAACCGACGTTCCGACACGGGCTCCACGCCGGCGACGCTACCGCCGCAGGGTCTCCGTAGGATCCCGGGGGTGACGACCGACCCCCTGCTCGTGGGCCTCGACGACGCCCAGCGGCACGCCGTCACCACGCCGTCACGGGCGGTCGTCGTGCGTGCCGCCGCAGGTGCCGGCAAGACCAGGGTGCTCACCCGCCGCATCGCGTACCGGGCGGCGACCGGTGACCTCGATCCACGGCACACCCTGTGCGTGACGTTCACCCGACCGGCCGCCGCCGAGCTGCGCCGCCGACTCGCCGGGCTCGGGCTCCGCGACCTGCCGGCGGCCGGCACGTTCCACGCCGTCGCCTGGGCGATGCTGCGCATCCACTGGCACGATCACCGCCGCCCCGAGCCCACCCTCCTCGTCGACCGACGGACCGTGCTCGCCCGGGTCCTCGACCCCGCCGACCGGCCACGCACGCAACGGATCGCGGCGGAGATCGACTGGGCGCGGGCGAACGACCTGACGCCGGCCGCCTACCCGGCCGCCGCGGCACGCGCCGGGCGACGACCGGGCGTCGCTGCGGCGACGGTGCGCGACGCGTTCGTCGCCGTCGAGGCGGCGAAGCGCACCGCCGGACTCGTCGACTACGACGACCTGCTCGCGCGCTGCGCCCGGGCGTTCGAGGACGACCCGGCGTTCGCCGCGTCGCAACGGTGGCGGCACCGGCATCTGCACGTCGACGAGTTCCAGGACGTGAACCCGCTGCAGTTCCGCCTGCTGCAGGCCTGGGTGGGCGACGGCGACGACCTCTTCGTCGTCGGCGACCCGAACCAGGCGATCTACGGCTGGAACGGCGCCGATCCGCGCCTGTTGGACCGGGTCGGCGAGCTGGTGCCGGCGCTCGAGGTCGTCGAGCTCCCGACAAACCACCGGTCGAGCGCCGGGATCGTGCGGGCGTCCGCCGCCGCGCTCGCAGGCGGTCCCGGCCCACGGTCCGTGCCCCGACCCGCCCCCGACCGTGAGGTGGGGCCGGTCCCGACCGTGACCATGTGCGCCGACGCCGAGGACGAGGCGACCGCGGTCGTGGCGACGATACGACGCTGGCACGACGCAGGCGTCCCGTGGCCGGGCCTCGCGGTCCTCGCCCGCACCCGGGCGGCGGCCGCGGCGCTCGCTGTGGCACTGCGGCGCGGCGGCGTGCCCGTCGACGACGGCGGCGACGGCCGGGACGACCCCACCGCCGACCTCCCGACCACGGGTACCTGGGCGGACCTGCGCGAGGCGGTGGCAGCGCTGCCCCCCGAACGGCGGACCGTCCTCGACGGTGCGCTCGAGGAGTACGCGTCGCTCGACGTGCGGCCGAACGCCGCCGGGTTCGCCGCGTGGTGGCGCACCCTGCCGCCGGGCGACCGTCCCGGTGCTGCGACGACCCAGGACGGTTGGACGCCGGCACACCGGCGAGGGGTCACGGTCGCGACGTTCCACGCGGCGAAGGGTCGGGAGTGGCACGGGGTGGTCGTCACGGGCCTCGACGTCGCCGAGGGGTCCGCCGCCCGAGTCGTCGGCGCAGAACGCGACGAGGAACAGCGGCTCTGCTACGTGGCCCTCAGCCGGGCGACCGACCTGTTGTCCTGCACCTGGGCGGCCGAACGAGACCGGGGTGACGGCCCGCGGCCCCGGCGGCGCAGCCCCTACCTCGACGCGGTCGTGACCACCTGCCGCACACTCGCCGCCGCAGCCCGTCCGGTACCGCCACCGGAGGCCGTCCGCGCCGCCGTCCCGGTCCCCGTGCCCGCCGCGGTGCCGGACGACGTCGGTCGACGCCGGGCCGCGCTGCTCGCATGGCGCGAGCGTCGGGCACGCGTCGCCGACGTCCCGCCCGCCGTCGTGCTCGACGACGCCGCCGTCGACGCGCTCGCCGCCGACCCGCCGGGATCGCTCGACGACCTCGCCCGCCATCCGCTCGTCGGCCCGGTGCGCACCCTGCGGCTCGGACCGGGCCTGCTGGACGCGCTCGACGCGGCGGGGCGCACCCCCGGACTCAGCCCGGTTCCACCTCGACCATGAGCACCGTGTGGTCCGACGGCTTCTCGCCCTTGCGGGCGTTGCGGTCCACGAAGGCGAAGGACACCGCGTCGGCGGCGGCCCCGTCGAGCAGGACGTGGTCGATCCGCATGCCCTGGCGCTTGTGGAACGCGCCGCCGCGGTAGTCCCAGTACGTGTAGAGCCCGGCGTCGGGATGCCGCGACCGCAGGGCGTCCCGGAACCCGAGGCCGAGGAGACGGTCGAACGCCGCCCGTTCGGGTGCGGAGACGTGGGTGCCGTCCGCGAAGGCCCGCATGTCCCACACGTCGTCGTCGGCGGGCGCGATGTTGAAGTCGCCGCACAGGGCGTGTGACCGGTCGGCCGGGCGTCCCTCGAGGACCGTCGCGAGCCGTTCGAGCCACCCGAGCTTGTAGGTGTAGTGCTCGTCGGTGAGCTCCCGGCCGTTCGGCACGTACATGGACGCGACCCGGAGACCGCCGCACGTCGCCCACACGAGCCGCGCGTCACGGTCCGGAGGGCCCCCGTCGCCGAACCCGGCGACCGGGTCGTCGAGCCCGACCCGGGACAGGATCGCCACACCGTTCCACTGGCCCTGACCGTGGTGCACCGCCTCGTAGCCCAGTGCCCGGAACTCGAGGTGGGGGAAGGCGTCCTCGGCGAGCTTCGTCTCCTGCAGACAGAGGACGTCGGGCTCCATCTCCTCGAGCCACGGCAGGACGCGCGGCATCCGGGCGTTGAGCGAGTTGACGTTCCAGGTGGCGAGCTTCACCGCAGCGGGAAGCCGACGACCGCCTCGAGGCGGTCGAGCGCCTCGTCCGGGTCGACGACCTTGATCGTGGTCATGCCCATCTGCGCCGCTGGCTTGAGGTTCACCCCGAGGTCGTCGAGGAAGACGACCTCGGTGGCGTCGACGCCCATCGTCTCGCAGGCGAGCTCGTAGATCCGGCGGTCGGGCTTGCGCAGCCCGACCTTCGAGCTCTCGATGATCGCGTGGAAGTGCGCCTGCACCGCCCGCACCTCCGACATCCGCCCCTGGTCGGCCATGAGCCCGCCGCCAGCGAAGTTGTTGGTGAGGCACACGCACCGGAGCCGTTCGGCGACCCGCCGCACCGCCTCCGCCATCTGCGGGCGGACCCGACCGTGCAGCAGCCCGATGATCCGCGAACCGTCGAGCGTGTGCCCGAGCGCGGCGGCCTCCTCCTCGAAGAGTCGGGCGAACGTGTCGCGGTCCACCGTGCTGCGCTCGAGCTGCGCCCACGCGTTCGTGTCCGGGTTAGTCGCGTTGATCGTCCGGATCAGGTCCTTCGGCAGGCCCGCCTCGGCCTCGTACGCGTTGAACGCCTCGAACGGTGACGACGTGACGACGCCCCCGAAATCCCACAGCACGGCCTTGATCACGGGGCCGGACTCTACCGTGCCGGCCGAACCGGTAGCCTCGCCGCGTGAGCGCACAGTTCATCTTCACGATGCGGAAGGTCTCCCGGTTCCACCCACCGGACCGGGAAGTCCTCAAGGACATCACCCTCGCCTTCTACCCGGGGGCGAAGATCGGCGTCATCGGCCACAACGGGTCCGGGAAGTCGACGCTGCTCCGGATCATGGGCGGCCTCGACGACGGGTACACCGGCGAAGCCCGCCTCACCCCGGGTTTCACCGTCGGTTACCTCGCCCAGGAACCGCAGCTCGACGAGACGAAGGACGTCGAGGGCAACGTGCTCGACGGTCTCGGACCGATCCGCGACCTCCTCGCCCGCTACGACGAGGTGATGGCGAAGTGGTCGGACCCCGACGCCGACTACGAGAAGATCGGCGCGGAACAGGCCGACCTCGAGGCCCGCATCGCAGCGGTCGACGGCTGGGACCTGCAGCGGACCGTCGAGATCGCCATGGACGCGCTGCGGCTCCCGCCCGGCGACGCGCGCATCGAGCACCTCTCCGGCGGTGAACGGCGCCGCGTCGCGCTCTGCCGGCTGCTGCTCGCCAAGCCCGACCTGCTGCTCCTCGACGAGCCGACGAACCACCTCGACGCCGAGTCGGTCGCCTGGCTCGAACGGACCCTGCAGGACTACCACGGCACCGTCGTCGCGGTGACCCACGACCGCTACTTCCTCGACAACGTGGCCCGCTGGATCCTCGAACTCGACCGCGGGCGCGGCATGCCCTTCGAGGGGAACTACAGCTCCTGGCTCGAACAGAAGCAGGACCGGCTCCGCCGCGAGGAGAAGGCCGACCAGAACCGTTGGCGGGCCCTCGAACGCGAGCTCGACTGGGTGCGCATGGCCCCCAAGGCCCGCCAGGCCAAGGGCAAGGCCCGTCTCCAGAACTACGACAAGCTCCTCGCCGAGGCGCAGGCCGCCGACCGGGGCGCGGAACGCCTGCAGATCACGATCCCCTCCGGCGACCGGCTCGGGGACCAGGTCGTGGTCGCCGACCACCTCACCAAGGCGTACGGCGACCGGCTCCTCGTCGACGACCTGTCGTTCTCGCTCCCGCCCGCCGGCATCGTCGGGGTGATCGGGGCGAACGGCGCCGGCAAGACGACGCTGTTCCGCATGATCACCGGCGCGGAGGCGCCCGACGGCGGCACGCTCACCATCGGCAGCACGGTGCAGCTCGCCTACGTCGACCAGTCGCGCGACACCCTCGACGCCGACCGGACCGTGTACCAGGAGATCACCGACGGTGCCGAGACGCTCGTCGTCGGCGGTCGCGAGGTCAACGGGCGTGCGTACGTGGCGAGCTTCAACTTCAAGGGTTCCGACCAGCAGAAGCGGGTCGGCGACCTCTCCGGCGGTGAGCGCAACCGCGTGCACCTCGCCAAGATGCTCCGCACCGGCGGCAACGTGCTGCTGCTCGACGAACCGACGAACGACCTCGACGTCGACACGCTCCGCGCCCTCGAGGATGCGCTCGACGCGTTCCCGGGATGCGCCGTCGTGATCAGCCACGACCGCTGGTTCCTCGACCGGATCGCCACGCACGTGCTCGCCTTCGAGGGTGACTCCGTCGTGCGGTGGTTCGAGGGGAACTTCAGCGACTACGAGGCCTTCCGGCGCAAGGAGCTCGGCGCAGAAGCCGCCCAGCCCCACCGCATCCGGTACAAGCCGCTCGTCCGATGACCGGCGACGATCTCGTCGTCGCGACCACGATCGCCGCTTCGGCGCGCGACCACCTCGTCGCACGACGGGCCGCCCTCGCCGCCGCTGGCGCGGACCCCGGTACCTGGGGTGCGGTCGGTGACGCCGAGGCGAACGATCTGATCCTCGAGCGGCTCGCCGCGCTGCGCCCCGACGACGCCGTGCTGTCGGAGGAGTCCGCCGACGACCCGGTCCGTCTGGGCCGGTCCCGGGTGTGGATCGTCGACCCGCTCGACGGCACCCGCGAGTTCGCCACGCCCGGTCGCGTCGACTGGGCGGTCCACGTCGCGCTCGTCGTCGACGGCGCACCGCTCGTCGGTGCGGTCGCACTCCCCGACGGGCGTGTCCTCTGCGGTACGGAGCCGGCGACCCCGCCCGGGCCGCGCCCCCGGCCGCGCCTCGTGGTGAGCCGGTCCCGCCCGCCGCAGGTCGCCGTCGCCGTCGCCGACGCCCTCGGGTACGAGATCGTCGAGCTCGGTTCCGCCGGGGCGAAGGTCGCGTCCGTCGTCGACGGCACGAACGACGCGTACCTCCACGCCGGTGGCATGCAGCAGTGGGACTCCGCCGCGCCGGTCGCCGCGGCGCTCGGTGCGGGACTGTGGGCCTCGCGCATCGACGGGACCCCGTTGCGCTACAACGGCGCCGATCCGTCGGTCCCCGACCTCCTCGTCGCCCGCGCGGACCTCGCCCCCGACCTGCTCGCTGCGGTCGCACGCCTCGGCGGGATCGGCTAGGACGGCACCATGGCGTACCGCACGATCACGACCGCGACGCAGGACGGGGTCGCCGTCATCACGCTCGCCCGGCCCGAACGGCTCAACGCGTGGACGGGTCGCATGCACACCGAGTACCGGGACGCACTCGCCCACGCCGAGGACGACCCCGACGTCGGCGCGATCGTCGTCACCGGCGCCGGACGGGGGTTCTGCGCCGGTGCGGACAGCGCGGCGCTCGAGGGCCACCTCGCCAAGGGTGGCTACGACGACGGGTTGCGGACCGAACCGGCGACCCCGGGGTACGGCGTGCGTCCCGAGTTCGACCAGCTCTTCGCTTACCACTTCGGTCTCACGAAGCCGGTGATCGCCGCCATCAACGGTCCGGCGGCCGGCGTCGGCCTCGTCCTCGCCTGCTACTGCGACCTCCGCTTCGCCGCGGCCGGGGCGAAGCTGACCACGTCGCACGGGAAGCTGAACCTCCCTGCGGAGTACGGCCTGTCGTGGGTGCTCCCCCGTCTGATCGGTCTCACCCGGGCGAACGACCTGCTGCTGTCGAGCCGGGTCGTGCTCGCCGAGGAGGCGGAGCGGATGGGCCTCGTGAACGCGGTCCTGCCACCCGAGGAGCTCCTCCCCCACACGCTCGCCTACGCCCGCGACCTCGTCACCACGGTGTCGCCGCACTCGCTCGCCGCGACGAAGCGGCAGATCTACACGGACCTGCACCGTGACGTCGCGTCCGCAGTGACCGAGGCCGAGGACCTGCTCCGCCGGATGATGCGCGAACCCGCGTTCAGCGAGGGTGTCGCCGCACTGCTCGAACGACGGACACCCCGGTTCCGGTGAGGCTCGCCGACCTCGACGACCACCAGCTCGCCGCCGCCGTCGCCACGGCGACGGGCGAACTGCTCGTGCGGTTGCGCGACGACCTGCTCGAACGGGGGACCTCCGCCTGGGAGCTCGAGGTGCAGGGCGACCGGCAGGCGCACGAGCGCATCGTCGCCCTCCTCGCCGAGGCCCGACCCGACGACGCCGTGCTGTCGGAGGAGGGGACGGACTCCGCCGCGCGCCTCGGGGCGTCCCGGGTGTGGATCGTCGACCCGCTCGACGGGACGAACGAGTTCGCGTCGCCGCCGCGGCGCGACTGGGCCGTGCACGTCGCGCTCGCCGTCGACGGTGTGCCCGTCGCCGGGGCGGTCGCACTCCCGGCGATGGGGGGCATCACGCTCGGCACCGACCCGCCACCTGCCCTCCCCGAGCGCGAGGACGGGCCGCCCCGGGTCATCGCGTCGCGCTGGAGCCCGTCCGCAGCCGCGCAGGTCGTCAGCCGGGCGCTCGGCGCCCAGATGCTCGGCATGGGCTCTGCCGGGGCGAAGGCGATGGCCGTGGTGCTCGGACACGCCGACGTCTACGCCCACTCCGGCGGTCAGTACGAGTGGGACAACTGCGCACCGGCGGCCGTCGCCGCCGCGGCGGGCCTCCACGTGTCCCGGATCGACGGGTCGCCGCTCCGGTACAACAACGCGTCGGTGTACCTGCCGGACTTCCTGATCTGCCGACCCGAGTACGCGGACACCTGCCTCGAGGCGCTCGGCCAGGCCGTCCGTCGCAGCCGTCTGTGGCTGCCGGGCGACCGCTGACGTCGGCGGCGGCGTCCCGGCGCGCTCCGCCTACGGACAGCGTCCGGGCCGACGCCACACTGGGACGGTGCCCCCCACTGCGTCCCGCCCGGCCCCGGCCGACCTCGTCCACGGAACCTTCAGCGAGGATCCGCCGTGGCTCGTCGAGCCCGATGCGTTCCCCTGGCGGCGTCGGGTGCCGGCGTTGCGTGCGGCGACCCGTCGCCTCGTCCCCGAACTGACCACCCCGCGCCGCCTGCCGCCGGGTCTGCGCGTCGGTCGCACCGTCGTCGAACTCGGCGGTGCGGTGGCGATCTGGGCGGTGCGGGAACGCCGCGGCACCGCGTCGACGGCTGCGATCTCCCGCCGGATCCGCCGGGCGGCGGAACGGCTCGGCCCGACCTACATCAAGCTCGGCCAGATCATCTCCTCCGGTGAAGGGCTGTTCCCCGCCGAACTCGTCGCCGAGTTCCGCAAGCTCCGCGACCAGGTGCCCGCCGAACCCTGGGAGGTCGTGCGGGCCGTCATCGAGGAGGACCTCGGCCGTCCCCTCGACGAGGTGTTCTCCTCCATCGACCGCACCCCTCTCGCCGCGGCCTCGATCGCCCAGGTGCACCGGGCGGTTCTGCGGGACGGCGACGTGGAGGTCGTGGTGAAGGTGCAGCGGCCGTCGGTGGCGTCGCTCGTACGCCGCGACCTGCGCGTCATGTCGTGGATCGCCCCGTTCCTGATCGGGCGCATCCCCGTCGCCGCGCTCGCCAACCCGCCAGCCCTCGTCGAACTGTTCGCCGAGACCATCACCGAGGAGCTCG
>CAYVOK010000045.1:0-11932 GCA_964453335.1 uncultured Acidimicrobiaceae bacterium
GTAGGCGCAGATGCCGCCGTTGCGCTGCGCCTCGGCCACGACGTGCATGGCGAGCGTCGACTTGCCCGACGACTCGGGCCCGTAGATCTCGGTGACGCGGCCGCGCGGCAGGCCGCCGATGCCGAGGGCGAGGTCGAGGGCGAGGGCGCCGGTCGGCACGACCTCGATCGCCATGTCACCCTTCTCCCCCATCTTCATGACGGAGCCCTTGCCGAACTGCTTCTCGATCTGGCCGAGGGCCATCTCCAGCGCCTTGGTGCGATCCATGCCAAACCCCTTCCGGATGTCGGATCTCGGCGGGGTGGACCCCCGCGACCTCGTGGCGGAACCGTACGGACCGGGTGTGACAACGAGGCCGCTGCCAGCGCTCCGGACCACAGCAGTGTAACTACGAACAACCGTTCGATGCAACCACCCCACCCCTCCGGCGAGGCAGGCACCCGGACGGTCTGCGACGATGGGGGTCATGAGCGACGACCTGCGCACCCGCCTCGACCCGACGCAGTACGAGGTGACCCAGAACAAGGGCACCGAGCGGGCGTTCACCGGCGAGTACTGGAACACCAAGACCCCCGGCACCTACCGCTGCGTCGTGTGCGACGAACCGCTGTTCCGTTCCGAGACGAAGTACGACTCGGGTTCCGGTTGGCCGAGCTTCTGGGCCCCGATCGAGGAGACGCGCGTCAGCACCGAGGTCGACACCTCCCACGGCATGGTGCGGATGGAGTCGCTGTGCGCGTCGTGCGGCGCCCACCTCGGCCACGTGTTCCCCGACGGACCGCAGCCGACCGGTCTCCGCTACTGCATGAACTCGGCCTCGCTCCGCCTCGAGGCGGACTGCAGCACCACCACCGAGAGCTGATCGCCCGCCCCCACGTCAGCCGACGTGCGGGGCGACCTCGGTCATGAACCGTTCGACCGTCTCGGCGCGCTCCGCCGCCGACCGGAACGTGAACGGCGGGAGGATGTACTCCGCGACGCCGGCGTCACGGTAGGCCTGCATCTGCTCGACGATCTCGGCCGGCGTGCCGATGAGGTGCGGGCGCTCGATGGGCGTCGACCGGAGCTTCGCGTTCGCGGCCTCGTCGTCGTTCATGAACAACAGGGCGACCGCCGAGCGGTGCACGCTCGCCGGGTCACGGCCCTCGGCCTCGCAGTGCCGGTCGAGCACCGCGCCCTTCTGGGCCAGCACGGCCGGGTCACCCCAGACGTTCCACTCCTCCGCGTACCGGGCGACGATGCGCAGCGTGCGCTGCTCACCTCCACCACCGATGAGGAGCGGCAGCGGCGACTGCACCGGCTTGGGGTCGAGCGGTGCGTCGACGAGGTTGTAGTGCGCGCCGCTGAAGTTCGTGCGTGCCTCCCGCAGGAGCGAACGGATCACCACGCACGCCTCCTCGAGGCGGTCGAACCGCCAGCGGAACGTGTTGAAGTCGATGCCGTACGCCCGGTGCTCGTTCTCCTGCCACCCGGCACCGAGACCGAGGACGAACCGACCGCCGGAGATCTGGTCGATCGACGCCGCGGCCTTCGCAAGCAGCGCCGGGTTCCGGTACGTGTTCCCGGCGACGAGCGGACCGATCCGCACCCGCGGTACCGCGGCGGCGAGGGCGGCGAGCACGGCGAACGCCTCGTGCGTCGGCCCCTCGGCCGGTTCCGCCTGGTTCGGCATGAAGTGGTCGGCGACCCAGAGGCCGTCGAACCCGATCGACTCGGCGTGACGGCCGGCGTCGACCATCTCCGACCAGTCGACCGTTGCGGGGATCCAGTAGCTGAAGCGCACCCGCGAGTTCTAGCCGGTCACCGCGCCGCGTGCCGCCCGAGCAGTTGCAGGCGCAGCACGTCGAGCACCGTGATCGTGGCGAACTGCCGGATGCGCTCACGGTCGCCGGGCAGACGGACGGTGCGGGTCGTGACGTCGTCGCCGACGGCGACGGCGAGACACACGGTCCCGACCGGGACCCCCTCCTGCTCGGTCGGACCGGCGACACCGGTCGTGGCGAGCGCGACGTCGACGCCGAGCACGCGCTGCGCACCCCGTGCCATCGCCGCCGCTGCGTCCTCGGTGACGACAGGCCCCTCGGGCACGCCGAGCACCTGGTGCTTCACGTCGGTGGCGTAGGACACCACCGAGCCACGGAAGGTCGCCGACGCGCCGGGCACCGCGCACAGCCGGCTGGCGATCATGCCGCCGGTCAGCGACTCGGCCGTGCCGAGTGTGAGTCCCGCCGCGCCGCACAGGCCGAGCACGGCGGCCTCCATCGTCGTGTCGTCGATGCCGAACACGATCGGACCGAGCAGGTCGCGGAGCCTCGTCTCCTCTGCGTCGAGGATCTGTCGGGCACCGGCGTCGTCGTCGGCCTTCGCGGTGATGCGGACCTTGATCCCCTCGATCCCGGACGCGAGGAAGGCGAGTGTCGGGTTGCCGATCTCGTCGAGTTCGATGATCCGGTCGGCGAGCATCTCGGCGAGCCCCGACTCCGACTGACCCCACGTGCGCAGCGTGCGCGACAGGATGACCGAGCGGCGGCCCGATCGCTCGACGAGCTCGGGCAGCACCGTGCCGAGCAGCATCTGCTGCATCTCGTAGGGGACACCGGGGACGGCGTAGATCACCTTGCCGTCGGGGGTCGGGCACACGAGACCCGGGGCGGTGCCCGGCTGCTGGGCGATCGTGTGGCAGCCGAGCGGGACCTCGGCCTGACGCAGGTTGTTGTCGGGCATCGGCCGACCGCGTTCGGCGAACATCCGCCGGATCCGTTCGGCGATCACCTCGTCGTGCAGCAGCGGCACACCGAGCAGCTCGGCGATGGCGTCACGGGTCAGGTCGTCCTGGGTCGGCCCGAGCCCGCCGCAGCAGATCACCACATCGGCGCGGTCGAGCGCCCGTCGCAGCGTGTCGACGACCCGACCGAGGTTGTCACCGACCCGGGTCTGGTGGTGGCAGTCGATGCCGTGCAGCGCGAGCTGTTCACCCATCCACGCCGAGTTCGTGTCCACGATCTGCCCGAGCAGCAGCTCGGTGCCGACGGCGACGATCTCGCACCTCATGACGACTCCCCTGTCGGCTTGTCCCCGGTGAGCGAGAACGCCCGTCGCCCGTCGGCCACGTAGCGGCCGCCGCTGTAGAGCGTGAAGGCGACGGCGACCCACAGCACTGAGGTCGCCACGATCGGCGTGCGCTCGAGCGGCGGGAGGAGTGCGAGGCCGATTGCGAGTTCCTGCACGAACGTCTTCGCCTTGGCGCTGCGGCGCGCCGGGATGGCGACGCCGCGCCGTGCCCAGTACGAGCGGTAGGCGCTGATACCGAACTCCCGGACGGTGATGAGCACCACACCGACGGTCCCGAGCGCACCGAACGCGTCGATCCACACGAGCGAGTAGAGGGAGCCGAGCACGAGGACCTTGTCGGCGAGCGGGTCGAGGAACGCACCGCTGCGCGTCACCCCCCACCGTCGGGCGAGGTAGCCGTCGACGCTGTCGGTCGCCGCGATGAGGAACCCGAGGACGAACGCCAGGTAGCTCGCCCCACCGCCGAGGATCAGCACGAACAACACCGGCGACGCGAGGAGGCGGGCGACGGTGACGACGTTCGCCGGCGTCATCCGGGCGGAGGCGTCGAAAGAGAACCGGCGTTCCGACGTGGCACTCATCGAGGCCGCCCCACGAGGTCGGGGCCTGCGGCGTCGACGATCTCGAGGTCGACGAACCCGCCGACCGCCAGATCGCCCGGTACCTCGACGATCCCGTCGATCTCGGGGGCCTCCCGGAACGTGCGGGCGACGCCCGGTTCGTCGACGAGGGCGCGGACGGTCGCACCGATCAGGTCGTCGCGCCGCCGGGCCGTGATCCGGTCCTGGAGCTCACGCAGTTCGGTGAGACGGTCGGCGACGAGTGACGGGGCGACGGCACCGTCGAGGGTGACGGCGTAGGTGCCGTCCTCCGGTGAGAACGCGAAGAACCCGCACCAGTCGAGGTCGGCCTCCTCGACGAAGCGGAGGAGCAGACCGTGGTCGTCCTCGGTCTCCCCCGGGTAGCCGACGATGAAATTCGTGCGGAATGTCGCCTCGGATCGTCGCGCCCGGATGTCGGCGATCCGCCGGAGGAACCGCTCGCCGTCGCCCCATCGCCGCATCCGCCGCAGCAGCGGCGCCGACACGTGCTGGAGCGACAGGTCGAAGTACGGCACGTCGCCCGACGCGACCTCGTCGATCAGGTCGTCGGTGAGGTCGGACGGGTACAGGTACAGCAACCGCACCCACGGGACGTCGACGCCGACGCGCCGCAGGAGGTCGACGAGCGGGCGCGATGCGCCGGAACCCTCGGGGAGACCGAGCGGCACGGCGGGTGCCGTGCGGTCGCGCCCGTAGGCGGCGAGGTCCTGGGCGACGAGCACGATCTCCCGCACCCCCGCCGCGGCGAGACCGGCCGCCTCCGCCACGATGTCGTCGAAGCGACGCGAACGTTGTGGTCCACGGAACGACGGGATGGCGCAGAACCCGCACGCGCGGTCGCACCCCTCGGCGACCTTCAGGTACGCCCACGGCGCACGCGGCGCCGGCCGCGGCAGGTTCAACAGGTCGAAGGCCGGCGCCGGTGGTCGCCGACCGAGCGCCACGGGCACCTCGGTCGCGCCGAGGAGCGCGGCGTTGAACGGCGCGATGCGGTCGATCTCGGGCATCGCCTCGGCGAGCTCGGCACCCGCACGCTCGGCGAGGCAGCCGGTGACGACGAGCTCGGCACCGGCGCGGCGGGCGTCGTCGAGGGCGAGGATCGTGTCGACCGACTCCTGGCGAGCCTCCTCCACGAACGCGCACGTATTGACCACGATCAGGTCGGCGGCCCCGGCCGACGTGGCGGGGACGAGACCGTCGGCGAGCAGGGTGCCGACGAGCTTGTCCGAGTCGACCTGGTTCTTCGGGCACCCGAGGGTTTCCAACCAGAACGAGCGCGGCACGGCGTCACGCTAGCGTTCGGCGCCGTGGACGAGCGGCCAACGGACCCGGACGACGTCGCTACCTCCCGTTCCGAGCTGTTCGGACTCGGGATGAGCTACTTCGTCGGCGGTGTCGGTGTATCGCTCGTGCTCGCGAACGCCGGGGTCGCACCGTGGATCGTGATCCTCGCAGCGTTCTCGATGTACTCGGCGACGGGGACGATCGCACTGTTCACCGTGGTCTCCTCGGGCGGGGCGGTCGCCGCCGGCGTGCTGTCGGCGATGCTCGTGTCGGCCCGGTTCGGCATCCTCTGCGTGAGCCTGTCCGCCCGCCTGCGGTCGGTGTCCCCGTGGTGGGAGCGGGCGCTGGCTGCGACCGTGGCCGTCGACCCGTCGGTCGCCGTTGCGATCCGCGCGCGCACCGATGCCGGCGCTCGGGCGACCTACTGGCGTGCGGCGCTGTGGCTCGTCGGGGGCTGGGCCCTCGGCAGCCTCGCCGGTCTGGCCGTGGGGAGCCTCGTGACCGACCCTGCGGCCTGGGGGTTCGACGCCGTGATCCCGGCATCGCTCATCGCCGTCATCGGGAACGCCGTGCGGTCGCGCGACGCAGCGGTCACCGCGGCCGGCGCGGTCGTCGTCGCACTCGCACTCGCGCCGCTCCTGCCGGCGGGTGTGCCCGTCCTCGTGGCCGTCGGCGCAGCCGCACTCGGCCTGGTGGTCCCACCTGCGCGGAGAGCAGCGGCATGACCTGGCAGGCGGTGCTGCTGTCGGCGATCGGGATCATCTCGCTCCGTCAGCTCGGCATGTTCGTCCTGCGCGGTACCGCCCAGGGTGGTGCCGCCGAGAAGCTGTTGCGCCTCGTGCCGGTGAGCGTCGTCGCGGCCGTCGTCGCGCTGAACACGCTGACGACGAAGGGTTCCCTCGTCATCGACGCCCGCGCCGCAGGCGCGGCCGCAGCGGCGATCGCCGTGTGGCGGCGGGCGAACCTCGTCGTGGTGCTCGTCGTGGCCGCAGCGACCACAGCCCTCGTGCGGGCGGTCAGCTGACCGACGGCGTGCCGTTGCCGGCGAGCGTGTCGAGCTCCTCGGGCGTCATCAGCACCTCGCGGGCCTTCGACCCGGTGGACGGGCCGACGACACCGTGCTGCTCGAGGAGATCCATGAGACGTCCGGCCCTGGCGAACCCGACCCGCAGCTTGCGCTGCAGCATCGACGTCGATCCGAACTGGCTGCGGACGACGAGCTCACGCGCCGCGGCGAACAGCGCATCGTCGTCGTCCTCACCCGAGGCGGCCCCACCGCCACCGCCGAAGAGGTCGAGCTGGTCGTCGTCGGAGCCCTCGACGCCGGGCACGTAGGTGACCTCGGGCGACTGCCGCCGCCAGAACGCCACCACGGCGCGCACCTCGTCCTCGGTGACCCACGCACCCTGCACCCGTTGCGCAAGCGAGGACCCGCCCTCGAGCATGAGCAGGTCACCACGACCGATGAGCCGCTCGGCACCACCCTGGTCGAGGATGACCCGGCTGTCCTGCAGCGACGACACGGCGAACGCGAACCGGGCGGGGATGTTCGCCTTGATGACACCGGTGATCACGTTCACCGACGGACGCTGCGTCGCGAGCACGAGGTGGATGCCGACGGCTCGGGCCATCTGCGCGATGCGGCAGATCGAGTCCTCGACGTCGCGTTGGGCGACCATCATCAGGTCGTTGAGCTCGTCGACGACGACGAGCACGTACGGCAGGCGTGGGAAGCCGAGATCGGCGTCGGGCACGTGGCCGAGCGCACGACGGAGTACCTCCGACGTCTCGCCGGTGAGATCGCCACGGTCGTACGCCGCGTTGTACCCGGTGATGTCCCGCACACCGACCTCGGAGAGGAGGTCGTAGCGGCGCTCCATCTCGCGCACGGTCCAGGCGAGCGCGTTCGCCGCCTTCTTCGGGTTCGTGACGACCTGGGTGAGCAGGTGCGGCAGCCGGTTGTACTGGCCGAGCTCGACGCGCTTGGGGTCGATGAGGATCATCCGGACCTCGTCCGGCGTCGAGCGCATGAGCACCGATGTGATGAGGCCGTTGATGCAGCTCGACTTGCCGGCACCGGTCGCACCGGCGATCAGCACGTGCGGCATCTTGGCGAGGTTCACGAGCACGGAACCGCCGTTGATGTCGCGACCGATGCCGACCTCGAGGGGGTGGT
Source organism: uncultured Acidimicrobiaceae bacterium (assembly GCA_964453335.1). Classification (GTDB taxonomy): domain Bacteria; phylum Actinomycetota; class Acidimicrobiia; order Acidimicrobiales; family CAIXPF01; genus VGBO01. The sequence continues at coordinate 7,135 of CAYVOK010000045.1, forward strand.
CGGCCCGACGCGCCTCGTCGGAGGCGAGGATGTCGCCGATGGTGACGAGCTGCCGTGAGGTGTTCGGCACCTCGACGCCGATCGCCTGGCGACCGGGGATCGGGGCGAGGATGCGGACGTCGGGCGTGGCCATCGCGTAGGCGATGTCCTTGTGGAGCGACGTGACCCGGGCGACCTTCACACCCGGGCCGAGTTCGAGCTCGTAGCGCGTGACGGTCGGCCCGACGACCATGCCGACGAGACGGGTCTCGACACCGTGCTCGGCGAGGGCCGCCTCGAGCAGACGCCCGTTGCGTTCGACCGCGGCCGTGTCGACCTCCTGGGCGCCGGACAGGCCGAGGAGCTTCATCGGCGGGAGCTTCCAGGCGGGCGCGGCCGGGGCGTTCCCGTCGCCGGCGTCGCCTGTGACGTCGGACTCCCCGTCGATCGCCGGGTCGTCGTCGAGTTCGTCGATCCCGAGATCGACCGGTTCGTCGTCGATCGACGGTTCGTCCGCCCAGCGCGGGTCGTCGTCGATGGCCGGCGTGGTCGGGACCTGCACGGCGACCGGGGGCCGGTCCGCCTCGGCCTTCGCCGCCGCGGCAGCGGCTGCGGCGTCGGCAGCGCGTGCGGCGGCGACCGCTTCCTCGGCGGCCCGCGCCTCGGCCGCAGCGGCTCGTGTCTCCTGCCGCCGCACCTGGCGCGCCGCGAGGGCGGCACGGACGGCCTGCCAGGCGCGGACGACACCGTCGAAGCCGATCCCGCTCGCAGTGAGGAACAGCGCCGCGGTGACGATGACGAGCACCACGGTCGCCCCGACGGTGCCGACGAGCGCCTCGAGCGGTCCGGCGACGGCCCGGCCCGTGGCCCCACCGGCCCGGGCGAGTCGGGCGATGACGTCGGCCTCGGCCGGGTCGTAGCGCAACAGGTCCGCGAACGCAGCGGCGGTGACGAGCAGTCCTGCCGCGGCGAGCACGGGGACGACGCCGCGTTCGGCGGGTTCGGGGGTCTCCGGCTTGCGACGTGCGTGCGCACCGCGCCGGGTCGGTGTGGCACCGGAGCGGATCGCGGCGAGCCCGGCTGCGACGAGGAGCGGCGGGGCGAAGATGCGGAGCACACCCATGGCCGCGGCGAGGGTCAACTCGAGGCCGGTGCCGACGGGGCCGGCGGTGCCGAGGTAGATGGCGAGGGCGGCGAGTGCCCCGACGACGACGAGGAACACGCCGACGACGGTCGGTCGGGTGGCGAACCGGTAGGCGTCGGCGAGGACGCGAGCGGTCTCGCCCTTGCGGGGGCGCTTCGACGGCTGCGGTCGGCGCGTCGACGTCGACCGCGTGGAGGTACGTGTGGTTGCCACGGCGCCGTGAACGCTATCAGTGGTCGGTCGACCACCGGGGGCAGTCGCTCTGTGGTGGGAGCGCTCAGACCTCGAGCACGACCGGCACGATCATCGGTCGACGACGTGTCCGCTCGTTCACGAAGCGACCCGCCGCCCGGCGGATCCGCTGGGCGAGCAGCTCGACGTCCTCCGTGCCGGCGTCGAGGGCGTCGAGCAACTGCTCACGCACCACGTCGACGGCCTCGTCGAGGAGGTCCTCGGCCTCGGGCGCATACACCCAGCCCCGGGTGATGAGCTCGGGTCCGGTCACGATCGACCTTGCCGCGAGGTCGACGGCGACGATCACGACGACGACGCCTTCCTCGGCGAGGACCTTCCGGTCGCGCAGCACGCCCTGGCCGACGTCGCCGACGATGCCGTCGACGTAGAGGTACCCGGCGCTCACCCGACCGCTGCGGTGCAGACCGTCGTCGTCGAGGGTGAGCTGGTCGCCGTCCTCGCACACGAGGATCCGGTCGGGATCCTGCCCGACCGCCTCGGCGAGGTCGGCGTGGGCGACGAGGTGGCGGTGCTCACCGTGGACCGGCACGAACCACGACGGTCCGATGAGCGTCTGGAACAGCTTCAGTTCCTCACGTTGCGCATGGCCCGACGCGTGCACGTCGGCGATGCCCGAGTGCACGACCTCCGCACCGAGCTTCGTGAGACCGTTGATGACCCGTCCCACGTGGTGCTCGTTCCCCGGGATCGGGGTCGAGGACAGGATGACCGTGTCGTCGGCGCCGATGCGGATCCACTTGCTCTGGTTCGACGCCATGAGCGACAACGCCGACATCGGCTCGCCCTGCGACCCGGTCGACACCACGCACACCTTGCCGGGCGGGAGGTCCTTCACGTCCTCGATGTCGACGAGGGAGCTCTCGGGGATGTCGAGCAGGCCGAGGTCGCGCGCCATGCGGATGTTGCGACGCATCGAGATGCCGAGCGTCGCCACCACCCGACCGTGCTCGATCGCGGCGTCGGCGATCTGCTGGATCCTGTGGATGTGCGACGCGAAACACGCCGTGATGAGGCGACGACCCTCGTGCTCGTGGAACAGCTCGTAGAGCACACGGCCGACGGAGGACTCCGAACGGGACCAGCCCGACTCGTCCGCATTCGTCGAGTCGGCGAGGAGGACGCGCACGCCCTCGCCGTGCGCGATCGCACCCATCCGGGCGAGATCCGGGCGGCGACCGTCGACCGGCGTCGTGTCGAGCTTGAAGTCGCCGGAGTGCAGGATCACGCCCTGCGGCGTGCGCAGCACCAGCGCCTGACCGGACGGCACCGAGTGCGTCGTCGCGAGGAACTCGCACTCGATCGCACCGATCTGCACCCGCGAGCCGTCCGCCGTCGGGTTGAACGACGTCCGCCCGAGCAGCCCCGCCTCCTCGATCCGGTTGCGCGCCAATCCGAGCGTGAACGCCGACCCGTACAGCGGGGCCGACACCTCCCGCAGCAGGTACGCGAGACCGCCGACGTGGTCCTCGTGGCCGTGGGTGAGCACGATCCCACGGAGCCGGTCGGCCCGCTCGATGACGTAGGTGAAGTCGGGGAGGACGAGATCGACACCGGGCATGTCCGGGCCGGGGAACATCAGACCGCAGTCGATGAGCACGAGGTCGTCGCCCACCTCGACACAGGTGCAGTTCCGTCCGATCTCACCGAGCCCACCGAGGAAGGTGAGTGTGACGGGTAGTGGCACGTGGTCAGCCCTTTCGATGGCGTTCGAGGTCGGCGACGATCGCGCGGGCACGGTCCTCGAGACCGTCCGGCGTCGGACCCATCGGCGGACGGCACTCGCCGACCGGTCGACCGAGTGTGCGGAGGAGCGCCTTCGTCGGCACCGGGTTCGGCGCGACGAGGCCGGTCTCGAATGCGAACGACGGGAGCATCACCGCGTTGGCGCGTCGGGCACCGGCGACGTCGCCGGCCTGGAACGCCGAGATCATCGAACGCATCTCCGGGGCGCACCAGTGCGTGGCGACCCCGACGACACCGACCGCGCCGATGCTCAGCAACGGCAGCGTGAGCGAGTCGTCGCCGGAGTACACCTCGAATCCGTCGGGCACCCGGGTCAGCAGGGTCGCGGTCTCCGCCGGATCGCCGGCTGCGTCCTTGAGTGCGACGATGTTCGGCACCGTCGTCGCGAGCTCGACGAGCGTGTCGGTGTCGATCTTCCGGCCAGTACGGACCGGGATGTCGTACAGCATCACCGGCAGATCGGTCGCCTCGGCGACGGTCCGGAAGTGCCGCAGCAGACCGGCCTGCGAGGGGCGGTTGTAGTACGGCGTCACGACGAGCACACCGTCGACCCCGGCGGCGTTCGCCCGGGCGACGAGGTCGAGCGATTCCGTGGTGCTGTTCGAACCGACGCCGGCGACGACGGGCACGTCGACCGCCGCGCGCACCGCAGCGAACAGGTCGCCCTGCTCCGCGTGCGTGAGGGTGGGGCTCTCGCCGGTGGTGCCGGCGATGACGAGGCCTTCATTGCCGCACTCGACGAGCCATCGAGCGAGGGCGGCGGCCTCGTCGAGATCGAGACGCCCGGCGTCGTCGAAGGGGCTGATCATCGCGGTGACGACGGTGCCGAAGCGTGCCAAGGCGGCCTCCGATGCTCGTGACGGCGAGGCGATGCTACGCGCTCGGCGTGCCCGGCTCGGTCGATCGTTCCGCCGAGCGGTCGATGCCGAGCGTCGCGAGCAGGTCCTCGTGCAGTTCGAACCAGACCTGGTGGTAGCTGGCGAGCGTGGGCCGCGTGAACCAGTCGGCGTCACCCGCCCGGACCCGGACCAGCGCTGCGGTGAACCGGGGGGCGTAGCTCGCGAACCGGTCGAGCACGGCGGTCAGCCGGCTGCACACGGGGCGGATCGCCTCGTCGAGCTCGACGAGGCGACGCACCGCGTCGTCGTCCCACGCCGTGTCGGTGTGGTCGTTGCGCGACCCGTCGGCCCGGAGCTGCCAGTCGGTGCACGCGGCGAGCATGCGTGGGTTCAGCTCGAGGAACGCCCGGTGGGCGGCCGCGACCTCGTCCCGACCGTCGCACGCGTCGAGTTCGGCGGCGAGTCGTCGCTCGATCTCGACCCGACCGGCCGGGGTCTGCACCCACCCCTCGAGCCGACCCGTCGCGAACCGCACGAACCCGACGTCGGTCGCCTCCCGCAGGATCGCCGCCGCCCGGTCGACGTCGACCCCGCTCCGCCGTGCGACGGCCGCCGTGTCGGCGACGCCACCGAGGCGGATCGCGTGCAGGACGAGGAGCTCGGGCGAGCTCGTCGCGCCACCGCGGTTGCGCCGACGTCGCACGGACCGACGCAGCAGCAGCGGGTACCCGATCGTCCACACCGTCGCGAACGCGAACCACTGCCCTGCGTACCCGCGGTGCGGCCCTTCACCCGGCTCGGGCGCAGGCACCGGCGACGGCAACACACCGGTCGGCGG
>CAYVOK010000045.1:12032-20214 GCA_964453335.1 uncultured Acidimicrobiaceae bacterium
CCGTCGAACGTGCGGTTCCGGACGAAGACCTCGCCCGACGTGTCGAACGTGCCCGTCGCGGACGCGATGCGAGCGGTGACGGCGTCGACGTCGGCGGCGGCACCTGCGGCGTCGATCAGGTCGTCGACGGCGACGACGGGGAGCGCCGTGCGTTCGGCGAGGCGGGCGTTGGCGGCCTGCCGATCGGCGAGACGGTCGAGCTGCCAGAACCCGGCGGCGATCATCACGGCGAGGCCGACGAGCGCGAACACGTGCAGCACGAGCCACCGGGGCCGCAGCAGGAACCGGCGGTCGGCTGCGTTCCGGGGGACGGACGGCGCACCGGCGGGCATCACCCTGCACGGTAGTGGCGGGCGGGTGGGCCACGGCCACTAGCGTCCGTGGCCATGTCGAACGTCCTGCAGTCGCTCCCGATCGGCGAGCGCGTCGGCATCGCGTTCTCCGGCGGTCTCGACACGTCGGCCGCGGTCGCCTGGATGCGCCACCGGGGTGCGATCCCCTGCGCCTACACGGCCGATCTCGGTCAGCCCGACGAACCCGATCTCGCCGGCATCCCCGACCGTGCCCGCGCCTACGGTGCCGAGATCGCCCGCCTCGTCGACTGCCGGGCGCAACTCGTCGACGAGGGCCTCGTCGCGCTGCAGTGCGGCGCGTTCCACATCGCGACCGCCGGCAAGACGTACTTCAACACGACGCCGCTCGGTCGTGCGGTGACGGGCACCCTCCTCGTCCGGGCGATGCAGGAGGACGGGGTCGACGTCTGGGGCGACGGCTCGACCTACAAGGGCAACGACATCGAGCGGTTCTACCGTTACGGCCTCCTCGTCAACGACCGCCTGCGGATCTACAAGCCGTGGCTCGACCCCGACTTCGTCGACGAGCTCGGCGGCCGGGCCGAGATGAGTGAGTGGCTCACCACGCACGGCTACCCGTACCGGGCGTCGAAGGAGAAGGCGTACTCCACCGACGCGAACATCTGGGGGGCGACGCACGAGGCGAAGCTCCTCGAGTTCCTCGACCAGGGCATGGACCTGATCGAGCCGATCATGGGCGTGCGCCACTGGGATCCGGCCGTGCCGATCGAACCCGAGATCGTCACCGTCCGGTTCGAGGAGGGCTGGCCCGTCGCGATCGGCGGCGAGACCTACGAGGACCGTGTCGCGCTCGTGCACGAGGCGAACGCGATCGGTGGCCGCCACGGGCTCGGGATGAGCGACCAGATCGAGAACCGGATCATCGAGGCGAAGAGCCGCGGGATCTACGAGGCCCCCGGCATGGCGCTGCTGCACCTCTGCTACGAGCGGCTCGTTTCGGCCATCCACAACGAGGGCACGGTCGACAACTACCGAACGATGGGCCGCCGTCTCGGCCGCATGCTCTACGAGGGTCGCTGGTTCGACCCGCAGGCCCTGATGCTGCGCGAGCCGCTGCAGCGCTGGGTCGGTGCAGCCGTCACCGGCGAGGTCACGGTGCGTCTGCGCCGAGGTGACGACTACACGATCCTCGACACGACCGGCCCGAACCTCACGTACGCGCCGGAACGCCTGTCGATGGAACGGGTCGAGGACGCAGCGTTCGGACCGGTCGACCGGATCGGTCAGCTCACCATGCGCAACCTCGACATCGCGGATTCACGGGCGAAGCTCGGCGTGTACCGTGCCGCAGGGACTCTCGCACCCGGTGCTGCCGCCGGGATCGGTGCGATCGGTCCGTCGAACGACTGAGGAGGACGATGCGATGATCACCGATTCGTCGACCCCGACGATCACCGAGGTCGCCGCTGCGACCGGGTGGACGGTCGAGCCGCAGGGTGCCTGCCGCGGCGACGTGTGCGTCCCGCTGTCCGACGGTGTCCGTCTCGCCGACGACCGCGTCGATCTCGCCGCCTTCGCCGCAGCACTCCGCATGCCCCTCGTCGAGGACGACGAGGCCGGCCTGTTCGCGCTCGGCCCCTCGACGCTGTCGGGTCGCGCGCTCGTCACCGCCGAGGCCCCCGACCTCGAGCTGCCGACGCTCGACGGCACGCCGTTCCGGCTCTCCTCGCTGCGGGGTCGCAAGGTCTGCCTCGTCGCCTGGTCGCCCTATTGAGGCTGCAGGAACGACCTGCCCGGGTGGCAGGCACTGCACGAAGAGCTCTCCCCCGCCGGTCTCACCGTGGTGACGGTGTGCATGGACACCGAAGGTGACGCTGCGCCGTGGGTCGAGCGCGCCGCGCCGACGCATCCGTGTCTCGTCGACCGGGCACACGTGCTCGGTGAACGGTTCGGGGTGGTGAACATCCCGAACGTCGTCTGGATCGACGAGTCGGGCACGATCGTCCGGCCTGCCGAACCTGCGTGGCCCGGACCCCGGCAGCCGGTCGCCGGCGGGGCGGCACCGACCGACCTGCCGGACCGCATGGCGACGGTGTTCGCCGAGGCCGCTTCGATCCGCGCCGACCGCGAGCGTTCCGTCGAGGCGCTGCGCGACTGGGTGCGCAACGGCCCTGCGAGCCGGTGGGCGCTCACGCCTTCCAAGGTGGTCGAACGGTCCCAGCCCCGCGACCCGGCACGCGCCGAGGCGGCTGCCCACTTCGATCTCGCACAGCATCTGCACCGGGCGGGCGACACGACCCGGGCGATCGTGCACTTCCGCGCCGCGCACCGGCTCCAGCCCGAGAACTGGACGTACAAGCGACAGGCGTGGGAACTCGCCAGCCGCGTCGGTGGCGCGTTCGACCGCCTGTGGCAGGGCCCGGTGCCCGGCCGCGAGGACGAGTGGCCCTACGACGACGACTGGTTGTCGTCGTACCGGGCGTCGGGAGGCGGCGACGCCTACTACCCGACGCTCGACGACTGAGCGGGTCGCCCCGCCTCCTCAGCTCCCGGGGAGGACGTGGTCGGCGAAGCGGTCGCGCAGGTCCTTCTTCGAGAACTTGCCGGTGGACGTCTTCGGCACCTCGTCGATGAAGACGACGTCGTCGGGCATCCACCACTTCGCGATGCGGCCCTCGAGGTGGGCGAGCACCTCGTCCCGCGTGAGCGTCGCCCCCGGCTTCACCACGACGCAGGCGAGCGGACGCTCCTGCCAACGCGGGTGGATGATGCCGATGACCGCGGCCTCGGCGACGGCGGGGTGCGCCATGATCTCGTTCTCGACGTCCACGGAGCTGATCCACTCGCCGCCGCTCTTGATGACGTCCTTCGAGCGGTCGACGAGGCGGATGTAGCCCTCGACGTCGACGACGGCAACGTCACCGGTCTTGAGCCAGCCGTCCGGCGAGAACGACTGCGGTGAACGATCGTCGTCGTAGTACTCCCGGATGACCCACGGCCCGCGCACCTGCAGCTCACCGGAGGTCTCGCCGTCCCACGGGCGCTCCTCGAGCGTGTCCGAGTCGACGACGCGCATCTCGACGCCGAAGGCGATCACGCCGACGGTCGTGCGCAGGTCGGCCTGCTCCTCCTCGCTCAGGTGCTCGAGCGTCGACTTCACCTTGCACACCGCCGCGATCGGGTGCGTCTCCGTCATCCCCCACGCCTGCAGGAGCGGCTTGCCCGTCACCCGGCGGTAGCCCTCCGAAAGCGCCTTCGGAACGGCCGAACCACCGCAGGGGATCGCCCGGATCGCCGAGGTGTCGCGCCCCTCGAGGAGCGGCAGCACACCCATCCAGATCGTCGGCACGCCGGCGGCGACGGTCACCCTCTGCTCGACGATGAGATCGGCCAGCGTCGGGGCGCTGAGGTCCGGACCGGGCATGACGAGGGATGCGCCCGATGCGACCGCGCCGTGTGCGAGGCCCCACGAGTTGACGTGGAACATCGGGACGACGGGCAGGATGACGTCCCGCTCGCACACGCCGATCGAGTCGGCCTGCATCAACGCCATCGTGTGCAGGAACGTCGAACGGTGCGAGTAGAGCGCACCCTTCGGGTTGCCGGTCGTGCCGGAGGTGTAACACATCGACGCCGCACGGTTCTCGTGGAGGGTCGGCCAGGTCGCGAGCGGCTCGGCGGCGGCGAGCAGCTCCTCGTAGTCGTGCACCTCGGGACCGCTGATGTCGATCGCCTCGTCGCCGCCGTCGTCCATGACGACGATGTGGCGCACCGTCGTGAACGTCGGCACGAGCGGGGCGAGCAGGGGCAGGAGCGACCGGTCGACGAAGATCACCTCGTCGCCCGCATGGTTCACGATGTAGGTGACCTGTTCGGGGAAGAGCCGGATGTTGAGGGTGTGGCAGACACGACCCGAGCACGGCACGGCGAAGTACAGCTCGAGGTGCCGGGCGCTGTTCCAGGCGAACGTCCCGACCCGGGCATCGGCTGTGCAACCGAGACGATCGAGCACTGTCGCGAGCCGCCGGGTGCGGTCGGCCCACTCGCCGTAGGTGGTCCGGACGAGGCCGTTCTTCGTGTTCGTCGTGATCGTCTTGTCGCGGTGGTACCGCTCGGCGCGCTCGAACAGATGCGAGAGCGTGAGCGGGAACTCCATCATCAGACCTTGCACGGCAGCCTCCGGAACTGGGCGGTATCGGCCTAATGTCCTACCGCCCCGCCGCGTTCACGGTCGATTCGGGGTCTCCCGTGCCCGATCCAGCTCCGATCCCCGACCCCCCCTCGTCACGCCGCCCACCGTCCGGGATCGTCCGGAATGCGACGTTCGGCGCGCTCGCCGTGATGGTCGCTGCGTCGAACACTGCGTCGTTCGTCTGGCCCCAGCTCGTCGACCAGCGACCCCTGCTGCTGCTCGCCCTCAACGCGCAGAACCGGTACCTGACACTCGTGACGAACTCCCTCGACGCCTGGGAGTACTACCTGGTCGGCACGCTCCGGCTGATGGCGCCCGACCCGATCTTCTACCTGATCGGTGTCTGGTACGGGGCGCGGGCGATCTCGTGGATGGAACGCCGGACCCCGGGGCTCGGCCAGTCGCTGCGCATGCTCGAGGGGTTCTTCGTGCGGGCGCGCTACGCGATCGTCTTCGTCGCACCGAACAACCCGGTGTGCCTGCTCGCCGGGGTGAGCGGCATGGCCTGGGCGCCGTTCATCGCGCTCAGCCTGGCCGGCACCGTCGCCCGCCTGGCGCTGTTCCGGGTCTTCGGCGACGTGTTCAGCGAACCGATCTCGTCGGTCACCGGCTTCGTCGCCGACAACCGCCTGCCGCTGATGGCGCTGTCAGGGGTGGCACTCGTGTGGAGCCTGGTGAGCGGGCGCCGCAAGGGACAGGGCGACCTCGAGGCGCTCCGCCATCTCGACGACGACCTCGCCGACCCGTCGGCACCGCCGCCGAAGCCGGCGGACCCCGACGCCGGGCTCTGAGCCGGGCTCAGATACCGAGGAGCGGTTCGAGCCCTCGGGTGAGGCCGGTCGTGCCGACGATCCGCTTCGCGGCGAGCACGACACCGGGCATGAAGCTCACCCGGTCGAAGCTGTCGTGACGCACCGTGAGGAGCTGACCGGCCGCCCCGAAGAGGACTTCCTGGTGGGCGACGAGCCCACGCAACCGCACCGAGTGGACGTGGACCCCGGCCGGCCCGACGCCGCCACGGGCGCCGGGCAGGAGTTCGGAACGGGTCGGGTCCTCGCCCCACCGGTCCGATGCAGCGGCGATCCGTTCGACGGTGGTCATCGCCGTCCCCGAGGGGGCGTCGACCTTCTGGTCATGGTGCAACTCGATCACCTCGACCGTCTCGAAGAACGGTGCAGCGAGCTCGGCGAACCGCATCATGAGCACGGCGCCGATCGCGAAGTTCGCCGCGAGCAGACAGCCCGAGTTCCGGAACGCCGTCTCGAAGGCCTCGATGTCGGCGGCCTCGAACCCGGTCGTCCCGACGACGGCGTGCACCCCGGCCGCAGCGAGCACCGGCAGGTTCCGGCGGGCCGCCTCGGCGGTCGTGAAGTCGACGACGACGTCGACCCCGGCGGCGAGCATCCCGTCGAGATCACCTGCGATGGTCAGGCCGTGGACGGTTCGCCCCATGGCGAAGGGATCGACCGCTGCGACGAGGTCGAGTTCGTCGTCGGCCGCGACCGCGTCGCAGACCGTCGCCCCCATCCGTCCCCCGGCTCCGAGCACGCCCACGCGGATCGTCATGGGCGGCACGCTACCGCGGTCGCTTCCGACCGACGGTCGCTCGCGCCGGCGTCGCAGCGAAGGTGGCACGCGCCACCCGGTCGACGTCGGCGGCGGTCACCGACCGGATCCGGTCGATCTGCTCGTCGACCGACGCGACCCGCCCGTAGAGCGTCTCGAGGGTGCCGAGCCGTGACATCACCGTCCACGGTTCCTCGATGCCGAGGAGCATCGACCCGACGAGGAAGCCCTTCGCCGCATCGAGCTCGTCGGTCCGCACCCCGTGGGCGACCAGATCCTCGATCTCGGCGTGCACGACGTCGAGGAGCTCACCGGCCCGCTCGGGTGCCGTGCCCGCATAGAGCGTGAGCGCCCCGATCTCGGCGTAGGCGGAGACCGCAGACCCGACGTTGTACGCGAGGCCCCGGTTCTCGCGGACCTCCTGGAAGAGCCGACTCGCGGGCCCGTCGCCGAGGAGGTGGTCGAGCACGGCGAGTGCGTACCGGTCGTCGTCGTGGAGGCCCACGGTCGGCCAACCGAGCGCGAGGTGGAGCTGTTCGGTGCTGCGTCGGACGTGCACCGTGCCGGCGGTCGGGACCGGTGCCGACCTGGTGGGTGCGACGCCGACGGGGAGGGAGCCGAGCCAGCGCTGCGCCGCCTCGACGAGCCGGTCGTGATCGACCACCCCCGCTGCTGCGAGCACGGTCGTGGTGCCGTTGACATGCGCGGCGCGGAAGGCCCGCAGATCGTCGACCCCGACCGACCGCACCGTCTCCTCACGGCCGATCACCTCCCACCCGAGCGGGTGGTCGGGGAAGAGCACCTCGAACAGGCGGGTGTCGACGAGATCGGCCGGGTCGTCCTCGGCGCCGGCGAGCTCCTCGATGATGACGGTCCGCTCCGCCTCGAGGTCCTCGGGACGCAACGCCGGTTCGGTGACCGCCTCGAGGAGGAGGTCGACGCCGACGGGCCAGGTGTCCCCCACCGCTGCGGCGGAGGGCCCGGCGGGGACGCGTGCGTGGAACGCCGTGAGTTCCTTCGCCGTGTACGCGTTCATCTCACCACCGACGGCGTCGAAGGCGAGTGCGAGTGACCGGGCGTCGCGACGCCCGGTCCCCTTGAAGATCAGGTGCTCGAACAGGTGGGAGAGCCCCGCCCGTTCGGCCGGTTCGTCACGGCTGCCGGCGCCGTACCAGACGCCGACGGCGAGCGAACGGGCGCCCGGCACCGTCTCCGACACCACGCGCACCCCGTTGGGGAGCACGGTGCGCCGGAGACGGTCGGACACGTCCCTGTCGTCCGGTCAGCGGCGACGACGCGGGCGACGGTCACGACCGCCGCCACCGCCACCGTCCCGCCGACCACCGTCGCGACCGCCACCGGCGGGGGCGGCGGGTCCGAGGTCGCCGAACTCCTCACGGAGCTCGCCCTCGAAGCTGTCCTCGAAGGACACCCGGTCGCCGCCCGAGGCCGCCCCGCTGTCGTCCGAACCACCCTCCGCGGCACCCTCGGGCGCCTCAGGCGTGTTGAGCGGACGGAGCGAGATCTTCCCGTTCGGGTCGACGTCCTCGACGACGACCTCGATCTCCTGGCCGAGGCTCAGCACCTCGTCGACGGTCTGGATGCGACGACCGCCACCGAGCTTGGAGATGTGCACGAGCCCGTCGCGACCCGGGAGGATGTTCACGAACGCACCGAACTTGGTGATGTTCACGACCCGACCCGGATAGGTGGCGCCGACCTCGGCGGTCGGCGGCTCGAGGATGAGCCGGACCTGCCGCTCGGCCTCACGCAGCGCCCCGATGTCGACCGAGGCGATCGTGACGGTGCCCTCGAAGCCGTCGTCGTCGACGGTGAGGTTCGCACCGGTCTCCGACTGGATGGCGTTGATGACCTTGCCCTTCGGGCCGATGACCTCACCGATCTTCTCGAGCGGGATCGGGAAGCTGATGATCTTCGGCGCGGTCTCGCCGACCTCGGGACGGGGCTCGGCGATCGCGCCGCGCATCACCTCGAGGATCTGCAGACGGGCTTCCTTCGCCTGCTGCAGTGCAGCGGCGAGCACGTCGGCGGGGATGCCGTCGATCTTCGTGTCGAGCTGCAGGGCGGTGACGAAGTCGGCGGTGCCGGC
>CAYVOK010000046.1:0-19150 GCA_964453335.1 uncultured Acidimicrobiaceae bacterium
GCACCCCGCAGATCACGCGTTGTAGCGGGCGACGAGCGGGCCGTAGTGATCCATCTGCGCGAGCGCCGCGTCACGGTCGAGCGCGGGGAGGCCGAGGGCGACGAAGGACGCACCCAGGTCCCGGTAGGTATCGAGGTTCTCCTCGGTCGCCTTCGCCCCGAACACACCGAGCGACAAGGTCGCCGGGTCACGACCGGCGTCGGCCGCCATACCCAGCAGTTCCTGCCAACGATCGGCGATCGGCCAGCGGCCCTCGATCGGCATCCACACGTCGCCGTACTCGACGATGTGGCGGAAATGCAGCGGCGAGGGCGACGCACCGATGACGATCGGCGGGTGCGGACGCTGCACCGGCTTCGGCCAGCTCCACGACGGCTCGAAGTTCACGTACTCGCCGGAGAACGACGCCTCGTCCTCGGTCCACAGCGCGCGACAGGCGAGCACCTTCTCACGCACGAGGGCACGGCGACGCCGCAGGTCGATACCCCCGTGGTTCTCCATCTCCTCGTGGTTCCACCCGAACCCGACACCGAACAGGAACCGGCCGCCGGAGATGTGGTCGACCGTCGCGACCTCCTTCGCGAGCCAGATCGGGTCACGCTGGGCGACGAGGGTGATGCCCGTGCCGAGCTTCAGCGTCGAGGTCACCGCGGCGCAGGCGCCGAGCGCGACGAACTGGTCGTGGGTGCGCCAGTACTCCTCCGGCAGCGGCGGCGCCCCCTCACGTCCGCCCCACGGCGTGCGCCGCGACACGGGGATGTGCGAGTGCTCGGGGAACCAGAGCGAGTCGAACCCGCGACCCTCCGCCTCACGGGCGAGCTCGATGGGCTGGATGCCCTTGTCGGTGGGGAAGATCATCACGCCGATACGCATACGCGCACCGTAGCCGCCCTAGGTGAGCAGGTCCTCCGCGATCCCCTCCCACAGGTCGACGCACAGGCCGAGCGACGCCGTGTCGATCCGCTCGTCGTGGCCGTGGAACCGGGAGGCGAACTGTTCGAAGCTCACCCCGGGCGCGAACAACCCGGTGCCGTACGCGACCGTCCCCCGGTGCCGGAAGAACCGGCTGTCGGTCGCGCCGACGATCAGCTCCGGCAGCAGTGTCGCCCCCGGGTACACCCGGGCCGTGCGACGCTCGAGTGCCTCGTACATCGGGGTGTCGATCGGCGACACCGTCGCCTCGTCGTCGAACACCCGGGAGATCTCGACCCGGTCGGCGAGATCGCCGAGAATGCCGAGCAGTTCCACGTCGACGTCGTCACCCCGCACACCCGGCACGGTGCGGATGTCGACGTCGATGCACACCTCGTCGGGGATCACGTTCGTCTTCACCCCGCCGTGCACCACGTTCGGGGAGAACGTCGTATGGGTGCACGCGTGCAACAACTTCGCCCGTGACGGCGACATCTCGGCGAGCGTGTCCACGAGCCGCGCCGGGTCGAGCAACGCAGCGCGGACCGACTCGTCGACCGCGAGCGACGACACGCGTTCGCGCCACAGGTCGTCGAGATGCGCCGCCGGACGGTGTGCTGCGATCCGCCGCACCACCTCCGCCGCGGTGACGACCGCGTTGTCGGTACCGAACGGCATCGACCCGTGGCCGGGCGTGCCGCCGACCCGCAGGCGACGCCAGGCGATGCCCTTCTCCCCCACCGACACGCCGACCCGTCGGCCACCACCGTGCGGCCAGCCGCCCATCTCGGTGAGCACGTAGTCGCAGCGGCCCGAACGGCCGGCGAGCACGTCGGCGTGGTTGTCGAGCATCCACTTCGCACCCCAGGTGCCGCCGGCCTCCTCGTCGGGGACGGCGAAGTAGACGAGGGTCCCCTTCGGGCGCCAGCCACGCGCCGCGAGACGGCGGAACGCGACCGCCATCGTCGCAGTCAGGTTCAGCATGTCGATCGCGCCGCGCCCCCACACCTCCTCGACCGGGCGACCCGATGCGTCAGTGCCGCGCACCACCTCGCCGCCGAAGGGGTCACGCGACCAGCCGTCGGGCGACACCGGCACCACGTCGGTGTGCCCCATCAGCACGACCGTCGGCGCGTCGGGGTCGGACCCCTCGATCCGCGCGACGAGGGAGTCCCGACCGGGACGCGCCGCGAAGAACTCGAGGTCGACACCCGATGCCGACAAGTGGTCGCGCAGGAGCTCGGCGTTGCGGGCCTCCCCGCCCGAATCGGGTGTCCCGTCGTTCACGCATGCGTTGCGGATCAGCGCCGAGAGCAGCTCGGTCGCCTCACCGGTCGGATCTCCCTGCGACGTCGTCACGGACCGGACGCTACCGGCCCCTACGCTGCCGCGTCGTGGCACCGCCCGCACCCCGCCGTCGCGACGAACAGCAGGCCGCCGCCCGACGCGCCCGCACCGAACGCGACGCCGCCGCCGCACGGCGCGCCGCCGACCTGCTCGGTGCGTTCCGGGTGCCCGAACGCGTGCTGCCGGCCGATGCCGTCGTCGCCCACCTGGGGCCGACGAACAGCGGGAAGTCCCACGACGCGCTCGCTGCGCTCGCAGCACGCGGGCAGGGCACCTTCGCCGCCCCGTTGCGCCTCCTCGCCCACGAGGCGCGCCGACGCCTCGAGGCGATCGTCCCGCCCGGGGTGCGCGTCGGCCTGCGCACCGGAGAGGAACGGATCGACGACGACGCGCAGATCGTCTGCTGTACGACCGAGCTGGCGCCGCTGCGTGGCGACACACTCGTCCTCGACGAGGTGCACTGGGTGGACGACCCGGACCGCGGTTGGGCGTGGGGCCGACTGCTCGCCGGCGCCGAATACCGCCACATCCACCTCGTCGGCGCCACGAACGTCGAACCGCTCCTGCGCAACGCGTTCGGCGACGCGCTCGAGGTGCGCCACCATCGACGCCTCGTCGAACTGCACTGGGCGGGCACGCTCGACCTCGAGGCGATCCCCGCCGGGTCGCTCGTCGTCGCGTTCTCCCGCCGGGCGGTCCTCGCGCTCGCCCGCCGCGTCGCCGTAGCGACGCCGAACCGGGTGGGTGTGCTCTACGGCGCCCTCCCACCCGCCGCCCGCGCCGACCAGATCGAGAAGTTCCTCGCCGGCGACCTCGACGTGCTCTGCGTCACCGACGTCATCGGCCACGGCATCAACCTGCCCGCACGCACCGTCGTGGTCGCCGAGACCACCAAGTACGACGGGACCCGACGCCGGGCCCTGCACCTGTGGGAACTCGCGCAGATCGTCGGCCGGGCCGGACGGTATGGCCTCGCGGAACGGGGCGACGCGGCCGTGCTGCGGGGCGTCTCCGGACTCGAGGCGAACGCCACTCTCGTGCGCCGTGCCGTCGAGGCGGCCGGGGGCACGCTCGCCGCCGGACCGGCGATCACCGCTGCGCCGATCCGGCCCACCCTCGACGACCTCGCCGCCACCGTCGCGCCGGGGACGACCTTCGACGCCGCCGCGCTCGCCGCCGCCGTGGACGCATGGCAGGAGGCCGCCACATCGGGCGCGTTCGCCGGGCACCCGTGGCTGCGCCCGGCCCCGCTCGACCGGGTCGCGGAACTGTTCGGGCGACTGCGCCGCGACGGCACCTACGAACGCATCGGCGACCCGGCGACGTTGTGGCGACTCGCGACGCTCGCCGTCGACGACGACGACCTCGTCGTCGAACTCGCCCACGTCCTCGCCGCAGGCGGACGGCGGCCGGCCGCGCCACGGCCCCCGGCCCCCGGTGACGTCGACCTCGAGACCGCGGAGCGCATCGCCGCACGGGCACGGGGGCTCGCCGCCACCGGCCGGGCGTTCCCCGCACTCGCCGGGGACCCGGACGACCTCCTCGCCACCGAGACCGCAGCGGCCGCAGCGATCAGCGGGCTCCTGCCCGCGGCGGTGCGGGACAACCCCTACGGACGGTGCGGGTCGTGCGGTCGGCCGTCCGCACCGTGGTCCGACCGGTGCGACCGCTGCCGCGGCCCTCGCCTGCCACCGCAGCGTCGGGGCGGTCGACGGCGCTGATCGCCGCTGCGGTCAGCGCAGGCCGGCGAACAGGTCGGTCTCGAACCCGTCGTCGTCGGCCGGACCCTGCCCGACCGTCGAACGGGCGAGCTGGTACTCCTCCCACGGGTGCCGCTCCCGCATCACCTCGGCGGGCACCTTGAACCACCAGCTGTCGGGGGCGACCTGGGTGCGGTGTGCGAGCAGTGCGTCGCGCATCACCCCGATGTGGTCCCCCGCCCACACCCGGCTCGTGACCCGGATGTCGTGGTCCTCGGCGATCTTCGACAACCAGTCGGCGTAGGGGCTCTCCGAACCCTGCTCGACGTACCAGTCGTGCATCGTCTGCAGGCGACGGCGGGAGAACCCGTGGGAGTAGTAGAGCTTCGGCACGCGGAACGGGTCACCCGTTCCCGGGTAGGCGGCCGGGTCGGCTGCGGCGTCGACCGCTGCGACGGTGATGTCGTGCACCCGCAGGTGGTCGGGATGGGGATAGCGCGACTGGTCCTCACCGTAGGTGACCACCACGTCGGGCCGTTCCGCCCGCAGGATGGCGACGAGCTTGCCGGTCGACTCCGCGAGTGGCGTGTTCCAGAAGTTGTCCGGCCGGGCGTTCGCCTCGCTGTCGGGCATCCCCGAGTCGCGGTAGCCGAGCAGGTGCACGGTCTCGTACCCGATGATCTTCGCCGCTTCGGCGAGCTCGCCCATGCGCACGTCGTGGAGGTTGTCCTTCACCTCGGGGCGGTCCATCTCGGCGTTGAGGATGTCGCCCTCCTCACCGCCGGTCGCACACACGAGGACCGCCCGCACACCTTCGTCGACGTAGCGCGCGGTGGTCATCGCACCCTTCGACGACTCGTCGTCGGGGTGGGCGTGGACCTGCAGCAGCGTCAGACGGTCGGGCATGGCGGCGAGGCTACCGAGCGCGTCAGGACTCCTCCGAGGTGGGCTCCGCGGGGCGGCGGATGCCCATCAGCGACGGGTCGGGCAGGATCCCGCCGATCACCTTCGCCTCCCGCAGCTCCGCCAACCGTTCCGGCCTGTACCCCGCCAACGTCGACAGCACCTCGTCGGTGTGCTGGTCGAACAACGGGGCCGGGCGACGGGTCGTCGTCGGCCGACCGTCGACGACGATCGGGGTGCGCAACGAGGGCACGTCGCCGATGATGTCGCGCGACACGACCTCGTAACGCCACGACTGCCGAGGATCCGCGTAGGCGGCGAGCGGGTCGAGCACCGTCTCCGTGCGACCGTCGACCACCGCCTCCCAACCGCCGTCGGCCCGGGCGCGCACGCCCGAGGCGGCGACACCGGGCTCCCGGTTCCCCATCCGGCCGATGTCGGTGCCGCGTTGCCCGGCGACGACGAGCCCCTCGCCCATCTGCTGCCACATGACGTCCATGTGGGAGAAGTCGAACTCGCAGCCCACGCCCGTGCGGTCGACCTTCTCGATCCCGGCGAGGATCGCGAGCGCTGCGTGCGTCCCCGCGACCGAGTCGGGCCAGTAGGTGTCGGAGACACGGGCACCCTCGTCCTCGTACCCCCACCGGGCCGCGAACCCGCCCATCGCCTCGACGACGAGCGCGTACCCGGCGCATTCCGAGTACGACCCGGTCGTGCCGAACGCCGGCATCCGTACCACCACGAGCTTCGGGTTGATCGCCGACAGCGTCGCGAAGTCGAAACCCAATTGCGGCATCACCCGTGCGGTGAAGTTGCACAGCACCACGTCGACCGACCCGATCAGGTCGAGGAAGGTCTGCTTGCCCGCATCGGTGGACAGGTCCACCGACACGCCCCGCTTGTTGCGGTTCACCGAGCAGTACATGTTCGACGCCTCGAGCCAGTCACGGCTGCCGCGCATGGCGACCACGGCCGGCGGGTCGGAGTCACCGTGGAGGCGCATCAGGCGATAACCCTCGAAGGGGCGCACCGTCTCGAGCCGCAGCACGTCCATGCCGAGACCGCCGAGCAGGTTCCCCGCGAACGGGCCCGCCCACGCGACCGTGAACTCGAGCACCCGCAACCCCTCGAACGGGCGCCGGGCGACAGCACGTCGGGCACCGCCGTCGAGCGTGGGTGCGACGGCGTCGTCGGCGCCGAGCGCACGGACCGTCTGATCGGCGACGGGGAGGCCGGGACCGAGGAACGGTCGGACCGTCGCCCGCACCGGACCCTCCGGGGTCTGCAGCGTCCCGATGGTCCCACGTTCGGCGAGGTGCTCGTCGGCGAGCGCATCCGTGCCGGTCAACACCATCCCGACCGTCCACGGGGAGTCGAGGCAGTACTGGAAGATCTCCCGCTTGGTGTGCTCCGCATACCAGGGCCGGATCAGCTCCCACAGCTCGTCGACCCGCTCGGACCGGGCTGCGCGCGAGTTGAACCGCTCGTCGGTGTAGAGCTCCGGCATGCCGTAGAAGATCGACTGCATCTCCCAGTCGACGTCACGGTACGAACCGGGGCACACGTGGCCGTCCTTGCACGGCAGCGCACCACCGGGGAACGCAGCCGGCGGGAACGGACCGGACGGCTTGCGGCCCTTCCCGGCGAAGAGCCGGTCGGCGAACTCGAGCTCCATGCCCACCTGCAACGCCCCGATCCAGGGCACGTCGAGGTGCGCAACCCCGCCGAGTCGCAGACCCGCCACCGCGGCGACCGCCGCGGTCGCGCCCGCCTGGTACTGGCCCTGCCAGCCCGGCAGCCGCAACGGCTCACGGTCGACGTTGCCGGTGACCGCGATGCAACCCGACGCCGCCTGCACGAGCAGTTCGTCCTCGATGGTGCCCGGCGCGTCGGCCTCGAAGCCCCAGGCGGACGTGGTCACGAGCAGCGGACCGCCCGACGCCCGCAGCACGTCCGGGTCGAGCTCGGTGCCCGCGACCTGGGCGCGCACCCGGTCGGCGATCACGATGTCGGCCCACGCGAGACCCGGTGACCCGGCCGGGGTCACGTTCCGCTTGCCGGCGTTGAGGTGCAGGAACAACGGGCTCGTCGCGCCCGGGGCGAGCGGGACGTCGTCGACCTGCTTCGACCGGGCCGGGTCGGGCGCAGTGGGGTCCTCGACCTTCACGACGGTCGCGCCGAGCATGGCGAGCAACCGTCCGGCGTAGGGGCCGGCGATCCCACCGGCGAGTTCGAGCACGTGCATACCGGCGAGCGGCGCATCCTCCGACGTCATGGGACGGTTGTAGCAGGTCCCGCCTACGGTGGGCCGATGCCCGCCACCCCCAGCGCCGGAACGACCCCGCCGCACGGACCGTTGCACGGTGTCACCGTCGTCGACCTCACCTCCGTTGCGCTCGGCCCGTACGCCACGCTGCAGCTCGGTGAGCTCGGCGCCGAGATCATCAAGGTCGAGGCACCGGAGGGTGACACCACGCGCCTCGGCGGTCAGGCACGCAACCCGGACATGGGTTCGCTGTTCCTCACCTTCGGGCGGAACAAGCGCTCGATCGTCCTCGACCTGAAGCACCCCGACGCCCGTGGCGTGCTCACCGACCTCGTCCGCGACGCCGACGTCGTCGTGCACAACGTGCGTCCCGACGCTGCCCGGCGGCTCGGCATCACCTATGCGGATGTCGCCGCGATCAACCCGACGGTCGTGCACGCGACCGCAGCCGGTTTCGACCCGGACGGTCCCTACGGGGGCCGACCCGCATACGACGACATGATCCAGGGCCTCGTCGGGATCGTGTCCCTCATGGAGCAGGTGACCGGCACACCCCGGTACCTGCCCTCGATCATGATCGACAAGACCGTCGGCATGGCGCTCGCCAACGCGATCCTCGCCGCGCTGTTCCACCGGGCCCGCACCGGTGCCGGGCAGGAGGTCGTCGTCCCGATGTTCGAGGTGATGGCCGGGTTCACCCTCCTCGAGCACCTCGCCGACGCCACGTTCCTCGACGACGGCCCGCACGGCGACGACCCGCCCGGGCCGCCCGGCTACATCCGCACCCTGTCACCGCATCGCCGCCCGTTGCGCACCGCCGACGGGGTCGTATGCGCCCTCCCCTACCAGGACAAGCACTTCCGCACGCTGTTCGACGCGTTCGACCGACCCGACCTCGCCGGCGACCCGCGGTGCGCGGACATCCCGAGTCGTCTCGCCAACCTCGACCACGTCTACGGGACCCTCGAATCGCTCACCATCGGTCGCAGCACCGCCGACTGTCTCGAACGATTCGCCCGGGCCGAGGTGCCGGCGGTCGCGATGTCGACGCTCGAGGACCTGCTCGCCGACCCGCACCTCGCCGAGGTCGGCTTCTACGCCGAGGTCGACCACCCGAGCGAGGGGCGACTCCGCCAACCCCAGCTCGGTGTCCGGTTCGGCGCGACACCGACGAGCCTGCGTCGCCCCGCACCCCGCCTTGGCGAACACACCGTCGAGGTCCTGCGCAGTCTCGGCTACGAGGACGCACGCGTCGACGCACTGCTCACCAGCGGTGCAGCGGTCGCCCACCCCGACCACCGCTGAACCGGACCCCTTCCGCTCGCCCGCCCCGGCGACCGCCTGCCAAGCTGCCCCCATGCACACCGAGGGCGCAGCGACGGACCCGATCGACGACGCCAAGCGACGCGTCGGTGAGGCGGCCGCCGACCTCGTCGTCGACGGGATGCGGGTCGGGCTCGGCACCGGGTCGACCGTCCACCACACGATCGTCGCCCTCGGCCGCCGCAACGCCGACATCGTCGGGGTCGCCACCTCACAGCGCACCGCCGATCTCGCCACGTCGCTCGGTCTGCGGATCGTCCACCCCGACGAGGCGGGGCACCTCGACATCACCATCGACGGCGCCGACGAGGTCGACTCGGCGGGCAACCTCACCAAGGGCGGCGGTGGTGCGCACACCCGTGAGAAGGTCGTCGCCGAGATGGCGGACCGGTTCGTCGTCGTCGTCGACGAGACCAAGCTCGTCCCCCACCTCGGGCCGTTCGGCACACCGCTCGAGGTCCTCGACTTCGCCCCCGGCGTGGTGGGCGACCGGGTGCGGGCGCTCGGTGCCACACGGGTAGACGTGCGACCGGAGCGCAGCGACAGCGGCAACGTGCTGCTCGTCGCCCACTTCGGTGTGATCACCGACCCGGCCGACCTCGCCGCCCGTCTCGCCGCACTCCCCGGTCTCGTCGAACACGGGATCTTCCTCGCACCCACCGTCGAGCGGGTCCTCGTCGCAGGCGTCGACGGGGTCCGTACGATGCTCGTCACCCCGTCGAACGCCGGAGGCCCGACCGCATGACCATCGAAGGCACCCCGGAGGACGCCGTCCGCCGGTACCTGCAGTTCCTCGCCGACCCCGACAGCGCGGTCGACCTGAGCGCGATCGCCCGCCTCGAGGCCGAGGTCGCAGCGGCCACCGACGTGATCGATCGTCTGGTCGCGCTGTCGCGCCTGCGGCAGGCGCGCACGGTCGACGAGTCGACCCTGCGCGACGCATTCGTGCACCACGCCCGCGCCTTCGCCGCGGAGCGGGGCGTCGACGTCACCGCGTTCCTGGCGATGGGCGTCCAACCCCAGACGCTGCGCGACGCCGGGTTCACCGTCGGCGGGGCGGCGAGCGCGCCGGACCGGCCACGCCGTCCGAGCACCACCCGGAGCCGCAAGCCCTCCGTCCAGGCGTCCCGCATCGCCGAGGGGCTGGCGGGTCGCACCGGCGAGTTCACCCTCGGTGACGTGCTGCGCGATTTCGGGGGTACACCCCAGACTGTGCGCAAAGCGGTGGACGCCCTCGTCGAGTCGGGACGCGCCGAACGACTCGGCCCCGACCCCGCGCACCGCGGGCCCGGCCGGGCCCCCGTCCGGTTCCGGATGGTCGGCTGAGGACACCCCGCCCGGTGGCCTGAGCGACGCCACCGTCGAGGCCCGACGCGCCGTCGTCGGACCGAACCGTCTCCCCGATCCCCCGCGGACGCCCCTCCCCCTCGAACTGGGCCGCCAGTTCGTCCGTTTCTTCGGGGTGCTGCTGTGGGGTGCCGCCGCGCTTGCGGTCATCGGTGGGATGCCGTCGCTCGGCGTCGGCATCGCAGTCGTCGTCGTCCTCAACGGCGTGTTCGCGTTCGCCCAGGAGCACCGGGCCGACCGGATGGCCCGTTCCCTTGCCGCGCTGGTGCCCCGCCGCACGACCGTGCGCCGCGACGGGGAGCGCCGCACGGTCGACGCCGACGACCTCGTCCCCGGCGACCTCGTGCTCATCGCCGCCGGGGACCGTTTCGGGGCCGATCTGCGGTGCCGCAGCGCGACGGCCGCGCAGATGGACCTGTCGACGGTGACCGGGGAGAGCGCACCGGTCGGCATCCGCCCGGGCGACCTGCTCCCCGCCGGCGCGCATCTCGTGCGCGGCGAGGCCGAGGGCGTCGTCGTCGCCACCGGTGCGTCGACCGGTCTCGCCGCAGTGGTGCGCACGACCCGACGGACGGTGCGACCCGACACGCCGCTCGCCCGGGAGTTGCGCTCGCTCGTGCGCATCATGACGGTCGTCGCGCTCGGGGTCGGCGGTGTGTTCTTCGGTGTCCTGCTGCTCCTCGGCGCAGCGCCGTCGGACGGGTTCGTGTTCGCGATCGGTGTCGCCGTCGCGCTCGTCCCCGAGGCGCTGCTGCCCACGATCACGCTCTCCCTCGCCGTCGGTGCTCGCCGCATGGCCGGCCATCACGCACTCGTCCGCCGCCTCGAGGCGGTCGAGACGCTCGGTTCGACGACGTGCATCTGCACCGACAAGACGGGCACCCTCACCGAGAACCGGATGAACGTCGTCGCCGTGTGGACGCCCGCAGGGACCGTCACCGTCACCGGCCCGGGGTACGAGCCGTCCGCCACCGTCACCGCCACCCAACCAGCCGCGCTCACCACCGCCCGATGCCTCGCCGCGGGCGCAGCGTCGTGCACGGCGGGGACGACCCGGCAGGTCGGCGCCGTCTGGGAACCGGTCGGCGATCCGGTGGACGCAGCCGTCCGGACGCTTGCGCACCGGCTCGACGCCGCGACCCCCGGGCCGTCGGGACCCGAGCCGACCGACCTCGACGGCGCCGACGTCGTGCGAACCCCCTTCGACCCGGCGAGGCGCTGGGCCGCCGCATCGTCGGGCATGCAGGTGGCCGTGCTCGGCGCACCCGACACCGTGCTCGCTGCGTTCCCCCGCGGGCCAGTGCGCACCGCGACCGAGGCGGCGCTCGAACGGTTCTCCGCCGAAGGGCGGCGGGTGCTCGCGGTCGCGACCGGGACGACCCGACGGGCCGGAAGCAGCGCACACCTCGATCGGCTGGACGACGTCGCGTTCGAGGCGGTCGGACTGTTCGCGCTGGAGGACCCGCCCCGACCGACTGCGGCGGCGGCGATCGCCGCGTGCCGACGTGCCGGGATCCGCATCGTGATGGTCACCGGCGACCATCCGCGCACGGCGCTGGCCGTCGCCCGGGAGGTCGGGCTGCACCGGCCCGGCGCACCGGTGCTCGTCGAGGCCGACCTGCCCGACGACGACGAAACGCTCGGCGCTGCGATCGACCACGACGGCGCCGTCCTCGCCCGCATCACCCCCGTCGGCAAGCTCCGGGTCGCACGGGTGCTGCGGGAGAGGGGGCACGTGCTCGCCATGACCGGCGACGGGGTGAACGACGGGCCGGCGCTGCGTGAGGCCGACATCGGCGTCGCAATGGGTGCGTCGGGCACCGACGTCGCCCGCGAAGCGGCGGACGTCGTGCTGCTCAACGACGACTTCGCGACGATCGTGGAGGCCGTCCGTCACGGTCGTGCCACGTTCGCGAACGCCCGCCGGTTCCTCACCTACCACCTGACCGACAACGTGGCAGAGCTCACCCCGCTCGTCGTGCACGCTGTCTCCGGTGGCCGGTTCCCGCTCGCGCTGGGGGTGCTGCAGATCCTCGCGATCGATCTCGGCACGGACACGCTCGCCGCGGCGGCGCTCGGCGCCGAACCGCCACGCCCACACGTCCTCGAACGCCCGCCGGTGTCGGGTCGGCTCCTCGACCGCACGGTCGCGCTCCGCGCGTTCGGCCTCCTCGGACCCCTCGAGGGCGTTGCGGAGATGCTCGTGTTCTGCGCTGCGCTCGTCGCCGTCGGCTGGTGGCCGGGCGACGCGTTTCCGACCGGAGGTGCGCTCGCCGCCGCGTCGGGTGCTGCGTTCCTCACCGTCGTCGCCGCCCAGGGGGCGAACGGGTTCGCGTGCCGGTCGACGACGCGGTCGTCGGTGACCGACGTCTGGCAGGTCAACCGGTTGCTCCTCGCAGGTGTCGCCGTCGACGTCGCCGTGGGGATCGCAGCGGTGGTCGTCGGCCCGCTCGCCCGCACACTCGGGCACGCCCCGCCCCCCTGGGTGACGTGGCCTGCAATCGTGGCCGCCGCCCCGCTGCTGTGGGTCGCCGACGCGGTCGCGAAACGGTCACTGCTCAGTCGGGCGGCGGACCGACGACGTCGGCGAGGGTCGCCATCCGGCCGAGCACCGCAGCCGCCGCCCGGATGACCGGCACGGCGAGCAGCGCGCCACTCCCCTCCCCGAGACGCATACCGAGGTCGAGCACCGGGGCGAGGCAGAGGTGGTCGAGGGCGAGCGTCGCAGCCGGTTCGGTCGACCGGTGCCCGGCGACCATCGCACCGACCGACGCCGGGGCGAGGCCCGCGGCGATGCAGGCGGCGGCGAGCGCGATCACCCCGTCGACGACGACGGGCACCCGGGCCGCTGCGGCGCCGAGGTAGAACCCGGCGAGGGCGCCGATCTCATGGCCGCCGAGCTCGGCGAGGATGGCGAGCGGGTCGGTCGGCGGTCCGCTGCGCCGGAGCGCGTCCCGGACGACGTCGACCTTGCGGGCGAGCGTCTCGTCGTCGATGCCCGTTCCCCGACCGGTCACGGCCTCGGCGTCGGCCCCGGTGCACGCGGCGATCACCGCAGCGGCTGCGGTCGTGTTCCCGATCCCCATCTCGCCCCCGACGAGCAGGTCCGCACCAGCTGCGATCGTGCTCGCCGCCGTCTCGGCACCGACGAGCACCGAGGCGACTGCGTCGGCGCGGGACATCGCCGGCGACACGCGCAGGTTCGCGGTGACGCCGGCGACGCGCCGGTCCTCGACACCGTCCGGCAGGAGGGATCGTTCGGCGACCCCGACGTCGACGACGGCGACGGTCGCGCCGAGGACCCCGGCGAGGGCGTTCACGGCTGCACCGCCGTCGACGAAGGTGCGCACCATCAGCGCGGTGACCGCCTGCGGCCAGGGCGAGACACCCTCGACGTGCACCCCGTGGTCGGCGGCGAAGACCACCACGGCAGGCCGTTCGGGCACCGGCGGCGGCACGACACCGGCGACCGCCGCGAGCCGGGCGCCGAGCTCCTCGAGCCGACCGAGGGCACCCGCGGGCTTTGCGAGCAGCGCATGGCGGTCGAGGGCGGCCCGGCGGACCGTGTCGTCGACGACGGGCACCCCCTCGAGGAGCGGACGGAGGCGGTCGGCGTCGGTCACGCGGTGACCCTACTCAGGTCAGCGCGGAGGAGATCACGGCGTAGAGCGGGATGCCGACGACGAGGTTGAAGGGGAACGTGACACCGAGCGCGAGCCCGATCGACAGACCCGGGTCGGCGTCGGGGACCGCATCGCGGATCGCGGCGGGTGCAGCGATGTAGGAGGCCGACGCGGCGAGCACGGCGAGGAGCGTGGTGCCGCCGGTCGAGAGCCCGATCAGCGCGCCGACCCCGCTGCCCGCCACGCCGCCGATGAGCGGGAGGACGATGCCGCACGCTGCGAGCCGCCAGCCATAGGTCCGGAAGGCCCCGAGGCGGCGCCCGGCGAGGAGTCCCATGTCGAGGAGGAACAGGACGAGGAGTCCGGTGAAGGGCGTGACGAGGAACCCTTCGAGGTCCGCGAGGCCCCGGGCCCCGCTCGCGAGACCGATGGCCGTGGCGCCGATCAGCAGCAGCAGGCTGCCGTGGGTGACGGAGCCGGCGAGGACCCGCCCGAGCGGTGCTGCCGCGCCCGAGCCCGCCCGGCCGGCGAGTGCGACCCCGACGATGATCGCCGGGGACTCCATGATGGCGAGCACCGCGACCATGAACCCTTCGGCCGGGATGTCCATCCGCTCGAGGAACGCCTGGGCCGTGAGGAAGGTCACGAGACTGACCGACCCGTAGTGGGCCCCGATCGCCGCCGCGTCGAGCGAGCCGACCCGCCCGAGCCGCATGAGGATCGCCCGGGCGACGAAGGGGATCACGACGCCGAGCCCGACCCCGGCGGCGAGCGTGAGCCCGAGCGCCGTCGACCACCCCTCGGCCCGCAGCGCCACGCCACCCTTGAACCCGATCGCCGTGACCAGGTACAGCGACAGGAACTTGCTGATCTGCTCGGGGATGCGCAGGTCGGAACGGACGGCGGTCGCACCGAGACCGAGCCCGAAGAAGAGCACGGGGGGCGACACGAGGGCGTTGCTCACTGCGGCGACGTCGATCACGAAGGAAGACCGTAGCACGTATCGCATCATGCGTCTTGCATTACGTGTGTTGAGTGACGCTCTTCACGCTACGCTGTTCGTGTGCCGAGCACACCGAACGACGGTCCGGAGCGGGCGAACTGGACCTTCCTGTCCAACCACGCCCACGTGCTCGTCGCCCTCGCCGGCAACCCCGACCTCCGACTCCGTGACATCGCCGCGCTCGTCGGCATCACCGAGCGCACAGCCCAGCTCATCGTCGCCGACCTCGAGGCCCAGGGGTACCTCACCCGCACCCGGGTCGGTCGCCGCAACCGTTACGTGCTGCACCTGAACGGCCCGCTCCGCCATCCCCTCGAGGCGCACCACACCGTCGCCGACCTCGTCCGTCTCGTCGGCCCGGCACGCCGCTGAGCCGTGCCCGAAGGCACGGCACGCGATCCGATCGTGGGCGCGGAGGGCCTCGAACCCCCGACATCTGCCTTGTAAGGGCAGCGCTCTGACCAACTGAGCTACGCGCCCGGGACCGGCGAGGCTACCGGAACCGGCGCAGCCCCGGCACCCGCCGGCGACGGGGTACCACGCGCGGCAACAGCGCCCCACCGTCGAGCGCAGCGAGCACCTCGACCGCCTCGTCCTCGAGTTCGGGCAGGAGGGACCGCGGGAACCAACCGACGTCGACGATCTCGGCCGACCGACACGACGGGTCGCCGTGCACGAGCGCCGCCCGATAGACGAACGTCACGCGGGCGACGTCGAGGTCGTGCACGACCGCACCGTCGCCGAGTGCCACCTCGACCCCGAGCTCCTCGCGCACCTCGCGCACCACAGCCGTGCGCGGGTCCTCCCTGCGGCGCAACGAGCCGCCGGGGAACCCCCACCCCTGCCGGTAGGCGTGCCGGACGAGCAACAGCGCGCCGTCTCGTTCCACCACGGCGACAGCGCCCAGCGCGACGACGGCGCCGGTGTGGCGGAGCAACGCCGCCCGCATCCGCCGCGGCAGACGCCCGAACCAGCGGAGCGCCACGGCCTCGAGGCCGGCGAACCGCAGCGCGCCCGGGAACCTCACCCGGTGTAGCGGACCGCGATCGGATCGGCGGGCGGCGGCGGAGGCGGTGACGAGGACGCCGGGCACGCCAGCGTCGCGAGGTTGACCACCAGCGCGCTGATCGAGGCCTGCGACACCGTGTCGTAGTACGTCGACGTCACATCCGCCGGCCAGATGTTGAGACTCATCACGCAGTTCGGCGAAACGACCGCGAGGGGCTCCTGGTTCGCGTCGTTCCAGCGGGCGAGCAGCGTCGCGCCCGGGGCCACCTGCAGTCCGACGTTGACGTTGGGTGGCGTCAGCGTGGCGATGGGGCCGACCCCGGCCATGAACGGCGACGTGGCATCGACCACCCCCATGACCCGGTTCGAGCTGGTGCTGCCGAACTCGAATCCCGCACACGCCTGCCCGCTCGGCTGGATCGGCAGCAGCGACCCATACCCCTCGGTCTCCCAGCGGCCGCCGACGCCCCAGTTGATCGGGCCGCTGGTGTCCTCGGTACACGCAAAGCTGTAGGTCATCTCGAGAACACGACCGCCTCCGTCGACGAAGTCAGCGAGCAGTGAGCCAAGCGCATCGGTGTCGGCAAGGTCGAAGTTCGTCGACACCACCACGACCTCGATTCCCACGAGATCGGCAGTACCCGGCGTCCCGACTTCGGCGTCGAAGATGGTCAGCGTGCCGAATTTCCCCGGGCCGACGAGCGAGTTCAACCA
Organism: uncultured Acidimicrobiaceae bacterium; assembly: GCA_964453335.1. GTDB lineage: Bacteria > Actinomycetota > Acidimicrobiia > Acidimicrobiales > CAIXPF01 > VGBO01. The sequence continues at coordinate 16,147 of CAYVOK010000046.1, forward strand.
GGACGTCGCGCTCGGCAAGAAGGTGTCGAGTGAGTGAACGAAGAGCACATCCGGCGCCGTCAGCGCCGTGGCCGACGCGGGCTGCGCCGGGACCAGCCCACCACCCAGCGCGAGGATTGCGGCCAGCAGTGCTGCGCCGAGACGACCGGCGCGGCGGGGACGGGCGGACGGAGCGGAGCGGAGGCGTGTCCTCACGGCGACAAAGCTAGCGGCGCAGTCGAACGCGCCTACGCATCCACCCCGGCGACGGCGGGCCAGCGGGCGACGAGGTTGGCGACGACGGCCGCCTCACCGGCCACCGGGGTGCGTCGGGCAGCGTGATCGCAGGGCACGAGGTCACGGCCGAGCGCGTCGACCACGGTGACCCCGGCCTCGGCGCACACGAGGACCGCTGCGCCGTGGTCCCACGGGCCATGCGCATCGACGGAACAGTCGAGGTATGCGTCGGCGCGTCCCGCCGCCACCGCACACAGGTCGAGCGCCACCGCACCGAACGCCCGGAACTGCCGCCAGCCGGGATGCACCCGGGGCAGACCGGAGACGAGGACCAGCGCGTCGGCGAGCGCCGCCGCCCGCCGGCGGGGCACGAGCGGTGCCCCGTCGAGGAACGCCCCGGCAGCCCGCACGGCGGTGAACACCTCGCCCGAGACGAGGTTCCGCACGAGGGCGACCCGGGGACCGACGTCGTCGACCACGCACAACGAGGTCGCCCACCACCCGATGCCGTGCGCGGCGTTCGTCGAACCGTCGAGCGGGTCGACGACGACCACGGGGCCGGCTCCCGGCTCCGGTCCACCCGACTCCTCGCTCAGGATCCGCAGCCCCGCCGCCCGGAGCACGACCCGGACGGCGGCGTCGGTCCGCAGATCGCTCACATGTTGCACGTCGCTGCCGACGACCAGCCCCCGGTCGGCGTCGGCACCGAATGCCACCGCCGCCGCGTCGGCCGCCTCCACGAGGATGCCGAGGAGTTCCGCGTCGTCGGGGTGCACACCCGGATCGTACGACGATCGGTTCCGAGGAGAACGGTCCCAGGGTCGGGGCTACGCTGCCCCTCGGGCCGTCGAGGTCCGTCCGATCAGCCAGGAGCAGCCCCAGTTGGCCGTCATCGACGTTCCGGGATTCGTCGCCGACCTCAAGGATCACGCCGTCGACCACGGCTTCCACATCCACGAGGAGCGCCACTTCGTGGAGACCTACTCCCTGCGCCAGACGTGGGAGGTCGAACTCCATCCGGAGGAGGCGTGCGAGGGCCCGGTGCACCTGCACCTCTCGATCGACGTCGACCCGCGCACGCTGCTGTCCTTCGAGGACACCGTCGTGGGCCTCGGCGACGACGAGGAACCGCCGGACGCGTTCCAGTTCCCGGTGGTGTTCAACTGGTCGCTCCCCCCGTTGCTGCACCTGCCGGACCTGCTGGTGCTCGCCACCGACCTCGCCGGCCTCGGTGGCCCGGACCTCCCCCTCGAGGTGTCCGCCATCGACTCCACGGCGACCGTCACCGACGCCCCCGAGCGCACCATCACGATCACTGCGAAGGCCGAGGTGTCGCTTGCGAAGGTCTTCGGTGGCCAGCAGTTGCTCTGTGACGAACTCGAGCGGTGCAAGCAGGTCAGCCACTACCTGCTCGAACGCGCCCCGAGCTGGCTCGACGGCGCCTGACCGCAGGCGTTTGCCCGGCTCCGAGCGCGATCCCCTACGATGCGACCTGACAATCGAGTCAAGGTTCGCAACACAACTCGTGGGGTTGGGTGGAATTCCCGACCGGCGGTCACAGCCCGCGAGCCCACCGATCGCATGATCGGCGGGTCGACCCGGTGGAACTCCGGGGCCGACGGTCACAGTCCGGATGGGAACGAGTCGTGTCCGATGCCGTCCCGTCGTACCCGTCCGCCCGGACGGGGGTCGTGACGTCCCGTCGTGCACGCTCACCGAGCGGAAAGGAGCACGACGGGTGGATGCCGATCTCATGGCCGACGCGATCACCGTCGCCGCCACCGTCCGCCACCGCACCCCGCCGAACCCGTGGGTCGGCGCCGTCCTGCGCACCCGTGCGGGCGGAGTGTTCACCGGGGCGACCGAACCGCCGGGCGGTCGCCACGCCGAGATCGTCGCGCTCGACGCCGCCCGCGCCGCCGGGGCGGACACCACCGGGGCGACCCTCGCCGTGACCCTCGAACCGTGCTCGCACACCGGCCGCACCGGCCCCTGCACCGAGGCGATCCTCGCCGCCGGCGTCGAGCGGGTCGTCGTCGGCGTCGTCGACCCCGACCGCAACGTGGCCGGCAGCGGGATCGCCGCACTCCGCGCCGCCGGCGTCGAGGTCGCTGTCGGCGTGCGCGCCGACGAGGTCGCGGAGCAGCTCGCCGCCTACCTCCACCACCGGCGCACCGGCCGACCCCTCGTCGTCCTCAAGCTCGCCGGGACGCTCGACGGCCGCACCGCCGCCCCCGACGGAACCAGCCGTTGGATCACCGGTGATGTCGCCCGGATCGCCGTGCACGAACTGCGGGCGGCGTCCGACGCCGTGCTCGTCGGCGCCGGCACCGTGCGCGCCGACGACCCCGAACTCACCGTGCGGCACGTGCCCGGACCGGACCCGCGCCGCATCGTGCTCGGGACCGCGCCCGCCGGGGCGAAGGTCCACCCCTGCACGGAGATGACCGGGCCGCTCGAGGACGTGCTCGCGGCCCTCGCCGCTGATGGCGTCCTCCAACTGCTCGTCGAAGGCGGACCGACCGTCGCCGGGGCGTTCCACCGCGCCGGTCTCGTCGACCGCTACGTGCTGCACCTCGCCCCCGCCCTCGCCGGCGGCGACGATGCCCGCCCCCTCTTCGCCGGCCCCGGCGCCCCCACCATCACCGAGTTCTGGCGCGGCGTGCCGATCTCGTGCCGTCGCCTCGGCGACGACGTCGAGCTCGTCGTCGCACCCCTCCCACGCACCGCGTAGACAGGAAGCACCATGCCCCACCGTTCCAACCGGCTCGCCCCCATCGAGGACGCC